>CAYSYI010000023.1:0-35118 GCA_964435395.1 uncultured Isosphaeraceae bacterium
TCGAGGCGGGCTTGCAGGTCAGCGTTCGTGTCGGTACCTGCAAAGCTAGCACTAGTGAGCGTCAGTGTTGCGACGCCGAGAAGGTAAAGGTGACTCATATGTCAACTCTCCTGTATTTTTCGAACGCATCAACCGACTCCCGTGGCGTCGCGTTCTAACCATCCATCCGTCCGCATCATTCCAACCAACACGGTTGGAACGGACGATTGTTCCCTATCGGTCCACGTGGACCGAAAAGTTGAAGGCGGAATAGTAACCACTTCTACAGATTTGGCTACACCTACCTGATAAAACCTCAAAAAAAACAACACAAAGTCCTTTAAAACGGACGTAAGTCACTGCCATTACTTTACTTAACCACACTTTGCAAACTCTGATTTTTCTCCGTCCGATAACCTCGCGTGGGATGTTGTCTCTATCGCGTTTTCGTGAATAAAAGTGTCTATTTCGCCTATAGAAGCCACCCCAATACACCCCAATCCCAGCTTTTTTTGTTGATTTATCGGAACCAAAAGTTTTTTGTATCCACGGCGTTTTGCTTGTGCAATTCGTTGTTCCATTTGTGGCACACTCCTGAGTTCGCCTCCGAGCCCAACCTCTCCAATCGCACAGATATTCGAAGGCAAGGCAAGATTGCGGTATCCACTAATAATAGAAGCGCAAAGGGCAAGATCAACTGCTGGCTCTGTCAGTTTTAGACCCCCCACCGTGCTTGTATAAATGTCTTGGTCGCTCAGAGAGATATTCCCGTGCTGTTCTAACACCGCAGTCAACATCGTAAGCCGACTTCCATCAAGTCCATTGGCGCGCCTTCGCGCTTGTCCGATTGTACCTTGAGCAACCAGGGCTTGCACTTCTATTAATAGACAGCGAGAACCATGCATAGCGGGACAGACAATTGCACCCGCCCTTGGCGGAGCATCGGGGTCTAAGAAAGCTGCAGCATCGTCAACTTCAAGAAGACCCTGCTGTCCCATTTCGAATAAGCCGATTTCAAGAGTCGTCCCAAAACGGTTTTTGACGCTGCGAAGACCTCGCAATGCATAATGACGGTCTCCCTCAAAGTTCAACACGACATCGACAATATGCTCAAGAACACGAGGCCCAGCAAGTTGCCCATCCTTTGTAACGTGCCCCACAACTAGAACTGCCATATTTAATTGGCGTGCGAGATACACTAGTTCCAAGCAACACCGGCGAATTTGGGTCACACTTCCGGGTGTTGAGTCCAAATCATCACGGTAGACCATTTGGATTGAATCCACAATGAGTACCTTTGGGCGAAGTGTAAGTACTTGCGCGGTGATGCGTTCCAAATCAGTGTCTGCAAGCACATAGACGCCAGAGAGATCGGCACCCTCGATTCCTTCAAGAACTCGCTCCGCCCTTAACTTACATTGGTACGCCGATTCTTCACTCGTGGCATAGAGGACGTTTCCTTCTGGTTGCGTCTTTACCGCACCAATTGCCGCTTGCATCATGAGGGTTGATTTTCCAATGCCGGGCTCACCACCAACAAGCACAACGCTCCCTACAACGAGCCCTCCCCCAAGTACACGGTCAAGTTCACCTATTCCAGTGCGCATTCGACCTATTGTTGGAGTTTCAATCTCTAGAAGTTCCACGGCTTCCTTCTCGCCACCAAATTGATCCACAGATGCTGCAAACGTTGCCGCAGCGTTTGACGCCGGTTTTTTAGACTCCCTTCGCTTTGCTACGAGTGTGTCCCATCCACCGCAATTCGAGCACTTGCCCATCCATGTGGGGGAGTTCGCGTTGCACGCAGAACATTCGTACATTGACTTTTGTTTCGCCATTGGCGGGAATACTACACGCAGTTCCTGACGACCCCGTGTCAGCATGCGGTTTTTCTTTTTTTTCTAGGGTCTGACCCGGGGACAGAGCAAGGGACAGACCCGGGGACAGAGCAAGGGACAGACCTGGGGTCAGACCCTTCGCCAAGCCCAACGAGACCACTCCCGAATTGACTTTCGGCGTTGCTTAGAGGTTAATGAAGGAAATTGCCCGTCCTTGCCAAACGCGGTTTCTTTTCGCCATGCAAGGTAACTCCCTGAACCCGTTTTAAATCGGCAACGAATAAGAAGCATGATAGAAACCCATACGCCGCCAATGGTGTCGTATATTTTTCGCACCATTACGTGTTTTGACCACCGCCGGTTGCAGGCGCGCTGAATCGACTCCCGAGCAACTCGACTCGCTTGTTGGAATCGCTCCGTGGAAGAAGAGGTCTTGCGATTGCCATAATGACTAACGCAAGAATCGAGCCCGTCCAAAGATATGGCGTCCAACCAAGGTATATATAGATGGAGACGATGAGAACCAATAGGAGCGACGTTGGAATCATGCCCTCCCATGCAAGACGCATCAGTTGGTCGAAGCGAAAGCGTGGCAATGTCCACCGAACCATCATCGCCAAGAAGACAAGGAGAAAGACCTTACCAAGTACGATTCCAAATTGAAGCCCGATGAGAAGGATTCCGCCAGTTGCTGGAAGATCCCAACCGGTAATTGGATTCAGTGACCACCCACCAAGAAAGAGCGTCGTAAAGAAGGCGGCGCCAACAAAGAGGTGAATATATTCACCCATGAAGAAAAGCGCCCACCGCATGGATGAGTATTCCGTGTGCCAGCCACCAATAAGTTCTTGTTCTGCCTCAGACAAATCAAACGGTGCGCGGTTTGCTTCTGCAAGGAGGCACACATAAAACAAAATGGCAACTAGTGGTTGTTGCACAATATTCCACTGCCCAGAAAGTTGTTGCGAAACAATTGCCTCTGGAAGAAGCGTGCCTGAAACGAGCACAACACAAAGAAGTGCAAGACCCATTGGTATTTCGTAACTAATAATTTGTGCAGCCGCACGAAGACCGCCAAGGAATGAATATTTGTTATTCGATGCCCAACCACCAAGAGAAACTCCATACACACCGAGCGATGCTGTTGCGACAATATAAATCACGCCAATGTTGATGTTCGCACCCATGATTGAAACAGTTTCACCACCAGAGAGTTCCAAACCACCCGCCCACGGAATCACAAGGAATCCAATCATCGCTGGAATCACCGTTAATGCTGGAGCAATCGTAAACAAGCCTTTGTCCACGCCTTTCGGCATGAAGTCTTCCTTAACGAACAATTTCAAGCCATCAGCAAGCGGTTGTAGCAAACCAAACTTTCCAACACGATCGGGACCAATGCGATCTTGCACCCATGCACATACTTTTCGTTCAAGCAAAATGAAATATGCTGCTGCGCCAAGTGAGAGATGTAAAATCACAAGAATGACAACGACCGATGTCAAGAGCTGCGGCGTGATCCAAGTTGGTACCCAATCAGGCATAGAACGGAAATTATACCCTAAGCGTAGTGGACACTTCAGGCTCTGTGAAATAATCCTGCAACGCTGCAACTTGCCACGTACCACCTCGGAGTGCTTCGATGGCTTGCACCGCAGCGCGGGCACCTGTAATTGTTGTGATCATCGGAATTCTTGCACCAACTGCCATCGCGCGAATCTGCCCCTCGTCGGTTTGGGCGCCCGTGGTTGTTGGAGTATTAATAATTAAATCAATCTCGCCGTTTGCGAGTTTGTCGAGAATATTAGGGCGAGCGCCTTCAGAAATTTTCCGAATAAGTTTCGTGTCTACGCTATGCGACGCAAGAAGATCGCGAGTGCCCCTTGTTGTGAATACTATAAAGCCCATCGAGACGAGCGAGCGAGCAACTTCTACTGCGTGCACCTTATCACTCTCGCGGATTGAAAGGAAGACTTGTCCCGATGTTGGCAAAGCTCGGCTGACTGCAATCTTTGCTTTTGCAAGAGCAATTGGCAGGGACCGATCCATTCCCATGACTTCTCCAGTTGAACGCATCTCTGGTCCAAGGACAACATCAACGCCAGGAAACTTTTCAAAAGGAAACGCTGGTTCTTTTACTGCAAAGAACCCTGTTTCCAAAATTTCTTCTGTGCCAAGTTCCGTAAGCGATGCGCCCATCATAACTTTCGCTGCGATGCGAGACCACTGCACCCCTTTTGCTTTTGCAACAAATGGAACTGTGCGAGAAGCGCGAGGGTTTACTTCAATCACATAGACCGTTTCATCTTTCACTGCGAATTGCACGTTCATCAAACCTCGGACTTGCAATCTTTTTGCCATTGCACACGCTTGTCTACGCAATTCCTTTACGATGGATTTTGGTAATGAGTATGGCGGCAACACACAAGTGCTGTCCCCGCTGTGAATACCCGCTTGTTCGATGTGCTCCATAACACCGCAAACAACTGCACTGTGCGCATCTGTTGAAAGTGGAACTTGTTTCGACGAAGTCGCTTCGTGCGGAATAAAATCTGCTACAACATCGACATCTATTTCAATTGCCTCAGAAAGGAATCGATCTATCAAAACTGGCGCGTGCTCAAGTTCTGAAACATCCACTGCTGTCTGCATGTAGTATCGAAGTGCTTTTTCATCACTACAAATTTCCATACCACGGCCACCAAGCACATAACTTGGTCGAACTAGAACTGGATACCCAATTCTATCTGCAGTAGAAACAGCATCGTCGAGGGAATATGCAATTCCATTTTCGGGTTGACGTAACTGAAGCTCATCGAGCATCGCCTTAAAACTTTCGCGGTCTTCTGCTAAGTCGATTGCTTCTAAACCCGTCCCTATTATTGGCACGCCCGCAGCAGCGAGCCCATGCGCGAGATTAAGTGGCGTCTGCCCACCAAATTGAACAATCACTCCAACAACGTTGCCGGACCTGTCGTCTATATCACTTCCTCCGCCATTTAATCGCTCTAAAATGTTAAGTGTGTCTTCCAAAGTAAGTGGCTCGAAAAACAAAAAGTCACTTGTATCAAAATCGGTGCTCACAGTTTCTGGGTTTGAATTCACCATGACCGATTCGAAACCCATTTCACGAGCTGCGAACGAAGCTTGGCAACAACAATAATCAAATTCAATTCCCTGTCCAATTCGATTTGGACCACCACCAAGAATTACCATCTTCGGAAGGTCTGTAATTCGAACTTCATCGTCGAACACCTCACCAACACCAAGTTTCACTAGCGGCCGTTCGTAGGTTGAATAATAGTACGGCGTTATTGCCTCAAACTCAGCAGCACATGTGTCAACAAGTTTATATACCGGCTCTACACCTAGTTGCTTTCGAAAGTTTCGCACCTTCAATATAGTTTCTGTTGAAACAACACCTTCATACAAGTACGCAAGTTGCGGGTCTGAATACCCAAACTCCTTTGTACGCCGCATCAATTCCAGTGGCATTTCTTCTAACGAAGAAACGTGTTGCAACTCGTTTTCAAATTCGACAAGTTGTAAAAACTGGTCAAGAAACCACGGGTCTATTTTTGTCAAGTCGTGTATGCGCTTAGGCGTCCAACCAAGTTTCATTGCGTACCGTATGTAATACATGCGGCCCTGACTTGGCACGGACAACTTGCGTACGAGCGTGTCTTCATCAATTGGCCAATTCGCTTCTTCGTCGCCCCGAGTTGCACGCAACCACTCATCATTTTTATCTAGACCATAGCCAAAACGTTTCACTTCCATTGAGCGAATTGCTTTTTGAAAACTTTCTTTAAACGTTCTGCCAATCGACATCGCTTCGCCGACTGATTTCATTTGTGTTGTTAATGTTTCATCTGCTTCTGGAAACTTTTCGAACGTCCAACGTGGCATTTTTGTGACGACGTAATCGATGGATGGTTCAAAACATGCTGATGTTGTCTGTGTAATATCGTTACGAAGTTCGTCAAGGGTGTAACCGACGGCAAGTTTTGCCGCAATACGTGCGATAGGAAAACCAGTCGCTTTTGAAGCGAGAGCAGAACTTCGCGAAACTCGCGGGTTCATTTCAATAACAATCAGCTTACCGTTTTCTGGATTTACTGCAAACTGAACATTTGACCCACCCGTGTCAACGCCAACCTCTCGCATAATGGCGATAGCACCATCACGCATGCGTTGATACTCTTTGTCGGTCAATGTCAAAATTGGAGCAACTGTGATGGAATCTCCAGTGTGCACACCCATTGGGTCTATGTTTTCGATACCACACACTACAACGCAGTTATCTTTTTTATCCCGAACAACTTCTAATTCATACTCTTTCCATCCGAGCATCGATTCATCGATGAGCACTTGATTGATGCGAGAGGCTTCAATTCCACGCTTCACAATTTCTTCAAACTCATCTCGGTTGTACGCGATGCCTCCACCAGTTCCACCAAGTGTAAATGCTGGTCGAACAATTGCAGGCAAGCCAATCTCCTCAAGAAACGCACCTGCTTCTTCCAACGTCGAGACGGTTGCACTTTTTGCTTGCTCTAAACCAACACATTCAACAACTTTTCGAAACTCTTCCCGATCTTCCGCCTTAAAAATTACGTCCCGAGTTGCACCAATCATTTCAACACCAAACTCGGCGAGTGTCCCAAGTTCATCCAATTCGCATGCACAATTGAGCGCTGTCTGACCGCCGATTGTTGGAAGCAAAGCGTCAATTGGATAACCAGCATCTCGTTCCCGTTGAAGAACTCGACGAACTGCCTCTGGGGTAATGGGTTCGATGTACGTTCGGTCCGAAAATTCAGGATCGGTCATAATCGTTGCTGGATTACTATTCACCAATACAACACGAAAGCCCTCTTCTAGGAGGGCTTTACACGCTTGGGTACCTGAATAATCGAATTCACACCCTTGACCAATGACAATAGGTCCAGAGCCGAGAATCAGAATCGAGTGAATATCATCTCTACGAGGCATATCGTTTCTCAGTCTGCAAGTGCAAACTTGTGGCAGGATACCGATGATTGTCTCTCTCGGCTAGCATACAGAGAACTAAATGTACATCTTTGCCATTTCTATCACAGTTACCTTGCTTGGAATCGCTGTTATTCAGCAAATTCTTTCCCCATTGCTTGCCAAATGCATCATGGGCGACGGAACCACCGCACTGATATGGCTTTTCAACAAGGCATATGTGCGTTATTACCACCACATCCAAGCGTTTGGTACAGAAAAAATACCACAGTTCGTTTTTCCAGGAAAGTTGATTGTAGTGTGCAAACACCAGAGCCCGATTGATCCGCTCTTGGTGCAATCGCAATGCCGTTTCAAAATTCGTTGGCTCATGGCCCAGGAATATATGATTCCATCCCTCCAAATTATATGGAATCAGGCAGAAATCATCCCTGTCGCGCGAGATGGCCAAGATACTGCAGGACTTCGAAGCGCGCTGAAACATCTCAAAAATGACGGTGTCATCGGTATTTTTCCAGAAGGTGGAATCAAACAACCAAGAGAAGCAATTCATCCATTTGCAGATGGAATTGGCGCGATGATTGCACATACCAAAGCGCCCGTTTTGCTCGCTACAGTCGATGGAACGCCGATGAATGATGAGATGGTTGATGCAATATTTGAAAAATCAAACTCCACCGTTCGGTTTATTGAACTCATCAAATTTCCAGAGAGTGCAACAAAAACTGAAATTACACAAGGACTACGCGACCGATTAGCCAAAGCAACTGGCTGGCCGTTGGTAGAATGAAAACGTGATTACGCGAATACGAGGCGAACTGGTAGAACTCACTGAACGCTCTGCACTGCTGCACGTCGAAGCATTCACGTACGAGTTATTCGTTCCGGCGGCAAACGTGCCAGAGCTGCTTGGCAAAATAGGACAGCCAATTGAATTTTTTACGTTGCACTATCTTGAAGGTCAGTCGCAAGGGAGTTCTTTTTTGCCGCGTCTAATTGGCTTTTCATCTGAACGCGACCGTTCTTTTTTTGAATTGTTTACAACAGTCAAAGGAATTGGAAACCGCAAAGCGCTCCGCGCGTTAGTGCGCCCTTTCTCAGAGACTGCAACTGCAATTGCAAATAGAGATGCAACCGCACTTACAAGCATGCCCGAAATTGGGAAGCGCTCTGCTGAAACAATTATTGCTGAACTGCATGGCAAAGTTGATGTGTTTATTGGAGAGATGTCTTCTACGATTGAAGTCACGTTGCCTCCGTTTAGTGAAGACGCTGTTCTTATGCTCATGCAACTCGGTGAATCAAGAAGAGATGCGAAACAACTTATCAAGCGTGCATTCGATGCCGATCCAGAAATCGAAACTGCAGACCAACTTGTTCAAACTTCATTCCAGCTCAAGGCAACAACATGAGACATGCAATGATAATGGCAGGCGGCAGTGGAACTCGGCTTTGGCCGATGAGTCGTGGTACAACTCCAAAACAATTGATTGGGTTGTTTGACGGCAAGTCGCTTTTAGAAATTGCTGCACAGCGCCTTGAGGGTGTTGTCGAAAGTGCACAACAGTGGGTTTGCACAAACCAAAAGCATCAGAAGATTATCTGTGAAAAACTTGGATTGCCTGCAGAACAACTACTAGGCGAGCCTGAGCCGCGTGACACTTTGAACGCCGTTGCTTTTACCGCCGCGATCTTACAGAAGCAAGATTCAGATGCAATTTTTGCCGTGCTTACGGCGGATCACATCATTCGCCCACAAGATACGTTTGTGAAGTGTCTTGATCTTGGTTTTTCGCTTGTTGAAGAAGATGAATCTCGGTTTATCACGTTTGGAATTACACCAACGTTCCCAGCAACTGGATATGGTTACGTTGAACTAGGCGACACCATTCGCGATGGTGCTAGAGAGTGCAAACGATTTGTTGAAAAGCCAGACGCAACAACTGCTGAAGAATATATTTCTTCTGGAAACTTTGCTTGGAACAGTGGCATGTTTATTTTTCATGCTGGGACGTTCCTTGACGCACTGAAACGACTTCAACCAGAATCTTTTTCGGGGATTATGAAAATAGCCGAAGCGTGGGGAACAAGTGCACAACAGAATGTTCTTGACGAAGTCTACCCGTCGCTCCCAAAAATTAGTGTCGATTATGGAATGATGGAACCAGCATCATCAGATGATGCCATCTCAATTTGCACAGTTCCGATGAAGGTACAGTGGCTTGACGTTGGCTCCTGGCCAAGCTACGGCGACACGCTAAGTGCTGACGAGAACGGCAATCGTTCAGACACAAAATCACTTCACCTAGATTCCAACAATGTGCTTTGCGTCTCATCTGATAAGTCACACACTATTACAACGATTGGTTGCGACGATTTGGTCATCGTGCACACCAACGATGCAACGCTCGTTTTCCCCGCATCAGAGGCTCAGCGCGTCAAGGAGATGCATGGGCTTGTCGACGAAGACTTGAGATGAGATACCTCGCAATCGACCTAGGCGATAAGAGAACTGGGCTCGCCGTTGGCGACGACGAACTTTGCATGGCTCAGCCGGTATGCGTTTTAGAAATACCAATAGGTGACTTGCTTGTCGAAGCAATCGTCAAGGCGATTGAAGAACAAGGTGTTGATGAACTTGTGATGGGACTTCCCTTGAATATGGATGGTTCACCGGGGCAGCGGGTGTCGATTACAAAAATCTTTGCAGAAAAATTAGGGTCGGCAACAAATATAAAAATTCACTTTCAAGACGAACGACTCACAAGTTCCGCAGCAGAAGAACATCTTTCAGGCTCTGGAAAAACGCATAAACAAAAGAAGAAAATGAGAGACGCTCTCGCTGCAACTGAAATTCTAAATGATTTTTTGTTGCAAGGGTAAGACCCCCACGAGCGACGGGTCTGTCCCCAGTCAAAAGCGTAGACGGTTTTGTGCACTGGCTTACCCACATTGATTTGCATGAATCAAGTTGGGTTATGCGGGACTGACCCCCAAACTGCTAGGGTCGTGTAACGGGTCTGTCCCCAGTCAGAAGCGTAGAAGTTTTTGTGCACTGGCTTACCCGCATTGAGTTGCATGATTCGAGTTGGGTTGTGCGGGACTGACCCCAAACTGCTCGGGTCGTTCTCTGTTAGGTCGTGTTTGCACTATCGCTAGGGTCAGACCCTTGTTAAGACGTCTTTTGCTTACGCTAAATTGTAAATCGTCTTGAGAATGACTATTACGATCTTCAGTTTGGGTCAGACCCGTCGCTTTCTCTGCGACTTCGTGGGCATATTAAAAAAGGAGTGGGAGTTGGTCTTGGGTGAACTGCTAGGGTAAGGTCAGCGCAGCCCGTCAGACCCTTCGCAGAACCAATGTGCGACCCCGCCGTGTGGCCAATCGGATGGAATATCGTCAGCCGAACGCTCAGTGAGAATTAAAAATGCTTTGCAATTCTCCTTAAGTTCCTCATCAAGCGCTTCAATTTCGCTACACGTAAGAACGCAACAGTCAACCGCTCCGTCGATCTCTCCAGCGTGCACGTTCGCTTCATCGATTCCAGAGTGCATCGCAACTGCAATTTGAATTGAATCATCATCTGTCGTATCACCAAAAAACCAAACATGCATTTTTGCCCACGGTAACGTTCTCATTTCTGGGTCACACATGACACGAGCGTAAAAATCGTCAAGTGACGACGACTCACTCAGCACAAGATGAAAAACACCCTTCCTTGTCACACTTTCAAACGCCTGTCGCATCAACTCTTTAGAAATACCATCGAGTTGCGAATCTTTGCATTGAGAATGTACGACTCGATTACTCAACAGCTGGTCCCACTTCTTCTTTTTGATTGTTTGGGAGATTTAACTTAGCTGCGATAAAAGCATCCATTTTTCGAAGCGTTGTTGTTTTAAAAACTGAACCGTGATCTCCATTTTCAAGAACTTCAATGTTTGAATCAAAGCCATGCTCAAGAAAAAATGTCTTCAATTCTATGACCGGTTTCTCGAGATAAAACGTGTCTAGACCGCCCGCGATAATATTGATTTTGTTCTTTAGCTTTGGTGCAATAGCATCCCAATTGTTTTCAAGTAATTGACGGATATCATATTTTTTCCAATGCTCAACAACTTCTGGATTCACAACTCCCGTTTCATGGTTAAACATTTGTGCCGGTCGACCATCACTTCCTTTTGGACTAAAAACTGCTTCAAATGATGCCATTTGTCCCCCATCCTTAAGCACATCATCCATCGCTGTAAAGCCACGCGTGAACAACACAGGTGTCGTGCCCATGCGACCAAGAGGTCGCTCATTGCCTTCACTATCAACAAACATATTTGCACCCTCTTCGTAGAGGTCAACCGTTTGGAAATAATGAAAATCTAATGGATCTGGTGCAAGTGCCCAAGCACCATTGAAAAAGTCAGGGTTTTGAACTTGCAACCAAAGTGCAGCCCAACCCCCGGATGAGTGCCCTGCAAGAAAACGATTGTTGCCTGAACCCCCAAGGTTATATTCCTTCTCTAAATACGGAATGAACTCTTCAAGTAGTGCCGTCATTCGCGGCCCGTTGTTTTCTGAGTCGGCAAAAACATGGTGTCCCAAATATGTTTGGGCGTTGAGAACCACTCGACAAACTTGATCATCAAAGTCAGAAGATGTGAAATACGCCTTCATCATCCGACCTCCTCTATGATCACTGCCATACCCACCAATCCAATACATCACAGGATACGGTTCTTCTCTTTTTGGATCGTAGTCATCTGGGACAATGACACATGCCCCATGTTGGATGTCTCTGTCAAAAAACTCGCTCAACATTGGGCTTGTTTTTTCTACAAGCCGAAGATTTTTATGTTCAGTCCATGTTCGTTGAGGAACTTTATTCACCAGTGCGATGTCCACTGTTGAAGCACCATCGTCTCCAACTTCAAACGAAACCGCCTCGCTGTATAAACCACCAAAGACTGTAATAAATGACCGTTCAGTTAAAGCTCGAAAAACTCCAACCGCTTTCCAAGAGCCTTCAGGAAGTGCTGAAACTAGCTCCCCCATTGAATCTGCTTGGTCATTGAGAAGAAGCGGTTCATTCGTTTTCCAATCTTTTACATCAATCGCAAAAAAAGGCTCGGGGCTCCACCAATTCGGCCCACCAACTGGTGGCACCTTTCTCTTTGTGAGCATGACATACACTCGACCGTCAATCGATTCGCCCACAGATCCATCATGTGTAACTGAAAACTGTAGGGGTTGTACAGAAACCGTTGGCTCCTGTGCGTTCAAACAAAGTGCAAGAAAAAGTTCAATCATTCAAGACATCATACGTCTAAACCACGCATATGTTGCAAAACTAGCACCAAGAAGTAACGCACCGTTTGCCTGATGCAATGTCGTCACGATAACTTCGTACAGTGGAACTGTTTCACCCTCATTAATCAAAATGACTACAAGTGCGCCACCCCCGAGCAACAACTGCACAAGCACAAGCACATGCAGTGAAACCCCTAGTTTTTTCAAAATAGCGTTGTTTCTACCCATGCAGCGAATGCCCGTCACAATTGCAAAGACCAGAACCAGCACGGCTACAACTATATGTGTGTACAAAATATGCGTTGCTTTTGGAGCGAGCGCTTCATCGCCTAGCATGTGCCGATACACGGCGCCAAGAATGAGTTGCAACACCATGGCGCAACAGAGCATAATCGACCATTTTACATCGCCTTTTTGTGACGCTGTTCCTGCGCTCTTCCATGTAGGCGACATCATCGCGCTGAGCATAACAAATCCTGCAAAAATCAATTGCCCAACCACGCCATGTACGACACCAATCCATAAGTTTGGTGCAAGTACTTCTCTATCTTGCGCGAGTGTTAAATGACCCGTCACACGAAGACCTCCGAGCAAACCCTGCACACAGACAAAGATAAATATAAACAAGGCGAGTATTCGGGCACATCTGCTTGTCGACCACTTCCAGACGCAGACAACCATAATGAGCGAGGTCAGTCCAATCAACATGCCAGTTAGTCGGTGTGCATGTTCAAAGAAGACACCTTCGTTTCCAGGTGAGACCATTTCAGTCAATGGATACAACAACATATTGTGTCCATAACTATTTGGCCAATCGGGTACGGCGAGCCCTGCTTCCATGCCGGTGACGAGTCCACCTGTTACGAGCATTAAAAACACAAGAGTTGTTGCAACACAAAGAAAACCAAAATGCCAATCCACGTTGCACGTGCAATCTTTTAATCGACCATGCAACGACGCTCCCACAACACCAAGAAGTATTGAAACAACAAACAAACCAACAAGCCAATACAAACCAGTGACCAGCAATTCGCTTTGTGCTTTTCCACCAACAATTGATCCAATGAGGAGCAAATTTAACAGCGCTGACACAAACCCAATCCATGCACCCTCTTTTAGGTTCTTCCCATGCCTTGCAGCAATGGGCAGGCAAAGTGCTCCAAGGACAAAGAGAATTTCTCCGCCAGTTTTCCCTGAAAAAAGGAGGGCGACATACGAAAACACCCACATCGCGGTGGTTGCTCCGAGTGAGAGAGTGAGGACTCTTGCTACGGTTTGTTTTGGTTCGTTTTGCATAAGAAAAGGTATACTACCTCGCTTCGATGAATAGCACGACAGAGACAGTAGAAAATGAACGCACCACACGAACGACGCCAAGTATTTCAAACTTGTATGCTGAACTCTCTAAAATTCGACTCAGTTTATTAGTAGTTGTTACAACAGGCGCTGGCTTTATTATGGCGAGCACACTTGGCATCGATTGGCTCACCCTTCTTTGGACACTTCTTGGCACAACTGCGTGTGCAGGTTCTGCTGCTGCGTTAAACCAACTTGCAGAACGTTCTCGCGACATGAAAATGCACCGCACAAGTAAAAGACCCCTCGTTGCGGGACACCTCTCAAGAGTGCACGCGTTTGTTTTTGGCATAGTTCTTGCATACATCGGTATCTCAATATTAAGTTTTGGTTCAAATATTGAAGCTGCGGGAATCGCACTACTCACGATTTTGCTTTACGTTCTTGTGTATACCCCACTGAAACCAATAACAACATTTAACACTGCTGTTGGCGCACTCGTTGGAGCACTTCCACCGCTCATCGGTTGGGTTGCAGCAAGTGGAACAATCAGCGCTGGGGGATGGGTTCTTGCTGGAATTTTATTCATCTGGCAAATCCCACACTTCCTTGCCTTAGCTTGGATGTACAGAGAAGATTATGAACGGGGTGGCTTTAAAATGCTCCCTGCAATTGATGCGTCTGGCGAATTGACTGCTCGTGTTAGTGTTATAACGAGTTCATGTTTAATACCTCTTGCTCTTTTTTTGACAGTCGTTGAATCAACTGGAGTATTTTTCGCCATCGCGGGCTCCCTGCTTGGGGTGTTTATGACAATGAGGGCCATTGTCTTTTGGAAAAAGCGAGACGACGCTTCTGCACGGCGACTTTTTTTCGCAAGCATTATTTATTTACCTCTCATCATTGTTGCAATGTTGATTGATCGCGAAACAATTCAATGGATAGAATTAGGTACTTCTAATGTCTGAACAAAATATACGGCTTACATTTCGAGGTGGCGGTTGGGTGCTCGCATTACTCGCTTTTGTCATTCTCGCGATTATTGCGTGGGCAGTAGCACCAGCCGTACTACGTCTTGGAAACCACGGACCAGGCGACGGAGCAACTGTTGCTTCATATGAGTTTGATCTTTCAAACGTGCAACTTGATGAAGATGTACTTGTTGCCGTGATGCAACACCGAGACATGTCGCCTGTATTGACAGAGCCGCCTATTCTTTCTGTAGAAGAACTTGCGCTCAAAAATTTTAATAAACGAAATCAATTTCTTGTCAGCGCAGACCTCGTTGTTGGCGTTGAAATTGGTGGCGAAACAAGAGCGTATCCATTGCACATGCTCAACGTTCACGAAATTGTGAACGACACTCTCGGTGGCATCCCAATTGCTATCTATTGGAATTGGCCAAGTGGATATGTTGGTGTTTTTGAACGAGTACTAAACGGAAAAGAAGTTGAGTTTGGTGTAAGCGGTCTTTCTGGAAACGGCGTAATGTTGTTGTATCCAAAAACGGAGCAAGTCGGTGGCGAGCAATTATTCTCTCCAATGCTCGGGCGAAGTGTTACTGGAAAATTGACTGAGCTCAAATCGATTACTCACGAAGTGACAGGTTGGAAAGATTGGTTTGCACGGCATCCAGAAACCACTTCGTTATCTCCTGACGGGCAATACAAAAAAAGGTATCGCAAAGGCGACCCTCGGCAGTACTTTTTGAATGACACAATTTATTTTCCCGTGAGCGAGATGCCAAGCGACGAAGTTAATCCAAAAACGCACGTCGTGATAGTCGATACGGGTGACCACGATGTAGTGTACGCAATACAGGATCTTGTCGAAGCGGCAGGCGATGATGGAATCATTACTCTTGATATTTCGGGTGTTCCTGTCACTTTTACGGTTGGCAATGCGCCGCTCTTTGCAGTTGTCAGAGATGCCGCGGGAAACACTCTCCCATCTGAACGCTCCCTCTGGTTCTCGTGGTATGCGAATCATCCTGGCAGTGCGATTGCTTCGCCGATGGAGTGAGGGCACAGAGAGGAAAAATAATTCTTTTGTATTCTCCGCGCCTCAGTGGCCCTATTAATAAGTATTGAAAACTGGGTTTGGGGTTTTTAAGTTCACGTCTTTTCAGCTTACTCGTTCCGTGACCGTATCAAAAATATTGGAAGCTGGACAAAATGTTGACTGCAAGGGCCAGACCCGTCGCGTGTTTAATGCGTTAGCGCGTCCATTGCCTCGGTGACTTTGGGCGTGTCGCCTTTGATGATTTCTGGTTGATATTCCATAGTGTCGGTCAACGCCAACGCGATAAAGAGGACAACGAATAAAATCGATCCAACAAACACAAATCCTAGAAAAGGACGGTCCCAACGAAGGTGCATAAAGTACAAGCCAACGATTGTTGCTTTGACTGTAGCGACGAACAACGCCATAATGATGCCCATCTCTGCGATATTAATTTCAGTAAAGTCGTATCTTGAAACCCAGACGGTTACCGCTGTTAGAAAAAGTAAGATGCAGCAAATGAACACCAAAAATTTTATTGGAACAATGTGCCCTATTTGATCGCTGTGATGTGATGAATCAGTGTTTGACATAAGTACCTTTCAATTCGCTTACGAACTGCCCTCTTCGCCTGGGTGCTTGGCATCTTTTCGCCAATCATATCCCTGCTCTTCTTCGTTCCACACAAGAACACTGAAGTCGTAGCAATCACCAACTTCCGGTTGCTCTGCAAAGTTATCCCACGGCGGTGGCGACGAGCATTGCCACTCCAAACTACGACCGCCCCAAGGATTCGCCGGTGCCTTTTTGCCACCAAAAATGGAGTGGAGCAAGTAAAGTAAGGTCAATACAAAACCAAGCGCCATAATGACGGAACCGACTGTCGACCAGATGTGGTAAATTTGATACTGCGGCATTTCAATGTACTGAGCATATCTTCGTGGCATACCCTTTGAACCCATCATGAACTGGGAAAAGAAGCACATGTTAAAACCAACGAAGACCAAGGCAAAACCGATGCGGCTCCAAAGCACGCTGTACATTTTGCCTGTCATCTTTGGCCACCAGTGGTGAATACCGCCAATAAAACCGATCAAAGCGGAGCCCATCATCGTGTAATGGAAATGCGCAACGATAAAGTAAGATTCGTGCAAGTGCACATCCGTCGCTAGCGTTGCGCAGTACAGTCCGGTAAGACCGCCGATACCAAAGATGAAAATAAACGCCATTCCGTAAAGCATCGATGCGTTCCAGCTAATCGAACCTTTATACATAGTTGCAAGCCAGTTAAACACCTTCACTGCAGATGGAATCGAAACACTAAATGTGATTAGTGAGAAAATAATATTCATCAACTGGGATTGACCTGCGGTGAACATGTGGTGTCCCCAGACAAGGAAACCAAAAATTGCAATCGCAATCGAACTATACGCAATAAATTTGTATCCGAAGATGTGTCGATGAGAGTGCACTGCAATCAATTCACTCACAATGCCCATTGCTGGCAAAATCATAATATACACAGCTGGATGTGAGTAGAACCAGAAGAAGTGCTGGTACAACACTGGGTCTCCGCCCATTGCTGGGTCAAAAATACCTATGCCAACTGAACGCTCAACAATCAAAAGGAGGAGCGTGATACCAACAACTGGCGTCGCGAGAACCTGAATAATAGCTGTTGCGTAGGTGCCCCAGAGGAAGAGCGGCATCTTGAACCACGTCATGCCCTTTGGGCGAAGGCGGTGAATCGTGACAATAAAGTTCATCCCTGTAAAGATGGAACTAAAACCAAGAATAAACGCACCAATCAATGCGGGTATTACCCCACCCATCGAAGATGCTTTATCGATGCTGTATGGAGTGTAGAACGTCCAGCCTGTATCAATCCCACCGCTGCCAAGGGCAATCAAAAAGAAAACGAGTCCAAAAATCCAGAGGTACCAGCTGAACAAGTTCAGTTTTGGAAACGCGACATCTTTTGCTCCGAGCATTATGGGTAAGACAAAGTTGCCAAGCGCAGCAGGGATCGCTGGAATAATAACCAAGAAGACCATAATCGCACCATGCACTGTGAACGCTTGGTTGTATTGATCTTGCGTCATAAACGTGCCTTCTGGGGTGAGCAGATGGAAGCGAAGCAACATCGCGAACACACCACCTAAGAAGAAAGCGATAAGAACACACACCAAATACATGATGCCAATTCGTTTATGGTCAAGCGTAAACAGCCACGACTTAATGCCTTTGGTGTGATTGAGGTAGTTGTCTGAACTGTTGTTCAAATTAAGTGTAGTCATTGTTATTGCCTTGGAGTTCCATCAGGGTTCACTGTGATGTTTCCCTCTGCGTCTGTAAGTTCATTGAGATGTTTAAACATCTCAATGATTGCTGTAATTTGTTTGTCCTTCAATTGTCCTTGGAACGATGGCATCGAACCAAGGTACCCTTGAACGATATGTCCCTGAGGGTTCACTATTGAAGCTCGAATGTAGTTTTCTGGAACCTCGTATGTCGTTGCCTCCCCGAGAAGATTGGAAAGTTTTTCTCCAGAAGTAAACGAAATTGCACCGTCTTTACAACGATCCCATAAACCCTTAAATGAAGGACCAGTGCTTTCGCTACCGTCAAGTGAGTGACACGATTGGCACCGGTTGTATAACCGATTTATTGCATAAGCAGGAAGTTGCCCTACAGACATATCTTCGTATTCACTTGCAAGCTTCTTCATAGTTGGTTCAAACTCTTCTTCGGGGACAACGTGTACCCAGGCCAACATTGCTGAGTGATCCTTGCCGCAATACTCCGTGCAGTTCAAAATATAGTCGCCAACTTCTGTCGCCTCAAACCAGAGGGAGGTATAGCGGCCTGGAATAACGTCCATCTTCACTCGGAAGTCTGGAATCCAAACACTATGGATAACGTCATTTGATGTCATAAGGAGACGTACAGGTCTGCCAACTGGAACGGTTAATTCACCGACTTGCGATGCTCCGTATATAGGATGGTCAAATGTCCACGTCCATTTTTGCCCGGTGACCGAAACTTCGTAACTTCCTTCGGGTGCTTCGCGAAGATTGAGATACCCCTTCATGCCAACCGTAAAAATGACAACAACAAGAATAAGTGGAATAATTGTCCATGTTAATTCAAGCGCTGTATTGTGCGTAGGTCCATCAACAGTGATGTCGTGAGATGTTCGGCGGTACTTCACTGCGAAGACAACAAGTAGGGCAACAATGAGTGCAAAGAAGAAGTAGCAAATCCACGTAATGACAAAAAAAGTAAGGTCGACGCTCTCCGCGACTGTTGATGCCTGTTTGGACAACCAGAAGTTAGCGGGCGCGCCTTGTGGTGATGTCGCAAGTGTTGCCAGTAATGATGTTAGTATCGAGAACATTATGAAGTTGTTCCATCTGAGTTGTTGTGTGATTTCTTTATGCGATCAGAGGATGTAAAGCCAAGAACAGCGAGGCCACCTCCTAATACAAGGAGCATCAATACTGCACCTGTTCGCATCAATTTCCACGCTGTAGGTGTATAACTATTACTCTCGGGGTCATACTGGAAACAATTAAAGAGTAGAAACTTGTCAAGCGTTGTGCCGATTCGGCCTTCAGATGCTTCGATTAATGCAAATCTAAGATCCTGCCCCTTAAACTGGACATCGTTCATGTATTTTGAAATACGGCCATCGGGCGTGATAAACATGATGCTCGCAGTGTGATGAAACTCACCAGTTTTACTATCGAAGACATAGCCAAAGCCGAGAGACTCAGCGAGTTTCGTTATATTCTCCTGCTCACCCGTGAGAAAATGCCAGCCATTTTCCGAGCCTTCTCGATTGTAATGTCCTAGGTAACCCTCCTTGTTTTTCTTCGCTAGTGGAGGCTTTTCATCTGGATTAATACTTATCGTAACGACTTCAAATTCGTCACCTAAAGTCCATTCCATTTCTTCGAGTCCAGTCGTTAATCCATTCAACGTCAAACTACAAAGCATTGGGCATTTATAATAATTTAGGGTCAGGATGACGGGCTTTTCTTTATTGAAGTACTGTTCAAGAGTAACTTCTTTGCCATCATCATCTACAAACGGCAAATCGAGTGGAATTTTCTCATCCAAATGTTCGGTGATGCCAACGCCCTCGAGTGCATCTATCTTTTCATCAGCAAAGGTCGGTCCAGCGTCAAGTGCAGTCGAAAGCGCGCCGATCGAAATGGCGAGAGTTACAAGACAAATTGGACGCAAAACAAACATTTTTTATCTAGCATTACCCGAAATAATATTCATAGCCTCGTTGATTGGAAGAACGAGCCGATTCACTTCTTTTCCATTTTTATCGTGATGTGACACCCAATGTGCAGCTTCTACAAGTACAGCATGTTGAGCATCTCGGACCATATCACGCTGTTCAAATCGAATATTTACATTTTTATCAAACGATTCTGTCGTCGCTGCACGGTAATAGATGCCACAGGCTATAGCTACAGTTGTAATCATTAGAAAGGAGCCACCAATACCTATCGCCCACGTTGCCCAACCGTCTGGGTCTTCATGATCATCAACAAGATGTGGTTGTTCGTGTGGGTTACTCATCAATAATCCTTATGCGTTCTCAAAGTGCAAGGCTTCATCAAGCCGTGGGTCCGCGGTTGCGACAAGGTTACATTTACGCAGGTTAAACAACGTTCCTCCACAAACAAGTGAAATCACGCCAAACAAACAAGTAAAGTTCACAAGGCTCCATCCATACCCAACCGAAACATCTCCTGCGATAACTTGTTCGGCGAGTTGATTGTATGACGTTGCGGTAGCAATTGCCTCTTCCGGGATGACTGGCATAACAAGCCAAAACATGTCTACGAAGAACATGAGCAGTAGCCAAGCAGCGATAATTGGAAGAGGTGTCGCCCACCTTTTTGTCCACCTTGTAATAAGTAAAACAAACGGAATGAGAAAATGTCCAACTAGTAACAAGATGGAAATTGGCGCCCATCCACCGAGTTGGCGAGTCATATACCAACCGGTTTCGACTGGAATGTTTGCGTACCAAATCAACATATATTGACTAAAACCAATGTATGCCCAAAATACAACGCCAAGTCCAAACAACCATTTCCCAAGATCATGATAATGTTCGACTGTAATTGATTTTTGAACATGTCCTGTTTTTTGTAAGAAGCGTGTCAAAAGAATAAGCGCTGAAAAGAATCCACACATCGTTGCTGCCCAAAAGTACACAGCAAACATGGTGCTGAACCATTTTGGTTGCAGTGTCATTACCCAATCAATGATTGCATAACTTTGTGTGAATGCGTAGAGAATCATGCAAAGTGGAGCCCACTTTTGCATCTTGTGCGTCCATGCAACATCACCGTCGCCATCCTGTGACGTTGACCACCTGAAATATAGGTTGGAAATTAGTACCCAAACAAGAAGGTAGAAGATTGCACGCGTTGACCAAAATGCTGGCGATAGATATCCCGCCTTTGCATGGAGCATGTGATCATGTTCCATCAATTCAACATTGCACCACTGGTACAGAAATTCACCGCTGCCACTCAACACTAAAATGAGTAGTGGCACAAAAAGTATCCACAGCCAAGAAAGGTTCTTTGCGATACCTTCAGCAAGTCGGCGTACTGAAGCGCTCCAACCCGAGCGTGTAAGGTGTTGCAACAAGACGAAAAACATAGCACCAAGACAAATGCCAAAGCCTGAAATCAATGCAACAAGGTACGACTTCCAAAATGTTGTCCAACTATCTTCACCACTAATCACCCAACTTAGTAGAAGCAATGCAATTCCAAAGATCGCTAATACTGGACCCATTTTCCTTGCTACTCCGCCAAGACGGATGCTATCATTTTTTACATCGGCAACATTCACTCGTTGCTCCCTTCAGTCGATAACTCTTTACGAGGAAGTGCATTCGCATTTTCAACAGAGTTTGGGTCTGCATTTTGGGAGAGCTGCAACGCTTTTATGTACGAAACAATCGCCCATCTATCTTCTGTTGGAATCTGTGAACCATACGCAGCCATCGTTCGGATACCGTTTGTAATTGAGTTGAACAATTGTCCAACAGATTGTTCTCGAACAACATCTTCATGAAGATTTTTTGGGGCAACCCACGATGTTCCGTTCACGCCAGTCTCAACAAGTTGTGTCGCTCGGTGATGCACGAGACCTTCCCCATCACCTACAGCTCCGTGGCACGGGGCACAATAAATAGTAAACCGTTCTTGCCCGCGCAACATAAAGTCATGATCCACTGTCAAACTTGGTGGGTACGAAGTTGCCCAGTCGCCATTCACGACGCCCATAAACTTGTGTGTATCCCCTGCCATTTCATCCTGTGAAACTGTTCCTTTTATTTTCGGACGCATTGCACGACCATCAAGGAAGAGTGCGTTGGCTTCTTGCGAAACAAACTTCGGTTGGTTGTCCATATTCTGAATAAAATGAATCTTTGGTTTATCGCTATATGATGTTCGAGCCCTGAAGATGAGTGCAAGGGGAATAGTTGCTGCACACGTAATCACTATCGCAGTCCACTTCAACCAGAGTGGTGTCGCAAGAAAATCTTCCCACATTGGTCTCACTAGATCATCAATAATTTGTTTGATTAAGTTCGTCATTATTTTTCCAACGCAATCACTGATTCTGGTTTGAGGGTGTGCAAAAATGCTTTAACCTCATCGCAGATGAAATTTGGATCCTTCGCCTCAATCACAAGATAAAAACGATCGTCCGTTGCTCGAGAAAGTGCAGGATGTTTCAACACAGGATGATAAAACATCGGCAACTTATTCAAAAAGAATGTTCCGAAGACTGCGGTCAATGCTGCGAACAGCACAGTCATTTCAAATGCAACTGGAACGAAGGCAGCAGGACCAAGAAGTGGCTTGCCAGAGACATCAAATTGATACCCAACGACTGGAACTAGCGCCCAAAGATCTACCTCAAGGGAGTTGGTGAATATTTGCAAAACACAGGCAGCAATCAAGCCCGTAAGACCCCCGACGAATACGAATACTGGAAGAATTGTCATTTTGACACCCATGGCTCGATCGAGTCCGTGCACAGGAAACGGCACGTTGCAATCAAACCAACGATAGCCAGCAGCACGGGTTTTTTCTGCGGCGTGATAAATGCCCGGTGTATCTTTAAACTCTGCAGCAAGACCAAAGAGGTCTTCGCGAGGAACAGTGTTAGAGGTTGAATCGGTCATTCGTCTTCCTCCGCTTCTTTTGCTGATGCATCCGTTTCGCCTTCCATCTCGTAACAACTATGCCCATGGCCGTGTGGGTCTGCTTGTGGCATGATTGCTTTAATTTCTGAGATAGCCAGTACTGGTAAGAAACGTATGAATAGCAAGAAGAATGTCATAAACAATCCAAAACTGCCAAAGAATGTTAAAACATCAACCCACGTTGGTTCATACATACCCCAACTTGATGGCAAGAAGTCATTTGCGAGGGATGTCACAACAATGACAAATCGCTCGAACCACATGCCAACATTTACAAGAAGCGATGCAGTAAACATTATTGCAATACTGTTTCTTGCTTTCTTAAACCAGAAAATTTGAGGAGTTATAACATTACAACTCACCATAATCCAGTACGCCCAGCTGTATGGACCAAACGCACGGTTGATGAAAGTAAAGGATTCATAAATTTCGCCGCTATACCACGCGATGAAGAACTCCATTGAATACGCATACCCGACCATTGAGCCGGTAAGCAAAATAACCTTGCACATATTTTCAAGGTGCCGCATCGTGATGAAGTTTTTCAAGCCCCAGAGTTGCCGTGCAGGAATTGCGAGCGTCATGACCATCGCAAAACCAGAGAAAATTGCACCTGCAACGAAGTATGGCGGGAAAATTGTCGTATGCCAGCCAGGAAGTTGTGCGACTGCAAAGTCGAATGAAACAACACTGTGGACTGAAAGCACCAAAGGTGTTGCGAGTGCTGCGAGCAAGAGATACGCCCGTTCGTATCGATGCCAATGACGCATACTTCCTCGCCAACCTAAAGATAGCAACCCGTACACTACTGCCTTCACCTTTGTCGTGGTTCGATCACGCATTGTGGCAATATCAGGAATCATCCCGAGATACCAAAAAAGAAGTGAAACGGTGAAGTACGTACCAACAGCAAATACATCCCACAAGAGAGGGCTTCTAAATTGAGGCCACATGTCCATTTGGTTTGGAATTGGGAACAACCAATACGCGAGCCAAATTCGACCGATATGGATGCCTGGGAATGTGCCTGCGCAAATAACTGCGAAGATTGTCATCGCTTCAGCAAATCGGTTGATTGCTGTACGCCATTTCTGTCTAAAGAGGAAGAGGATTGCAGAAATTAACGTCCCTGCATGACCAATACCTACCCAGAACACGAAGTTGACGATTGGATATCCCCAAGCAACAGGATTGTTATTGCCCCAAACGCCAACGCCAGTAAAAATTAGGTATCCGATCATGATGCCAAGCATGGACATCATGGCGAACGAAACTGCAAGAGCGAAATACCAAGACTTTGGGGGTCTTGAGGATTCATTGACTTTCAAGATGTCATCTGTAACTGCACCAAAGCTGGTGTGTTTCATGACCAACTGCGCACGTTGGCGAGGATCTTCGCCTGTGTTCGTCTTTGTGTTAAGAGGGAGCGTTGTCATCAGTGAGTTGCCCCTTCCACTGCACTAGACCCGTCAATTGGGTTGGTTAATCTTGCCAAGTATCTTGTTCTGGCCTTGATGTTCAGTTCCTCGAGCATTTCGTAAGACCGTTTCTCATTATGAAGTATCGACACACGGCTTTTCTCATCCATTAAGTCGCCAAAGACAATGGCGCCTGCGGGGCACGCTTGCTCGCATGCGGTCACGATTGAACCGTCGGCTATAGCAACTCTTGGATCTGCTGCTTTTTGTGCTTCTGTCTTTTTCACCCAAGCATTTTTTGTTGCTATTTTTGCCCGTTGAATTCGCTGTGTGCAATAAGTACATTTTTCCATGACGCCCCGCATTCGAACGGTAACATCAGGATTGAACTGCATCGCACGTAACGTTTTTCCACCCGACTGCGCTTTTACGTAATAATCAGGTTGTACTTGTAACAATCCTGTCGACCGGAGTGGGTCCCGCCTAAAGTAATCAAAGTAATTGAATCGTCGAACTTTAAAGGGACAGTTGTTTGAACAGTACCGCGTACCAACACAACGGTTGTACACCATCACGTTTAAGCCATCTGTGTCATGTACCGTTGCTGCAACTGGACAAACCTCTTCGCAGGGGGCGTTTTCGCAATGGTGACATGTGAGTGGTTGAATCATGACACTTTCAAGATTGTTTCCATCGTATCCACCATGCCCATCGCTTCCAAACGCAAAATACCGGTCAATTCGTAGCCAATGCATTTCACGGCCCATCAAAACTTGGTCTTTTCCCACGATTGGAATATTGTTTTCTGCGTGACATGCTGCAACACATGCGTTGCAACCAGTGCAAGTTGACAAGTCAATTGACATGCCCCACTTATACTGTGCTCCTTCAAATTGTTGTTCTTCAAAAATCGAGAGCGAATGAAGAGTATGACCAATATGCCGAGCGAAAGCGGGGTCATCGTTGTATTGATCGAGGGTACCCTCACGGAATAACAGTGGCAATCTTTCTTGCGTGCCTTTCCCTGGAGTTGTGTTCACACCAAAATGCAACTGTGTTGTTGCAAGTGGATTTGTTCCACCCGTTGCAACAACTTTTGCTGATGCTGCCCATGTGTTGTTGCTTGTTCGTAGCGGATAGATATCAACACCTGCGCCAGTGCACACTCGACCTTTAAACGTGCGACCGTATCCGAGAGGAAGAATCACGCAGCCATCGGCTGTGCCGGGAACTGGAAGAGCAGCAATCTCAATGCTTTCTTTACCCACGGTTACTTTGAGCATGTCGCCCTGCTTCACACCAAGTTCTTTGGCAGTCGCAGGAGAAAGTAGTGCGGCATTGTCCCAAGTCAATTTAGTTAGGGCGTCAGGAAGTTCCTGCATCCAACCATTGTTTGCGAATCGACCATCCCACACCGATGCAGACGATGTGAAGAGCGCTGTCATTCCAACACCACCTACAACTGAGTTGTCAGTGAATGATTTTCGATTGACTGGTGGCGTTTCGAGCGAAGCGGTATTTGCAACAACGCCATCATGCACAGCTGTTCGCCATGCTGGATTCCACAAATCTGCGTTTGGATTAAATGTCCTCCGCACAAGTGTGTGGCTATCTGTTACTTCTGCACCTGCAAGAATTGCGAGGAATTCGGAAGAAGATAGCCCGCCAAAAAGTGGCTCGATAAGTGGCTGCCCGATGCATGTTGTTCCATCAAGGGACTGCCCGTCACTCCATGTTTCAAGCCAATGGGATTGATTCACATGCCACTTGCAAACAGAAGATGTTTCATCTGTGTAATAAGAAAGATGAACGGAAAGTGGAACTTCTTTGAGTGCAGTTGCGAAGCCGAGGTCACTTGGAGCGGTAAAGGCTGGATTACCGCCAATGACAATAACACTCTCAATTGTGCCATCTTTCATCCGAGACGCTACATCAGCAAGAGTTGCGTTACTTCCATTTTCTACGGGGCGATACCACACAGTTTTACCAACCGCGCCAATCATTTCATTCCACTTTGCAACGCGATAGTGTACAACTGGGGGTTGGTTCGCACCCGCGACGACAAGGTCAACATTGCCCATGTCTTTTGCTGTTTTTTTCAACCACGCTTGCTGTGCTGCAGTAAATGAAGCACCTTCCACAGAATCATAATTAGCGCCATCATTAGCGCCATCGTGAAGAGAAAAAGCCAAGATTTGTGCGGGGCTCAGTGCCAATCGTTCGTCTGCTTTGGAGCCGGTTACAGATAAGGCTGTCTCAATCATTAAAAGCCGACTCATGTGACCATGATTTACTTTGCGACCTTCTGACCAACCTCGCGTGTTTGGAACTTGCGCAGGACCTGCTCCAAGGAAATCAGCATCAATTGAAAGAATTGTTTTTGCTTTTGAGAAGTCGTGCACTGGCATCCAGTTACCACCAAATGCATGTCCAAGTGCTTCGCGTTCATTTGTGTTTGCCAATGGCGCATACTCAACCCACATCGCTTGTGGATTCTTCTTCATGAATGCGCGGCGCATTCGATGGAAGGTTGGCGAACTCGAAGGTTCAACAACAACTGCAACACCCTTCCCTTGATTTGGCAAGTATGTTGAAATCCACTCCTTAAATGCGGGGAGGGATGACTTCTTGCCATCGTATTCGACACCCCTACTTCGATCGGGGTCATACAAATCTAAAATGGAAGATTGGGTAAATGCATCTGTTGCACCCTTGCTGTCCGGGTGCGTTGGGTTGCCTTCAATTTTTGTTGGTCTACCATCATTACTTGTGACAAGTACACCCTGAGAAATACCTCCAAAATCGAAACAACTTGCGTAGTGCTGGGGAATACCTGGCATTGTGCCTTCTGGTCGATGTGCATAGGGAACGATGTGTTCCTTTGGCCAGCGACGACATCCTGTAACTCCAAGACCAGCAAGCGCCATGGAAGCACCCATTATTTTTAAAAAGTGCCGGCGGTCATTTCCAGTCGCCAACAGTTCACTTGAACCATCTGGAAACTCGTCAGTATTCGTAGATTTGAATTCGTTTGGCACAATCGCCTCATCGAGGGATCGCCACCACATTCGTTCAGTATTTTTGGGTTCATTCACCGATGACATGTCGAACAATCCTGTGATGGTTTCAAATTATTACGTACTCGCCACGATGCACTATCAGCAATACGTTCTGCTGCAGACATATCTAGGCCCCAATCGAGTTGTGTCACGAGACTTGGGTTTCTTACGTGCGGGTCTGGGTTACGGTGGCACTTTAGACACCAACTCATACTAAGAGTTTCGTGTTGGTAAATCACTTCCATCGTGTCAACACGACCGTGACATTCAACACAACTTATTCCACGAGTTACGTGTGCACTGTGGTTGAAATATGCATACTGCGAAAGGTCATGCACTCGCACCCACTCTATTGGCATACCCGTTTCATAACTTTCAAAAAGTGGCTGGAGTTTTTCGCTCTGAGGATGAATTTGTGCGTGACAATTCATACATGTTTCAGTTGGTGGAATTGCAGCGTGCGCTGTTTCTTCCACAGTGTTGTGGCAGTAGCGACAATCTAATCCAAGTTCACCAGCATGAAGTTGATGACTAAATGGTATTGGTTGTTCCGGCATATAACCAACATCTGTTGCTTGTGGACTAAAGCCATACGCAACAACAATTGCAAAATACAACGGAGCGGTTGCGCCAACGAGTACGAATGCAGGAAGTGCAAGATTCGTCCAACGAGGGAATGTAAATCGTTGTTGTGTCATTTGTGATAGATGCCTTGAGCGAAATCCTATTGCTGTTCAATAAACGGATGAGCCACGAGTTGTTCATGGCTCAAAGTGAGTAATAAAGTCGGCTATGATAGTGGGGTTGCGAGTATCAGCAAGTGCGATAGCGCCCCAATTCACAAACTTCCTTCTCTCACAACTTCATTATTCTGGATATTTTTATCGTTTTTTCTCAATGTGCCTCTCAACATGAGGCTTTCCAACCCGCCTTTGTCTCTGTGCAGTACTCCGAAAAGTTGAGAGAGGGACGAGCTGTCCTCACTGAGGCAATCTCAGAAGTTGAAGAAGCGCTGAGCGTTTTGGTCGGTTTTTTGCTCAAAAACCTTTGCGCTCAGATCAAAGAGCGAGGCAAGAAAAGCGGCGGTATAGACCACGTTCTTTGGTTCGTTTGGTCGAAGTTTTCGAACAGGCTCAGGTGAAAGGTAAGGGGAATCTGTTTCAACCATGATTCGGTCTAGCGGCACAAGTCTTGCTGCTGCAGCAACTTCCGAGGCATTCTTGTAGGTGACAACGCCTGTAAAACTCACCATCGCACCTAAATCAAGAATCAAGCGAATGTCTGCCTCAGTCTCGGTGAAGCAATGAAACACAAATCTGTTCCCATCAATTGAACTTGCTTCGAAGCGAGGGATCAAATCAGCAACCGCCTTCCTGCAATGCACGATAACCGGTCTGGAATCCTTTTTTTTGGCTTCAATGAGAGCAAGGTGCTCTTCTAAGAGTTGCTCTTGCAGTTCAAATGCTGGCTCCGCATAGTGCCTATCGAGACCCAATTCGCCCCACGCAACGCATTTTTCATCTTTGGATGCCTCGGTGACATATTCCCACTTCCAATCGCCATCTGCGTGCAGTGGGTGAATGCCAGAAGAAAAATAGACGTTCTCATGAAGATTGGCAACTTGCCTCGCTACGAGAGCATCTTCACCATCCGTAGCCACCGTGATTAGTGTGTGGACACCAACTCGTTTCGCATCTTCAATGACATCACCAACTCGATGCACCAATTGTGGATTTGTAAGATGGCAATGTGTATCAATCATTAAGATGGTCCCACACAGATTTTGGCCCACCTAGAGATTCCACCTGTTCAAGTGGAATACGAAGCGTTTTACTCTCGTCCATTTCGACGACTAACTCGCTGCCAACTTCCAACTCTCCCGCCAAAGAACTTTGCAAGCGCAACGTCCAAACATCTGGTGTCAACGTATGAGGGTCTCCCGCTTTACCCAACACCCAACTGTCTACTTCCACGGTTACTTGCTCTGGCGAATTCATCTTCGGCAGAGGTGGGCGAGATGGCTCGTACCACTCCAAACTCAAAATACTTAGAGTACCTTCAGTACCACCATCAACGAGTTTGAGGATTGGAGGAAGAGACTGTATTCGCTGTGCAAAACGCCCTGCACCTTCAATGTGAAGGATGACAACTTCACCAGTTTTAAACACCAACCGCACCTTTGAACTTCGGTATCTACTTCGTTGCAATTTAAGGTGAACTGGCACGGCCAATTGTTCGCCATCTAGAACAGGCTCTTCCGGCCAATCAGTTGTTGTACACCCGCAGGAAGGTACTGCACTTTTTAACTCAAGTGTGTGTCCACTCTTATTTGTGAGTAGAAACGTGTGCTCCAAAATAGCATGTGGCCGTTCAATCGGTACAACTCCGAAATCAAATGATTTTTCCCCTTGTAGAGGCGCTCCAATAAAACCAAGCGCAAAACCCAAGGCAAGAACAATCGCCGTTATAGAACCAAGAACTACCACGAGTAAGGTTATATGTATTTGCCGCTTGCTCATCAGAACTTCATTTTACTCTATTGCACGATTCGGTTGTCCTGCCAATTCGGCACACCGACCCGCCCTTGGAAGCTAAAAAACCACGACTCCCTCGGCATCGCACTTGTGTCTATCATTTGAACTATGAATATGGAAAAATTTACCACCCTAGCGCAACAATCACTTTCAGAAGCACTTGCTCTTGCTACCACGATGCAACACGCTGAACTCTCTCCCCTACATCTGCTCAGTTCCCTCATCGCAGACGAGGGAGGCATTTCAAATTCGATTCTGAATAGAGCGGGCGGAGATGCACAGCGAATAGCAGAACTGGCAACTGCTCAACTAAATCGCATGCCAACCGTGTCTGGGACACAACCACAAACATCGCAAGCAGTTGTAAAAGTATTACAAGAAGCGATGAAAACTGCTCAATCGATGGGCGATTCACATGCAACCGTCGAGCATCTCTTGCTCGCACTCGCAACCGAAAACAGTGATGCAAAAGAAGTGCTCGAGCTAGGCGGAGTTACAAGAGCAAACATTACAATTGCCATCGATGCGATTCGAAAAGAATCTGGTGTTACAAATGTGACTGATGCAGGTGGCGACACACAATTTGAGGCGTTGTCAAAATATGGCATCGATTTAAACGGACTCGCGAGAATTGGAAAACTAGATCCTGTCATCGGTCGTGACGAAGAAATCCGGCGTTGCATGCAGGTATTAAGTAGGAGATCAAAAAACAATCCTGTTCTAATTGGCGAGCCCGGTGTCGGAAAAACTGCAATCGCAGAAGGACTTGCACAACGCATTGTTAATAACGATTGTCCATCAAGTATGCGAGAGTCAACTATTTTTGCTCTTGATGTTGGCCAACTTCTCGCAGGAGCAAAGTTCCGTGGCGAGTTTGAAGAACGACTTAAAGCAGTTCTCAGGGAAGTTACTGCGAGCGAGGGGAAAATCATTCTCTTCATTGATGAATTACACACAATCGTTGGTGCTGGCGCTGCTGAAGGAGCAGTCAGCGCAGGCAATTTGCTCAAGCCAGCACTTGCACGAGGTGACCTTCGCTGCATTGGGGCAACGACACTTGACGAATATCGCACCCACATTGAGAAGGACGCAGCGTTCGAACGTCGCTTTCAACCAATATTAGTTGAACAGCCGTCAGTTGAAGAAACGATTGCTATTCTGCGTGGTTTAAAACCAAGATACGAAGCGCATCACGGAGTTCGAATACAGGATGGCGCAATCGTTGCCGCAGCAAAACTAAGTCAACGGTATATCGCGGATCGATTCTTACCAGACAAAGCCATCGACTTGCTCGACGAAGCATCAAGTCGCTTATGTTTAGAGAACGATTCAATGCCAACAGAACTTGATGAATTGCGAAGGCGAATTTTACAACTAGAAATTGAACGAGAAGCACTTAAAATTGAAACAGATGACGATTCAAAGGAGAGGCTCCGAAAAGTTGAAATAGAAATTTCTGAACTTGGCGAAAAGAACGTCGAGATAACCGCACGTTGGGATATTGAAAAAGCTGAACTTGATGAAATTCGTGCAACTAAAACAGAAATTGATGCAAAACAAACTGCATTGACTCAAGCACAACGAAGTGGCGACTTAGAAACCGCCGCAAAAATTCAGTACGGTGAAATTCCAGAACTCGAAACACGATTGAGTTGCGCCGAAGAAAAACTTAAGGAGCGACGCGAGCAAGGTCTTAATATGGTTCGCGAAGAAGTCGACGCAGAACAAGTTGCCGAAGTCGTTGCAAGATGGACTGGAATCCCTGCTGTGAGGCTCGTTGAAGGCGAAAGAGAAAAATTATTACAGATGGAATTGGCGCTTGAACAACGGGTCATCGGTCAAGACGAAGCTGTCATGGCTGTTTCAGAAGCTGTACGGCGAAACCGTGCAGGCCTAAGCGAAGAGTCGAAACCAATTGGTTCGTTTTTATTCTTGGGTCCAACCGGCGTTGGCAAAACTGAACTTTGCAAAGCCCTTGCAGAATTTTTATTCGACACTGAAGAAGCTATGGTTCGAATTGACATGAGTGAATACATGGAGCAGCACGCTGTTGCTCGTTTGATTGGAGCTCCTCCCGGATATGTTGGTTATGAAGAGGGTGGGCGATTAACAGAAGCTGTTCGACGTCGACCATACTCCGTTGTTCTGTTTGATGAAATGGAAAAGGCACATGAAGATGTTTCCAATGTTCTACTTCAAGTGCTTGATGACGGACATCTCACTGACGGGCACGGTCGCACTGTTGATTTTAAAAACACAATCATAGTTATGACGAGCAATCTAGGTTCCTCAGAGTTACTTGCAATGTCCGATAGTGGTGCATCTCAAGATGAAATTAAAGAAAGCGTACTTGGTATTTTAAAACACAGTTTGAGACCAGAACTCATCAACCGAATCGATGACACGATTGTGTTCCACCAACTCACTCGTGAACAACTTGGCGGAATAGTTGAAATTCAATTGCGACATCTAAAAACTCGACTTGCTGACCGCGGATTATCGCTCTCTATTAGTGGTGAGGCTGTAACTGCACTTTGCGATGAGGGCTACGATCCGCAATTTGGTGCGCGGCCATTAAAACGAGTGATTCAACACAAACTTGAAAATCCAATCGCCTTGGGCATCCTCCAAGGCAGATACGAAGCCGGCGACACAATTGAAGTTGGGTATTCGGACGATGAATTGGTCTTTTCAAAGAATGATGGCTCAACCTGTTCAACGGTCTAATCAAAGAGGTCGTACAATCTGCGTATGACATTAACATGCAAGACTGCTGGAGAATCACATGGTCCATGTGGAATCGCACTGATTGAGGGTCTCCCTTCGGGCCTATCTCTCAACATTGATTTTATAAATTCGGAATTGCGAAGGCGACAGGGTGGGTATGGACGAGGTGGACGGCAAGAGATTGAACATGACAGGGTCGAATTTCTTTCTGGTGTTCGCCAAGGTGCAACCACTGGAGCCCCACTTGTTGTTCAAATTGTAAATAAAGACAGCCGCCTTGAAAATCTTGAAGCAACACCCCCAGTATATCGGCCAAGGCCGGGGCACGCAGATCTTTCAGGTGCTTTAAAGTGGTTGACGAACGATTGCAGGAACACTCTCGAGCGTGCGAGTGCCAGAGAAACTGCGCCCCGCACTGCTGCAGGAGCAATTGCGCGGTGTTTACTTCTTGAGTTTAACATTGAATGCTTTGGTTTTGTTCGAAGTATGCTTGATGAATCTGCACCGACAGAAGTCACTCGAGAAAACTTTGGAACTATTCGTGATGCACGTGATGATTCTTCTGTGTATTGCCCAGACAATGCAACATGCAAAGCAATCATCGAACACATTCGTACTGCGAAAAAAGAAAAAGATACCGTCGGTGGACTGTGCGAAACTCACGTCTTTGGTTGTCCGCCTGGCTTGGGTTCGTGCTGTTCATGGCAAGAGAAACTAGATTCAAAACTAGCCGGCGCTGTCATGGGGATTCAAGCGTTTAAATCTGTGGAGATTGGTCTTGGCTCAGAGTGCGGCAAACGAATGGGGTCTCAAGTACACGATGCCATCGCATACAACGCGAGCGAAGCAGACTCATGCCACTTTGGGTTCACACGCCCAACAAACCACGCTGGAGGAATTGAGGGCGGCATGAGCAATGGAATGCCAATCGTTGTGCGAGGAACGATGAAACCAATTGCAACACTCTTACAGGGAATGGACAGTGTCGATTTGCAAACAGGTGAAGCCGTTCGTAGTGACTACGAAAGATCCGATGTGTGCGCATTGCCCGCAGCAAGTGTCGTTATGGAAAATGTAGTTGGATTTGAAATTGCTGCTGCTTTTCTAAACACCTTTGGCGGTGCAACGATGGAGATGGTTCGCTCGTCACATGCTTCCTATGTTGATGCTGCTCGAAAGATTATTCGGTCATGACCCTGCTGATTGCGTCGACCTTCGGCGATGTACCAGAAGAATTAGACGGAGCTGACCTGCTCGAAATTCGAGTAGATGGGATGGGTTCCGATTGTGCGCAGAAGATACCGGCTCTCCTTGAGTCTTCTCCAATTCCAACCGTCCTCACATGTCGAAGTGTTGGCGAAGGAGGAATGTTTGAGGGTGAGGAAGACGAGCGTGTTGCGATGTATCAAACAGCCTTGCAATGCAATGCCCCACCAAAATATATCGACATTGAACATGAAACACTTACAAGACATCCACTCTTGCTCGATGCTATCTCTTCAGAAAACACCGGAATCATTCTGTCATGGCATGACACGAAAAGCAGACCTCGTGATTTATTGCAACGCGCAGCTGCGATGCAAGATGTCCCAGAAGTTGACATCGTAAAAATGGTATGGCGAGCACGTTCTATTCGTGACAACCTTGAAGTATTTGAATTGCTAAAGTCAAGACAACAGCCAATGATTGCAATGTGTATGGGCAAGTATGGTGCCATGAGCAGGATTCTTGCCCCTAAGTTCGGAAGTTTTGCAACGTATGGTTCTATTGAAGGAAAAGAGTCCACTGCGCCTGGTCAATTGACAATCAAAGAGTTGAATTCCATGTTTGCGTTTCATGCAATTGATTCAAACACGAGGGTGTATGGCGTTATCGGGGAGAATGTCGAACATTCAGCAAGTCCAGCATTTCATAACGCCGCGTTCCAAGCTGCAAACACCAATTCGGTTTACCTTCCGCTGAGTATTCCAAACGGGTGGGAACACCTCAAAGCATCGGTGAATGAATTGCGCCAATACAGCACGTTACATTTTTCAGGAGCAAGCATCACTATTCCACATAAGGAAGAAATGATGAGACTTGCAACAACGTGTGACGAGGTAAGCAAACACATTGGTGCAGCGAATACTGTTACGGTGCAAAATGATTCCATGTGTGCATACAACACCGATGTTTCGGCTGTGCGTTCACTTTGTAAAGATGCAACTCAAGTTTTAATTCTCGGTGGTGGCGGAGTAGCCCGCGCTTCGATTGTTGCAGTACAAAAGAACGGTGGAAAAGTCTACATAGCAACGAGACGAGACGAACAAGCGAAAGGTCTTGCAAAAGAGTTTTTATGTGAAGTTGCTCGTAAAGAATCACCTTCTATTGATACCGTTATCAATTGCACGCCGGTTGGAATGGAGGGCGGCAAGTCACCAAACGACAATCCGCTTCTTTCGCTCGCACCGTGGCTCACACTCGATGCATCTATTCGTGTTATCGACACGGTGTACAAACCAAGAATGACACCACTCCTCGAGGCAGCACAATCTGCAGGCTGCACTGTTGTTCATGGCGAAGAAATGTTTCGTCTACAAGCTGTGGAACAACAAGAACTCTGGCGACGGGTCTGACCCTAGCTGAAGAACGTAGTAGTTATTCTCAAGACGATTCTCAGTTTTACGTTAGTGCGAACACGACCTAAGAAGAGTCTGCGACGGGTCTGACCCAAACTGA
>CAYSYI010000024.1:0-34428 GCA_964435395.1 uncultured Isosphaeraceae bacterium
GTCTTGAGAATAACTACTACGTTCTTCAGTTTGGGTCAGACCCGTCGCTGACCCCCAAACTGCAGCGTGCCCAGAAGCAACAATGGTGCGGAATCTGTCACAGTGATGGGGACGACTGTTCCCATCAATTCGTTCGCTTTTTCCATTGATTCCACGTCAAAGACGCAAATCAAGTCGCCTTGTGTTCGTCCAGATAGTTGAACTCTCCCAGACTCCCACATCAGTTCGACTTCAGCGTTTTTTGTGGACTTCGGACTCAACCGCTCAACAAAGACTTCTACAATTCGCCCAACATACTGCTTGTGCACCTCTCCACTGATTGTGCCACCAAGTTCAAGAATAGCCTGTAGCCAACGGTGTTTATCTTCTCGCGGCACATCATCTTCAAATCGATCAATCGCAACAGTGCCCGGTCTTGGAGAGTAGTGAAATACAAAGTTATTCTTAAATCGCACTTTACGAATAAGTTCGCACGTTGCTTCAAAATCTTCTTCCGCCTCAGTTGGAAAACCAACAATAATATCGCCAGCAATTTCGACATCAGGAATAATTTTTCTCGCACGAGAAATAAAATCAAGATACTCTTCCACCGTATACCCACGATTCATCTGTTTCAAAATTCTATTCGAACCAGACTGCGCTGGAACGTGCAAGTAGTTACAAATGCGTGGACAGTCTCGCATGACTTTTAGAATGTCATCGCCAAAATCTTTCGGATAACTTGTCACAAATCGAAGACGGAGAATCTGAGGAACTTCATCATGGATACGTTGCAATAAATTAGCAAAAGTCGTTACATTTTGACTTTCAATCTGTGGAGCTGAAAACGCTTTTAAGCCTGGTCCAATCTGAGGCACTTCTTTACCATTAACCCCAATCGCTACGCCATGTGTGTATCGATAATGATTTACTGTTTGTCCCAACAATGTTATTTCAACTGCTCCTGACTCTGCTAGTCCCCTGCATTCATCAACTATGGCATCAGGCGGACGGTGCACTTCCGCACCACGCGTGTTTGGAACAACACAGTACGTACAAAATTTATTGCACCCTCGCGTGATTCGAACATACGCAGACTTACCCGATGACTGGCGAAAGTCCGGATCAAATGCTCGTGATAAGTCCAGAAGTTCTAACGTGTCATCCGCAGCAGATAAGGCAGCTAAACTTCGCGAACGATTCCCTTGCAAAGCAGCTCGATTAGACGATGATATTTTTTCGCCAAGAGCTGCATTGTGCAAAAGTGTTGGAAGTCGATCGAGTTCACTTGGACCACAAATAAAATCAATCTGAGGATACTTGCCAAGCAAGCGCTTGCCTTCACGTTCAGGTAAACAACCAAGCATGCCAATCACAACTTCGCGACCTTCTGTTATCTCCACTCCCAATTCACCAATTCGACTCAGCACCTTGTTCTCTGCTTGTTGACGAACAGAACATGTATTAAACAAGATAACATTTGCATCGTGGCGGCTTTCACAAAACAAATAGCCCAAGGCTGCAAGTTGCCCTTGCACGAGTTCACTATCCAACTCATTCATCTGGCATCCAAATGTCTCAAGATAAATTGTTCGCTTTTGGCTCTGTTGTTCTTTAGTAATTGACATTTGCAACGGCGTAGTATGACCGAAACCGAAGCGGATTGTGCGGTTTTGTTGACAATACGGCCGATACTCAAACAATATGCGAGCAGGCCAAGGGATCATCGTCATTTCAATCACTTTGCTCATGCTTGGCGTCATCATGGTGAACTCTGCGGGGATGCAGGTCTCCGTTGATCCGCCTACATTCTATGACTTACTCACAAGCCGACCAATGATGCTTGCTTTTTTTGCAATCGTTGCGATGTTCGTCGGAAGTCGATTTCCAGTACGGTTTCTTGAGAAATCGCTCCTTCGAGTGCCCAACCCGCTTTGGCTTCTTTCTCTTGCCGTTCTTCTGCTCTTTCTTGTCTATGTCCCTGGAGTTGGTCTTGAAGTCAACTATTCAAGTCGATGGGTTCAATTTGGAGCAATAAGTTTTCAACCCAGCGAAGTTGCGAAATGGGCCTTGGTGCTCGCAATTGCGTGGTGGGGTTCTACACATATCCAAGAAATCCGCCTCTTTTGGAAAGGATTCGTTCCTCCAATGCTCGCAATAGGAGCCATCACTGCATTCATTGCAATTGAAGATTTGGGCACCGCAGTGTTAATCATGGCGGTTTCATGCCTCATCCTATTTGCAGCAGGTTCAAAAATCATCCACTTCGCCACCCTCATCCCCATCGCAATTGGCGGATGTATCTTTGCCATCATCGCTAGTCCCTATCGTATTGCTCGATTACAAACATATCTTCATCCTTTCGATGATCCCGAAAACACTGGATATCACATACTTCAATCGATGTCCACAATTTCAGGGGGCGGGCTTGCTGGTTTAGGACTTGGAAATGGAATTCACAAGTTCGGGTACCTTCCAGAGGACACAACAGATTTTATTTATTCTGTCGTCTGCGAAGAACTTGGAATATTTGGCGCAATTGCAGTCGCGTCTCTATATATAGGATTAGTCATTTTAGGTGTATGTGTTATTCGAAAGACAAAAAATACTTTTGAACAACTTATTGCACTTGGATTTATCATCACAATTGGGTTCCAAGCGGCTATGAATATTTTGGTAGTCACCGCGCTTGTACCAACCAAAGGAATTGCCCTCCCCCTCTTGAGCAATGGCGGAACAGGTTGGTTGCTCACTGCATTTTGTATTGGTCTCATCGACGCGATAGATAGAAAAAACGATACAGTGATGGAAATGCCACTCCGTCGACCTCAACAACACACTGTCGCACATGCCTAAAATTCTCATCGCTGGTGGTGGAAGTGGCGGTCATGTTGCGCCTGCAATTGCTGTTGCAGAAGAGTTGCAATCGAAAAATTGCAAAGCAATACTCGCGCATTCCACTCGCGCTGTCGATCTCCTCATGACAGAGCAAACACCTTTTGAGTGTCTCACACTTCCTGCGTCTCCTCTTTCCACAAAGCCAATCGGTTTCTTACGTTTTTGTGTTGGCTTCAAACGCAGTGAAATAATTGTCTCTTCGTTCATAAAAGAACATGCAATTGAGTGTGTACTTTCTACGGGTGGATTTATTGCTGCCCCCGCATTACGCGCAGCAAAAAAGTGTTCGTGTCCCACGGTTTTACTCAATTTAGATGATCCACCCGGTAAAGCTAATCGCCTTGCAGTCAAGTGGGCTGACACTGTTTTGACTACCGTTTCGTGCGCATTGCCAAACGCTATAAAAGTTCCTCCACCACTTCGACACTGTGTTGTTGATTCTTTAGAATCTAGATGTAACTATGAAAAATTTGGTCTCAACCCGCATCTCTTAACTCTCCTTGTTACAGGAGCATCACAAGGCGCTACAACACTCAATGAACTTGTCCCTGCTTTAGCAAAACAAAATCCAAATCGTTTTCAAGGGTGGCAAATACTCCATATTGCTGGCACGGGTCACGTCGAAGATGTTCAAGCTGATTGGAGCGAGTTGAGTATTCCAGTTCATGTCGCTGAGTTTGTAGAAGAGATGGGTTCCGCGTGGGGTGTAGCCGACCTCGCCATCACTCGTGGTGGAGCAAACACCATTGCTGAACTTGCGATGAATGCGGTACCTGCTGTCGTTCTTCCATATCCTTACCACCAAGACGATCACCAAAGGAAGAATGCCCAAGAACTTTCTTTAGCTGGTGGCGTACTTATTGAGAAAGACCACATTCAAACTGAACGTAATCTAAAACAGGCTGGCAACACGATTCTCGAATTGATGAAAGACCATCAGCAACGATTTATCATGCAACAGGCAATCAACTCACTCATGCCTATCAATGGGTCAGTAGCGATTGCAGATGCCTGTATCGCGAGTATTACAGGATAACAGAGAGAAATCGTTAGTTTTTCCTAGATTTTCAGTAGAAACGGGGTATATTCTAAACGTACGGATATGAACGAGAAGAAGAACAACCATTCTGCAAGATGCGTTGTATTGGTGCCATTGGAACGCATTGATGCAGCCAAAGATGTTGCGCAAAAATACGAACTCACCGCAACGATTGAACATCATCCATCCCTTGCCATGGCAGAAATCTGTTTAATAGATAAGGAGTTGAAAAACTCGCAAGCATGGAACGGTGATTCTTCAAATCCACATCTTCTACTCATCCACACATCAGAATTGGATGAAGCGCAGATAATGGTTGATTCCATCCAAAAATATTTACCCCATGTTCGAATCTCTGAACTTCGAGATGGTCGGATCGAAGAAATCGAAAATCATGGCGCGATTGTTGACACACTCGAAGATCCCCCAATTATTCACTCCGATTCCATCGATGCGGATGAGCTATCGATGCTGTTAGACCCTGCACCACAAAAGGTAGATGAATAATGGAAACACGCGCAACACGAGGCTCAATAGTTTTTGCGGGTTCATTTAACGAAGAACTTATTTCAACTATGAATCAACCTGTTCGTTGCGTGCATTCGTTGTTCGATGCTATTGGCGAACTTGCAACATGCAATACATCTGACCTTGTAGAAGCCGTAATTGTTGATGACGAATTACTTTTGGATACTTGCACGGAACATCTTGACGCACTTCGACGAGTAGATCCAACTGCAATCATCATTGTTGCGGGATCGGGTTCTCGTGCGGATCAGGCGGATGGTTCAATCACAAAAGACTCCACTGCAGAAAGACTCTCAGCAGCAATAGTGAGCGCAAAATCAAAACCAACAGAACACGATGATGCAATATATGAAATTGACCTAGACGAAGTCCTTGGCATTTCAGACGGTGCAAAAATTGTAAAAGACTCTTCGCACTTAGGAGTAATCGATCTCGTTCGAGCACTCATTCACGCCCCTGCGAGTTTTAAAGATGTGCTTGTTGATTTACTGAAACAACAAACTGGATGGACCTTCTGCGCGATTATAGATGACCGCTCATCAGCACCAGAATCTTCACTAGTTGCATCGCTTCGTTACGGACATGAAGAACACGGGCTCCTTGCTGCTACTGGTGCAACCAAAAGTGAGTTAACTCGCCTTTCTCGGTGGGCAGCGTGCTGGCTTGATTTAGCGCATCGGCAAAGAAAGTTAAAGTTACTTGCATACAAAGATGATCTCTCTGGTGCCTGGAACCGCAGATTTTTACGAACTTGTTTCGCTAGAGAATTGCAAATCGCAAGAGATGCTCGACGACCACTTACCATAATGATTTTTGACATTGATGATTTCAAACATTACAACGATTGCTGGGGGCACGACGCCGGAGATGACATAATTCGGGAAATAGTACGATTACTACGAACCATCATTCGAAGGGGAGATCATGTCTGCAGAATCGGAGGCGATGAGTTTGCCGTGTTGTTCTGTGATCCAGAGCCACCTCGAGAGCCCGGATCAAACCACCCAACAACAGTTGAGATACTTGCAAAACGGTTCCAAGAGCAAGTTGCGAAAGCTCGATTCCCAAAACTAGGTGATGAAGCAACGGGAGTTTTGTCGATTTCAGGTGGACTAGCAACTTTCCCTTGGGATTCATCGGATCTAGATGAACTTCTCAAGAAGGCAGACCAACGGTTGCTACAATCCAAACGCGATGGGAAAAATTCCATCAACATTGGCCGAAACGAGTAACGACATCGAGTACGACACCAATGAGTAAAACGCTCATTCTCTCAGACATCCATTTTTGTGAATCAAGATCATCGAGCACATCCGCACAGCGGTTTCAAAAACTCTTCGATGGAATCAACACTTTAATTTTAAATGGAGACACTACGGAAGAACATTCTCAATGCTCGTTTGAAGCTTCAAAAAAACAAACTGATGAACTTCTCGCGATGGCGTCGGAGCATGGCGTTCAAACCACAATAATCTGCGGCAATCACGATCCCATAATTAGTGAACTTGATCATGTTTGGCTCTGTAACAAATCCGTTCTTGTATTCCATGGGCACGCAGCATTTCCAGAGATAGCGCCATGGAGTTGGAGATCAAAATATATTTTAAAAGCTAGGGAGTCATACATTCGCGAGAATGGCGATGGATTTAATGAACAACTTGCTGCCGTGAGAAAAGCCTCGCACGAAGCTGCAAGCGGAACGTACAGAGGCCAACGACCCTCACTACCACACATGTGTTTGTTAGGGATGCCTGCAATATTCCACGTTCTTTCTAGTTGGCTAAAGTTCCCATCACTTGTTGCTGAGTGGGTGGAAAAATATGCACCATCAGCAAAGTTTATCGTCACTGGACACACGCATCATGCTGGTATTTGGAAACGAAAGGGCCGAGTCATTATCAATACAGGGTGTTATGGATTCCCAAGTCATCCAAGAGCTGTTATTCTCGACGACGAGAGCATCATTGTCCATCGATTAAAACTGTCGAATGGGTTTTACTCACTCGGTCGGGTCTGTTCATCTTGGAATGTTCGGTAGGCAACGCTTCGAAGAGGACACTGCAGTTCTTCTTCGATAACACGTGACGCTTCGACAAGTTTTTCGAAATCAATTCCAGTTTTGATTCCGCGCTGGTGTGCAAAAGAAACCAAATCTTCGGTTGCAAGATTACCCGCTGCACCGGGCGCGTAAGGGCATCCACCTAATCCACCGCAAGAGGAATCAAACTCCACAACGCCACACCGCATTGCTTCAGCAGCACAAGCCAAAGCATTTCCTTGTGTATCGTGCAGGTGCAATACAGATTCTTCGGGAGCAAGAACTCCATCGAGAGCGTCGTACAACCGGCGAATATCATTTGGCGCCGCAACTCCAATCGTTTCTCCAAGTGCGATAGTTGCAATCCCCATATCAAGCATCCTCTGAACGATTGTGCTAACAACAGCAAGCGAAGTTGAACCCTCATACGGGCACGCAATAACACAACTTATATAGCCACGAACATCAATTCCGCATGCTAATGCATGCTCCACGATAGGCTGAAGTCGATTAAGTGCACCATCAATCGAAGTATTTGTATTTCTCTGGCAAAACGTTTCAGTCGCAGCTGCAAGCACTGCAACCTCATCAACTCCTGCAGCAAGAGCACGATTCCATCCACGTTCATTTGGGACAAGAGCCATGTACTTCACGCCTTCAGCTCTTTGAATACCTGCAAAAACTTCATCGGCGTCTGCAAGTTGAGGCACCCATTTTGGATGAACGAATGCTGATGCTTCAATTTTTTTAACTCCAGTTTTCGAGAGCGCATCGATGAGTTCAATTTTCTTCTTTGTCGAGACATGCTTTGCTTGGTTCTGCAATCCATCTCGGGGACCCACCTCTGTGATTTGAATGCTCTCTGGAAATGTGGTCATGTTGTTTCTTCTTCAGTCAAGGGTGAAAGTTCCGAGATTACTGCTTCCACTTTTGTTGAACCAACATACACGTAGAGTGCTGAGCCTGCAAGAGCATGTTTTTTCCCAACCATCGCAATAACTGCAGGGACACCTCCTCCAAGTGGGCTAATTGCACTTGAAGTTACGACTCCAACCGGTGTGCCTGAACACGATTCATCTTCCCAAAGTTGCGCTCCTGCAATTGGCAAATCATCTGTTTGCATTTGCAGTTTTAGGAGCCGCTGTTTTGGTTTACCAAGAGATTCCATTCGTGCGACAATTTCTTGACCCAAGTAACACCCTTTATCAAAGCGAACTCTACTTTGAATTAAGCTCGTTTCGTGTGGTAGATTGTTGGAATCAAAATCAATCAGGAATATTGGAACCCCACGTTCAACTCTTGCCATATTCAAAGCGTACCATCCAACTGGTGTCGCACCCTGCTCTATAAGTTTGTTCCACACGCAAACTGCTTGTGCCGGTTCTATAGCTATCGAAATTCCCTCAATGCCAAGAAACGATTTAGGCAAGCGGAACGTGTGCCCTTCTTCAATGACCAATCGATTTGACTCTGGTCCAAAACACCAGAGCCAGTGAGTTGATTTTGTTGTATTTTGTATCTGCACATCTTCCATCACTATGTAGGAAGTCAAGTGAGTGCATACCTGTTCAACAGCAGTGATATCTACTTCAACAAGAATTTTATCTGGCAATATATGAACGAGCGCATCAGCAATAACACACCCCTTTCTACTTATGATAAAGCAGAGTTTCGATTCACCCTCATGCATCTCTAGTAATTGCTGCGTTGTGAGTCGATTGATACATTCAAGTCGATCATCACCAGTCAATTCAATTGTTCCTCGGCACGCAGCATCAAAAACTGCAACTGATTTTTGAATTGCAGCGTATTCCAATTCAACAATTCCTGTTGTTGCGAGGACAAAACATCCACCATCTCCCCATGGCAAAAATTCTGAAAGCAGTTGCGTTTGAAATTGTCCCTCTGCTGCGCCTTCTCGATTTGTGCCATCGGGCTGCACTGCGAAATCGACTTCGTACTTTTCAAGGATTTCTTGGAGTGGCGATGGAGTTGTCATGCGAGAGGGACCTTCTGTTGCGTGCTGGCGTGCACAAGTTGAACAAAGAGATCTTGCCCGAGTTTTTGGTCTTCTGTACGTTCAGGGTGCCACTGAACACCGGTGTACCAAAAGTGTTTTACACTCTTCACCGCTTCGATGACCCCATCTTCAGACACCGCCACAATCTCAAGTGAACCAGACGAGGTCAACGCTTGGTGGTGACGGCTGTGCACTACGCCCTCGCCTATTGAACCGGAAACAAGGTGGTCGGCTTCCTTATGATTTGCTACAAGTGGTTCAGGAAGATCCTGCTCTAGCATACCTCCTGCAAGCAATCCCATCCATTGCATTCCAAGACAGACTCCGAGAACAGGAACTTCTTTGCGATCCTGCAACGCGGTGAGGAGCGAAACTTCAAAAGTTTGCCTCTCCGGTGAAACTGGAGTTGCGTTTGGATGTGTCTTCACTCCCCATTCTTCCATAGTTGGATCGTCGCCCCCAGAAAAGATAAAACCATCACATAATGTTAAATAATGAAATTCCATGCCTTGAATTGGTGGGAGAAGAATTGGCAAACCACCAGCCTTTTGTACTGCTTCTGAGTACGCTGTCGCGACTCGATGCCGTTTTTTATGGTGATCAGCGGTTATTCCAATGACTGGCTTCATAGAGTGTGCAGGATACATTCCCCACGCAACGCTTGCCGTCTTCACCAAGGTTTTGTACAATTCCATGTTCTCGTCGCCTCAACCGATATTGGGTTGGGGCTACACTCGTACCCACGGCGAAAGGTCCCAAGTTATGAACAAAGATTATGGCAGAAGCCAACCAAAAACGTATCTCAAAACTGACAATCGAGATAAAAAGTATATCGATTACAAGTCTGTTGAAGAATTACGTCGTTTGATGACACCAAACGGTAAAATTTATTCGCGTAAACGACTAGCAACTTCCGCTAAGGAGCAGCGAATGGTCGCGCAAGCAATCAAGCGAGCTCGATATATGGCATTGCTCCCCTTCACTTCTGGAACAATGTAAGTTCCTGCTGCGTTCGTTTCTCACGAATTCTTGATAAACATCCTTCGAACAAACTGCGTTAATCCTTCCCAGATTAGTCTGGAGCGGAGACGGCGTAAATCGTTATCAAGTGGATCAATGGTAAGACCACGACGAACCCAACCCCATGCTGCTCGATACCGATCATTTTTCATTGCAGCAAGAGCAAGGTTGTGAATCGAAGCAACACAATTGGGATCAAAGCGAAGAACTTTTCTACTTATTGCTGCACCATCATCCAAATTTCCTGATGCAAACATTGAGAGTGCTAATAAGCGGTAGCACCTTACTTTTTGTGAATCATCATCAGATAGCTTCGTCCGCAAGGGTTCAAGAAGTGTTGTAGCCAGTGCTGGTTCGCCCGAGGCAAGTAATAACTCTGCAATGTAAATCTTCTCTTCATCAGAGTTTGTTTCATTCATTCGTTCCACGTATTCTTGAAGAAGAGGTTTTGCAGCTTCAGGTCTGTGCATCGCGAGAAGAACCTGCGCGAGATGAAGACATGCTGTTGGATGACTTGGCTGAAGACGGCGAACCAAACCCCATGCAATAAACGCTTCTTCCCATCGCCGATCTTCCATCGCAAACTTACCAGCTCGAATATGTGCATCTACATTTGCAGGTTCTAACTCAAGAACTCGATGGAGTTTTATTAATGCCTCATTTGCACGACCAGATTCAGCGAGAACGTCAGCGTGCAAGAGTAATGCTTGCACGTTGCCGGGATCTTCTCGTAGCTCTTGAAGTAAAATTTGAGAGGCTTGCTGGCCTTGCCCAGATGCAACAAGTGCACTCGCTAACCGAAGTCGACCACCTGGAACACGAGAATCAATTTTAAGCGCTTCTCTTGCACACCAAACTGCTCGGTCAAGAAGAGAACGTGAGAGTAAACTCCCGCTAATCGCAACAAGTACATGTGCACTCTGATCTTCTAGCGCATCCTGTGCCATATAAAACGCTGTCTCAGAAGCATCGTGATTGCCAACGGCAGCATTTGCATCAATCAGCATCGCCCATGCAGGTTCAACTGTTGGCTGAATTGCTATCACTCTCTCAATCCAAACAATTGCATCTTCAAATCGTTCCAAACGGAAACAAGCAGAGCCTGCAGCAAGTTGGGGGTCGATTGAATCTACAAGGAGCCGTGATGCGTGTTCGTAACTTGAGAGTGCTTCTCCGTCACGACCAATTCGTTCGAGAGTAAGACCTAGATTAAAATGCCAATCGCCCTGATCCGGATCAATTTCAAGCGCTTTTCTGAGTTCTGTTTCTGCCTCTGCCCATCTCTCTCGCTCAAACATTTCAAGTGCACGGTCTGCGTGCTGTTCTGCATCTTGCCAATTACTCATACATGCGTATTGTATGGCCGAAACAAGAACTTGTTACCCATAATTCCGCTTGATTTGTGAAGAATCGAATACACTGCTCGTACTCTTCATGAACGAAAATAGACATCACCATTTTCTAACTGTAATCGTTGCTTTCTGTAGTTTCATAGGCTTTGGTTGCGAGACTCCTCCCACTATCGAAACTACGCGATCAGAGGGAATTCAAACATCGACTTCCAATACCTTCGATTCTACTTCTGCTGCCGCTGAAACTATCGATTCACTTAAGTCACGTTTACTTGAATCTTATGCATTGTATTGGCCACTCATTTCATCAGAACATCAACACGGACAATTGCCAAGTGTATTGAGCGATCCGCTTCCAGAGTTAAGACAGTTTGGAATTGAACGAGTAGCTGTATTACTCAGAGATGGTGATGCTACAGATGAAGAATTGCAGCTCGTCGTAGATCTACTCCGAGATCCTAGTCCTTCTGTCCGAATCGCATCTGCAAAATTATTGCCAGAGATAAATGTTCCTGGTTTGCCAGAGTTTGTGGCTAATTCGCTTGCCGTTGAGAGCAATCGACTTGTGATCGAAGAAGAATTATTGTTTTTCACGACTCGACCACACCCAAAAGCAATTGACCCAACAATCGCCTTGCTTTCAATTGCTCCAGTTGATTCTGCCGCTAACACACTCGTTGTACTCCTCAATTCTAATGAAGTTTCAGATGAAACCAAGAAACGCATTATTCGCACTGTGCAAAAAGCAAGGCGAGTAAACGATGCACCTTCACTCATTACACTTGAAGCCATGCTAGGCAACCAAGCTGTTCGGCGAAAACTCACGCGCCTGCTTGAACACCCAAACGAAGAAACTCGTTTTGCTGTTGCAAAGGGGTTTGCTTCAATTGGATATGCAGAACCACTTATTGAACGGTCTGATTCGCCGGAGATATATGAATACGCACTCACAGCACTACAAGAACAAGTTGGAATAGAACCATTTATCCAACTTATGGAGTTGTATCGAGCAGATTATGAATCATGGAACAGCGCAGTATTTGCAATTGCAACAACACTTGACACAAGTTCTCTTCTTCGTGCTGATGATATGCTCAAGAGAATTGAGATGGGCAAACTCCGTCTAGAAATACTCCGTGCAGTCTGGGAAAAGGTAGATGAAAAAAGTCTCTCTGCACGCAAAGCAATTGCAAGAAGAGCGGTCCCGCTTATGATTTCTACAGATGATGCCGTTGGAGCATTGCAGCTCCTTAACGTGTTTGGAGAGTCACTTGTCGATGATGATTTACTCGCCTTAAGATTCCAAGCAGCAATATCAGCTGCTGCTTGGGATGCGGCGGCTGATGCACAATCGACTCCAGAACCATGGATTCTTGCTTGGAAACAAGTTAAAAAAGATGACCCAACTGCAGCATCTGTTATTCGACAACAAATCACTTCACGATTTGAAGATCAACTCACTCCAATGCAACGAGAATTGCTTGGAATAGTGCAAGTAGACGCAACTCCGAATCAAGATCAAAATTAAAATAGCACGAGAAAACGAAATGGCAAAACGAACAAAGGCGATGCGAATAGAACGCGACTCCATGGGCGAGATGGAAGTTCCATCGCACGTTCTCTATGGAGCAACAACACAACGTGCACTGCTTAATTTTCCAATTTCAGGAAAAGCACTTTCACCATCAATAATTTGTGCTTTTGCGTTATTGAAACGGTCAGCTGCTGTTGTTAACAGCAAGCTGAGATTAATTGACCAACGTCGAGCAAAGTTAATCGTAAAAGCATGCGATGGTGTTCTTGATGTTTTCGATGATCCAGATCGATCTGAAGGGATGATGGATCATTTTCCACTAGATGTTTTCCAAACTGGATCTGGAACTTCAACCAACATGAATGTGAATGAAGTTATTTCAAACCTAGCTTGCAAAGATGCGGGTCAAGCAATTGGTGCGAAAAATCCAATTCACCCAAACGATCACGTCAATATGGGGCAATCCTCAAATGACACGTTCCCGACTGCCATGCAAGTTGCAGCATGTGTCGACATAAAAACACTGCTCATTCCAAAACTCAAGTCTATGCGAAAGAGTTTAAAAGCAAAAGAGAAAAAATGGGATAAAATCGTAACCATCGGTCGGACACACTTGATGGATGCAACCCCGATTCGAGTTGGGCAAATTTTCTCTGGGTACGTTGCAGCAATTGAGTATGGAATCCGGCGCGCAGAGCGTGCAATGATGCGACTTTCTGAAAACTTACCCATTGGCGGGACTGCAGTTGGAACTGGGATGAACACGCATCCAAAATTTGCGTCAATGGTTTGTAAAGAACTTTCAAGATCAACCCGCGTAACCTTCAAAGAAGCGAGCAATCACTTTGAAGCACAAGCAACACGAGATTGTGTTGTCGAAGCGCACGGAGAGCTCAAAACAATTGCAACAAGCATATCTAAAATCGCTAACGATATTCGTTGGCTTGGTTCAGGTCCTAGATGTGGGTTATTTCAATTGTCTCTTCCAGCTGTGCAACCTGGCTCTTCCATCATGCCAGGAAAGGTCAACCCAGTCATTTCTGAATCTGCAATGCAAGTGTTTTGCAAAGTGGTTGGCAACGATGTCACAATTACAACTGCAGCAAGCGGAGGCATTGGCTCTTTGCTCGAACTAAACTTATGTATGCCAGTCATCGCAGAGTGTTTGATTGAGTCCATTCTGCTTCTAGGACAAACAGCAGAAACACTTGGTGAAAAACTCATTCAAGGATTGAGTGTCAATAAAGAGATCGCCGAGGGTCTTGTTGAACGAAGTTTGATGGTCGGTACTGCCCTTGCCCCAGTTATTGGATATGACCAAACTTCCAAACTCGCAAAAGAAGCGTTCAACACAGGTGAGACCATTCGCGAAATAGTCCTCAGAAAAGGATTACTTGAGGAAGAGGAACTTGAAGGGTACCTCAACTTCAGAGAAATGACTGAACCGCACGCATAACGTAGCTTGATTCGCGAAATTTATGCACGAATCATACGATTCGTGCATAATGTGAATACATAATGGCGTTCATACCATCAACTAAAAAGAATCTAGGTCTGTTTGGCGTGTTTGCACTCGCAACAGGCGCAACCCTAAGTAGTGGGTTTTTCTTGTTGCCTAGTTTTGCTACGCAAATTGCCGGCCCTGCGGTTGTTCTCTCATACTTAATCGCCGGCCTCCTGTTGATTCCGCCTATGTTGAGTAAAATTGAACTGGCCACTGCAATGCCAAGATCGGGTGGCGAATACTACTTTCTCGATCGAAGCTTAGGGCCTATGGTTGGGACGATTGGTGGGCTTGGAATTTGGCTAGCACTTCTCTTAAAAATCTCTTTCGCGCTTGTTGGAATGAGTGCGTACATCCAACTCTTTCTTCCAGATAGTACTGGCGATTCTGTGTTTACCTTTATCGCAATCGGGCTCGTTGTGTTCTTTGGTAGTCTAAATCTCCTTGGAGCAAAGAAGACGACAACCTTTCAAATTATACTAGTCGCCTCTCTTTTGTCATTGCTAGCTTGGTTTCTTACTGCGGGAAGTTTAGAAATTAAACCAATTAATTTCTCAGGATTCTTCGATAGTGGATCTGAAAATATCCTATCCGCAGCTGGTCTTGTATTTATTAGTTACATTGGCGTGACTAAAGTCATAAGCGTAGCAGGTGAAATAAAGAATCCAGAACGCAACTTGCCACTGGGGCTCTTTCTTGCAATAGGAACTGCTATTACTGTTTACATAGTTGGTTTGCTTATTATGGTGGGTGTTGTAGGGACAGACTTACTCTCCATGAACAATGGTGGGATAAACCTCACTCCCGTTTCTACAGTTGCAGCAGCAATTACTGGATCAAGTACAGGTGCATACATTATGGGGGTTGCTGCAATCATCGCATTTCTTTCTGTTGCAAATGCAGGGATTTTAAGTGCATCTCGGTATCCGCTTGCCATGAGTAGGGACCATTTACTTCCAAAGACTCTGCGAAAAGTCGATGGTAATGGGACACCTTTCGTTGGAATTATTCTTTCTGCGTCTCTCATCATCACCATTATTTTATTTTTAGACCCTTTAAAGATAGCAAAACTCGCAAGCGCATTTCAACTACTCATCTTTTCGATACTCTGCCTTTCTGTGATTGTGATGAGAGAAACAAAACTCAATTCATACGATCCTGGATTCAGAGCACCCTTCTACCCTTGGTTACAACTTGTAGGCGCATCGGCATGTGTCACGATAATCATTTTGATGGGTTGGCTCCCAGTCGTCTTTTCTTCAGGCATCGTTGTCGTTGGTATTGTTTGGTATTTTTCGTATGCAAGAAAACGAGTTGAACGCTACGGCGCTATCTACCACATCTTCGAACGCCTTGGTAGAAAACGATTTGGGGCGCTTGACACTGAACTAAGAGAGATCTTAAAAGAAAAAGGTCTTCGAAAGCACGACCCGTTTGATGAAATAGTTGCAAAATCGAGGGTTGTCGATTCACCAGAAGGCGCAACGTTTGAAGATATCGTTGCAACTGCTTCAGACGAACTCTCTGCATTATTACCTACAACCGCTACCGCTCTTTCAGAGGGTTTCCTTCATGGAACTCGCGTTGGCGCTACGCCAGTAACAAGCGGTGTTGCCCTTCCACACTTACGATTACCAGACATTACACAGTCAATCATGGTCATTGCTCGGAGTAGAGATGGTGTAACAATCGACATTGGCGATGCGTTTGGTGGGCACCATGAAGAACAGTCAATTCATGCAATTTTCTTCTTAATCAGTCCTGAAGATGATCCTTCTCAACACTTGCGACTCCTTGCACAACTTGCAGGTCATGTCGATAAGGATGGATTCATGAGTCAGTGGCTTGCTGCAAGCACCACACAAGACATGAAGGAAATTCTCCTTCGCAAGGACAGGTTCATGTCATTGTCGCTTGATATTGGCATGGCGGCGGAGTCGCTCATTGATTTACCTATTCGCAACTTAGGTTTCCCTGAAAACTGTCTCGTTGCGCTCATTCATCGAAGAGGACACATGGTTGTTCCACGTGGTAGCACGATTCTAGAAAAAGGCGACCAGCTAACAATTATTGGTGAAGAACAAGGGATTCAATCTCTCAAGAGTCAGTATCAATCGTCAGAAATTTGAACGAATCGAATGTTTGTACTGTGACTGCGTCGGGACCGTCACAAATGAAACACTCCCCACGGTTGAAACCGAGGGGAGTGTCGCTCCTTCTTCAGGAGATTTTGGGGGGAGAGAGAGGGGGGAGAATTAAGAGAGAGTATTAGGAGAGGAGATTAAGAAGAGAAGTTTTGTTTCAGTTTTCAGTAGTACGGGTTTGTTTGAGTTAGGTTCAGTCTTTATTTCTTTTTTTTCACTTGATACTACCTACTATCCAGAACACGCCTAAATGTGAACCCATTTCCCTAAAATAATACAAATTGTGCGTATTCAAGCTAAAAAAGGGCTTTTTTTATTAATCAGCTGCCGCTACTTGACCAATATTCTCGTGAATTTCCTTCACTTTGCCGTAAATCTCAGCGAGTGCGTAGTTTTCTGGGTCATCTTCCACAACTGGCTGAAGGGCCAGAAGGACACCGTAGCAATTCTCTTTTGCACGGTTTTCTTGACCTAGTTCTCCACACTTCGTCACGTAACTACCCAAATAAAGAGGAATGTCATCTCGAGCGCGAGAATTGGTCGGATCCCCAACACATCGGTCCTGGATGATAAGAAGCCCTGCTTCAAGAGTATCGAGTCCAATGTTTTGTTGATCTCCAATGATATACGCTTCACCCAAGAAATAATTTCCCCAAGCTAAATCTCGTAGCGCCCAAGAATTCTCTGGTTGCTTTTCAACGAGTGATGTGAATACTTTGAGGGCAGCCTCATTTTTCTGAATCGATTCATCGAACTCTTTATCTTTAAGGTGCCTCGATGCAATTCGGAGCAATATATTTGCATAGTCGCGTTGCAACTCAAATTGGTTGGGCGACTCGTCTGCTATTCTTTTCCTGTACTCTGCGAGACTCGCAAGTTGCTCCTTAACTTCATCGTAACGCTTAAGTTTTACAAGAACATCTACCTTGGTTAGCCTAACCCTGCTATCAAAACGCGTGGCGTACTTATCATCTGGAAATTCATCTAATAAAACTGCAATTGTAGACTTCGCTTTCTCAAGCAATTTTAAACTAGTACCATACTCCTCTTCGATTCGACTTAGATTAGCTAAATCTCCATAAACAAGAGCAAGTTGATAGTTATATTTCATGAGTCCGCTACCTATCAACTCGGTATATAGTTTCTTTGCTTCATTGTGATGGTGTCTTGACTTAGAGATATCGCCTTGATTCGCGCCTGTTAAACTTCTAAAGAATTCACCATACAAAGAATGTGTTTTTGCTTTAGCCGCTTGAATTTTTTCAGTCTGACCTGCAGTTTTTTCTAGATCTTCAAGGTGACCCATTGAGGAATCGAGAACCAACTTTCGGACATCCATTGCTGCATTAAGTCTTTCAATTCCTACGTAAAAGTCCCCTATAACATCCCGAGAAATGTCCAGAATTGCATCGTATCGATGTTCAGCAATATCACGCTGCGTAGTTGCAATCGCCTCTTGCCGGTTCGCTTCAATCATGCCCCACGTCGTTCCAATTATCCCGAGAACAATCGAAACAGCTAGTAACATGACCGCTGCACATGTTCGCTTGTACTTTTTCGTAAAGAGTCGCAGTTGGTATCCAATACTCAAAGGGCGCGCAATAATCGGTTCGTTATTTAAGAAGTGATTGATATCGTTTGCAAGCTCTGCTGCGGATTGATACCTCCGGTCACAATCTTTTTCCATCGCTTTCAATGCGATTGTGTCAACATCGCCCTTAAGAGTCGTGTTAACTATTGACATTGAGATTGGTCGTTGCTCTTTAATAATGCGAACAGCTTCATGGATTGCTTGACGACGCAAATCATATGGGAGTTTTCCAGAGAGTAGTTGGAATAAAACTACTCCAAGTGCGTACACGTCACTTCTTGTATCAATGCGATCTGGATCCGCGTCGCACTGCTCGGGGCTCATATACTGCAACGTGCCAATGAGTTGTCCCATCGTTGTCTGCATTGTTGTCACGGCAAGGTCAGCGTCAGTCGCGCGAGCAACACCAAAGTCAATAATTTTTGGCTCACCATTCGCATCAACCAAAATATTATCTGGCTTCAAATCACGGTGAATAATTCCCTTTTGATGAGCATGGTGTACTGCATCACAAACTTTCGCAAAGAGTTCCAATCGATCTCTAATCGGCAAATCTTTTTTCTCGGCAAAGGAAACGATTCCACGAGCACCAGGGATGTATTCCATCGCGAAAAACGGTACTTCGCCATTTTCACTTTCCCAAGTTCCCGCTTCGTATACCTGAGCAATGTTTGGGTGACTTAATTTTGCTAGCGTTTGTGATTCAAAATGGAATCGATGCAATGCCATCTCACTTGCGGCACCCGCTTTAATAATTTTCAGACCAACACGTCTACGGGGTGCTTCCTGCATTGCCTCATAGACAACACCCATGCCACCACTTGCAATAATGCCCAAAATTTTATAACGCCCAATTTCGGAAGGCATCCCAGTTGTGGCAAACTTGCCAGGCTCTGGCACGCTACCCTTCCCAGAGTCATCGCTTGGTAACCCAATGGTTTCAGCGTTAGGATCAGTTGGATAGTCGTTAGTAGCCATAGAGAGGTGGAGTTTCCGTCACTTCAGAGTAAAAGCCCAGTAATTCATACTACAATAGCACCGAAATAAGTAATAGCGGTATAAAAAAACTACATTCTTTATAAATTGAGTGCGTTAAACCCTTTTTTATAGAATAATTACACTGTGCCCGATACAAATGAACATCTCAACAAACTTTTGCTGAGCCAGATTCACGGCAAGGAACTACCAACAATCAGCGCCCTGCCAACTGAGGAAGTGATACTTGGTCGAAGTCCCGAGTGCTCCTTCCAACTTACGAACAGATACATCTCTCGTAAACATGCACAATTGAAGTGCAAAGATGATCGTTGGCTCTTGAAAGATTTAGAAAGTAGAAGCGGGACATACCTCAATACTATTCGAATGGAATCAGGCGAAGAAGTGCAACTTCATCGAGACGATCTTGTTCAAGTCGGACCTTGGAAGTTCCTTGTCCGAATTAGAAGCGAGACTGAGAGCCTAAACCAAGAGATGGTGGAAGAACTTGACAAGGTTCCGATGCTTGATTCGGGTGATGAAATTCCGACGCTCGTTCGTACAGTGAATGGACGGTATGAAACAAATATGGATTTGCTCTTGCAGTTAAAATCTGATGAAACTGTCAATCGAGAAATGGGATGGGGTATTTTTGTCGACCGATACGGCCCAATTATTTGCGGTTTTGCTCGGAATGCTGGACTCCCAAGTAGTGAAGCCGATGACATTATGCAGACTGTTTTGTTCAACTTTTTCAAAGTTACAGATCGATTCGAATATGATCCAAGTAAAGGACGATTTCGTGGGTATCTCAAACGAATAACTCTGAATGCTATTCGACAACGCTATCGTAAAAGACGAGAGGGCAATCTTGATACGCATGGGATGAAAATTGCAGAAGATCCTCGCGATGATCTCGAAGCAGTTTTTGACCGCGAATGGGCAGAACACTTACTCTCGGAAGCGATGACAGAAGCTCGGCCAAAATTTGAACCAAAAACCTGGGAAGCATTCGAACTCTACGGACGACGGGGCATGAGTGCAGAAAGAACTGCAAAACGACTAGGCATGACACAAGAATCTGTGAGACATGCAAAGAGCCGTGTCATGCGTGCAGTTCGTGAAGTTGTCATTCGCCTTCGCGAAGAAGAACTGTAACTGGTCTGCGACGGGTCTGACCCTAGCGATAGTGCGAACGCGACCTGACAGAGATTTGACCACACCAGTTTGGGGTCAGTCCCGTTACAACAAGGTCACTCAAACGTTTGACGATACAATTCAACACTTAGCGCTCGTAGCTCAGTTGGATAGAGCATCGCTTTCCTAAAGCGGAGGTCGCAGGTTCGAATCCTGCCGGGCGCGTTATGGAACTTTCAACACTTTTTGCAGTCGCGTTTGGTGGCGGACTTGGCGCACTCCTTCGCTACTTTGCTGCCAACATCGGACAATCTTGGACTCCATCAGAGTTCCCGCTTGGTACTATTTTGGTGAATATTGTCGGTTGCTCCTTAATCGGATTCGTGACCGCTCTACTCATTGGACCACTTTTCCAACACCGTGAATTTCTCCGGCTTCTCTTGATCGTTGGAGTCCTTGGTGGGTTTACAACATTTTCAACATTTGCTCTTGATACCTTTGAACTCCTTGAAGACGGTCGAGTTCAACAAGCAGTGATGTATGTTGTACTCAGCAATGTGCTCGGTATACTCGTTGCGTGGGGCTCTTACAAATTTGGCTCTATACTGTTTACCGCACCATCAACATAATTTAGAGCAGAGGAACCTACTATCATGATTACAACTTGTTTACTTGCAGCCACTTTGTTTACATTTCAAGATACACAACCGGAGCAAGAGCGGACGTGGCGAACGCCGAATGCCATCACAAAGGAGATAACTTCTCTGTCTGCATCGCTTGAATCTGTCACTGTGACAACTATTGGATTCTCCACTAACGGGCAACCGATTCAGTGCATCCAAATTGCAAAAGAAGGCGAGACTCCAGTTGAAACTCGATCAGCGGTGCTCCTTGTCGCAGGCATTGATGGAGACCATCTACTTGGAACCGAAGTTGCAACCGACTTAGTGCAATCCTTACTCGCGATGGAACCTGAAAAAACTACATCGCTTCTTGAAACGCACAAGTTGTATATCATTCCACAAGTTAACCCTGATGCTGCAAATTATTACTTCAACGAAGTGCAACATGAACAACGCAGAACCTTAACACCAAACGATAATGACCACGACGGTCTAATAGATGAAGATGGTGGAGAAGATTTAAATGGCGATGGTTTCATCACTATGATGCGAGTGCCAGATTTAGAAAAAGCAACGCATCTTGCGGACAAAGATGATTCGAGGCTAAACATCACACCCGAACAGTTTGAGAATCAGGTTGCTTCTTTCGTGTTGTATCCAGAAGGAATCGACAACGATGGCGACGGAAAATACAATGAAGATGGCATCGGTGGAGTTGATCTCAACAAGAACTTTATGCACGGCTACAAAGAACACGGTGATGGCGCAGGCGCCTGGCAACTTTCAGAAAACGAATCGAAAGCACTTGCAGATTTTGTGTTGCAACATCAAGAAATAGCAACCATCGTGGTGTATGGGCAACACGATACTCTTTCCAAGCCATTTGTCGAAAACGGGAAGGATAAAGCAGGCGCTCCAAAAAAACTTTCTGAAGATGACGTAGAACTCTATAAGCGAATCAGTAAAAAGTTTGTTGAACTCACTGAACTAGCCAATGATGAACAAGCAAACTGGGATGGCAGTTTTGTTGCTTGGGCGTATGCTCAGTATGGCGTGCCTTCTTTTTCGACTTCACTCTGGACAAGACCTAGAGAAAAAGATGCAGCGGAAGACAAGCCAAGCGAAACCGGTGCAGAAGAAACTACTGAAGATAATGGTCTTACACCATCAGGCGTTGGAGACATCTCCCAGGAGACGATGGACGAGTTGTATCAAGCAGCGGTTGAAGCAGGATACATCGATGGAGACGAGGCGAAATCTGAAGTGACACCATCCCTTGAAGAGACAGAAATGTATTGCAAAATGATGGGCATTGAAATCAAACGAATAAAAACGAGTAAGGGCAAGAAGAAAACAACTTCCGAAGATGGCAATTGGCTGAAATATTCAGACAACCACCGAGAAGGCAAGGGATTTATCGCGTGGAAATCATTCGAACACCCACAACTCGGACAAGTTGAAATAGGTGGCTGGGTGCCCTACTTTAAGACTCTTCCCCCAACCAATGCCATCGATGATATCACTCAAAAACAAGCTGCATTTATGATTGACCTCGCAAGTCGGCTTCCGAGTGTTCGTTTGAGCCAACCCAGTATTGAACAACTAGGAAACGGCTTGTGGGAAGTTACAATTGCAGTCATTAATGATGGATGGTTCCCAACAGGAACTGCAATGGCAAAGAAAAACAAACGAGCACGACCATTTGTCGTTCGACTTGATGTTCCAAACGACACCATCGTCTCTGGGCGTAAAGTAAATCTGATTTGGTCTCTTAACGGAGAAGGATCGCGCAGGTGGTACAAATGGGTTCTCCAAGGGAGGCCAAACTCCAACGTAAACATCACCCTCTTTAGTGAAAAGTTTGGAACTAAAACAATTACAACACCTTTGAAAGAAACAAAAGGCGGTGATGCATGAATCACTTACTTAGTACATTAGTTGCGCTTTTCTCAACAACAGCAATATTTGCACAAGCGCCCTACCCATCAAAAGTCGACTTACGATTTGACCACTGGTACGATTACGCAGAGATGACTGAGGCACTTCACGATCTCGTTGATGCATATCCAAATCTCTTGACAATTGAATCCATTGGAAAGAGTGTTGGAGATCGAAATCTTTGGCTCATCACCCTCAATAATGCCGCAACAGGAAACGACCGTGACAAAACTGCAATGTTTATCGACGGCAACATTCATGGCAACGAAATTCAAGCAGCAGAAACCGTACTTTATTCAATTTGGTATTTATGTAAAAGTTATGGAGTGATTGATCGTATCACTGAACTCATCGACGAACGGTCATTTTACTTTTTGCCAATGGAAAATCCTGATGGCAGAGAAGTTTGGTTCCATCAACCTGCTAATCCACATTACTTGCGAGGTGGCATTCGACCCGTTGACAATGATCATGACGGTCTTCTTGATGAAGATGGTCCTGATGATCTTGATGGTGATGGACACATCACCTCCATGTGGATAAAAGATCCACTCGGTCGGTATGAAATTGATGAGGATGACCCCCGTTTTTTCTCTCGTGTATCTTCAGACGACCCTCCTGGTGGTTGGTCTCGTCTCGGAGAAGAAGGTATTGATAATGATGATGATGGAAAAGTGAACGAAGACGGTATCGGCGGGTACGATCCCAACCGGAACTGGCCCGCTGATTGGCAACCTGAATGGATTCAATATGGCGCCACAGATTACCCGTTTAGTTTGCCAGAGACGAGAGCAATTGGCGAATTTCTACTCCGCCATCCAAATGTTGCAGCAGCGCAAAGTTATCACAACGCTGGTGGCATGATTCTGCAAGGACCGAGCGCGTCATACATGACGTACCCACGGTCAGACATGGCGGTACACACCACCATTGCAAGTAAAGGTGCAGAGATTCTCCCCTTTTATGAGCCAATGGTTGCGTATAAAGATTTGTACACCGTCCATGGTGGCGAAGATGGGTTCACATACGAAACGTTAGGCATTGTCAGTTTCACGAATGAACTCTGGACAGAAAAACGAATGTACGCAAATGGAAACAATCCTTCAAAAGGGGAACGGACACAGTTCCGTGACTTGTTGCAATTTGAAGATGTGTTCGTTCCTTACCATGAAGTCGATCATCCAACGTACGGAAAAATTATGGTTGGCGGAACAAAAAAATACTCCAGCCGAGTCACTCCTCCATGGATGCTTGAAGAAGGTTGCCACCGTAATTTTGCATTTACCATGTTCCATGCTGATGAAATGCCCCTGCTTACGTGGGGAGCACTCGATGTAAAAAAAATGGGGAACCAATTGTGGAAAGTAACTGTTGAAGTTGCGAACGACAAATTAATCCCATCTCGAACAGCGATGGCAGCAAGAAACCATATTGGTTCACCAGATATTCTTTTATGTAAAACATCACCCACAAACAATGTTGCAACTTCTGGCACTGTTCAGTCCATTCAACCAACTGCAAAGCTAACTGTAATAGAATCTGAGCAACCCCAAAAAATTATCGTCAACAATGGAATAAATGGGAAAGACAGCACTCTCTTTCAGTTCGTCGTAAGTGGTTTTGGTGAAATAGAACTTACATATGAAGCAGAAAAAGGCGGCGAGCTTCAACAGACTGTTCAGCTCAAGGAACAATTCGTACCGAAAACAATTGAACATAAACGATCAATCCCATCGAAGGATTCATGACAGGAAACTTGCAAAGAAATCTCCGACTCTACCCATGGTACGTTGGTCTATTCCACGCTTATTTTTGGTTACCAGTTTACTTCCTCTTCTTTAACAGCAAACTTGATCTACCAGATGTTCTTTATTTAGAATCTCTATATTTTGCGAGCGTTGTTGTTTTAGAAGTACCATCAGGATGGTTCAGCGATGTGTTTGGGAGAAAGAAAACACTGGTTTCAGCAAGCGTTTTTCTTTGCGTAGCGTATGTACTATTTCTTTCAGCCAATTCTTTTGAACAATTTGCGATTGCACAAATATTTTTAGCGGCAGGCATTGCGTTTAACAGCGGAACTGACACCAGCTTCTTGCTTGAAACAACACAATCCATGAACGAAGAGGATGAATACCCTAAGCGTGAAGCTGTTGCTATGCGTTTTAACTTTCTCGGAACAGCGTGTGCTGGCGTTCTTGGCGGACTAGCAGCAATCCCAGATTATCGTGGGGCGTATGTTCTCTCTCTTACTGGTGGAATTGCGTTGCTCATTATTACGTTGCAATTCAAAGAACCACTTCAAAACAAACAATCGGATCGGGTGAACTTATTTTCTCAAATCATTTCATGTTTTGGATTATTAAAAAGTATCAATTTGCTTTGGCTTTCTTGTTTTGCGGTTTTTATGATTATTCTCAACCATATTCCATACGAGTTCTATCAGCCATACGTCGAAGAACTCGCAAAAAGATATGACGCAATAAAGGCAACTCCGTTACTCTCAAGCATTCACTTAACACTTACTATGTTAGTTGCAGCTTGGATTGCTTCTCGATCGATTAAAATTCGAAATCGAATTGGCACAACCGCAACACTGCTATCTGCTGCAGCATTACAAATTGCAATGATGGCAATAATGCATTTCTTCGTGAGCATCCCCGCCGCGATTGCAACGTTACTGAGAAGTTGCCCACGAGCATTGATGACCGCTCCATTAAATGTCGCGGTTGCGCCAAATGTGCCCGCTTCAAAACGAGCAACGTTTCTCTCACTTCAAAGTTTATTCGGCAGGCTTGGGTTCTCACTTACTCTCGCTACTTTCGCTACTGCTGCAGGCGGTAGTGAGTGGCATGCAATTTCCAAAATGCTCGAGTGGGGCATGTGGGGCGGGCTACTTGGTTTTATCATTCTTCTTGTGACTAGCCGATGCGTTCGCTAGTGACTGCAACGGGTCTGCGACGGGTCTGACCCAAACTGAAGAACGTAGTAGTTATTCTCAAGACGATTCTCATTTTTACGTTAGTGCGAACACGACCTAAGAAGGGTCTGACCCTAGCAGTTTGGGGTCAGTCCCGCACTACACAACTTCTGTACTAATAATCAATGCGGGTAAGCAAGTGCACAATAACTTCTACGCAAACTTCTGGGGACAGACCCGTTACACGACAAAACAAAAGTCTTACCTTAACTCTTGTTAATTGTTAACTTAGTTTTCTTTGGCTTCACAGTAGAGCTACAGCAAGAATTCTTTTTCCATCGAGGGAAAAACGGACGGATGAGTACAAACACCGAAAAGAGAGCAATGATTGATACAATCCAGAATTGCCAATCACTTATTACCACTACAGCACCGCCATCGATACTAATTTAAATGTTATAAAGGAAGCAATCCATGCAAGAGCTGTCATGTATCCGAGTTGCAAGAGTGCCCAGTTCCACGATCCTGTTTCTCTCTTCGTAACAGCAATTGTTGGCAAACACTGCATAGCAAGAACAAAGAAAACTAATAAACTTGCGGCTGTTGGAGCATTAAAAATCCTCTCACCATTATCTCGCTTTGCATGTTCAATCTTTTTGAGTACGCCTTCGTTTTCTACATCATCATCCCCTGCAGTAAGAACCGCAAGGGTTGAAACAAATACTTCCCGTGCAGCAAAGCTAGTTATCACGCCAACAGTGAGTTTCCAGTCATAGCCAAGAGGTGCGAATAAGGGCTGAAATGTTTTTCCTAATTGACCTGCAAAGCTACCCGACAACTGTGTTGTGTATTCTATTGAATTCGCTTTATCTAGTAACCGTTCTGATTCTGCAGTATCTGTTGCAGCAACCAAACTTGCTTCTTCTCTCAACGCAATAACCTGATCTGAGCTTTGCGCCTTTGGATAGGCTGAAAGCCACCAGAGAATCACCACGATGGCGAGAATCACAGTGCCGGCGTTTTTGAGAAACACCCACGCTCTATCTATTGTTGTGAGAAATGCCGTTCTTAACGATGGGAGTTTGTACGTTGGCAATTCCAGCATCATTGGACGTGACTCCCCGGGAATTACTGTACTTCGAACAATAAACGCGGTGAATAATGCTGCCACGGCTCCGAGTGCATAACAACCAAAAAATGCCAAACCCGCGATGAGTGGTTGATCAATAAATAACACGCCAATCAAGAGTACATACACAGGCAGTCGAGCTGAACAACTGAAAAAGGGTGCAACAAGAATTGTTGCAATTCGATCTCGTCTATCTGGAACAATTCGAGCGGCCATAATCGCGGGAATCGCACAGGCATGAGCAGATAAAAATGGTACGAACGATTGTCCTGGTAATCCGAACCTACGAAGTATGCGATCCATGACAAATGCAGCTCTTGCTAGATAGCCCGTATCTTCGAGCAAACTTATTAAGAAAAACAACAAGCAAATTTGCGGTAAAAAAACCACTGTACCAGCAACACCTCCAATTACTCCGTCAACAATCATGTCATGCAAATCGCCTGCCGGAAGCAATCCGCCAACAATCGTCCCTACATGTCCGAAGATGACATCAACCATATCCATTGGAAAAGCCGCGAGTGTAAAGATTGTCCAAAAAAGGCAAGCCATAACTACAGCAAATACAAAGAGCCCAAGTACTGGATGAGTGAACGCCCTGTCGACTCGATCAGTAAACGTACCTATGGCAAGTTCACCCCCGACACTTGAGGCGATTAACTCATTTGCCCAGGCATTTACGGCTTTTTTATCATAAATGGGTGGGAGTGGTTTTGCATCGCGCTTCGGTTTATCAAGAGCTTCATGTAATATTCCGAGCCCCTGCCCTGTTCGGGGGTGGACTGCGACAACATGACACCCAAGTTTTTCTCCGAATTTTTCAGTATCAATTGTTAATCCAGATCTCTGGGCGATGTCCACCATCGATAGTGCGAGTACACACGGCACATCGCGGTGCAGGATTTCATTGACGATGGTTAAGTTTCGGCGTAAATTTGTTGCGTCTGCTACAACGACGACTGCGTCTGGGGAATCACACTCAATCCCATCGAGTGCTTGGCTGCAAACTCCCGATAGTTCATCTTTCATATTCAGGCTATAAATTCCTGGAAGATCAGTAAAGCTGCGTTTCGTATCAGAAGAGGAAGAGGTTCCTCTCCTCGCTTCAACTGTAGAACCTGGGAAGTTCGCGGTTGCGCTTCGCAAACCACAAAGACGGTTGAACAGTGTTGTCTTTCCAACGTTTGGATTCCCCAAGAGCAACACGGAGTCAATAGTGTTTGGTTTCGACTCTGCCTCTGCCATCGATGTGTTCGTTTAACTGCAGACGCCACAACGACGAACCATGATTCGACTTGTGATTTCACTAGAAAGTCCAAGACGTGTTGCTTCGACCTGAATAATGCATGGTTGCCCTTGTTGGCACAGCTCAAAAGAAGCGTCTTCATGTAAACCCATTGCAGAAAGTGCCTCTTGTTCATCTGCATCAAGTTCTGTCATGTGCACTACAGCTCTTTCTCGCTCTTTTAAATGAGAAAGCGGGATGCATTCGTGTTCAATTGTTGGACTAATTAAGGTCATACTGTTCGTTTCAATGTCTGTAGATGATACTGATTCTCAACTGATGCTGTAAGAATACCATCACAATTCTCTGCAGGCAAGCGAATTCTGGATGAACTTGTCGTTTATTTATTCACCTCTCTATTGCGTGAATAAATAGGTTTATTCAGTCATTTCTACGATTTCTTGGGTTCTAACAAAGACTAAGACTGTAGATATTTCTTTGGATTGTAACCCGAGCAACTTTGCAACCGCAAACCGATATGAAGCAAGCTGAGGTGCATAGTGCTTCTGCTTATCTTTACCGTCTGACGAATCGAATGAATCGGTTTTCCAATCAATAACTTCCGCTCGAGTTGGTCTTCCATTGTCATCGTAATAAACAACAAGCCGATCGATAACTCCTTGGAGGTCTGTGTGTTCTTTTAACTCGATATCAGAAAGATGAGTCCCCTTTTCTATTCGAACTGCGAACGGCTGTTCATTAAACACCGAAACCTTTTCAGTTGGCTTTGAGAGCAAATTCCTTATCGCATCACTCTCAATTGCTTTGATAAAACTATCTGCTGCAGCACGAAGTTTTTCTTCACCCAGAATGGATGCTTCCTGAAGTGGCGCAGACTCTAGCAATGCATCAATTGTTGGTTTGTCTCCTTCAAGCCAATCGATCTGTTCAAACCAGTAGTGCACAATAGTGCCCCAACTAAAGCCAGCGTTTGTTATGCCATCGAACCGCTCAGAAATTTCAACTTTACCGCCACCCTCTAAACTCGAAGGCGATGCACTTGCAATACCATGACAGTTACACACTTCGTCCTCTCTCGATGGCCGAATAAAAACTTCGCCAATTTGTGCTGGTGGATCTTCCTGAGTTGTATCTGAAAAAGTTTCGTACCATTCCGAAACACTACCATCAGCTGTCCATACAATTTTGTCTGGGTCTTGCGCTTGTGGCTCATCAATTATCTGAAGGAGTAATCCATCAAGTTTCTTCGAGTGATTTTCTGATTTCCTACTCGGAATTACCATGTGTAACGCATGTTTTGCACGAGTCATTGCAACATACAACAAACACAATGCATCATGTACTTGTTGCGTGTGAAGCTCTTCTCGCATCTTTGCATATTCAGGAATTTCGGCATCTAAAGTGTCTCTCGCATACATACCCGCACAAATTGGCGCTTTACATGGGTCATCGTGCAACTGCATCACCTTTGGTGATTTCCAAATTGACTGATTTAAATCACAAACGACAACGGCATCAAAAGAGAGACCTTTCGATTTATGCACCGTCATAACTTGCACCAATGAAGACGCAGGGTCGGGAACTTTCGTCTTCTTGACAAGGTCTACGAATTCTGATGGACGCAACCCTTGAGATGGACCAATTTCATTAGAGCACGATTCTGCTAATTCAATCAACTGCCACAAACGAAGTCGTTCGCGCTCATCGACAGAATCAATAAGCTCCTCGGCGAAACTGCAAACTACATCTGCGTACCCTTTTGTAGCAAGTCGCCTTCGAATTGTCCTACAAACTGTTTCAAATGTTTCGTCGTCTTTTTCATCTTTCCAAAGTATTCCTAAGTGCCGACCTAGCTCAGAACTGCCTACATGGAATCGTGCGACTGTATTACCGGGATCATCTGCCATCAACAATGCAGAAAGAACTACAGTTACTGCTGGCGAATCCGTCAAAGGATTCCCGCCAAATTCTGCAGCAGGAACTGCATGAGGCTTATTTGTTCTAAGTGCATGCACAATTCGTTGAATCTGCTGCTTCGTATTTCCTCGAACTAAAATACCAATCTCCGCAGTTGGCGCATTAGCATGGATGTTTGCAACAATTTCAACAACCTTCTCAATCGAGAGTGTTAGCTCTGTTTTTATCCCATCAGGATCAGAACCCGCTGTTTGAATGACAGCATGACCAATTCGATTCGGTTTAGCTGTGACATGATGAATAAAATCGTTTTGCCACTGCAGTGCCGCTCCACTTGCGTGATTATTAAGAAGCTTAGCCTCGTGTGCATTTTCAAAAATAGTGTTCACAGCACTCAGGACTGGCGAGGAACAGCGCCAACTCTTGTCGAGTTGTCGTGTTACAGAACCCTCTAGCCGTTCTGGCAAATTGCGAAGTAGCGAGGGCTCTCCGCCACGAAAACCATACAAGCTTTGCTTTACATCGCCCACAATAAAAAGGGAACGGTCATTATCTGATTGGTGAATTTCATCCACAATTGGTCTAAGAACACTCCACTGAGTTAATGATGTGTCTTGGAATTCGTCAATAAGTATGTGATCAATAGAGCTGTCCAATCGATACTGCAACTCTACAAGATCCTTCATCACTTCAATAAAACTCAGTCGGTACGTCACATCATCAAAGGAATATAGCCCCGTTTCATGCTTTGCTAAAGACCAATTTTCGTTCAGTGCATGCATAAGTGCATGTGTTGCTTTGTTTTTTTCGAACAACTTATTTGCCATCATGCCAATTGCATGCGCAATGAGTGGCTCCAATGCTTCAACAATTTCGGATTCAATTTCAGCTCTGTAATAATCAGTCTTACCTTTACGTAAACTATTCGCCATACCTTTAGTGATAAACGAGTTCCAATCTCCACGTTGAACTCGATCAACAGCTTTGGGTAAATCTGTGACTTGTCGAGCAAAAGTCGTTGTACAAGATGCAAGTGTGTTGATTGCGGCTGAAAATTCGTCATCCTTCATTGTCGGAAATGGCACTCCCCAGAGCCATGCGCTTGGTTCGGTATCACGAACAGAACCATACGCTTGCCTTTGCATCTCCTTCAACGTTTTGCTGATTGGTACCTTTGCTCCTGACTTACTCCACCTGAGCAACTTTGCAAACCGTTCTGTGATTTTTGGATTGCACGTCATAGACGAAACTGCTGAAGAAAATACAGCGTCTTCTTGGACCTCATCGAGAATAGACCATCCAGGCGTCATCCCAAGAGCATCGCTAAATGATTGCGCGGTTTTAACAAAGAAACTGTCGATTGTGCCAATGTTTAAGCGGTGCATCGAAGATGTCAATTCACGCAAGAGTGCTTCACAGCCCTCTTGCCCATCATTCAATTCTGGTACGTGTTGAACCAAGTCTTCCATCGCTTCTGAATCTAATACTGCTTTGGCGATTGATTCAATTATTCGATCACGTATTTCTCCCGCTGCTTTTCGGCTAAATGTTGTTGCAAGTATTGTTCGAGGGTCAACACCGCTTTTCACTAACCGCAAAAAACGGAACATAAGTTCTTGCGTCTTACCAGAACCAGCTAATGCTTCGATAATTTCAAATCGTTCAAACTTCTTCACGCTCGTTCTTCCCCTTCAGATTCATCAATGATGCTGTTATCTTGGCAAATCCACGCAAAGTCACTACTGTACTTTGGTGCTGGGTCGGATGGCGCTTCACCGAAATTACCACTTCGAATATCTGATAAAATTTGGTGGATAAAATCATCAACTCCCTCAAGAACTCCATCTGGTAAATCCAGCAAATCGATTCCTGTCTTGCTTTCCTGGTCTCCGATTCTGAAATATCCTAAAGAAACATTTTGGTCACTCTTGTCATGCGAATCAAGGTCCCGTATTTCGGAGAGCAACAATCGATATAGGGGGAGTTGCAGGTCAATCCACTGACCAGTTGTTTTCTTAAAATGTGCATCGTTCGCAGTAGGTCCACCCGTTTTGTAATCGAGAACTCTAATTTGACCTGTATCTTTATGCACGTCGATACGGTCAATTACCCCGCTAATTATCATGGTCGAGCCGTTTACATCGACCTTCTTTTTATGCTTTTCTTCCGTACATAAAATTCGCCAACCTTCTTGAGCACTTTTTGCTTGATGATTTGCGACTTCCCCAAGTCGAACCCTTGCCAGTTCCACTTGGATTTTTATTGCTCCCGAAATGATGTCACCAAACATGCCAAACACTGCATCGTCGAGATGCTTTGATAAAGCCCTCGCAATAACGTGTTCATCTTCTGAATCACAGACTGTTGTATCAAGACCAAAAAGCTCCACAGTTTTATGAACGAGTGATCCAAACAACATTGGATCTAGTTCTGTCCCACCTTCCTCTTTCACCTTAAGTTTAAGTACGTGCTTCAGCCAGAATCTATACTTGCAAGCGATGTAGTCCTTCATGGCGGTTACTGATACTTTTTTAACTGGATCAAACGCATAATCAGAAGGCACCGGAACTGGTATGCCGCCTCCAATTTGCTCAGGCATAAATTGTTTTGGCACTTCCGGGTCTTCTCGTTCTATTGAAACAACTAGACGCTTCGCTCGTTTCGCAAGCACCGCTGCGTCATCGCAACAGAGTAACAATGCACTTGGCGTGAGCGGATCGCCAGATGTGTTTTTTCTGCCAACAATCCATACTAAGTCACCCGATTCATTTCGCAAGTGTTGCATTGCAGAAACTGCATGAGCATCACGTGCAAGGCGGCGGTCAACAGTTTCAAGCCCAAGCGCATCGCGAAGTCTGTCAGGGAAGAGCATATCACTTGGATTATTACCTCCCACTAAATCCGCACTCATACCAACCACAATCAAACACGGTGTGTCTGTTGTCATCGCTTCAAGCCAGCCCACTGTTTCAATTGACTCGGGGTCTGGATATTCAGGAATAGCTACCTGCTCAAGTTGCGACAATAATAGATGGATCAAAACTGAAACGTCAACAAGTCCGAGTTTCTCCGAAACTTGTTCAGGTGTAACATCAAACGTATCGATTATCGAGAATACCTTTTGAATCGAAACGAGTTTTGGATCTGTTCTATCGAGAGTTTCGCCACCGTAGACTGAGAGGAGTAGTTCACGAATAGCAGAAGAACAAGTAACAAAAGATGCTTTGTCCTGTTGTATCGAAACGCAAGTATTCAGCAAAGTAAACACTTGTTCGTGCAAAGAAACAAGAATATCAATATCACGAATCTTTCGATTAGGAATATGCCATGAAGATTCGTCAATAAACTCAGGAACGTATTGTGTTGAGTAGTCATCAAGAACTTGCAACGTTTTGTTTTGCAATCGAAACATTTTTGCAATGTCAGGGTGTCGAACAAACGAAGAGTATGAAGAAAACGATTTCGTGGATATAAGCTTCTCGACAGCTTGCAACAACACGGCTATTGGCATCTCAAGCGCAGGTTTCCCTCCTGCAAATCTACTTTTAACACCATGTCCTGAAAGGTGCCTTTGAATAATTGGAATTAGTTTTTCATCCGTCGAACCAACAACTATTTGGTCTGCTGTATACAGATCACTGATTCGAGAAAGTTCTCGTATTACCGAAGCCGCTTGGCTACTTGGTGAGCCTGCAACGTGAATGTTTTCGTCAGGTATATCAATTGTCGGATTCAACCAGTGCGATACTTCAACACAGCCATATTCGTCAAAAGAACCACTTGCCTCTTCCGGTGCACGGATTAATGCATCAACCGAAACACCACTTTTTTGCAACTTGTTTATTGTTTTCATAACCATGCCTGGCAAATCAGTCGCACCAACAAAAATGATGTGTTCAATTCCTCCAACATCTATGCGATGCTCGTCTTCAAGTAACGCCAATCGAGCTGGTTCAAGAAGCGTGAGCCCACTTTGAAGTAACTGATCTTGGAGTTTTTGTTGCACAATGTGCAACGTGTCAAATCGCTCTTTTGCAGAATCGGTCAATAGCAACTGCGCTTGCTCTGGCCATGATGTTCTATCTGTAGATTCGCCGCCCACTGAAAGAGTGGCGAACGCTGAACATACTTGTTGTGAAAGCGCAAACCATGACTTCATATCTTCATCGTTTGGTCGTCGCATTCCAACAATGGCACGGAGTTCATCGTGCTCCATTCCCCGAAGTACACTTGCTGTTGCAATCTCCACAAGAGTTTCATCTGCGATGCGATGCGAAGAATCTACCAATCTATCTACACATTTGGAAGTTGTCTCTATAGCAGGAAGCACAATCGCTTTACCCGCTGCCGAGGCAGTTCCCACTAATATATTTTGCAATCTTCTTGCAACATCTCGACCCGAAACAAGGACAAGAACCTTGTTTGCAGAGCCAAGTTCACCGTGTAAATAATGTTCTTGCAACCACTTGGAAGCAGTTAGCAGAAACGGTGTCTCCCAGCCCAGAAAGTGTTTTTGAACCTCGGTCATGGAATGCGAAGAATACCACAACGATACCGCCGAACCTGACCACATACTGTCACCTAGATAGTCCGAAATGTTGAAAATGTTCCACACCTGTAGACAAAACAAGTAACTGTAAGGGCTTATATTCAGACGCCCAAGTACCGATAAAAACCTCAAAAAAAAAGCGTCACGCAAGGTTTTGGTATATCTCGACTTGTGAATTTAGGCAAAGAAAATTGAAAAAAAGTGCTCTAAAGGTGGTTAATTAAGTGTGGAACTGCCGATAACCTACAAGGCGAAGTGGTGGAACGTCCCCGAGTAAGGATTGCCTGAAAAGGCGCTCGTTGCGTTCCTTCTCTTCTCTTCTCTTCCATCACCCTTGGATCTTCGGATTC
>CAYSYI010000025.1:0-33099 GCA_964435395.1 uncultured Isosphaeraceae bacterium
GCACAAAAACTTCAACGCAAACTTCTGGGGACAGACCCTTTACACGAATAGATTCCTGGAGGACTTTTTATTTAATAGCCAATTTTTGCTTAAAATAGCCTGTTTTTAAAATTGCACGCTCTCCAGTGAAATGCTATAATCTCAAATTCGCCTGAAAATGGCTCAAGGAGATTACTCATGCCACGTGTTTGTTTTTTTACTGGACGCAAAACTAAAGTCGGTCGCAAGATTCGCTATCGAGGCAAGCCAAAATACCAAGGCGGTATTGGTCTGAAAGTTACTGCGAATGATAAGCGTAAATTCAAGCCAAACCTGCATAATGTTCGAGCTATAGTTGACGGAAAACCAGTTCGAATCAAGGTCTCCACGAAGGCGATTAAGCAAGGGTTAGTAATAAAACCCCTCAAACGAAAATATGGATATACCCGCCAGCAAAAGTTACAAACTGCTGGTTAATCGTACTTTTTATCAAGTTCCCCCCTAATTTCAGAAAAAAATTCAAATAAATGCACTTTTTTAGTGCGAACGTCCGAAAAAATAACGCATTAAGTTGACAGCAAGGCTTCCTTGCGTACTCTTAATGAGATTACATACGGCAAAATCACGCCCCACCACGGGACAACAAATCTATCGAAGATAGCTCTACGTGTCCAAAAAACCTTCGTGACCATCGCCAACAATTAAATACGCATCGGTTTGCAGACCACAGCAAGGCTGTGGGTTAGTTTGCAGGATTATTAGTTGATCTGTGAGTAATGCAGGAATAAACTTTTTCACGCATGGAAGCGTGCAGCGTAAGGCATACATGAGCATTGGAAACAAGACAGGAATGAGTGACATTTCAGACAAAGAACGCGTACTCGAGGCAGTTGACCTCGTGGAACTTATTAATGACTATGTCCCACTACAACAGAAGGGCCGAGAATGGGTCGGGCTTTGTCCATTTCATGATGACCATAAGCCATCGCTACACGTAGTTACCCACAAAGGGCGGGAATTCTACAAATGTTTTTCATGCCAAACGACTGGTGATTGTTTTGACTTTATTCAAAACTATTTAAAGAAAGACTTTTTTGAGTCTCTCTGTTTTATTGCTGAACGGGTAGGCGTTGAATTGTCAGGCAATCATTCGAACGAAGGAGTTTCTTCAAGAGGAAAAATATCCCGTGCAATGCAGTGGGCAGCAACGTTATATTCTGAAGCGCTTGCAAAAACGCAAGATGGCAAGAATGCTTTGCAGCAATTACACGAGCGTGGGTTTACAGATGAAATCATCGATAAATTTTCTATCGGTGTCGCGCCAGACTCATGGACTTTCCTTACGAATAAGTTAGATGGAAACAAGGAGCGCATTGAAACTGGAATTGAAGCAGGATTACTCAAAAAGAACGAAGAAAAAAACAGAGTTTACGATGCATTTCGGCACCGAATCATGTTCCCGATTTTTGATGAATCAGATGAACCTATCGCATTTGGTGGACGACGGCTACATGAAGAAGATGAACCTAAGTACATCAATAGCCCTGAAACTGTTGTGTTTCATAAATCTAAAACACTCTATGGGTATAACTTTGCAAGGGACGCCATCAGGAAATCAAACAAGACAATAGTTGTCGAGGGATACACCGATGTTATCGCATGCCATCAAGCAGGCATCACAAATGTTGTTGCGACGCTTGGCACTGCATTGACATCCAGTCATGCAGACAAGTTATCAAGGATGTGTAATGAAGTCATCCTTATTTTTGATGGCGACACTGCAGGTCAGCTTGCGGCAAATCGCGCCATAGAGGTATTTTTCAATAAAAATATTGATGTGCACATCTGTGTTTTGCCAGAAGGAAAAGACCCTGCAGACTTAGCGACGAAGCCCGAAGAATTTAACATGTGTATCTCCAATGCAGTTGATACACTTACATTCAAATTCAATAGATTAGATGCAGCGCTACACAATGAAAATACAATCGCAGGAAAGTCGAAACTCATGGAGTCATTTTTAGATGAGCTGATTCGATTAGGTATCGACCAGTTAACAACATCTAGAAAATCACTTCTCTACGAGAAAATCGCTTCTCTACTTCACATTCCCATGAAAGAAGTTGATAAAGAATTGCGGTCAAGACGTGGTGCTCCGCCGAGGAAAGAACAACATCAAGAAGTACAGCAAGAACCAGTTGCACAATCAGCAACCATCCCAAGAGCAAGGCAACTTGCGGAACATGAATTTCTTGCGATTCTACTCTTCAATCCAACAGAGTCTTCTGCTGCGTTACGGGAAACGAATGCAACTCTGTCTGAAAGTGATTTTATCGATCCACTATCCGTAACAATTGCACGCTTTATTTTGCCCAAACTACTAGCGGGCACTTTGTTTACAATGAGTGACATTACATCGCAACTTGATGAGCAAAGCGTGAACCTTGCAACTTCACTATATTTTGTGGGAGAGCGTATTTGTGAAACATATGAAAGTGTATCGCTCGCGCTTACCATGACAATGGATGCATTTTCGAATGCACTTGAAAAACAAGCTATTGAGAACGAAATTAAAAATGTCGGGAATGTTGTAAATCCCGAAGAAAAAACGTTGGCGGCACAACGGGCAATCGAGGCCATTCGCCGTCGGCAAGCTACGAGGCGTTCACTATGAATATGTATAAGAATGCCGCTGAACTATGTTTAAAACCATGCAACAAGAGTGTTGCAATTCAAATTTGTGATTACAAAGGAGCTTTATCGTGACAACAACAGTACTTAGAAAGAATGCTGTACAAATCCCAACCATGCACCCTAGCTTGGATGGTCTCTTGCGTGAAAGCGTTGATCGTGGCTGGGTTTGCTATGAAGAAATCAATGCAGCCTTACCAGATGAATTCCTCACTCCTGAAAAGATTGATGACTTGCTTGTATTGCTCAATAAGTTAGAAATCGACCTCATCGGCGAAGATTTTAGAATGCGCCGAGGCTGGGAGTTGTACTTTATTCCCCTGCTAACAAACCTTCGGTTCAAGAGAGATACGCCGTGGAAAGATAAAGCTCAAAAATTAGCAGAAATAGCTGAGGACGAAGGAACGGATCCGAAATCATCAGTGCATATTGATGCAACTGATGATCTTCTAGATGAAGAGGAAGCACAGGCAGTGATTGCACAGGCACTCGCTGAAGCATCTTCTCGTCGAATTGATGACCCAATTCGTATGTATTTAACACAGATGGGGAGCATCTCGCTTTTAACTCGAGAAGAAGAAATACGGCTTGCGAAGAAGATTGAATCAACGCGCTTTGTCTTCCGTCGAATGATTTTAGAGTCAGATTATGCTGCAATGCAAGCAATTGATATTCTTGATTTAGTGCATGGCGGGAAATTGCCTTTTGATCGAACAATGCGAATTTCAACTGCTGAAGAAAATGCAAAACAAAAAGTAGCGAGTCGAATTCCAGTAAATACCGCAACTGTTCGGCTACTCCTTGCCGCTAACGCAGAAGACTGGGCACGCTGTGAAGATGGGGGTCTCAATAAGAAGGAACTCGAAGAAGTGCATGCACGAATGCAAGCGAGGCGGAGAAAAATAGCTTCGCTCCTCGAAGAATGCTGTCTACGAACGGCAAAAATTCAACCACTTCTGAGAAAGTTACAATCCATCTCGAAAAAGTTCAAACAGATCGAGCGAGACTTATTGTCGTCGAAGAAACGCAATAGTAAATTCGACGAAGATGACGCCATTGTAATGAAAGAAGAACTTCTTGGATTACGAGGGCTTATCCTCGAATCCCCAGAAGAACTTGATCGTCGATTAAAAACTATCCAAGTTGTTTTTGAAGAATACGACCAAGCAAAGCGAGATCTTTCCGGAGGCAACCTTCGTCTTGTTGTTTCGATTGCAAAGAAGTACAGAAATCGAGGCTTGCCATTCCTTGACATCATTCAAGAAGGCAACACTGGGCTAATGCGTGCCGTTGATAAATACGAATATAGGCGAGGTTATAAATTCTCCACCTATGCAACATGGTGGATTCGACAAGCGATAACTCGTGCTATTGCTGATCACGCGCGTACGATTCGCGTTCCTGTTCACATGATTGAAACGATGTCAAAACTTCGTGGTATCCAGAAGCGCTTGCTACAGGAAATTGGACGTGAGCCAACTCTTGAAGAGATTGCAGAAGCTGCGGACATGACACACGAAGAAACAAAACGCGTAATGAAAATTTCTCGTCATCCGATTAGCCTCGACCGCCCTGTTGGCGAGTCAGAAGATTCACAGTTTGGCGACTTTATTGAAGACGAACGTCAGCAAGCCCCGTCTGAAACTGCGACGAGCGAAATGTTGCGTTCACGAATCAACGATGTCCTGAAGACTCTTACATATCGCGAACGAGAAATATTAAAACTACGATATGGCGTTGGTGATGGATATACGTATACGCTTGAAGAAGTTGGGCGTATCTTTAAGGTCACTCGCGAACGTGTCCGGCAAGTAGAATCAAAAGCGATTCGAAAACTTCAACACCCTGTTCGTAAGCGGCGCCTATCGAGTTTCATCGATCAAGTTGAAGAAGGTGATGAATGATAGTACCGCGTGTAACGGGTCTGTCCCCAGTCAGAAGCGTAGAAGTTATTGTGCACTGGCTTACCCATATTGATTTGTAGTAGACAAGTTGTGTAGTGAGGGACTGACCCCCAAACTGCTAGGGTCAGACCCTTCTTAGGTCGTGTTCGCACTAACGTAAAAATGAGAATCGTCTTAAGAATAACTACTACGTTCCTCAGTTTGGGTCAGACCCGTCGCAGACGTTACGCGCCAGTATTCACTTGCTCAATGAGCGAGTCTACATGTTGCTTATCAGTCCAAAGTACCCAGCCGGTTTTGTCCGCTAAGGAAACTGCTTCAATCGCGGTGATGTTGATGTGTATTCCTGCAATCTTCTCAAGAACACGAATAAAGTCTCCGCCCCCTTCATTGACAGTAACATGAATAGCGACTTCTTCCTCAGCTCCAAGTTCAGCTGATTTTGAAAAATCCTTAAATTGGGAATCTCGTTCTGGGATACAACGCATTGTTGAGGTGCCATCTTCATTGCTTCGTGCCCAAAATGAAAGCACCGTAATATCCGCTGTTCTCAAGCGGTGTGCGAATCGCAATAACACACCAGGTTCATCAGAAAGTACAAATCTAAATACAGTACATCGTGTTGCTGTTGGCATAGTATGTTTAGATTATCCGCAATTGCCCCATGCAGCAATCACTGCAAGCAAATCAGCTGTATCGACAACACCGCTGCCATCAAGGTCTAGTGCAGAATCTGAACTATCCCAACCACCGACTATTTCAAGGAGGTCAGAGACATTGACAAATCCATCGCTATTAAGATCTTCAGGGCATGCGATTGCACACACATCTTGGTCGCTACAAAGTGATCCCATCCCCTGCCAAGAACCAGCGACTGCAGAACAATCCGCCTCAATAATATCTAAACACCAGCCATCTCCACAACAAGCACCATCTGGTTGCGGACAATTTGCGGTTGAACAGGAAGTGCCATCACCTTGGAAGGTGCCAGCGACAGCAATACAATCTGCAAGTGAGATTGGACCAATGCAAGAACCATCATCGAGGCAGCACGCACCCTCGGGGAAACATGTAATTGAAGCGCAAAGTGTTCCCTCGCCCATATGAATACCACCCACAGTATTGCAGTTGTTCAAATCGAAATCAACGCAGTTGCCAGTTGACTCTAGGCAGCACGCTCCGATTCCTGAACCACAAACATAAGTCGCGCAGGTTGTTCCTGGACTTTGGGATGTTCCACCAAATGTCTCACATTCTGAAGGTGACAAGTCAAAACAAGAATTATCTGATAAACAACAAGCGCCTGGATCAACAGTGCAATTGACTGGAGTGTACGAAGAACGAATTACCCAATCACCGCTTGGCGTGCAAAAACCTGGAAACTGCTGAAACGTCATCCAGCCAGAACCACAAACACATAATGTTCCGCTCACAGCTTCAATCCAATTTTCATTTGGATATTGAAGACCGCTCATATCCGTACAAGGAAATGCATTGCTGTTCGTCGGTGGAGAAGAAAGGCATGGGTTTCCTGGATTGTTGTGTTGATCAATTCGAAAAGCAACGGTATATTCATTTTGGCCGCTGTCATTATAAATGTAAATCTGTTCGGGATCTCCAGGATCCACCGTGACAGATATCAATGTCCCATTCGTGCCAGGTCCCATGACAAGGTGTGGAAGAATTGTGCCATCACTTGAAAAAGTAGCAACTTGAATGCCAGTGGCAGGCGTTCCATCCCAAACCGTAACTGACCAGTGCGTGGTTGTTTGCACAGAAGCGTTGCTCGTTCCAAAGATTGTCTCCATTACATCTATTTTGATTGGAAAATCTTCAGCTGGAACTGCAAAGGTGGCTCCAAGAGATTCACCTTGTGCAAACCCTGCCTGCAGAGTATAGGAACCTGCACCAAAGTCACTGTCAGTAAGTGCTACTTGGACGTTGGGGCAAGCGCCTCGTGCAGAAGAAGTATCCGTTGAGTGTCGTCTTGAAATCGAGTGAAATGATGTACGAAGCGTTGTAGCTTTGTCAAACGAAACAGGTATCTGTTCAAATCGACTACTTTGAACAACTTTCTTCGTTTCATTGGTATTTGGTGCTGCCATAATTCCACACATGGCAACGATGAGTATGCTTTGCATAAAATATCTCCTTGCCCCCATATATCGTGTATACCACTATGCACTCAGCTAATGCAAAAGTCAATGCTTAATTGTTAATTACGCGAAATAATCACCTTTTCGAGCGCTTTAATGAGGGTTTCAGTTTCTGGCATTCTTCCCTTACCCTCCGCTCTGCAGGCCTGCCAGCCATCTTCAGCATCAAGGACAGTAAAGCCATCATCAGTTGCACATTGTAGATTTCGTTGGGTCGATGGCTGCCCGTACATTGTTTCATTCATCGACGGAGCAAGCAAAACAGGAACATTCGACCGATTGATCGCGGAGCACACCAGACTTACGGGATCGTGTGCAAAACCTTGCACTAAAGTTGCAAGCAAGTCCATAGTGCATGGCGCGATGAGCATTGCCTTCGCTCTCTGAGCTAGTTTAATGTGTTGGGGTTCATGACCGTCAACGTGTTTCCACGGACTATCGAAAACCGGCCTGCCAGTCAGCGATTCAAAGGTTAAAGGCGCAATGAAACGAGTTGCAGACTCTGTCATAACAACATCGACGGCAGCTCCCATTTGGGCAAGGCTACTAACAAGAAACGCTGTTTTGTAACACGCAATACCGCCAGAAATACCGATGAGAATTTGGCTGCCTTGTAGGGTGGACTCCACGTGCGAGGTGGACGAGGTCATGCGTTACGTTCCTACTGGCTTTTGCATTTCATAGCCAGATTCAGAGTAATCAGCAGTAATTTTATCTTCTAAAATTTCTGCAATAACAACTTCTAAATCCGTTCTGCCTTCACGTTCAACGAGTGGACGAGCGTCTTCAACTACTATCTGTCGTAGACGGTGTTGAATGAGAGCGGTTAACTTAAATCTGCCACCGCATTTACGAACTATTTCATCGCTTCGAAGTGCTTCAATCATCTGGAATCTCCTAAGGTCCTCTACGCGTTTAAAATCGACCTCCTCAGAGGAGGAATTGTAGATTATACCCAATATCTGCCCTCTTGTCACTTTCTTGCTCACGCTGTGCTTGTTACACTCTTCGATTCCGTGAATGCATAGGATTACTGTCTGATGAAGCGTATCTCAAGTATATATCTTCGAAAAATTGGAGTACGCCTTGGCTTTGAGCGTGATTGGTATCTATACCTCGTCGCTGCGGTCATTGGCGTGTTTATGGGTCTTGCAGCGGTTGGTTTTATCTTGCCTCTACGAGAAACCGAACACATTGCAGAGATGCTAGAAGGATCGAAGTATCTTTGGCTCCTAATCCTTCTTGGACCTGCGGTTGGTGGTTTAATTACAGGAATTTTAATTACTCTTCTTTCTCACGATGGCGTTGGACCCGGTGTAACATCTGTAATCTTTGCTGTTCAACGACGCAAGGGGAAATTGTCTTGGAAAATTGGTCTTCGAAAATGGCTCGCTTCAACAGCAACAATTGCATCAGGCGGCTCAGCCGGTGCTGAAGGTCCAATTGTCACAATTGGAGCTGTTGTTGGATCAAACATCGCAAAACTTCTTGGCACTGGATCTCAGCATACAGGTACTCTATTAGGCTGCGGTGCTGCCGCTGGTTTAGCGTCAGTTTTTAATGCTCCAATTGCAGGTATTTTCTTTGTGATGGAAATCTTGCTCCGCGATTTTTCATTAAAAACATTTACTCCAATTGTTATTGCTGCGGTTGTTTCTTCCGCTACAACGCAAGGCATACTAGGTGATGCTGCACTCTTCGAAGTCGGCGAAGGCTTCTTCGGCGACGGGCTCGCTTTTAGCGTTTCTCAAATTCCAACGTACTTAATCCTTGGTTTAAGTTGCGGTCTTCTAGGAGCACTCTTTGTTCGCGCTCTTGATTTTTCTGAACAGTCCTTTGCCGCGACAAAATTGCCCATTTTTGCTCGACCACTTCTTGGAGCATTGCTTCTTGGGATCCTCGGCTTTGGTGTTTTTTGGATTACCTCTAGTGATGCTGTTCCTAAGTTTTATGGTAATGGCTACCCGATGATTGAGTCAATTATTAATCCCAAAACGTACTTTGCAGATACCGAAGGTTCTATTCTTAAGGATGCCACGCCACTACTCTTAGGATTAGCAGGCTTGGCATTGATCAAACTAATTGCAACATCTATCACAGTTGGCTCTGGCGGAGCAGGCGGACTGTTTGCGCCTTCTCTCTTCATAGGCGCAGCAACTGGTGGCTGTATCGGCTACCTCGTACATTATTTAGGTTGGTTCCCAAGTACATCACCTGCGTACTTTGCTCTTGTTGGCATGGCTGCAATGGTTGCTGCAACAACACATGCTCCACTGACCGCGATTTTGATTGTCTATGAAGTCACACAAAGCTACGATGTCATATTGCCCCTTATGTTTGCAGCTGTTGTGAGCACCGTAGTCGCTCGCTTCATATGCAAAGATAGTGTGTATACATTTAAGCTGTCTAAACTCGGCGTTCGCATGGGAGCACTCAGTGACTTAACAGTACTTCGTAGACTTACACCCGATGATGTTCAAATTAAAGAAGCGACGATTGTTAAAAGCCAAGACTCTGCGCAGAAACTTGTTGAATTGATGGAATCAACGGGCACTTCTGAATTTGTCGTAACAGATGAGCATGAAAAATATTGCGGAATGGTTACTACAGATGATTTACGCGCTGCGCTTGTGTACCGAGAAGCAATTCCCCTACTTCAAGTATCAGAGTTACAGCGTTCTGATTTGCCAACGATTACAAATGAAGAAACGTTAGATGTTATTCTTGACAAGTTCTCGAGGTCAGATGTCCAGTCCCTAGTATTAATCAGTCCAGTTGGAGAAATCCTGGGACTTGTCACCCGCTCTCGTTTAATGAAGCGCTACCAAATTGCCTTAGATGAAGATTCGAGCTAGTTGCCATCATGCCTTTTCTTTTTTCACGTTGCCAACGACTTACTAAGAAGTCAGAATTTGAAGAACTGTACTCCACAGGTTCAAAACGAACCGTTGGACCTTTTCTAATGCATAGAAAACCAAATGCTCTTGAGCATTCAAGACTAGGACTCTCTGTTCCAAGACGAGTCGGAAATGCCGTAAAGAGAAATAAGTTAAAGAGATTGTGCAGGGAGGCGTTTCGACTTTCGAGTTCTACTCATCCTGAGCGTTTGGACATTCTCATTACAATTCGCCCGCATGAGCCAATGGATCTAGATACCTACATTGAGATGATTGAAGCAGGAGTTTCTCTGTGAAAACTCTTACCCTCCTACCCACGTACTTGTGCATACTTCTAGTTCGTGTGTACCAACTGACACTTCGACCTTTTATTGGGGGCTTCTGTCGGTACCAGCCAACGTGTTCAGATTATGCAATTGAAGCTGTCCAAAAATATGGTGCAGTGAGGGGTAGCGCAAAATCAATTTGGAGAATACTGCGCTGTCATCCTTGGGGCGGCTGTGGGCATGACCCGCCATAATCTGCGACGGGTCTGACCCTAGCAGATTTGGGGTCAGTCCCGCACCACACAACTTGTCAACTCCAAATAAATATGGGTAAGCCCATGCACAAAAACTTCTACGCAAACTTCTGGGGACAGACCCGTTACACGATTCTTTGTTACTTGCGATCAACAGTATCTGAAGGGTTCTTTTGCTCTGCAGCCTTTTTAGCCGCTTCCTTCGCCATCTGAGCTCTCCACTGATCTAGACCCGGCGGCTCTGGAAAAGCTTCATCAAATGTACGCACTTTACGAAGAGGGTGTCGCTCATATTGCGTTTGTAACTGAGGAAGGATTCGATCATAGATACGTGGCCGAAGTCCACGTTCGAGTCGATCTACTCCAGCCCATATCGCCATTCGCTCTTCAATTGAGACTGTCGGATCAAGCATTAATTGCTCGAATGTAATCTGAGCACTTGACTCCAATACACCGATGATATCTTTGATTCGACCCGTTCCAAATTTGGTCGTGTAGTCGTTGTAGTCATTAGTCTTAAACTCAGTAGTAACTTGACGTGCAAATTTCACAGCTTCTTTGAAAAGTTCTGGCTTGTTTTGCCCAATTCCCACACGAAAAGCATAACGAAGAGCAGATGTAACATCACTAATTGCGATTGCTGGGAGTCTTTCATATTTTCCCATTGTCTGGTCGCGGACCCATACATCTAGCGGAACCTTGTAAGTGGCGTTCGGAGGCGTCGCTCCAGTGCCAAAGAATTCGTCGAGCTCATCTAGAATTGCTTGCGCTCTTTCAAGTTCACCTTGCCGATACCATTCACGTACAGCTGAGCCAAGGAAGTTTCTTAAAAAAGTTGTGAATGTGTCACTGCCCGCACCTCGCACGAAGTAGTGTTTTCTATAGAGCTCAGACCAAAGCCCTTCTCTCGTTTCATCTCCAGTTACAGAATCAATAAACCGAGGATCTGGAAATCTACCGGGGACTTCTTGGGAGAACGGGTCAAAAGAAATACGACCCGTTCGAGCCAAGCCTTGCAATGCTTGCAATTGAATTCGGTCTGTATTCATCACACGGTAAATTTCATCCGCCTTCAGACGCCCCTTGCCAACTTCTCCACCTCTTCTTGCCCAATAAAAGGCATGCGCTTGAGGATGTCGCCAATCTAATGGCCCGCCATCTCTTGTGTATTCATACATAAGCTGGGGGTCCATGTTGTACTCATCCTTTAACACTTGCTTTCTTAGAGTCGCAAGTAGTGTTACCCACGCATCAGCAAACTCTGGGTTGAAGTAAAGTCGCTCAAGCTGATTAAAATAAGGGGACTGCGAACGTAATTGTTCCTGCAATCCAATCTCTCGAGCAATCATAGAGTGCGTCGTAATAGTTACGAGCTGGGAAACTTGGTTGAGCAATATCTCTGGCGAAAGATTGTCTGCACTATCACTGAACTCTGAAAAGTTTTGCTCTAAAGTTTCTAGCAATTCTTTAACTTTTGGCGTCTTATTCTCTGCCGACTTGATTGAATTAGGAGCATCTGCAATTTCTTTGATCCAAGCTGTACGGTCTTTCCAAGAAGCTGGTGGCTCTCCAAGCAAGTAATGCCACCGTTCTGCAATCTTACGCTTGTAATACAAATGAGCATCATCAGAGTTGCCATTGAGTTTGTGCATAAAAAAGAATGCGAGTTCCTTGTGCAAAACCATATCATTTGGATTGGCACGCAGCGCTTTTTCTCTCAGTAAACGAATGCCTTCGTTGACCCATTCCCATCGCTCTTCAATCGTATGCGTTGCGACTGAGATGTTATACGCCATATTGTGTGCATGAAAGACCCAAACCTGGGGAAATCTTGGTTGTAATTTTGTGATTAGTTCCGCATCTGCCATCACTTCAAAGTAAAGTCCATCCTTTTGCATTTGATGAATCTTTATCCAAAGATAGTCAACAAGTAAGCCTCGCAAGGCGCCAAGCGACATGCCGATCGTGTTGATCCAGTCAGGCGCTCCGTCGACAACTGTATTTGTGTAGCGAAGTGTATTGTCCTCTGCATCCTTTACAATTTTTGGAAGCATTAAGCCACCTGCAGTTATGCAAGAAGCGGCAACTCCAACAGCAATCAATTGTTTCATTCTATCTTTTAGCATGAGGTTTAAAAAGCGGCAGAAATACTGCGACTACCCCTTTCCACTATAGATCGCAAGTTGACGTTTTCGTAATACAAATGTGCCAATTGCAAGTGCTACACCTGACCAAACAACACCAATCGTAACAAACCCTTTGAGAACGGTTCCCCACGTAATGAGCATCCCGTTCACTAGTTGAGTCGCAGGCCTTTGCGAACCAAAACCATCGAGGCAAAACACAATCGCTGTAGCAATAGCATGTACAACACTTTCAAAAGCCCACTGGATTGTAATGCCAATTTGTGAAAAGTCGAAGTCCTCCGTTGAAGGGGGGAAATAATAATCAAGTGATTGAGTAAGGTACGGCGAGAGGGTTGCACTTGCAAAAACCGTCAACGTAATCATGCAGGCAACTGGAAAACTTAAGAACGTCGATACGGCGATTGCGAGTGCTGCAAGGAACGAAAGTTTAATGAGCAAAACTAAGATTGCTCGAAAAAAGTTGCTCTCAAAATTGCCTACCCTATATAAAAGTTGAATGCCATCCTTGTCAAAACTCATCGTCCCTTTGTAATAATATTCGGAGCCCGGGTCGAATAAATTATAGATAGTAATGCTTAATTTTCCATCATCGGTAATCAAATATGCAGGGACCATCGTGACGTGTGTCATTGTTGGGACATATGTCACGAGATGTCGAGTTGCAGGGTCGTTGTTATACACAAATCCAGCATCGTAAGTTTCTTGTTCATCAGCTGCGCCAATAAAAAACTTATACCGAAATGCTAATGGAGTGCCCATTTCTTTTGCTTGTTGCAAGCCAGAAAAAGTATACGTATGAGAATAAATTGTGCCATCTCTATTTGCAGGTATCGACCGCTGCTGTGCAAGATACTGTTCCTGCACTTCGTCTCTAAGTTTTTGTCTTAGCTGAACTCGGATTTGGTCTTCTTCCCTTAGTTCATCGTCTGCATCAATCATCGTTTCTACACGCGAAGCAACTTGCTCATTTGTCAATACTTCAAATTTAGGCAGTGATCTTTCACGAGCAGTCAACACTTCTTCTTCTACAGCAAGTCTATCAAGGTCACCCTGAAGACCTTCTGCGACTGGTGTTGTTCGCAGATATTGCATGTACATAAAAACAGAGAGCCCAGCTATTGTTAAAATTGCAAAGTTCAAAGAGACTATACCAAGCCACTTCCCGAATAGATAACCGAACTTGCTTACTGGTTTAGTTAGAACTTGCCAGATCTGTCGATCTCGAATTTCGAATGCGACCGTAGCGCAGCCTAAAAATACAGTCAAAAATGCTGCAATGATGAAGGTAGCACCCAGACTTCTGCTTAGCATTGTTTGTACCCGGTGGCGCAGTGGTGACTCTGGATCAAGCAATATAGGTATTAATGGAAGGACAACAAGTAATATTGACAAGAAGGCGATAGACATCTTTGTCCGAGTTGCTTCTAGGAGCACGCCGCGTGCAATAGCAAATGCTTGCTTAGGCGAACTAAATAAGAAGTTGAAAATTTGCAAAAGTAAATGGTAGCTATACCCAAGAATACACATTCCAACAAGGACCATCGACAAGTTGGGGAAGCCAAGAGCACGGAGAACAAACCAACTAGACGTTCCTAGTACGATCGAATAGATAAAAGGCAATAATAAACTAAGCCATACAGAAATGAGGCACCAGCCCAATGCGACTCCACCAGCGATCCAGATCATGTTAGGATCTCGCAAAAGCCAAGCTGGTATCCATCGTGGGATTGAACTACTGAGCACAAGTGAAGTTGCATCTGCAGGGTTAATCACAGTGCCTTCCTCAGTGAGGAACGTAAATCCTTTTAGACGCTCGTCACCAAACATTCTTCCATCAATCGTGACAAAACCTGTCTCTTGTAACTGCTCAGCCACAATTCTCTGGTCAGGACCTACTAGAAGTGAAAAAATTTCTTCGCGGTCTTCATATAGTTGGTATGTCGACAATAAGGCAGGCACCACCAAGATTAGAACTAGGATTGAGAGTAGCCCCGATAGAATCCATCTAGAGCTTTTCTTTTGTTGCCACAAATGCAACCTGCGATGTAAAGCTAGAAGGGTTCTCACTTGGATTCCTGTTGTTCATCATCTGAATCTTCCAAGAGTGAGTCGATGACAGATGAGTCTGCATCGGTCGATATGCTTTGTGTCGACGTTGCTTCAGTTGCACGCGTTGCTTGTTCTTCAGCAGAAACTAGTAAATCTAGAACCTCTGCATCCTGCACTTCTGTTTCTACTTCTATATCTTCTTCTAGAGCCTTTGCAAAATCAGCGGACTGATCAACAAGTTTGTCAATCAAAACGTCGCCACCCTCATCACCTTTAAGAAATGGTGCAGTTGCACCACCCTTCACACCACTTGTTTCAATCTTTGCTTCACGTGCGCGGTCTACTATTTGAATAAAGAAAGATTCGAGGTTCTGCCTTGGCTGGTTGACAGATTCTATGGAGGAGCCTTCATTAGCTTGAAGTATGCTGTCAATTTTCTCAATTGTTCCGTCATTTTGAATCCGTGGAATTCGTAAAATTGTATGTTCGGAATCTAAAAGCAATTCATCTGCGGTTCCTTGTGCATGTATTTTCCCCCCGTAAAGAATGGTCATTCGATCACATACATCTTCAACATCTGCGAGAAGATGAGAACTCAATAGAATAGTTTTACCTCTTCGCTTTAGCTCAACCAATAAATCTTTAACTTGTCGTGTCCCGATTGGGTCAAGCCCGCTAGTCGGCTCATCAAGGATGAGAAACTCAGGGTCATTCATAAGTGCTTGCGCAAGTCCGATGCGTCGCATCATGCCCTTAGAAAACTCGCCCACATGTCTGTGCGCAACTTGCGTCAGACCCACCATATCGAGCAATTCTTCTGACCTGCGTTTTCTGACTTTTCGAGCAATGCCATATAGGCGACCGTAATAATCAAGCGTCTCATTACAATTCAGATAAGGATACAAGTATGACTCCTCAGGCAAGAATCCAATGAAGCGTTTAACAGCAACATCATGTGGCTCACGACCAAAGACGGTCAGTCGCCCTTTGGTAATGTTCAACAAACCCAAAATTAATTTGATCGTTGTGCTCTTTCCTGAACCATTCGGACCGAGTAAACCAAAAAGCTCGCCCTTCTGTATTTGAAATGACACCCCATCGACAGCAGTTGCTTTCGTTCGCATCCAAAAGTCTCGAAAGATTTTGGTTAACCCAACAGTTTCAACAACTGTTTCAATTGTATTGTTAGAAATTGCCATGTTGGGGGTCGGTTACTTCTGCCGTCCTTGTACTACGCCGCCAGTAATTGAAAGTTCTCGTGATGGACCATCTAAGTCAATTTCGCGAGCTCGCAATATCCAAGGGTTTAAGGTGACGCTATCAACTATATTTTCAGCTTCTTTTTGTTTCAAACTGTTTCTGTGTCGAAGTTGGGCGACAGCGTCAGACCCTGAAATGCCAAGTTTTATTGACTGTATGAATTCTGGAACGAAAATTGTTTCTGCATCAATATTCCCCAACACATTTGCATACATCTTTAACCACCTTGTTCGGATGACGAGTTCGGGATGCTCTCGATAAGTAGGTAACAAACTCTGAAACCGTTTATAGTCTTGGCCGAGTGTTGTCTCAATTTGAGAACGATACCCTTGAGCAGCAGCAATTCTTTTTGCAACATTCCCAGAGATGTCCTCGTCGTGAAGCATCTGAGTAATGTTTGCAAGGGTTTCTTTTTTTACAACTTCATCATTGGACTCAGCGGCCTGCTCATAGACATGAATCAAATCCAGAAGGACGACATATTTACTCCCTGCGGCTTCAATAAGTGTCTCATGCGCCTCTGAGGTTGCACGTTCTACTGCTGTCTCCGCGTTAATTCTAGCACTGTCAAAAGCTTCATAGGACCTCTGTATATAGAGTGGAGGCTCCGGTTCACTTGGGATTGATACATCGGATATGCGGATCCCGCACTGAAGACTATTGAGAGAACGTTGCGCTTCAATCTGAATTAGTGACCGAAGTTCTTCGAGTGGTTTATCAAGTAATTTTTCAAGAGTAAGTTCACTCACGATGTGGACTAGAGCATTCTCAAGAATAACCTCGACAATTTCACTTCCGAATGCATCTGGAACTTCTGAAGCATATTGCAACGGATCGATTATTTCCCATTCGGCCTCTACTTCGATATGCGCTAAATCCCCATCACTAGTAAGCAAGGACCCATCTCGACCAGGACGCAATCCATCACTTGCTTGTGATTTACTAATTCGTTGTTCTGGACTTAATCTAGCATCAACAAGTGGCTTAAAGACACTGCCTATATCAGCTTCCCTATTTTGAGCTTTGTAAATTTCAAATCCACCAATTGGTGGCGGCCAATTAACTTTCAAACCTGGCGAGAGTCCATCGTGATCAACAATTTTACCAAAAAAAGTACTCACACCAGTTTGGGAATCCTCAACGGTACGGAACCCAGAGACGAGATACAGCCCGAGTAGAACAATCATGACAATCTGCAATGCTCGGAAGCTTAGCTGTAACGAATCCGCAAGCGAGCGATGTGCCGTCTCCATTGCATCTCTTAAGTCAAGAGATGAATCCGATTCAGTGTTTTGAATGATAAACTTAGCAGATGCTTCTCTGCGTTTCTCATGTTCTTGATTGTTCTGCTGCTCTGTCATTCGCTACTCTTACTATTTTTATTAGGCTGAGGTATAGCATCTGTAGTTGCTTTCCCTGGTTCTAACAAATGCCAAGGTGCGACATCAGATTCAAGAACAAGAGTGGTGTTTTTTGACAATGCAGTTTCTACAGCATCAATCCACGCGAGAAAAATTGCTAGGTCTTCGTCTTTTCCCATTTCTTTTAAATATTCTGCTGCTTGAACTTCACCTTCAGCGCGAATGTCCTCTGCTCTTTGAGCGGCGAAAGCCATGATTTTGTCATGCTTTGCTCTGGCTTCCGCTCGAATCGCTTCGGCATCAGCTGTCCCTTTTGCTCGACGTTGCTCAGCAAGTGTATCGCGGCGGGCTTGCATGCGTTGCAAAACTGCTGTGGTTGTTTTTGGAGGCAGGAGTAGTCGATTAATCCCAACGGATACTGGAACAATTCCTGTAACTTGTATCGTTTTCAATTTCTCAAGGATTGCTTCTTCAGCAGTAGCGAGTTGATTCGTTTCCCCAGTAAGTTCGTCGAAAGAAAAAGCGCTAAGTACTGTCAGAGCATCTCTGAACTGACCATCGATAGCAATTTTTGCACTATCAGTACTTCCATACGAGCGGTAAAAATCAAGGGGAGAACTACCTTCACTATCAACCTGCCAGAGTAAGTAGGCCTTAACTACAATTTGTTGACCATCTGCAGTCTGCAACATTTCTAGTGGCGACTGATGAATTTTTAATCGAGTATCTAGAATTGCAACAGAGTCAGCGAAGAATGGAAGTCTAAGATGAAGTCCAGGTTCTCGAACAATACTTTCTTCTGACGTCTCACCAAATCTACTATGTATACCTACCTCGTGAAATGAGATGGTGTAGGTCATACTGAACAAGATGAGTATAAATAGGATTGCAAGTCCTGCGGCTATTACGAGTGGTTTTCTCATTTTACTGAGCTCCTTCTTCATTTGTTTCGAGAGTATCCTCGAAATTCAAGAGTGGATTAATTTCTCTAAGTTCAATATCAACATTTAGTCGCGATGGGTCAATCCCAATAACATATTTGCGAATAGTGGGTAATTTTCGCGCGAGAACTGACATATACATTCGTTGCTTGTAGAGTCGTGGCGCTGACACAAATGCTTCCATTTGACCTCGGACTCTGCTCGACTTTGCCCACGTGTCCATTAAGGTAGTCCACCGTTCAACTCTTGCTGAACGAATCAGAGCTGCAGCTCTACCGTTTCCTTTTTCAACAAGGGCCATTGCTTTCGCTTCAAACTTTTGCATTTCTTGGCTTGCTTCACGAATACTCTCCTCAGTGGAGGTGTCACTCCTTCGAGCATCATCCCACGTGTTTCGGGCAGCGTTGTATTCAATGACTGCTTGCATAGATGCATCAACAAGGTCTGGGTCTCCTACAGTTCGAGTGAGTAAGGATTTTGCATGACCTGTTGCAGCAGAAATCAACCTCGCTTCTCCCTGCTTAGCGACGGAAAGTTCTTCAAAACTTTGTGCAGCTTTCCCTGCTGGCGAAATGAGTGGTAAATCAACCGAAACAACTTCCAAACCACTTCGTTGTTGGTCTAAGGAGTGCTGAACTTTCTCTTTTGCTCTCTGCGAAAGCGTGCTGCGGTCAACGCCTAAAATATCATCGAGTTGTAATGTTTGGAACATCTCAGTCAGAGTATTCTGTGAAATTGCGAGAACAGACATCTCGCGATACGTTTTTCGAGAGCGGCGATCAACTTCATCAGAGCCAAATTGAAGCCAGTCCATAAGACCATCTTGCGAAATTCTATATCGAAGAACTGCTCGGATATCTACCAGAGACAATAAGTCATCGCTGATTGCATCTGCGGTTCCCTGCGAGTCGTTCACAATAAAAGGCGTTGGACTTTCAAGTGCATATTTGTTGTAGTCATCAGTCCAAAGAAGTACCTGACGACTATCTTTCCAACTAAAAGTAAGTGGGAGATTACGAACTTGAGTTATATTTTCTATTATTGAATCTTCTAAGGGCCATGGCAATTTGAACATTGGGCCTGGACCATGGACTTCACCAACAATGGCTCCCTGTCGAACTCGAACAGCTTGTTGCGTTGGCTCGACTATAACTAGCGAGCTCATAGCAAAGAGGACAAACACGCCAAGCCCTACAAGCCAGATTGCTGAGCGAAGAAAGAGTTGATATCCCCAAGAACTTGTAATGTCAAAACCGAATTGATAATTAATTGCTTCATTAAGAGAGCGAACAAGTGAATCTGGGGAAGCAAAGAGGCTTAACGTCTTTGAGTCAAATGCTGGGCGAGGAGATTCTCCATGCAATCGTGGACGATAAAGATTGAGCACAAAATTAACTAGAATTTCTGCTGCTACGGCGAGCATGAAAATTGGGATTCCCCACGAAACAACTTGCAGCACTTCAATGTTGTCGAAAAAACGAAAGAGTAAGCCGACAGACAAGGCGAGCAATACTATCGAGTTGCCAACCATCCAAGCTGATCCTGCTCGGAGATTGGTCCATACGGAAATTTTAGCCATCCCAGCAATAAATCTGGAGTAGATGAAACTCGTGAGTGCGAATGCCATTGCAACAGCGAGCGCCCATCCAGTATAAGTTGTGTGTTGCAAGAAAGTTTGCAGAACATCATCTTGGTGATTGAGACGCCCAAGATACTGAAGCAGCAGAATACTGATTACGATGAGTGCTGCAGCAGTGCAAAGACTAAATCCGGGCATTACCCATCGGTGAATCAATTTCAATCGCGATGCCGCTGGTCGAATTTCATCGCCAGCACTTTCGAACATTGATGCATGCTCTTCACCGACCAATTCAGATTCTTCAAGTTCTTCAAGCAGTCGCATCTTTTCTTGAAAAAAGAGAATGATGAGACCAAGCCAAACAAGAACACCAACCCAGATAAACAATGAGCCAAATATGAATGCGGTACTGCCTGAAAACAAGCCAAAAACAAGAAGGGTTGTCGCGATGAGTACCTGTAGAATTAACCCTGATATTGCAGTTGTTGCTGCCCTTTGGCAGGCCTGATGATCAGCTCTCATAATCGGTACAAATGCCTTTTTGTAGGTTCAAGTAAACTAAATGAATGAAAAACGGTCGGTGATGTGTAAAATCTGTAAGGTCTACGAACCTGAAACAGACTTCGTTCGTTCAAGGTTCGGCAGATTATCATGATTTGGTCTACCCTGCCCTCTTTTACATCAAAATCACATGTTTATACAAATCCTTACTATTGCAAGAAACGCCTTTTTTGAGAGCATCCGACAGCCTATTGTCCTTGTATTGGTCTTGGCAGCAACTTTGCTTCTCCTGCTCGCAAGTCCGCTTTCAGCATTCACGATGGAGAACGACCAGCGCATGTTGATTGATATCGGGCTTGCAACAGTCTTCATGATTGGAATGCTCCTCTCGATCTTTGTCGCAAGCAATGTCCTTGGTCAAGAAATACGAAACAAAACAACGGTGACAGTCATCTCAAAACCTGTTGGGCGCCCACAATTTGTTATTGGGAAATATCTTGGCGCCTCACTCGCCATAAGTCTCTCTACCCTTTACGTTGCTCTTGTATTTGTACTTGTTGATCAACAAGACGTATTCCAAACTGTACGCACACCAGTGCATCTCCCCGTGCTCTTGTTTGGGATACTGAGCATTGCACTCGGCACAGCAATTGCAGTCTGGTGCAATTACTTTTACGCTTTTGTTTTTTCAAGTACTTGGCTATGTGTCACAACCCCCATGCTTTGCATCGCATATCTTCTTGTCTTAAACTTTGGACCAGATTTTTCGACACATCCAATGTGGGTGGCATTCAAACCGGACATTTGGAAAGCCATCATCTCCATTTTAGTTTCAGTTCTTATTCTAGGAAGTCTAGCGATTGCAGTCTCTACTCGCTTCAATCAACTTGGAACATTGGTTGCGACGTTTATTTTATTCTTCGTAGGCATGATGTCTGATGCCTGGTTCGGAAAACCCGCCCATGAGATTGAACTCCTTTGGCTCGAGAGAGCCGAATTAGATGGCACTGCAGAAATCATAGAACATGAACGTACAATGCTCAAGACAAATGGAGACACCGAAATCGTCGTGACTGAACGGCTCGAAGCGATGCCTGGAACTTCATTATCCCAATATGCAACAGGAATTGAATACCCGAGCTGGGTTGGACTCAAAATTGGAAGCGCCGTTTTTCCTAATTTTCAAGTTCTTTGGCTCACTGATGCTCTGACACAAGAAAATGTTATCCCAACTTCTTACATTGTCCGGACTACAGGGTACGGGTTGCTTTACATCACCGCAGCAGTATCCTTTGGTATTGTTCTCTTCCAACGAAGAGAAGTCTCCTGAGAATGAGCTTGGCAAAAAATACGATTCGAGTTTTTGGGGCAAATGAACATAATTTAAAAAACATTGACATCGAAATACCAAGAGACAAGCTCGTTGTCATCACAGGAGTCTCGGGTTCTGGCAAAAGTTCTCTTGCCTTCGACACAATTTTCGCTGAAGGGCAACGAAAATATATGGAGTCTCTTAGCTCCTACGCTCGTCAATTTTTGAATCAACTCGACAAACCTGATGTTGAATCAGTCGAGGGGCTTCCCCCAACTATTGCAATCGCGCAACGGTCAAGCAGCCATAACCCCCGTTCGACTGTTGCAACCACGACAGAAATCTACGATTACCTTCGCCTCTTGATGGCTCGCTGCGGAACGCCTCGATGCTGGAAAATGTTAAAAGATGGGTCGGAGTGCGGGTTGCCAATCAAAGCTACAACCATAACGCAAATTATCAACTCCATCATGAAAACACGTAAGCAAACCAAATGCATGATTTGTTCACCAGTAGTTGTAGGAAAAAAAGGACACCATAAAGAAGTACTCGAAATGTTGCGAGCAGAAGGGTTCGTCCGAGCTAGAGTCAATGGTAAAATTATTGACTTGCGGGAAGCTTTGCTCAATGAAAGCGACAACCCATTAAAACTCGGTCGCTACGAAGTTCATAACATTGAAGCAGTGGTTGACCGAATCGTCATGGATCCCTCACAACGTGAAAGAATTGCTGATTCCGTCGAAGTAGCGATTCGCTTAAGCGGTGGCGCAATACTTCTGCTCACCGAAGGAAAGAGTGGCTGGAAAGAAACGCGGTATAGCGAGCAATTTGCATGTTCAGAACACCCTTCGTACAGTCTTCCTGAACTTGAGCCTCGAATGTTTTCGTTCAATTCGCACTTTGGCGCCTGTAAACATTGTGATGGGCTTGGGACAGTCCATGAATTTGATCCAAAACTAGTGATTGAAGATGGCAGCCAAGCATTGAATCGCAAAGCGATTACTCCTTGGAATCACTCTATGCCCTCAATGAAACGAAGATACAAACGCAAGTTAAAACGATTCTGCGAAAGTGTTGGGATAGATGCAACCGATTCATTTGATTCGCTTTCAAAAACTCAGCAAAAAACAATCCTATACGGCGGCTCACTTAAAGGATCAAAAGCAAAGTACACGGGCGTTATTCCAGAGTTGCAAAAAAGGTTTAAGCAAACAGAATCAGACAATGTCAGACAACGGCTCCTGACGTACATGACAAAAATGCGTTGTGAAGCATGTAGCGGCGGTCGGCTCCGACCTGAAGCGAGGGCGGTAACAATAACTTCAAATGATTCTCAGTATTCAATTGCAGAACTGACAAAGTTGACCATTACAAAAGTACTTGAAGTCATAAAATCTATTGAACTATCAACTGAACTCTCTCAAGTAGCTGAGCCAATTCTAAAAGAGATACAAAACCGACTTACATTTCTCATATCGGTTGGCCTCGAGTATCTCTCACTTGACCGAACAAGCTCAACTCTTTCTGGTGGCGAAGCGCAACGAATCAGATTAGCGACTCAAGTTGGCTCAGGACTTGTGGGCGTGTGTTATGTCCTAGATGAACCCACGATTGGGCTGCATGCACGAGACAATGCGAGACTTCTGAAAACACTTCGCTATTTATCCGACATTGGAAATACTGTCCTTGTTGTTGAGCATGATGAAATGGTAATTCGAAATGCAGACCATGTCATTGACGTTGGTCCTTCCGCTGGAATCCATGGTGGCACAATTGTCGCCACGGGAACAGCAGCTGAATTAGAAAAAAATAAAAAATCACTGACAGGCGATTATTTAGCAGAGCGGAAAACTATTGCACTTCCAGACTCTCGGCGCAAGCATCTAGCAAATCAAGTTGCCAAAGTGCACAAAGCGTCTCACAATAATCTTAAAAACATAGACGCTTTTTTCCCGCTCCATTCTTTTGTATGCGTGACTGGTGTTTCTGGCAGTGGCAAATCGTCGCTAGTAAATCACGCGCTACTTGAAACAGCAAAAAGTCAATTACAATACGGTACTCGAACTGATAACTTGTGCAACAGAATTACTGGTTTGCAAACTATTGATAGAATTATTGAAGTCGACCAGTCTCCTATTGGGAGAACTCCTCGTTCTAATCCAGCAACGTATACGGGTATCTTTGATGGCATTCGTTCGCTCTTCACTCAAACAAGAGAAGCTAAGATTCGCGGGTATAAGCCTGGGCGATTTAGTTTCAATGTCAAAGGAGGACGTTGCGAATCATGTCAAGGGCAAGGCGTGAAGCGGATTGAAATGCATTTTCTACCAGACACCTATGTGACTTGCGAGGAGTGTGATGGCAAAAGATACAACACCGAAACGCTCCAAGTTACATGGAGAGGGTTCACAATTAGCGACATTTTACATACTACGATTGAAGACGCGGTGGCTATTTTCGAAAGCCATGGCCGAATCGAACGAATGCTTAACTGTTTAATCGATGTAGGGCTTGGATACTTAACACTTGGGCAACCTTCCACGACACTTTCGGGAGGTGAAGCCCAACGCGTAAAACTTGCTAGCGAACTCGGTGTCCGTACGAATAATCACACGCTGTACATTCTTGATGAACCAACGACAGGTTTACACTTTGCAGATATCGACAAACTCCTACATGTGTTGCAACGACTAGTTGACGCAGGAAATACCGCTATTGTAATCGAACACAATCTTGAAGTCATTAAATGCGCCGATTGGATCCTTGACCTTGGCCCAGAAGGTGGTGATGGCGGAGGGACAATCGTTGCTGAAGGTACGCCCGAAGATGTTGCGAAAATAAAACAAAGTTTCACTGGAATGGAGTTGAAAAAGATATTTTCGAGTTAGCAACAGCTCAGACCCTAGCAGTTTTTTCAGCGCAAGGTGTTAAGACCAGAACCTCGCAGACCCATCGCTAGAGTTACTTGCGGAAGACGAAGAAACGGGTCATCAAAAAGTTAAATACAATTCCAACAGCCGAACCGATGCTCACCCCAATGAGTCCAGCAAGTGGAATTGATTCTGACTTAGAAAGTGACAGCGTGATAAAGAAGTTCACAAGAACTCCGATGGAGCAAACAAGAACAAAACCAATATATTGCAAAAAGATTGTTTGTTCGCGAGCACTCCAAAATGCGTATTTGCGGTCCCAAACAAAGTTCCAAGTCATCGTAAGCCAAACAGCAAGCCCAATCGCAAGAGGTGTTGATGGTATCAAAGCGTTCGTTGCCATAAGTAGAAGCAAATACAACCCCGCCCCACTTAGCCCAACGAGTGCAAAAGCAAGGAAACTCACAAGGGCTGGTCTTGTATAGCGAAGCAACCGAATGACATGTTGTAAGTACTGCCATTGAACACTAAGAGTTAACTTGCTTTCGCCAAGCTGCCGCGTTCGAAAATGAATTGGAACTTCAGCAACATGAGCGCAGTTACACTTTACTATTAATTCAAGGCCGATTTTATAGCCAACTGGATTTAGATTATTTGCATGTAGAAAAGTCGTTCTTTTAAATGCCAAAAAACCACTCATAGGGTCAAGTACTTTTGTAAAAGGTCTTGCCATTAGCGTTGCAATTTTAGAGTTTATCCAACGCAAAACCCCCCAGCCATCCTCGGTTGTTCCACCATCAACGTACCGTGAGCCAACAACAAAATCAGCGCCCCCCTGCAAAGCCTGAACCATTGAAGGAATCGCGGATGCGGGGTGAGAACCATCAGCATCCATGACAACGCAGATTTCACTTGTTGCTTGTTGTAACCCCGCAATAACAGCTGGGCTAAGCCCACGGTCTTCAGTTCGAATGAGAAGTGTCACCCACTCTTTATTGGCATCGGCGATGAGTTGTTCTGTGCCATCATTTGAATCGTCATCAACAATAATTAATTGTAAATTTGGCAAGGATGCTCTTCGAACTTTCTCAACTGCCTCAAGAAGTGAAGGTAAACTATGAAACTCTTTATACGTTGGAAGAATGACTGTGACTGAAGTTTGTTCCATCGCGAATCTAGAACCGCTTATGAGCTGGCCGTTCTCTCTCCCCCCGTATTTGAAGAATAGATGAGACAAGGTTTAAATCAGACTGAGTAGTCACTTTGATATTTCGGCTATCGCCTTGAATTAGATGCACAGGTTCTCCGAGTTTTTCAACTACTTGAGCGTCATCGGTACAATCTTGCAGATTACTTTGAGCATACGCTCTTCGAAGAAGGGCTGGCTCAAAAATTTGAGGTGTTTGCAATTCCCACAGTTCTGCACGGTCAACTGTTTCCATAACTTCGTATGCATCGATTTTGGATTGCGACGACTCGCCGAGAATAGCATCTGCAATAGCATCTTGATCACCAATTGAAACTGGAGTCGGAGCAACTCTTTTAATTGTTCCATAAATAGGGAGTGCTGCTGCAACTGCTAAAAATTCTTTGCTTGCAAGGAGCATCGATTCAAAAAGGGAGTTCTTAAGGGCAGGCCGCGCAGCGTCATGGATGACGATTCGATCAGGATCTTCATCAAGTGCGTTGAGTGCACAAGAAACTGAATCGCAGCGAGAAGACCCACCTTGTACAATTTTTACTCCATGAAACGAGAGCGCTGGACCAAACCGTTCTTGAAAATCTTCAAAAGTATCTTCTGGCCCAGCAAGAACTATTTCTTTGACATCCTCGCGTTTTGTGAAGAATTCAACCGTTCGGAGCAAAAGTGGACGCCCTCCGAGGTCTTCAGCAAGTTTATCACGAGAACCGTATCGAGTACTTTTCCCTGCTGCTGGAATGAGAATGGTTAGATTCATCGGTGCATGATACCTGTTATTGACGCGGCTCAGAGCTAAAAGTAGCCCTGAGCCGTAAATACCGAAGATGGGACTCGAACCCATACTCCCTTAACGGGAACCGGATTTTGAATCCGGCGCGTCTGCCAATTCCGCCACTCCGGCAAAATGTGAAGAAAGGTAGTTTAGCACTTAAAAAGTCACTCAACTATGCAGAATTGACACATTTTTATTGCACGACAGATATTAAACACTACTATATATATGTTGTATAACCGCATGGTGCGTACGTCACCCTGTGCATTTGGAGTGAAGAGATAAAAAACCAGGAGAGAAAGAATGAATATTTATAGAGTCTGTACAAGTTTTGTTGCGATTGCTCTAGCGTCGTTGGTAACCCTAGATGCATCTGCAGCAATTCCAACTCGAGCGCCATCCGCCCGAGCCCCTTTTAGGATTGGAACGCATGAAGCATCCAACGGCATGGATAGAAGTGTCGCATTTACACCATGCGATCCAACTGCCACTCTTGTGTCAGAAAATCTTGACATGACGACTATCACTCCAGGAAACTCCGTGAACTGTTTTAGCGGATCGGGGACACCTGAACATAGCTACGGAAGAAGTTACGATCTTTCTTTAGGCGCAACCGCTGGCCTTCCCCTAGAACTCTCCTGCATTCACTTTGGGCTAGCACTAAATTCCGTTGCGGGAAATGCAACGGTCAACGTGTATGTTGATTTAGATGGTACACCTGGACCTCTTCCAGATGGTTCAGACCTTTGGCCATTAGGGTCAATTCAACGACCAATTCCAGTTACTTCAACTCCTATCTATCTCACTGCAGATGCAGTTACACCGTTCCCACTTGATCCTGATGCTCTTATCTTTATTGAAATTGTTATGCCCGCTACGTTCCCAGGAACACATGAAATCGGTAGTAACGCTGCTGGTGAGACTTCACTTACATGGCTAAAGACAACCAACGGAGAGTGTGGCATTGGTTCATGGGTCAATCCATCACTCCTTGGCTTCCCAACAATGCACCTGCTTGAAGCTATTGAAGTTTCAGAAGCGGCTCTTCCCGACCCCTGCAACGACCCTCTCACAGCTTGTGCTGAAGATGTTGATGGTGACGGCATAGTTGCTGTTTCAGATATCTTGAGTATTATCGGTAATTGGGGAAACTGTGGTGATGGATCATTCAGACCAGTGGGCGATGTAGCTCCAATGCCAAATGGCGATTGTTGCGTCACTGTTGCAGACATTTTGGCTGTAATTTCAGCTTGGGGCAACGACTGCAATCCTCCAACACCAACAATAGGAATCAACGAAATTCGAACGGATCAAAGTGGGACAGATAACGATGAGTATTTCGAACTCATTGGTGAACCTGGAACCATCCTTGACGGATTTTCTTACATCGTCATTGGCGATAGCACAACTGCTGGATCAGGTGTTCTTGAATGTATTGTTGATCTTACTGGACTCACCATCGGAGCTGATGGTCTTCTCTCAGTAGGCAAGGCAACAATGCTCATTGGTATTCCTGATGCAGTCTCTGCAACATTCAACTTTGAAAATAGTGACAACGTCACACATATGCTGGTTTCAGGCTTAACTGCACTCCTCAATGATGATCTCGATCTCACCGATGATGGCGTTCTTGACAGTGCACCATGGACTGAAGTCCTAGACGCTGTTGGTTTAGTTGAGGTTGGATTCGATGGCGAAATCCTTGACTCAATCTATACAACCACGGTCCTTGGGCCTGTTGGCATTTACCCACCATCCCATGTATTCCGTTGTCCTGATGGCGGCGCGTGGCAAGTAGGTGTCTATGGAAACCTCGCAATGGATACGCCCGGTGATCTAAACATGTGCGATGTCCCAGACCTCGATGGCGATGGCGTTTTTGATCTTGTGGACAACTGTTACCTCGCGAACCCAGATCAAGCCGACTGCAATTACAACGGCACAGGTGATGTTTGTGACCTTGCTGATGGTACTTCCTTGGATTGCAACCTAAACTCTATTCCAGATGAATGCGAAGATGATTGCGATGGAAACGGGATTCCTGATGAATGTGACATTCTAAACGGCGCAGTCGACTGCGACGGAAATGGCATTCTTGATATCTGCGAAGCTGACTGCAATACAAACGGTGTTGTCGATGCATGCGATATCTCAAGCGGAACTTCGATCGACACAAACGGGAACGGCGTTCCTGATGAATGTGAAGTTGGCATTTTGATGTACACAAGTTTCGAAGAGCCCGTAATTGGCGCGAAGTACTTCGATCTTGGTGATGCACTACTTGACCATCAACTCGTGAACAACCCTGGAGAAGCAGATGTTGAGTTTGTTGCTACAGGTGCTGAAATCGGGTTTACCGCTTGGTACTTCAACACTCGAAACGGCGTTGGCCTGACAGACGGCGACTATGTTGGCGTAACCGATTACACCGGTGGTGGTGTTGGCGCGTATCCTGAAGGCATCCAAGGGTATCAATTTAGTGATACAGATGGCAAAATGCTTGTTGAGTTTGACCTTGCGACTGGATTAGGTGAATGGAATGTTTCAATTGATCTCTTCGTCGCAGCTACAGGCTGGGAAGCAGATGATGTTATCGTCGTAGAAGTTGTTGTGGATGGCGGCGTAATCGTTCCGCTCCTAAACACAACTGGCCTTGATATTAATGACTTAGGCATCGAAGGTGCTTGGTTCACCCTCTTACAGGACCTCACTGGCTACTCTGTGGCGACACTTCGAGTTTCACTAGATTCAAACTCAGGCTCTGAAGCTATGTTTATGGATAACATAATCTTTAGTGCAAATGCAATTCTTGATAGCGATGGCGATGGCATTCCAGATGCCCAAGACAACTGTATTTTGCCAAACCCTGACCAACTCGATTGCAACGGCAATAGTATTGGCGATGTCTGCGATTTAGCAGATGGCGTTTCGTTTGATTGCAACCTAAATAGCATTCCTGACGAATGCGAGGCTGACTGCAATACAAATGGCATACCAGATGAATGCGACATTGCAAACGGCACTTCAATAGATGCAGATGGAAATGGCATTCCAGATGAGTGTGAAGTCGTCAGTGGCTTCATGGTTATTACCGGCATCGTTGACGGACCTCTTCCAGGAGGCTTGCCAAAAGCGATTGAACTCTACGTCATTTCTGATATTGCAGATTTGAGCATCTTCGGCATTGGCTCTGCAAATAATGGCGGAGGCACCGATGGGCAAGAATTTACTTTTGATGCTGTACCTGCAACTGCTGGGCAATTCATTTATGTTGCAAGTGAAGATGTTGAGTTTGTCAACTTCTTTGGTTTTGCTCCTGACTACATGAACTCAGCAGCCAACAACAACGGCGACGATGCTGTTGAGCTGTTTGAAAACGGAAATGTGATCGATACATTTGGTGATATCAATCTTGATGGAACAAGCCAGCCTTGGGAGTACACTGATGGCTGGGCTTCACGTCTGAGCATGACTGGACCTGACGGTGTTATCTTTATGCTTAATAGTTGGACATACAGCGGTATCAATGTACTTGATGGAGAAACATCAAATGCAACTGCGCTAACTCCATTCCCATTAGGTGTGTATATTCCGTAAGACACTCATTTTTAGTTATTTTTATGGGACCCGCATTTGGATGCGGGTCCCTTTTTTTACTCTCTTTATATCTCCAGTACTCTGTGTACTTCTCAGAGTCATGCTCGGTAATGTTGCCTGAGAGGTCAATATTGAGCATTTACGGTCCTTCAGAGGGAGATTTGATAGTTTTTTCAATTCTGGTCGCTTCATCGCAAGTTCCAATAAGTAAATTTCGCTTAAAAAGAGCAATGTATTCCTTGACAAGCATGCGTTTTTAGGGCAAATTACAGTATTGAAGTCTGTTGTTCCCTGAATTTTAGGCACTCAAACGTTCCCCAACGATTGCCTTTCTTCATGTTTCACAGTTTCAATATTCGACCGCTGCGTCGTGTTGCACTGCTCTCGTCCCCCCTGGCACCGCAATTACAAACAGTGGAAGAAGGTCGAGAGAAGGATCGACTGACAACCTATTTGTTTGTTCGTCGTTTTATTCTTAACTCGGTACCCTTATTGTTTCTTAGCGAAAGCGCTAAGAATTCGCGATTCGTGAAATCTTTTCACTCAATCCTCTAGGAGGGGATATATACTTATGAAAAATTTTACAACTTGTATTTGTATAATGGGTCTCTCAGGAGCTGCCTCAGCGCAGGTCGTGATGGACTACATTGGGCCCATGGACGGAACAGGAATTGGTACAAACATTATTGCTAACCAAGACTTTGAAGCCGCCTATGATATCTACGACGCAGTAGTCGCAGATAGTTTTTCTTCTGCTGGTGGCAACATCAATCAAGTAGAAATGGTGCTCGGCGGCTGGAATGGATTTGTTGATCCATCTTCAGTCAGCGGATATACCGCAAACATTTTTTCTGGTTCCGCTGCAGCTGCAGTAAGCACAACAGGCGATATTGCTTCGCAATTAGTTGATGTTGCAAATGTTACAGCAGATCCAGCATGGCTCGGTGCGAACTTCCTTATGGTTGTTCCTACAGCAATTAACGCAATAGCTGGTACTAACTGGCTCGGCGTTATTCCTTCAAATGACTTTGCAACTGGCGGTCAAACCGGCGTTGCTGATTCATTAACTTCTGACGGAATGGCTGGCTTCCAAGCTAATCCAGGCGGTGGCTTTGGCTTACCTGGAAATGTTCAAGATCTTGAAGATGCCACTGGCGCTCCTGGACACGCAGCTCTTCGAGCTGGCTCAGGCGCTCCAATTGATCCTTGCAGCTTGCCACTTGCTGACCTATGTCCAACTGACGTAGACGGCGATGGTTCTGTTGCTGTTAGTGATATCCTTGAAATCATTGGCCAATGGGGTCAATGTGGCGACGGAACTTTCCGTCCATCTGGCGATGTTGCACCACTTCCAAATGGTGACTGTTGCGTAACTGTGGCTGACGTCCTCGCTGTCGTTGGTTCATGGGGTGCAGACTGTACTGTTTACGGTGCTTGCTGCTACGGTGATGGCATGTGTGATGACAACTCCGATGCCAACTCATGTGCAGCTGGTGGCGGTGTTTACTTTGGTGATGGCGCACTCTGCATAGATAACACTTGTGTTTCTGGTGCTTGCTGCCTTGACCTCACAACTTGTGCTGATATGACAGCTGACGGATGCGCTGCATCTGCTGGTTCGTACAAAGGTGATGGTACTGCTTGTGCAACAACAGATTGCTCAAACGTTATCCCAGGCGATGAATGTGTTGCAGCTCTTGTTGCTATTGATGGTGCAAACCCATTCGATACAACTACTATGACTGCAGATCCTAACCTTCCAACATGTGCAGCTGATGCTGGCGCATTTGGCTGGACTGTTCCTGTAAATGACATTTGGCTCATGTGGACAGCGACAAACACCAATGATTACATCATTGATACGTGTGACGCGCTTTCATTTGATACTTCTGTTGTTGTGTATGACGCTTGTGGTGGTGCAGAAGTCGCTTGTAATGGCGATGCTCCTGCTGACGCAACGTGTCAAATATATCATTCAGCGTTGACTCTTTCAGCAACTGCTGGTTCAACATACTACTTCCGAATTGGTGGCTATGATGCTGCTTCAATCGGTGCAGGTACGTTGAACATCACCGAAGCAGCACCTGGTGCTTGTTGCGTTGGTACTGCTTGTACTGATGGCATGTCAAGTGCTGATTGTGCAGCAGCTGGTGGTTCATACTTCGGTTCTGGTTCAGCTTGTGCGACTACCGATTGTAACGCTGCAGGTGGTGATGAATGTAACGATGCAATTCCTGTCTATGACGGTGCAAACGCATTTGATACTACAAACATGACCCCAAGTGTTGAACCTGTAGACGATTCTCAGTGTGCTGGTACATACCTTGACTGGGGCACTGGTAACAATGACGGTTGGTACATGTATGTAGCAACTGGTGGCATGACTACGTTTGATACGTGTGATGCTGCATCATTTGATACTTCAATCGTTCTCTATGAAGGTGACTGTGCTACTCAAGTCGCTTGTAATGGTGATACTGCTAATGGCACAGGTTGCCAATCGTACTCATCAGGCATTGAGAACTTTGACTGTGTTGCTGGTCAAACCTACTATGTACGAATTGGTGCATGGAATGCTGGTGCAGGTGGCGCAGGTACATTGAACATCACGCCTCCAGCTACTGGCTTTGGCGCTTGCTGTCTCAATGATGGTTCATGCCTCGATGTTGACGCATCAAACTGCGTTGCATTTGGTGGTGACTTCATGGGTGATCAAGTTCTTTGTTCAACTAGCCCATGTCCTAACCCTTACGGTGGCTGCCCTGCAGGCGCTGATATGCAATGCGATGCATGTGCAGTTGATGGCGATGATTCAAGCTTAGACTGTAATGCTGGACTCAATGGCCCTACAGGTACTGAATTCCAAGCAATTGCGCTTGGTGTACCAATGTGTGGCACAGGTTCAGTGTTCAATGATCCTAACTATGACAACGGCGATGGCACCTTTGGTGCTACTCTTCGTGACATGGACTGGTTCACAAATGCATCGATGAATGCTGGTGGTACCTTCACAGTTACTGCTGCATCATCAGGCTTTGAGCTTTGGATTATTGTTGTTGACAATGTCGCTGGAACTATTATTGATCAAGTGATCATTCCTGGTGGCATTGAAGGCTCCTTGACATTCACGGTTCCTGCTGGTGACAACTCACTAGTAGTTGCTCCTAATGCTTGGGATTTAACTTGGATTTGTGGTAGTGGATTAGAGAACTATACAGTTCTACTAAACTAAGCTCCATGCTTCTAGTTAGATAATCTCTTTTGAGATTCACCGCAGCCCCCTGACTCCCAGAGTCAGGGGGCTGTTCTTTTGTGCAACGGGTCTGACACAAACTGAAGAACGTAGTAGTTATTCTCAAGACGAT
>CAYSYI010000026.1:0-31439 GCA_964435395.1 uncultured Isosphaeraceae bacterium
GCGAGGATAGGCGAGATAGTGGGAGATGCAGAACAGTTCAAGGCAATGTTCATAATGGAACAACCTCATTTGCCTTCAGCAAATGAGGTTGATAAGGATACAAAAGAAAAAGAAAATACTTTTGTAAATATCGCATAGGGAGGATATAATAAGAATGAAGAAAACTACATTCAAAGCGATCAAGGATCGTGATATAGAAACGGTGTTGTGGGATCTGGTTGAGGATGCTATGAGGGAATTTAATGTGTCTCGGAATTGTAAGATAGGGAGACAAACATTTAGTAATATCCTCAGTACGCTAAGTCAGATGGAGATGTTGAAGAGGAGAAGGGAAGATAAGAATTATGATAAGCAGATGGAACAGGAAGAATATGATATGAAGGATTGGTTGACAGTATTGGATGGTACTGGAAAGTAAGTGAATAAGATAAACCCAAAATCCTAAAAGGATTTTGGGTTGTTATAGATGATAGGAAATAAAATGTTTAAGTTAGTGTTGGGTAAGTTGGATGTGGATGTGAAGGTGAAGAAGGATAGAAGGAAGAATCAATATAGTAAGTCAGATCTATCGGTGAAGATAAAAATAAAATATGATGATGATTGGATAGATGTTGATATTGATAAGGGTAAGTTGAGAGATGTGGTTGATGATTGGGTTAATGATTTAAGTGGTAATGGTTAATGTGGTTAATGGTTTGGTTATGGTAATTAATGTGGTAGAATATTATGGGTTAATAATGTAATGAATAGTGTAATCTTTCATATCTATAAAAATAATAAAAAAGAATATAAGAAGTATAAGGGGTATATGTTATCATATAGAATTTATCTATATGATAATGGCTCAAAATTATTTGGCACCATTTTTTCCACATTGACATTACTATTGTTAAGGAATGAATATGCTAAATGATAGGTTAGAGAAGGTACTGGAAGACCCCCTACAGTTTATTAGTCGTCTGAAGATTATTAATAAATTAGGAGAACTATGTAACTTACGACCTACCGCTGAGCAACTGAAGATGTATGAGGCATTGGAAGGGGATAAGGATTGTTTATTTCTGAAGCCAAGACAGATAGGTAGCACGACATTCGTGTCGGCTTGGTTATTCTATAAGTGGTTCACGGCGAAGGAACCTATCACCATCGCTATACTAAGCCATAAGATATCCTCAGCGAAACATATGTTGTCTATGTATAAGCGTTTCTATAGTACACTGCCGAAACAACTACAACGAGAATTAATTGTTGAGAATACTACTGAGATGGTATTCGCAGATACGGGTGCTAAGATTATGGCGGTGTCTGCTGAGGGGAAGGGTGGACTTAGATCTTTTACTTGTAATTTCTTGCATATGTCTGAATATGCTTTTGCTCCTAACCCTGAAGAACTTAAGGCTACTGCTATCGGTGCTCTTAATGGAAATAGATTGATCATTGAATCAACTGCTAATCACTATGGTGATGCCTTACATCAAGAAGTTATTAAGGCACAGAGAGGGGAAGGACATTGGAACTATCAGTTCTTTCCGTGGTTCCAGCATCCGAATTATATTTCTGATTATCCTGAAGGCTGGAAGTGTGAGGACTTAGAATATCAACGACAGCATATGCTAACACAGAACCAGATGTACTGGAGAGCCTGTATGATACACAGGTTAGGTACCGAGAAATTTAGGAGGGAATATCCAGCAACATTGGAAGAAGCATTCGCACAAGCAGGTACGGCGTATTTCTCTGACGAGGATCTTCGGTACATTGAAACGAAGAATGTTGAGGCTATTAACAATAAGAAATATATCTGGACTGAACCTGACTTTAACAATTCTTACGCTATCGGTGTGGATGTTGCTTCTGGCAGAGGTGGTGACTATTCAGTCATTACCGTTATGGATAAGATTAGTTATCAGCCTGTGGCTATGTTTCGTAGTAATACAACAGTTCCTGTGGACTTGGCTGATAAGATTATTATTTTAGCGACGAAGTATAATGACGCTAAGGTATTGGTGGAAGAGAATAACTGGGGGCTTCCTGTCCTGAATGAATTAAGAAACAGAGGGTATTACAACCTCTGGTCTGATCAGAAGGGTAAGGACTGGATAACAACTACGAAGTCTAAAATCATTCTATTTGAGGAACTTAAGGCACTACTAAGTGAGGGTGTTATTACACAACTGGATAGTATAACCTATACTGAATTGCGATCTTATCAATTAGATGATAGGGGTCTGGCTCCTAAGGTTCCATCTAATTTAGATCATCACGGTGATACTGTGATTGCTTTGGCATTAGCCTGTCAGTGTCTTAAGCAGGTTCAACTACATAAGTCGGCATACCTTCCTGACTGGATTAAAGAAAGAAGGGTTCAACGGGTATTAGATACTTCATTCGGTCAGAAGGAGAAGAGGTATTAATTTTACAAATTATACATTAATAAGGAATCTAAAGAATGGCACTAACACATAGTGAAAAGAACGGCTTTGTCCGTGCTGTGGTCGCAGAGCACGAAGCCTTGTGGGCTGAGAGACAAAGTGATATGCGTAAGTATAAGGCTGCGTATATGACGAACTTCTATAAGGAGAGGAATGCATTTGATACACACGCTCAATTGAGGGTGGAGACTTCAGATGCTTACGCTTATATTGAAGGCTTCATTGCAAGCCTGTTTAGTAAGGCACCATCTATTGAGATAGGTGCTGATATTCAGGGTAAGGGCAATAAGAATATGATTAAAGAAATTGCTAATCGTTTCTTATTTGAACAGAAGACGCAGTTGGAAATTGCTTCCAGACTTGCTCTTATTTATCCTAATGCATTTATGAAGTTGTATCCTAAGGATAGTACTAATATACTTGATCGTGTTGGGATCAAGGCTCTTAGTCCTTGGGAAGTTATAGTTGATAGGGATGCTACTACTTGGGACGAACAGAGATTTATTGGACACATCTATTATGAGACTGTGGCTGGTATGAATCATAAGTTTGGTAGTAAGAAGTGGAATCCAATTACGAAGACAAATTATTTTGAAGAGCACGGAGCACCGGCAGATCCGTATGAATCTACAGACAATCTGCCTAATCAGTTCTTGTATTGTAAAGTAGTTGAACTGTATGATATGATTAATGGTAAGTTATATTTCTGGTCCCCCAACTGGAGCGGAGGAGATAAACTATTATCGGAGGATGATATCCCATTAGAAGATCATAATGATGAGCCAGTTGCTCCTATCGTACCTTTATATTATTCCCGTGTACCTGATCAGCCAATGGATGGGATTAGTGCTATGAAGCGTATCTATGATCAGGTGTATGAGAAGAACATCTTGCGGTCATTTTGGGCGAACGCTGTTCGTAGAGATACAAGGCAATACCTCGTTAAAGAGGGTGCGATTGATGAAGAAGCATTAGCCAAAATTACTGCGGGGATAGATGGTGCTATGATTCCTGTAGATGCTGAGACTTTAGGCAATATTATTTCTGTGGTGCCATCTATTCCCATTTCTTCTAATCATTCATTGTACCTACAACAGATTGATCAAGATCTTGCTAAGGGTTCTGTTATGGCTCCTTTCACAAGAGGTGAGACTACTAAGACCTCAGCAACAGAGATTGCTGCGTTGGCTCAGTATACTGCATCAGAGATCGGACGACTTGCCAGAGAACGAGATGGTATGATTGAACAGATTGCTGAGAAGTATATTAGAATTATATCCTTGATTGCTGAAGAGAAATCTAAGGAAGTTATTCTACTGGAAGGAACACCTGAGATTGTTACACCTGAGAAACTACAAGGTAAGTTCAAGTATGCCGCATTGGATCAGGCAAGTACCCCAATTGCAGAGAGCGTAAGACGACAGCAACTATTACAGTTGGTGCCGGTGCTTACGACTTTGGGTGTTGAGCCTTGGAAGATCCGAGATGAGATTATCAGGCTATATGACCTACCTCGTCAGTTTAGTGAGACACCTGAGGTTCAAGCAGAACTTGATCCAAGGGCAATTGCTGAAGGTGAGAAAATGCCGAAGGCAAGACCTGATGGTGCACCGTTTAGTACGGAACCAGTAAGTCCTGAAGAGGAAGTGGCTAAGCAATTTGGTGCAGGGCGACGAGGAACTATTCCATTCCCAATGCCGGGAGACTTTGGATCAGGAGGTAGGAAATAATGCCGTTCTATGAATTTAAGTGTAAGGGCTGTAAGAATGTAGTGGAAGCCTTGGTAGATATGGATAAAGATGATTTATGGATGGATGAGCACGAATGTATTATCTGTGACAAGGATGGTAGACGAAAGCAACACGGTTGGACACGACTGATATCCGCTCCAGCAAGAACAGTTACCCTTTGGGGAGATGAGACAGGCAAGTACGGTGTGAACGGTATGTATAGTTCTGCTCTGGGTAGAAGGGTAACTAACAAACGAGAAGAGGAAAGGATCTGTAGGAAGATGGGTTATGTGAATGCTAATGATCTTCCTAAGGACTTTGTAGATAATAAGATTCAATCTCAGTTGGCAGAAGACCAGCACTTTGAGAATCTTAATAGTGCCTATAAGAAGAAGGTAGAGGAATACGGTTCTACTTATGGTGGTACAATGAAGGCTATATGTGAAGTATTGCCTGCTAAGGAAATGCTTAAACAGGCTGATGAAAGGGAGGCAAAAACATAATGGCATTAGAAGTACGAATAGAAAATGAAGATGTAGCACCTGAGGTATTACAGGGTATGGAACAAACGGCAGTTGCTGAGGATGAACTGGTTGGTGAATTCCAGCCAAGAGGTAACTTTACGAGGAAACCTCTTAATGCTTTGGTAGTACAGGCAAAGAAAGGTCAGCCTCTTTATGGATTGAAAGCGGATTATCCTAACTTTCCTGAGGATCAGACAGAACTACCAATTGAATTCGTTCGTCTGTTGCTTATGTTTAAGCAGAGCATTGATGATGCTATTGTAGCAGATGTATTAGATGAAGAGGATACATTTGTCTTGGAAGATATTACTGATGATTCCAGTCTCAAGATTTTGGCTGGTAAGTTAGGTAAGGTATTCCGTAATAGCAAGTTTAAGAAATTTCTTGCTACCCCCGATGAAGAGGTAGTGGAACTAAGTCCAGCAGAGGAATCTCTGGATGATGAGAGAACGCCGTTGCCAGAAGGTAGCGACGAAAGTATTGAAGACTTATTTTTAGAGAGGGTATAACAATGAGCGAAGCAGTAGAGACTGTCCAACAGGACACTACCTCAGATGCGTCAGAAACGACCGTAGAAGCATCTAACGAGGTAACCAATGGTAACACACCGGTAGAGGCTAAGGATACGGCTACGAGCCAACCAGAGGCTCCTAAAGTAATAACAGATAAGTTCCTTGAGAACTTTAGTCTGGATGATCTGTTGGGTGCAGATTTTTCTAATGATGATATTATGAATAACACCCATAGGGATCTTCCGAATTATCAGGAAGTCCTTAAGCACCTACCAGAAAATGGTAGAAAATTAATTGCTAATCTAAGAGCAATGACAACCCGTAAGACACAGGAAGTTGCTGAGATTAGGAAGCAGTTGGAACTTGAAAGAGAAGCATTGGTCGCTGAGAAGAATGCTCTCTATAGTGGAAAGTTTGCAGAGAATGTGAAGGAACTTGCTAAGGAACCTGAGGTACCACACGATGTGTTTACTGATGATGGTATCAATAACAAGATCAAGCAAGAGGCTGCTAAACTATTTCAACAGATGATTCAACCTGTTCAGGAAGATATGTTTGTTAAGCAACGACAGTTGGCATTGGATAACTTCAAGAGAGATAATCCAGATCTAACAGAACCTACGGTTCGTGTCCAAGTTGCACAACTACTTAAGTCAAGACCTGAACTTAAATTAGAGGATGCATACTATATAACTAAAGCAAAGATGGACCGAGAGCAATTGGCTACACTACAAGGCGAACAGATTAGAAAGAAAGAAAAGCAGAATGAGGCTTGGAATAAAACTTCTAATGGTACGGCTGGTAAGGTTAATGGTAATCCTCAGTTCAGAGATGCTTGGGAAGCATATCAGTATCATAAAGCAAATGGCATCTCGTAAGAAGAAGAACAGTAAATGGATACAGAAAGCAACGCAATCTATAAAGAGGAGGGGAACCAGTGGTGTTTGTACCGGTAAGAAATACGGTTCAGCCTCCTGTCCGAAAGGTAGTAAGAGGTATAATCTTGCCAAAACCTTTCGTAAGATGGCGTCAAAGAGGAGAGGTAAATGAAACTTGATCAGTTATATTTGCATTTAGAAACACCCATTAAAGGGTCGTTACCTCCAAAGAATTTTACAAATTATACTATTTTAGATGGGGCAACTTTTCCCGCCCTTTATACGGACCCTCCGGATCAAGAGGACAACCTAAATAAATTCTGGGGAAGAACAGAAGAAGCAGAACCCGCTGGAGCAAACGGTGGACAATTCTACGGAACTGAATTAATAACATTCGTCATTGACGATATAGCAAAACAAAAGGATTAATATACATTATGGCTATTTCAAATGAACTATTATCCTCAACTTTGTTTAGTATCCGAGACGGCGAGGTTGACGAACTTTTCCAGAAGGTTGCTTTTTTAGATCACTGTAAACGAGCAGGCGGAATTGAATATGAGGATGGCGGGATTAAAATCCAGCGACCTCTCGCAATTGCCGAGCACAGTTCTATCACAAGTCTACCTACTGGATATGAGCCAGTCAGTCTTGCAGTTAACGATGTTATGCAACCGGCAATCTATGATTGGGCAGATTTCGCTGCTCCGATCGTGATTACCAAAAAGGAAGAACTGGAAAATCAGGGCGAGAAAGCAATCGTGAAAATTGTTGAGGCACGAATGCGCTCTGTTATGGGAATGTTACGAAGGGAAATTAACCTTCAACTTCTCGCTGGAAACAGTACAGTTCTTACAGGGCTTAACAGTCTTAATGGCGTACCCGCTGCATTTACAACCGGCTTCCTTGAAGAAGGTCTACCTGCGGCTGCTACACAGACAAATACCATTGGTGGTATTCAGAAATCAGTTGTTGATGTTGTCGGTTGGTATAACCAGATCGGTGATGTTGCTGGTGGTTTCAATGCTAACGGTTTGGCTGCTATGAACAGTCTTTGGACTACGACTAATAGTCGTGCTCCTATGGGACAGGTTGATGCAGTCATTATGTCTGAAGCAGGGTTTGCCAATTACAAACGAGCACTTTTCGCTAACGAACGATACATTGATGAGAAGTCTTTGGACGGAGGTCGTATGTCTCTGTTGTTTGCTGGTGCTCCTTGTGAGGCTGATATCGCTATGCCAGATGCTACCGTTAACGGTGCTGGACAAGCCGCTACTGGTTACTTCCTGAACTTTGATGGAATTAAATTAGTTATGCATCCAGATGCTGATTTCGCAGTTTCTGACTTTGAACATATCTCTGGAACTACAGCCCGTGCTGCTACCCTCTATTGGAAGGGTCAGTTGATTGCGGATCACTTGGGTTCACAGGGACTATTATTTGATGGGGAGGCGTGGTAAGATGAGCAGATCAGGACTATCATACTTAGAGAAAACTTCACAGGATGTGTTTGGAAATACGATAGACATTCCTACAGCCTTGGACCGCAGGACCGTACAGCGTTATCACTGTAATGGAACTGTTGCCGCAGGTGACTGGGTAATGCTTGACACTGGACAGACTAATTCTGCAAGAGCCGTTACGGTTGTTCAGGCTACGATTGTAGCATTGGGCAATCCAAGGACAGTTGGGGTTGCACTTACTGCTGGTGCTGCGGGAGGCTTCATTGATGTTGTCACCCGTGGTTATGTGGAAAATGCAGCCGTTGCGACTGGTACAGCACTGGGTACACCATTACAGATGGGTGTCGGTGTTGCAGGTCGTGCGAGGGTTGGCGTTGCTGCTGACATTGCACCTACTATTGGTGTATGCCTTGAACTTGCTGCCGCTAACACTTGCGATGTGTATGTTTTCGGATTGGGAAGCGATTCGTAAATTATTGGATTCGCAGAGGGTAACCCAACTGTTTTTTATTAGACATTTTTGGGTTGGGTTACCCTCACTTTTTTTCAAGTTTATCTTTACAATTTCCTTGCTAAAGCAGTTAGTATAATGTAAGTGTTAAACAGACGACCATTTAGGAAGGAAAAATATGAACTTAAAAGAACTGAGAAATAAAGTAAAGAACATTACAGATTACAATCCTGAGATTCAATCTTATTTGGATGATCTGGATGAATTAATAAATGACGCTTACAATCAATTATATCTGAGCAAGAGATGGAACTTTGGCAGAAAGACAAAGTTCCTTAACATATATCCAGATATTAAACCTATAGGAACCCCAGCGGTTCCTAATCTGAATGTACTTGATGGAAGAAGAGAATGTTCCTTCAGTTCTCCAGTATCTGAATTCTTAGAAGATCCAAGGATCTGGGAAGGACAGATAATTGAAATTCAGGGTAGAGAATATACTATAGAGAAAGTGACTGGAACTTCAGTTAGAACTGTAGAACCTTTAAGATGTACTACTAACACTGATGATGTTACTTGGATCGTTAAACATAGGTTCTATCATCTTCCTCCAGACACTATAGAAATATTAGGACTGTCACATAGAGATGCTCCTATTCCAGATATCAGACCTCTGTGGGGAAAGAAGATTGGATTAGTAGCAAGACGAGATGAAGAATTAGATTTAAGAGAAGACTATACAGCAGACTTTTCTGAGGCTTATGTTCTTCAGCCTCCGAAGGATGTACCTGCTGGAATGAAGTGGGGAGCAGCAGTTATCACCTCAGCAGCGATAGCACCGTCTCCGTTTCTGGCTAATACTAAGTGGGAATTTACTTGGGCATTTGAGGTTGGAGGTATTATAGGACCTCTATCAGAACCTCGGATAATTGATATTGGAACTGTAGAGCAGAATACTTCTCCAGTTGTGACACTACATTTTCAGACTTGGGATGATAGACCAGTTGCTGCTCCAACCTATAATCCAGCAGTTGATGTTTATCAGAATGATTTTGAAGGAATGAAGAAAGTAGTATTCTACAATTCTAATTTTGATAATGTAACAGGTACAAGAAAAGGACTTCCTTGTTGGAGACAAGTAGGAAGTGCCAGTGCAATTGCTGATAGAGATGATTGGCTACCTAAGACTGCTACAGACGAACAAAGTTCTGTAGTACTAACAGGATTATACAATGTTAATCCCGGTGCTCCCAGATATCAAGAATGGGATGGTCAGCACCTAAGAATTAGACCTTATCCCAGACCTCAAGGGTTTGAGAAAACTTATGACGCTGCTGCTGCTGTTGTCGGTGCGATGGCTGCTTTGCATAAGCGTAGATTTAGACAGTATGAATTAAGATATCAGAGGAAACCATATCGTCTGTGCGAAACTACAGACAGTCCTGAGATGCCTTATGAATTCCATCAACTTATAGTTTACACAGTACTACACGAAACCTTTGTTAAAGGTGGTAATGCAGCAATGGCTGGTATGTACGATAAGAAGATCAAGGATGCGATTAAGATTCTTGAGAAGCGTTATGTTGATAGGGCAGATACTTTCTGGCAGCGTGGTCAGTTTGGTATGGAAAATGCGGGTATTGTCTACGACTATAATTCTCTCAGGAAACTTAATTAATGAAGACGAAATCTACTGAAGAAAGATTAGCAGGAGGTGTAGACCAGAGATGGAAGGTACCTTCTAATCTTGCGTCTGATATTAGAAATTGTCGGATAGAAGATGTAGGTCTTGGTTGGAAGAATGATAGAGGTTGGGAAAACTTAGTACCAGTAGCAGATGCTATGTCAAGGGTATTCACTGATGCTCAACTGGCTAATGTAAGGGAACCGACAAGGTTCCTTAAAGTTTGGTCCAGACACGGCGGATCAGAAGTATATTATCTCTATGAGAGAAATGGACAGTTACATTATCATTTCGGTAATGTAGGAACTGCGGCTAATAGAGAAGTAGTATTAGAGCAGAATAGAAACATTCCTAAAGCAGATGATCCCGGTACACAGTTAACACCGTTTGGTAGATTTGCTTTAATTCAAAATGGTTATGAAGCACCATTCAAATTTTGGGGAAGGAATTCTCAGTCACCGTTTGGGTGGACACAAAGACCTATGCCTCCAAGGGTATATGATCCTGACTTAGATCAGTTAGATGATCCTCAGGACTTGGATACCCAGCAAGGTTCTTATCTAACTAATTGGAGATCTATTGGATTAGGTAATGATCAGAATGGTAATTGGAGCCACTATAGATATAAGGTTAGTTTCGTATCAGATACTGGTTCTGAAAGTCCTCTAAGTGATGCTGGTGGTGTAACTTGGAAGGTACAGAATACAGATCAAGATAACTACAAAGTAGGAATTGTGATTGATGATATTCCTACAGGTGATAAGAATGTTGTTGCTCGTAACATTTATAGAACTAAGAACTTAGAAAACAATTCAGCAGAGCAATACTATTTTGTTAAGAGACTGAATGATAATAGTTGCAAGACTTTCGTTGATATCATTCCGGATAGTTTGCTATTAGAATTAGCACCGGGTGAGAATGATAGTATCTTAGTTGCTCAGTCATTCAAGTATGCTGCAACATATAATGGTTGTATATGGATTGCTGGTGGTGATGATTTCAGTACTAACATAAGATATAGTAACAGACACCTTCCAGAACAATTTGATAGGTTTAGATTTTTTGATGTAGGGATGAGACAAGGTGGTGAGATAACTGCGCTGGTCCCTTATAGTAATTCCTTATTGGTATTCCGAGCGGGTTCCATAGAAGTTATCTCAGCCATCTCCGATGATACATATACGATTGGTACCTTAGACAGTGATGTTGGAACAAGGGCAACGAATAGTATTAAAGAAGTACCCGGTGTAGGATTATTTTTTCTGACAAAAGATGGTGTGTATGCAGTCACAGGTGGACAGTCTGGTGCTGGCTTAGTAACCGCTAAAGTAGAATCCGTTAGCAAGGGTTTGTATGGAGAATGGCAACGACTAAGTGAAGGAAGTTTAGCAAGAGCAACAGCCTGTTATAGTACCAGAGAAAAAGAATATTGGGTACACTATCCAGTAGATGGAGAGACAGAGAATACAAGAGGTGCAGTATTTCATAAAGAGGCTGGGATGTGGAGCCTTAGGAATTTATCTGATGGTGTATCTGTACAGGCAACTGCTGGAACTAATACAAATTATCAGATGGCATTTACTTGTTTAGATACAGATCCTGAGGGATGGATTGTTATAGGAACCTATCCTGATTATCCGTATTCGGCAGGACAGGTTGTAGCAACTAATGCACTGACATTCTTTCCCGGCTTTGACTTACAGGTATGGTCGGCTAATTGTGGATGGGGTGTATACGGTAGGAACAGTGCATCAGGACAGGGGACAGAAACATTTACTTTATATGATAAGGCTAAAGGTGCTACTGACTGTGCTTATATCAGTACTTGGGATGATTTCGGAGATGATAGTATTAAGAAGCGTATCCATTCAGTAGAGATAGAAATGGTAACGCAAGGGTATAATGATTTGACAATGGTGTATGCTGTGGACTATAGTTTCAGTCCGCTTACAGGAGGGACACAGGCTCCTATGATTATAGAGAAATATCATACATCAGCATCTGAGCCAGTATGGACAATTTCTGGTGGAACTACGGAAGTAAAGAACTTAGCAACTTGGGGCGAGAACTGGTCTAATGGACAGTTATGTAGGGTTAGGTTTGATGTTCATACTGGGCTATGCTCCCATTTCCAGTGGGGAATTCAAAGCGATAAGTTATTTCACATTATCTCCTATAACATAGAATACAGTTCATCTGATCAGAAGGTGATAACAAGGAGGGGTGGAAGTGGCTCGTAGTTATACACAAAACTGTTTCGCTGATGGTGATCAATTTAAGGCAGATCATTTTAATGGTGATGCTAATGGAATTGCACAGCAGTTTAATGGGCAGTTAGATCAAAATAATATGCCGTTGGAAAGTTGTCATTCAGAACAGTTGAAGGATCCTGTTAGAACTAACAATGCATTTGGTGTGAATACAACCAGTAGTTATCTGCCTACACAATCGTATCACTATGCTGATTGGAGAATAACGAATACATCTACAACTGAATATGAGATAGGACCTAATTCAGTTTATCAGACAGATTGGATGACAGATAGTTGGGATCCTTTCTGGAACTTGTTTGATTATACTGTAGTTACACAGGGTGCACGAATAAGGTTTGAGAGCAGAGAAGGAATGATTATTGGTGGTGTAACAATTAATTGTGAAACAAGATCAGGTCGTATTCAAGGTGGGTCTGATCCTGCTTGGCATAAGAATTCAGCACAATATGAGAACTATGAGATTGGAATATTCTGTAATGGTATTCTAATAGGAAGAAGTGGTAGGGTGTATCCCGGAGCATACTGCTTGGATGTACCCTTCAGTACACCGATAGGAACGGAATATACCGAGATAGTAGTGAAGTGGTTTAGGGAACAGAATGTTTTCGTTGATGGAGAAACTTGGAATATAACTGAATCAGATCACGGACAATTGTTTACTGTATCAGGTATGCACCTTTGGGCGAGGAATCAATACCGATGAGCAATAATCTAATTTTTACGAATGGACAGGCTGGGCAACCATCTAATGATAATAATGAGGCTGATACCTTTTTCAATAGTTTGGCGATTGACAGTGGACAGATAGATCAAAGTAATACCAGAACTGAATGGGTATCTACAAGACATATAAACTTCACAGATAAACCTTTAATTAAAGTCTATGCACATAGAGACAATACTACAATAAGTAACAACTATGCTGGAACAACTTATCAGACAGTAACACACGGTAATAATGGAAGTACAGAGGTAACATTTGCTGCTCATACATTTCGTGTAGGAGAGGTATTTAGGTATCATTTCAACTTTAGAACTAATACATCTACTAACGACTTGGCTGCAAATAAAGGTAAGGATTATTTCTGGGTTAAGGCACAACTACAACTTAATACTGGTGCTGGTGCAACTTGGACTGACATAGGATTTGATACAAGGAATTCGTTTGGTACACATAGGGCTGCTGCTGGTAGTGATTATCCGTGTGCTGGTTATAGAATGTATGGTCTAACATTCATATTCATTCCCGGTTATACTGGTGATATAACAGGTATGAGGGTACAGGTTCGTACAGAAAGTGCTACGATGAATCTTAATATGAAAGATTGGAATGAGCAACTAAGGGTGGTGGGTGCATAATGCCTTATGTTAAACAACACGCTATAACGACAGGACAACCAGCACAGGCTGGTGAAGTTAATGAGAACTTTGAAGATGCAAGGCGTTATATTAATAAGGATATTGTTCAGGCTGATTTGGCTAACGACAGTGTAGATTATCCGGAGATAGTAAGAGGGGAATTGAATGCTGGTACACAGCAACATCAGTTCACTTGTGGAAATAGTATGGGTAATTTCGTTGATAGGCAAGCAAGAAATATTAATCCATTTACGAGGTATACTAAGAAAGAAACAACATCGCTTTGGAATAATCAACTTAATGCTGCATCTGCACCAAGTACTACCAGACCGTTATCACAGGTACTACAGTTGCCTGATAATCAGTTCTCATTTGAAATGGAACAGAGAGGGCTGGTTACATTAAGAACTTGGATTGAGGTTTATATACCAGATTCACCTTGTAATGATCCAGAGGATAATACAGTTACACCTAAGCATAGGTACACAACTTATTTTTACCTATCAAATGATGGTGGAGAAACTACATTTGCGAATACAACTAAGGGAACTTTTTACGACTATAGTACATTCTCAGGTGGAGGCGGTGGTGGTGGACCGTCCAGTTGGGGTGGTCCTCCTAATCAGGATCCGATGAAGACACATACAGATACTGGTTGGGCTAATAACATTCCTTGGTCTGCATACAATAGATTTTATTGTATCACTAAGACACAGATATTGAATGCAGGGACACATCAATTTGGGGTGGTATATGATACACATCACGATGTAGGTTATGCATATGTTTGTAATACTACAGTGGAGATTGAATATGTTGGTGCAAACATCACATAGTTTACAAAAGGGTTATTAATATGGCAAGAGATTATTACAGCGAATATACTAAGACACCAGCATCAGACCGTTTAAGAGGTGGTGCTTCAGGTGCTATTAAAGGTGCTGGGACAGGTGCGCTTATAGGATCTATAGTTCCTGTAGTTGGTACTGCTGCGGGTGCTGCTATTGGTGGTGCTGTTGGTGGTATGGCTGGTGCAGCCGGTGCTACAAAGTATATGTCTCCTTATGAAGAGGAGAATCTTAAAAGGTTAACTGAATTAGAAAAAGGTATGGAGGAACATACCTTAGGATTATCAGAGGAAGAGAAACAATTACTATACGGATCAGCAGAGGATAGAGAGAGACAAGCAAGAGATCAAGCAAGAATGCTACAGCAACAGAAGTTAGCATCGGCTTATCAAGGTGCTGGTACGGCTTATGCTGAGATGGCTGAAGCAGAAGAGATGCAAGTAGATGCTATGAGAAAGACTGGGTTGAAGGTAGCAGAACTTGATATACAAAGAGCAGAACAAGAAGAAGCAGAATATTGGGGAAGACTTGCTACTATGTCTCAGCGTGAGGCAATGGAGCACGATAAACAGAAGGCAGCAAATGCTGAACTGTATGAAGACTTTAATGAATTCTTAGTTGGAGAAATTACAACTGGTGGTATACTATCAGATAGTGGTATGGAAGGTAAGGCTGCTTCATTAGCAAAGAGATATGGTACTACTGAGAACGATTTGGATGCGGCATTAGAAGTATTAAGTAAGAACCCAGAATTGGTTAACTTGTTAATTCAGGCGGGAGGATAAGAAATGGCTACACCGATTGCAATTGATCCAATAGCAGGAATCTATAGTATTCAGTATGCGGATCCAAAATTTGATCCAACAACTAAGATTGGAGAAGGAACTACTGGAAAGAGGTACGCTTCGTCTTATATGGGTGCAAGATCTCGTTGGTGGGATCTGGCTTGGAAGCAGGCAGAACTTGAACAGAAGGGTGTTGAATCTCATAACCGAAGGGTACAACAAGAAATATTAAACCTTCAGGATGCAAGAGCAAATATCATTCAAGGTATTCCACAAAGATATGATAGTATGTGGAAGCATAATAATACACAGGAACAGAAGAGGCTGGAATGGAATGCAGCATCTGGTCCTATGTCCAGTACTACAACTACAGATAGACCTGCACAACACGCAGCCTTGGTAGGTAATAGGGCTAAGGGAAGTTATTATGTTAGGACTGATGTTCAGACATTAATTCAAGGAGCAGGTAATCCTAATCAAACTGCTGGTATGCTTGATGCTGGTAGGCAATCAGGTGTATTAGGAAGAGATGAACAGTCACAGGATCAGGCATCATACTATGCAGTTCAGATGCAGATTGAAGATCTTGCTAATAATAAATTGGATGCTGGTGCTTCAGCCGCTAATGCTTGGGCAGATGCTGAAGCAGAAACCTTAGCAGCGTATGATGCATCAGGTGCAGGTAAAGATGTAGTAACAAGATATCGTAGGGTACAGGCAGTTGCTGAAAGAGACTATGGTCCTCAGCGAACTACAAGTAGAACTACACGAACTGGTAGAGATGCCTTGGATCCTTATGAGAGGACTGCAAGTATATTAGGTATTGATCCATATGATGAGCGTCATACCATTGCTCAGTTGGATGTAGAGATTGGTGCTAAGGAAGCAGAGATCCAGCCTGATATAGATCTAATTGGAAGAACAAGAGAAGTTACAAGTGAGAAGTTTGGACCGGGATTAATTGCTGGATTGTTTGGTGGACCGCAAGAATTGACTGCGGCAGAACAGAATCTTGGTAGACGAGATCCGAGGATAGTTGCTCCACAAAGAGCAAGAGCAGCAAGAGCATTAGAAGCGTACTTTGCAGGTGGTGGTACCGTAGAAGAACTACGAAGAATGGGTATTATGGAAACCCCAAGAGATGTGCGAATGGCACAAGCAATGGAAGCAGAAGCGCAAGCACAAGATGCTACATTGGTTGCATCACAAGATGATCCGGATCTACCGGGTAGAGAGATTGTTGTTGGTGGAAATGATCCAGATTCCATTATTGAATCAATAGGAATTGTTGGTGCTTGGAATAATCCAGAAGAAAAGCAAGTATCATTCCAACTGTTAGATGGAACATATATGTTTTATACAGAATCTCCTGCAACTGAAGGAACTGTTGGTGGTTATCAGCAAGGTCAGATGGTTATTGAAGGTCCGGGTAGTTGGGTTATTAATGAAGTTAGTGAAGATGGAAATGTAATTAATAAAGCAACTTGGACTACAACAGCAAGTGGTGAGACAAGAGAAGTAACTGATAGAACGACATTAGATGCTGTACAGGGATTGGTTCCTAAGACAGATCCTGAACCAGCAAGGGGTCCAGTTATTGTAAGTTATCACCTTGCTCCTGACGGTAGACTTGTTGAATATCATCGTGATGATGTTGAAGGTGCTGAATGGGAATTGGTTGATGATCGTCAAAGTCCTGATAAGAAAGAATATAATCAGGTACACGGATATGAATATGTTCCTCAGGAACCTGTAACAGAAAAAGCAGCAGAGCCTCCAGTAGATCCGCAGCCCGGTGATACTGACTATATGCCGGAAGGTATGGAAAGACAGATCATTGATATGGGTGAATTTGATCCGGGTGATCCAACGGCTGTGTCTCCATCAAGACAAGCAGAATTGGAAGATGAAGCAGGCATAGATAGGGAACCGATTCTTAAGCCTCCGTGGCGTGGTAAAGATCCTATTGATATGGGAGACTTTGATTTGGGTGATCCAACAGCACCGACGCCGCCAGAAGATAGACCGGGTGGTCCAACTGGTAGTCCGGGTGCTGAGGAAACAACTGAAGAAAAACCTGAGAAAGAAGAATCTCGTATTAAGAAGATGCTTAAAGAAATGCAAGAGGCTACACAGGTTCCATCAGATGTATTGGGTATTAATGCAGTACCTACATTACAAGAGCATCGTGGTAATCTATTAGCAGGATTTACTGGTGCAGCAGAACTATTAGAGAAGCCTGCTGCATTAGATAGGAAGACCGCTAATGCTGATGCTGGTTCTCCTCAGGAATATGCAAGGGCAGTTATAGATGCAGAGACAGATAAGCCTGTAGATCAGAGGTCTACACTTGAAGAGATCGTTGCTAATGTTGCTCAACAGTATAATGGTATGGGTGACATTCAAGGTAGAGATCAGGCATTAGAATATACGATTGCTTTGTATAAATTATTCCTTGACAGTAACACGCTTACGGATCAGGCAGGTGGCGGAACAAGGAGCGCATAGATGGGTGATCCTCGTCCAGAAATTTATACCAGTGAAGACTTAGACTTTATCAATGCTGGAAGGCGTAGATCTAATCTACCTCCAATTGATAAGTACGGTGATATATCTGGTGATTTCCCAGAGCCAAGTGAGATGGCTGCACAGCCGTCACCTAAAGTAGATGCAGGTGCAGGTGCAGAACTGCGTCAAGGTAGGGAACTTGAAGATGTTGGAAGGATGCTTAGTGCAGAAGAGATTGATGCACAAGAGCAGATGGAAGAGGCATTTAGAAGTTTAACACAAGAGAAAGCAAAAGGTTTATTGTCAATGTATCAGGGTGGTGGACAACCTCCTTATGATATCCCAGCACCGGGAGAACCGGGGTTTGCTGAGAAGATTGCTGAACTGGCTCTTGATGAAGCCTTGGCAGATACTGAAAAGATGCAGGCTATTGTGCCCGGCTTTACTATGGAAGGATGGGGAGATAATCCTCCAGAAATGCCAGTAGGCGGTAGAGCATTGCAATATGTTTTTGGTATAGTAGCAGAGCCGTTTACGGAGACAGGAGAGATGTTACCGGTAGGTGTTGCAGCACCACCAATGGAGCAACCTCCTGAAGCAGCAGGTTATGATGAACCTACATTGATGATGGCATTAGCACCTCAGTCTCGTATCGGTCCAGTAAGAGCAGAAAGAGCAGAACAATTATCTGCTGCTCAGGCATTGAAGTCACCAGAAGAATATGCTAAAGATCAGGGATTAGATCTTGATGCTCATCTTGCTGGATGGCAGGCTGATGAGATAGAAGCCAAGATGTATGAACTGGGTGAAGAACTATCTGATGAAGAAACAGCAGAGGTAGATAGGCTTAGGGAATTAGAGAGAAAAGTTGATGAAGGTGAAATAGTAACTGGTGCTAATCAGTTGGCAGGCTATAGAGGTTTCTATGATGCATATCATTTATATGTTTCTCAGAATCCAGATGCAACAGCAGAAGAAGCAGTAGCAGCAGTACAGGCTGAACTTGAGATGATGGAAACAATCCTATCCGGTGAGGCTGGTCCTGAATACTATACTGAACATAGAGCAGGATCTAAAGGTCCAGCAGATCCTTGGTATAGAGCATTTGCTACACAGGTAACACACGGACAGGTGCCTAATTTAACTGACATTCAGAAGGCTTATCTTAGTACAAGTATTTCTGAGAGAAGGAAAGCATTTGTAGAAACAATGCCTTATCGTAGGCGTGAACAAGTTGCTCAAGACTATGGTGGAGATCCAGAAGAAATTGAAACTGGTGGATTTGATTATGGTGCTGTTGGTACTGATGTTCCTGATGTAGAAGGGGTTACTTGGGAGAATGTTTGGGAACAACCAATAGAAGCATTTGCTGTAACAGAGGAACAGACACTAAGAGAATATAGAGGATGGCTGGAGAAGAGAGGACTAACAGATTTCTGGGCTATTGATTTCTGGGATGATCCTGAAAAGTATGGTAGTGGTTATTGGTGGAATAGATCCTATCCATCTGGTGCAGCCGTAGAGGGACCGGCACAATGGGGACTTAGATCTATATTAGTATTGCCGAACATAGCATCCAGAGGTGTCTATGATGTAGCAACGGGTATCGGTGATTGGACTGGCTATAGTGAAGAAGCAGAGCGTAGACAAGAAGAAGATCCTAACTATCCAGAATTATATAAGGGTCATCCGTATCTAAGAAACATTGCACAGAATAGAGGACTAATGTCTGATATGTATGACCTCTATGCATATACACCGGGCTTAGAAGAATATGCTTGGATGGCTGGTGCAGCAGGATTAGGTGGAGATATATTTGTTGCACCGTTTGATCCGGGTCTAAGTGCTTTGGCTAAAGGTGGTGTGGCTGGTGTAAGAGGATATAAAACAGCAGGTGCTTTGGGTAGACCGTTTGCTGGTAGAGCAGGGGCTGGTACTGAATCATTCTTCAGAGGAGCGGCTGAAGGATTAGGTGATACCTCAATGGTTATGAATGCAGGACTTCGTAGATGGGGTGGTGGATTACAGGATCCAATTACATTTGCATCAAGACAGTCGGCTCATTATCTTGATGGACAACAGGCTTATCGTCACGCAATGAAAAGTGGTGTAGGACACGATGAAGCATTAACTGTTGCTCAGTCTCAATTGGGTAGAAAGAATAGATTTCTTGCTGATGCTGAGAGAGGTGGAGAAGAATGGGCGGCTAAGAATATTGAGAACCTAATGAATGAAAGTTCAGGTTATGGTAGGCTATATAATAGTTTCGTTGATGAGGTAGATGACTTTGCAAGAACACCGTCAGGATCACCTCACGCAATGCCGAATAAGAGAACTGTTAATAGATTAGTTGACGAGGCTTATGATGCTAATCCAGAATTCAGAAAGTTTGTAGACAATTTAGTGGAGCGTGGAGGAATACAAGCAAGAGGAACTAAAGGCTGGACTACTGAAGCATTAGAAGAGATAGTTCGTTCATCAAGACAAAGTAATCCTAAGATGATGAATACTTTGTTACAGCCTTTGAACTATAAGATGGCACAGCATTGGACTGTATCAGCATTAGAAAGTTCTCCATTGTGGAAGAGATCATTTACTAAACTATCAATGGTTACACCGTCATTGTTTGTTCAAGGTGAAGACTTAGCCAGACTTGGTAAGTTAGTAGGAGAAGCAGAGCAAGTCCAGTATATGGTTAGGCTAATGGATGATGCTCAGAAGATTAAAGCAATTAAGCACGGGTTACATCCATCTTGGGATCCGAGGGTAACAGGAACTGGTAGAGCATCGTTCAGACCAAAGGTTGGTTCATATATAGAACTAAGTGTAGATCAAAGAAATGCTATGAGAAAGTATCTTGATGATCTATACAAGAGAGGATTGCTTACACAGCGTGAGCGTATGGAAGTATTGTCTCAGTTATATCCTGATATGTTTGCAAGGAAATTTGGTAGAGGTGTAATAGAAGAACAAGGACTTCCGTTCTGGAAGGGACAATCATTTATTAGTACAGATTCATTAAGAAGGTTAATGAATGCACACATAGAAGATGTTGCTGCGGCTAATAGAATTGGTGTTGGTAGTAAGGCATTGGATGAAGCAACGACTGCAACTAAGGCAGCATTGTTAGAACCAATTGGTGCAAGGCATCTTAATCAGAATTGGTTAAGAAGGTTCTTAGGTAGAGGATGGAATTTATTTAAGGACACGAAGAAGTGGGCTGCTGAATTTCCTGAAGGTATGCCGTTACACGCAGTAGTAGAACTAAAGAAACTACAGGGTAAGTTAGCGGCTATGGATGTTGGTCTGCGTAGAGATCTGGCAGAACTATTAAGAAGTAAAGAACTACAAGCACGATACTTTGATGATGATTGGTTGATGGCTAATCCTAATCCAACAAGAGATGATTGCTTAGTAGCATTGTCATTGGGACCAAAGTCCTCAAGATCTACATCAGCAATTCATACTTCAACAAGTAATCTATCTAAGTTAATGATGGCAAGGACAGAAGACTTGGTGCTTGATATAACCAGTGTATTTAAGCAAGATAGTATTATGGCTTCGTCTATTGTAGATACTTTAAGTGAGACAGGTAAGGTAAGGCTACAAGAATTATTAAGTGATGCTTCAGGTAGATCAGGTTATATGGGTGGGACAGGAAAGTCTATCACACCTGATGATGAAGCATTTCTTGCTGAAAGGTGGGCTGATGATGCAATACCTGTTGAGGCAAGGGTAGATGATGAACTGGTACAGGAAGGACCGTTATCCTCATTTATGACTGTTAATGGTTATGAAGACTGGATGGCAATGATGGGTAGGTTTCACGATGACTTGGGTAGGTTCATTAGAAATCCAGAGAACTTTAATAGTCCTAAAGTAGTTCAGTTAGCAGAGCCTGATTTTAATTCTATCTCGGCTGGTTTCTATTATATGCAACAGATGGGAAGATTATCTGATGAAGCGATGGGAAATATCTATAGAAGTTGGGAAGGTTATGATGCTATCCTTGCAAGTAATAAGAACCTGAATAGGTTACTACAAGAAGCAAGTTCAATTAGATGGGCAGGTGATCCAGAGATTAGTACTATCCTCAGACAAGAAGACATTGCTGGTGAGACAGGTAGAGCACAGATCGGTGATGCATTGGCTGCAAGAATTGAGACTATGGTTAATGTTAGGGCAAGACCTAATCTATCTGCTCAGTTGCCGAGGTCTAATGAAGATGATTGGTCACAGATAGTTAGTGATATCTTTCCGAGACTTAATGATGAACAGGTTAGTAGGATTGTTATATCACTAATGGATGAGACTGCGACTGAGCCTCGTATGTTGTTGATGGGAATTAAAGATTCATTAGATGAAATGGCAGTACAGATTATTCGTGTTAATGGATTGAATAGAGGAAATACTAATGAGATAATGGATGCTCTTAGTTCTATGTGGAATTACTTGAAGCCTACAGGAAGAGGTAGGACATTTCCTCGTCCAAGTCGTAGGATAGATTTAAGTACGAAACCTGCTCCTAAGAGAAAGGGTGCTAAGGTTTCTCATAAGCAAGAATATATTACAACACAACTAAGAGGGATGGAAGAAAGTCTTGCAAGGCGTTGGACTAAGAGACACGGTGTTGATGCTCCATCTCCAGAATTAATGAGGGTACACGAAGAAATTGGTGGTGTGTCAAGGATAGATGCAGAGACACATCTTGATGAAGCACTTGGTAGAGAAGCAGATGCTCAGTCTCAGTTGAGAGCGTTTGAATCAGGACAAGTACGACCGGAACGGTTGGAAGATTTACAGAGAGAACTTGATGCAAGTAGGAAAGGATTAAAAAGATTTCAAGGAACAGATAATCAGTTCAGAACAGCAAGGTCAGATGTAAATAGAATTTTAGATGATATTGATCTAACAAGACAAAGGATGACTGAGGTACCAGATATTGATAGACTTGATGAACTACAAAGGATATTGGATAATGCATCGTCTGAAGTAAGAAGTGCTCGTAGGGTACTTGATGATCTTGATGAAGGTCCTATGTCAGTTACAGCAAGTGCAAGACAAATGACAGAATACGATGAATTACTTTATCGTGAATTTGTGCAGACACTTGAACGACATATTATGGGAAGAACTGTTAAAGGTGAAGTTGATAAGATTGGTGCAAGGATTAAACCAATTGGTGAGATTAGACAAGCACTGTTAGCATTGTTCAAGACTGATAAGACTGGTGCATATATGGCTGGTAAGGCTTTGGGTGAAGCGATACAGTGGCTACAGACATTTAGATATTCAGCATTGCTTGGAGCAAGAGCAGCATTTCACGCAGTTAATATGTTTACTGCTCCTCAGATTATATGGGGTACATTAGGTGGAAGAGCGGCTGTGGCTTCTATGTCTCCGTCTAAATTAGGATTGGCTCATAGGATTTGGCAGGTAGGTAATCCGGGTAAAGGATGGAGAGAGGTAGGAAGAATAGGTGCACCTGATAGTGCAAGGATTGCTTTGACTGATGCTATGGGAAGGAAGTATACCTATGGTGATATCTGGGAGATGGCATTAGGAACTGGTGGATTGAGATCACAGACAAGATTAATTCTTGGTGCTGGAGAATTCAAACATATTCTTGATGATGCAAGATTTAGTCAAGGATATAGAAACTTTGTAACTAAAGGATTGGAAGGATTGTATGGACCAATTGCTGGTGCAGGAATAATGGGAGCAAAGGTAGGATCTCCATTGACATTAGGTGCAGCACATATGGGTGGTGCTGTGGCTCCTATTCCTCAGACAATTGGTGGCAAGGTAGTTGGATTAAAGCAGAATCCTTATGCAAGGTTCTTGGCTAATATGACTGAATACGAAGATCAATACTTTAGATTGACACAGGTTATACACGCTTTGAAAAGAGGTGATGATCCGTTAGTAGCAGTAGGTGCTGGTCGTAGAGCGTTGTTTGATTATGGTTCATTGACTTCTACAGAGAAGTTTGCAGTACAAAGGTTTATGATGTTCTGGGCTTTCTTCAGATTGAATATGCTTAATACAATGGGGGTATTGCTAAGTAAGCCTAAGAGGTTTGCAAACATCTATAGAACTGTACAGGCTCCAACAAAGTTAAGAGAGAAAGAAGGTAGGGTACCGGGTACACAATATAGATTTGGTGGATCGTTTGGTGGTTATGATACTGCTGAATTAGATTTCTATTCTCATCATTTTCTACTGACAAGACCGATGCTTAGTTATTTTGAAGGTGCGGATAAACAAAGTCATTATACCTTTATGCCTCCAGTTCCGATATTGGATGCAGCGGTTACAGCGGCAGAGATTATGATGGCTCCTAATTGGGATGCTGCTATTCAGCCATTTAGAGATTATGTGAATCCTGATTTGAAATTAATACTTGGACAGAAATCAAGAATTCAGTGGAAGAAAAAGTATGTAGATCCAAAGGATATCTATTTGTTTGAAGAATCACAGTGGGGTGATTGGTTCTGGAATACTATGATTAAAGAACAACCGACAAGGACACCGGCAGTAGCAGGAGAAGAACACTACGGTGGCTTCAGATACACTTTAAGTGACGAAGGTATGGAAAGGTATTTGTACTTTAAGAATACCTTAGGACCATTCCTGACGCTACCCAGCGTTATGGGAACTGATACTATACCGTTGACACATATGGTTACGGGTGGTGGAACAGGAATGTTTGGTAAACAGTTCGGAGAAGAAGGTGAAGGTGATGTACTTGGAACATTAGGACTTGTTCGTAAGGTTGGTACAATTCCTATTACTGCTCAGCGAACTATGCTTCTCAAAGAATTAGAGAAGAGATTAAAACAGATGGAAGAAGATGCTGGTATAATAAGAGGTGAACAACAGATTACACCGGGACTGACGCCAGTAGAGAATGAAAGAATTAGAAAGGTCAGAGAAAGACAAAGACAGCGAGAACAGGAGCAACCCGGTTATCGTGAATGATTTAACATATTATCTTTATATAAGGTAGGAGGAGAAGAAGAATGCCTATTGCAAGAACATTTGCTATTACAGCCCCATCAGCACCAGCGACTTGGTCACAGGCTATTGGCAGTGGCGCTAATGATTCGGCTTGGAATGATATAGATCTGGCTGATAATAGTTGGGCAAGAACCGGTACTAATGTTACTGTAACTACATTAGCGGTTGATGGATCTAAGAAGCATACATTTACTATGACGGCTATTGGTAATTCTAATGCTGATCTGTGTCCGATAACCAGTGGTAATTTTACTGGAGATACTTGGACTAAAGATCTAAAGATGCCAGACAATTATCAGATGACTGGTGATGATAACTGGATACTATTAATGGAAGCACACATATATGATCCGGGTGCAGACAAAGAAGATATTGGTTTGACTTTCGGTGTATGTGGAGATGCTACCAGTACTGTAGTAAATGATAGAGCATTTTTTGGTACGATGGTATACCAGACTTCAGCGGCTACAGTTCAGTTTGCAGGTGGTACACAGTGTAGAGGAGCACAGTCTTCTAATCAGAATACAGCGATGAATCGGGTGTATAATGTTTTTAGTTTTAGTAAGGGTCAAGTAGGTGCTGGAACATTCCATACATACACAGCGGCTGGTGCTACACAGGGTAAGGGATCAAGGAATGCGAATTACAATTGGGTTGGAAATCCAAATATAAAGTTATGTGTTCAGGTAGGTTGTCGTCAGAATAGTGACACCTATGTGGGCGGAAAAAAGATGTTGATCAATATGAGATACAAATTAATTAAGTTGTCAGATCTACCGTAGGAGGAAGAAGAAATGGGCGCAACAGGAAAGTTTATACATTGTAGTAAGGATGTTACGACAGGTGCAATTGCTTTGGCGGCTGCATATAATCCAGCACTGAGGCATACTATAGTATTAAATAGTGGTGTACAGATAGCAACACAGGATAACCAAAGGTTGTATATGTCAGGTGTACATATTCAATTGTCTGGCTTAGGAGGCGGTGCTGCTACAGTAACATTTAATCTTAGTGCTGATCCGGCTGGTGATGTTATCATTGTACCAGATACAGCGTGTACGATTACACCGGGTATTACTACAGCGACAGTGGGATTAGGTTCAGCATTAGTAGATGTAGATTATGTGTTAGGTGAGATGGGATGTACTGACAATACACTTTATCTACACGCTAAGATAAATGCTGGTACTGCTAATATGACACAGTCTGCAATTACTTGGGAAGAATAGGTTATGGAATTTGAAGCATTGGCTGCGTTGATTGCTGGTCCGTGTGGAGGATTAGTTGTTGCTGTTTATTTTCTCAGGTCTTTTATATCATTTCAAAAAGATACTATACAGAAAGTATTGGATAGTGCGGATGAAGATAGAGAATTGTTTAGGTCGGCTCTTAGCAAGATTGATATCCGCTTACAGTATCTTGAGAAGTTGGTTGAGAGACAGTGTGAAAAATAAGATGGGATTCTATGAGAGCGATAGGATTCGGCGTAAGCAAAAACTTGTAGTTAAAAAGATTATTAATAAGAGGGATAGTATGGGTAAGGCAGAAGAAGTAAGTGTTAGTGTAGCGGACGATCTATTGAGATTGCTCTGGAAAGTATTCAAGTATGGCAAAGGTGGCTATACAAAAGAAGAAGCCAGAGATCTCGGAGAAGACCTGCTGGCTCTTGCATTTGAAGTACTTGAGAAAGCACTTGATAAAGATGACGACTAAGCGGCGTTAGATCCTGTAATGATTTTAATTACTTTATCTTTGCGTTCGCTATGAATCGTTTCAAAATCTTCAGGCTGATTATTTTTTAAGTTAGCCCAGTGTGCTTTATTAAGTTGTGACCAGATGCGTTTGCATTGTGGTACATTCTTAATTGATGGGATGATATGTCCTGTCCAGTATAGAGGATCAGTAAGAGGAATCTTAGATCTGAATCCGTATTCCTTTGCAGTAGGCATATCGCCGTGTGGTACTTTATAGATGAAGCCGGGACAGTCATTACGATTGTCCATATTCTGATGTGCTACACCCATACGAACATTGTTGGCTTCCATCTTATTGAAGCGATCGTATAATGTTTTGGCGTGATAGAAATGAGCAGTATAGTTTTTCATATTGACAAAGCAGATTAGATCTATTAGGTCAATGTTAGTATACCATTGTGGTCGTTTAGTTTTCTGATCGTCTTGCCAGATTTCAAATACGAAATCTTGATAGCCTACTTGGTTCCAGTCTAAAGCCTTGACTTCTATATTCATAGTAGCGCCGGACTTTAGCATTGCTGTTAGGTCGTAGGGAAAGATACGATAGTCCATCTTTTGACAAGGATGGTTATGTTCCTCAAATGCTAAGCGTACTGCTTGCTCTACCCATTCTGCTTTGATTAGGTCTGTGTTGAAATTTTGCATAGTAGTTTTCTCCTTTGTGTTATTACTGTTATGCTGCATCAGATACTACAGGTGTAGGTGGTGATGCCTTCAAGGTAAGTCCCTTGAATTTATGGATTAGTTTCCTTTTATGACTGTGGAAAGTTTGTCGTGTGACAACCTTGCCGGGATAATTCAGAACATACTTGTAATGTTCGTCGTATACGATATCGTCCAGTCCAGTCATTGACCGAAAGATAAAGCGTTCTCGTTCCGTTGCGTGGAATTCGCAGAAGTCAGAGATTAGTTGATAGATAGATTTGTTTGTCATTAGTTCCTCCATATTATCTATTGTACTATAAGTTAGACTATTTGTAAAATCTTTTAGTTTATATTGTAATGTTCTCTTATACCTTTTGGATTGTTTCCTAAGTTTGTAGGAATACCAGTCCCGAAATATCTTGATTGATAGTGGTTTGAATTCGTTCAAAGGTAGGTCTATAAATTTTAATAATGCTCGTTGTTCCTCAGAATAAAATGCTGCTGATGTAGAAAGAATAGATCGTTCTAATTTATCTGATGGATTCCAGACACGACAGGTATCTCTAAAGTATTCAGCCTTCTTGACTTGATGTGTCATACAGAGAAGAGCGTGAAAGTATGAGGCGATGCCGTTGCGGTCAGTTAATAAGAAATGGATCTTATCGTCAGGTAGTAGTTTAGGTTGCATTGTAGTAGTTCTCCTATTTGTTATCCTATATATAGTATACCATATTATTAGTAGATTGTAAAGTATTTTTTTTATTATTGTTATTATTTATTGTACTATAGTAAATAGGTTTGTACAAAGGAAAAGACCAGATTATTTAGAAATAAAATAAAAAAAATCCCTACCCCGAAACTACTACGAAAAGGGATAGGGACGAGATCAAAAGTCCAGAGCCAAAGGAGAATGGCTCAATCCATATGGACGACCTCTAATATATTATACATTGTAAAATGCAGATTGTCAAGAGGAATGACAAATAAAATAAATTAAAAAAAGTCTTTACAATTTTCTGGCTAAAGCAGTTAGTATAAATGTAGGTACGGAATTGGTAAGCAGACGACCATAGGAGATTGGATTTCTGAAAGAATAAAATACTGGAAGTATAAAGACTTTGATACTGCCGGTACAGATCGTAGGGCTGAAGGGATCCAACAAGACCGAAGGGACTGAGGGGTTGTTGGATCTTGTTACTGCCAGAATTAATCTGAAGGTTGAAGTTAGAAATTAGAATTTGAAAGTTAGAATTAATTTGATTGATAGAATTTATTTTAATAAATAGTAAATAAAGATTATACTTTTGTAAAGTATGTGGTATAGTTATAGATGTAAGGATTAATTAATGATGATTAATTTTTATAGATTATTTATTTGATAAGGAGAAAAAAATGAATAAGATAAATTGGAAGAAGAATGATGTAGTAGATTTTATGTATAGTGGAATTGAAGATGATGTTGAGATGATTGATGGAAGTTATGTTGGTTGTTTGATTGATGTAATGGAAGATGTAGTTATTGAAGATAAGTTGGATAGGAATTATGGATGGAATAAGAAGTGTTGGGAAGTAGAGATTATGGAAGTATTAGATAAGGATTATTATAGAGGTAAGGTATTAGGAAGAGATGAGAAGTATGTGAAGGAATGGAATGAATGTAGTAGTGGAAAGATAGTTTAGAAATAAATTAGATAGAAGTTATAGTGTCCCCTCAGTATTAATTTATTGAGGGGATTATTTTTAATAAATGTAAAAAAAGATTAAACAAAATGTTATAGTTGGTTATTATAGTAATAGGTTGATTGAATGATTTGATTGGCTGAAAAGAAATGATTGAATGTATAAGGAGATAAAATGTTTGATTATGTAAATGAGAAGAGAAGGTTGAGGAATGAGATTAGTAATGTGTTGGATGTTATTAATAATAAGAGAGATTATTATGAGATGATGTTAGAAGAAGATGTGAAGGAAGAGAGAATAAAGTTAAATGAATTGAGAGATGAAGAAGTTGTGTTGAATGAGAAGAGAGATGAAAGTATTGATAATTGGGGAGAGGAGATAGAAGGAAAGTTGATTAGGGTTAGGACAAAAAGTATTGGTTATTTTAATGTGGGTATGAAGAATAGTAGAGGAAGGATTGGTAAAGGAGAAGTTGTTGTATGTATGGGAAGTAGGAAGGAGAATAAGAGAAGGTTGTTGTGTATGTATAATGGTGGATTGGTTAGTATAAGTAAGAAGCAAGTTATTAGAGAATGTGATGTGATTGATGAATGATTAAATAAAAGGAAAGTAATTAAAGTTGTGGTTAGAAATGGCTGCAACTTTTTTTATTTATTTGTAATAAAGGATTATACAAAAGTAAAAGGTATGGTATAATAAGAATAAGAAATAAGGAGATGAGATGATTGGTATAAGGATTGATAATAATAATTTGATGATTGATGGTGAACTATTTTATGGGCATCCAGAATCCAGTAAGTTATTTGAGATTCAGGTAGCGACTGAATGTGATTGTTGTAATGGAAGATGGATTATGTTTGAGAGGATAGGAGAAGATGAGAAAGGAAATGGGCTGTATAGAGAGATAGAAGAATTAAATTGTCAGGAAAATAAATAAAATAAAAGTTGACAATAGTAAAGAAATGTGGTATAATGTATGTATGAGATTGAGGATTGCTCACTAAATAAATCCTCAGCATTTTGATAAAGGAGATAAAGAAATGTTAGAACAATTAAAAAGAAATAGAAATGTAGAAACTGCTATGGCAGAATTTGGAATGAAGGAGATCTTCGTAGTTCGTTGTGTTGATGATGATTATCCAGCGGCTATGAAGGATGAAGTGTATGATGATTTGTCAGTTGCTAATAGGGTGATGATAAATTATAGGATGAATCATAAGGAAGAGAATGATGGTAAGTGCTGGTTGTTTACTATTCTGTTTCTGAATGTGGATGATTATGATTGGGAGAATGAAAGGTATTATGATTTCAGAAAGGATAAGGTTATGCCAGTATTGAAAGAAGGTGTGACAATTGAGGAGGTGCTTTGTGGATAGGATTCAAGAGAAAGTATTGATGTTAGATGTAGAAGGTAATAAGTTCTGGAAACTTATGGATGCAGAAGAATGTATTGCTTGTTATCAGGTGAAGGCAATGTTAGATGTGAAGTATGGAGAGCCTATTGTTATTGCTGATTATTTCTTCAGTAGATTAGAAGATGCAGAAGATAAGGTGAGAATGATAAGGAAGTATAAGCATTGTGGTGCTAATAATAGTGAGCAGTGGTATGAGCCGTTCGGTAAGAAAGAGGATGGTTCAGATTTATTATTTGAAGATGTAGAGAAGTGGGGTAATGCCTCAGTCTGGATTCAACCTATTAGGGCAATGCGATAGTATAACGATAGGTGCCCTTGGTTGTATGCTGAGGGCATCCTATTTTACTTATTGATAGTATACATAGGTAGATAACTAAGGTGGCTTAGAAGTCAAGTATGGGCGATGTATGAAAAGTGCGGAGGATAAAAAGAAAAATGAATGGAAGATTATTAGAGAGGATAGAAGTGTGACTACATTATCAGTAACTGAATTGGCGTGGAGAAGAAAGAAGATACAGTATCTAAGAGAGATAGATTGGCGGAAGATAAAAAGAAATAATGTAGAATTAGTTTCTCTAATCTTTGCGGTGGCAGAGATAATGGCTAAGGAAAGTATTGGTATGTCTCAGCGTAATCAGAGATTATTCTATGAGACTACAATGGAAGAAAAGATAGAAGAGATCTGGAAAGAAATAAAGGGAGGAAAGTATAATGGAAAAGAAAGGTGTATACAGATTCTTTATTATGATTGATGGGGTTGGTAACAATTGCGATGAAGCATTGATAAACGCTTTCAAGAAAGTAGGGATTGAGCATCCGGATAAATTGGCTGGAGACATTGACTATAAATTAATCAAAGAGATTCCAGTCGTCTACATTCATCCTGAAATAGTAGAAGCGTAATAATGCTTTACATTAGTAACTGGTTAGTGTATAATACTATTGTTACTATTTTACAAAATGACTATTATTATGGGGTGAATACTTATAGTTATTACTAATTAAATTGTAGTAATGTTCAGTTGATTTATGTAAATAGTTAAATGAATGGATACAATAGTAAAGGAGACTATAGGTTATGGATGAAGAGGTAAAAGATAATAATAATAAAAGGATTAGAAAGGAGAGGTACAGGAAGTTCAAGGATGATTGGCGTTATGTCGGTTGCGATACTTGGCGGTTGGATAAAGTCAGTGGACATTATTCCCCAGAAGATCAGTGGATTGACAGCATTGATAACGAAAACATTATCACATTCCCGCCACAGATCGCATTGGTTGATTGGATAGCAGATGTGCTGGAGGAAAGGGAAGCAAAAATAATAAATGATTTTGTGTGGGAAGGTAGAAGTATGGATGAGATTGGAAAGGAATTAGGATACACAAGACAGAGGATCTGGCAGTTGTACAAGCAAGGGCTTGCGAGGATAGGCGAGATAGTGGGAGATGCAGAACAGTTCAAGGCAATGTTCATAA
>CAYSYI010000027.1:0-24428 GCA_964435395.1 uncultured Isosphaeraceae bacterium
TTGGAACAGTCGCTGGGCAGCGCATTTATTTTTGGCGCGTCGAAAAGCGAATGCTAAAACGTTTCGGAATACAGTTGCCATAATGGGTTTTAACAACTGGCTTGCCAGTGTGAATGTGCACAACCGTTTCACAAAGTGGGATTACATCGCAGAATTTTTTTTGAGGATGTGTTCAGCTACAAAGCAGACATTGACACCAAGCGTAAGAACGTGCTTGCAGAACTTACAAAACAAGCAAAAAAGTTAGATTTAGCTTACTGATAAATTGAATACTATTAGTTCTCGCACACACGAAAAAAGTGGACGGACATTGCTGCCCGCCCACTCTACATAAGGAGGTTAATAATTACTTACCGTATTACTCATCGCCTAAGTCTTCAGTTTCTTGGCGTTCGCCTTCTGTAAAATCAAGGTCTTCGTCAACACCGCTTGCTCGCCAAGACGAAATTTTACATGACATGAGCTTCGCGGCGTTTTCATACCCACGCTTGCCACGACCAGACTTGAAAGATCGCCCACGCTCCATACCCATGTCTTCGTATTCTTCAAAAGAAGCATCGTCTGCTGCCAAGTACATAAACTGCCAGCCAAGTTTTTCTTCACATTCTTGAATCATTTCACGAATCTGCGTGCGACGAAATTCTGTAGAAGCGTTTTCCATGCCGTCAGTTGTAATTACGACGACAACTTTATCTTTCGAGTCTTTCAATCGCTTTTTCATGTTTACAATTGTGCGACCGATAGCATCGTTCAGCGCGGTCATGCCACGGGGTTCGTACGTTTGAGCGTTTAAGGCGCTCGCTTCTTGAATATCGGCGCCCTCGTAATTCACTTCATATTGGTCATCGAATTGAATCAGCGAAATCGTTGCCTCACCTTCAACCTTCTTTTGCTCAGAGAGAAATTCGTTGAAACTTTTGATTACTTGCTCATGAATTCGCCCCATGGACCCAGACCTATCCAAAATCATTGTTATGTCTGTTGCTTTTTTATGTACCGCTACCATTTGTGCCATCTCCTTCTTTACTGATGTTTTTAATGTCCTGCCCGAACCCCGATGGATCCAATGCTATTAGTTGCTTGATGACTTTCACAGCAATCTTTCGAACGCCTGCCACTCCACGTTGTGCGCGGATTTCATCCGCAAGGGTTTTGAATCCTGCAGATTCGTATTGTGTTGCCACTAAGTTTTGTAATGTTTTGTTCATGTTGTAAAATTTCCTTTCAGTTTAAAATGGCATTTCTGGTTCTTCAGAGGATTTTTCTGCCTCTGGTTTTTCGAACGCTTTGATTGCGTCCACATAACTATCATCAAGTCGCATGCACTTAATCTTTCTCAGGTCGTGAATAACTGGACCTTCCACAGCACCTCCTGGAATGAGAACCCCAAAGACTGCCCATGGCCATGAAATCCCAAGCACCTTGTGCGGGACCCCCGCTGCCGGATTTCCATTTCCTGATTCTGGCATAGGCACAATCATCGGATCACCATCCGCATCTCGCCCCATTACCATTTGAGGCATTCGCTTTTTCTTTGGCTCAACCACGGCCACAAAATCTCCCACACCTAGGTCATCAGGTGCAATTCCTACCGAAACTCGTTTTTTATCCATACATGTCCTCCTTTGACATTCTAAAGTTACACGGCAATTTCATACAGGTACTACACGGACACTTCGTCCGCCCTGCCTTTGCTCACCAATTTTTATTCAAATGTTTTGGTCCCGATGACCAATGTGTATTTTACCATAGCCAGAAATTTTCTTCTGTCAAGTCACCCCGAGCATTTTTCTTTTTCGCCTGATATGTTTTCGAGGATGACCCTATGTCGTCATGTTCCCAAGAAAATTATTGTTTCGCGTGTTGGCTTTTCAAACCAAAAGTAAGGCGACATCGCCCTTTCTGAATACGACAGAGTGCATTTTGCTCGTTGTAATACATCAAGTCCCACAATCCCATCGATTCCAATTGCCGCCAACATTTTTATCTCATTTGTAGCTACTGCGACTTCAATTTTGTGCTGTTCTCTACCAATAATTAGCTCTATCTCAACAAGATCAGCTTCGAAGGATCCGCCAATTGGCAAAAAATCATGAACTGTTCCAACGCGTTTTAGTCCACTCGCAATCTCTTCGCTTATGAATGTCTGCATTGCACCAGTATCAACGTACATCGATTGCTGCCTGCCACACATATCGACTGCTAGAAGCAAGGGAACTTGCACTATGCTCTTGAGTTGCATGGAATCCGAATCACCTACGCCAGCATCGTGCACAATGATCTGGTTTGAGTGTAAATCAAGTGTCAAATCACGCTTTAATAGCAAATCTGAGCCGATTAAGCCAGCAATACCAAGGTTAGTGTGGCTGTTAATAGTTTCAATTTCGACAAGTTCTGGCATCGTTTCAAGATTTACTTCCTCGCCATCCCACTCAAATGTACCTTTACCAAATGAACACGGAGAGCCGGTGTCTAAGAGATAGCACGCACCGCTGAAGTTTGCGATGAGGTGCTTGTTAACGATTTCTACTGGAACGATTGTTTCAGACATTACATGCTCTCCTTGCCGATTTGGAGTCGGCGGTTTCTTGTGTATCCCCCACACAGGGGGGTTCGTAAGAACTCACCCCCCTGTGTGGGGAATTACATGCAATAATTTTCGCTTGCGTTCTTGATGTTCTGCCTTCTCTCGTTCCGTTTGCAAACGCATTGCAATCCAATGCGGGCACGAAAAAGGTGTCTGATTACGCACAACACGCGACCCCAAGCCTACTCGGCTTTTGTTTTTCCCGTTTCTACTGATAGTACACCTCCAAAATTAAAAGTACTCAACTAGTACCAATCGTACTCAAACAAAAATATTTGTCAAGGTCATTTTAGTAAAGAAAATACCGCGACTGACACCATGTCGTCAGTCACCAGAAACTAAGTAACCGCGGGTTACCTTATCTAGGGTAGTTAATCTGCGGTTTCCATGACTTCGCCAAGCAGTGCGTCCATCTTCACTCGGACATCATGTTCTGAAATATCGGTTTCTGCCAAGTCACCCGCAACTTTTCGCATCACATCGTCATCCCCTGTTTCTTGGAAGTCACTCTTGATTACATCGTGGACGTACGTATCGACCGCTTCGCCCTCCATGCCTAGAATGTCGGCAGCCCACAACGCGAGTTGCTTGTTGCGTTTCGCGATTAATTTGAACCGAAGCTCTTGATCGTGCGCGTATTTTGCTTCAAATGCATTTTCTCGTTCTTCGAACATAATATTATCCTGAGTTTGAGATTACAGCAGCTCCTGCTAACAAGAACGCGAATAAAAACCAAATGACAATTGCAATGATGTTCAAAAGTACTGAAATCATGCCGACTATTTTTCCTGCTTGGGTTGTGCCACGACCCTCTGGGTCCATGACACCAGCATCCATCTTCTTCAGGTCACCACTGCCCATGACCCAAGCGACAATGCCAAGAGGCATACATATAACTAATCCCAAAATTCCAAAGACTAAAATCATTGTTCCACGGTGTGGTTGCATAATACGAGCCTCCTTCGCTCTCTCCATATTATATAGTACTAACAATCACCCCAGTTGTGTACAACGATCAACAAATCTTGTACTCCTACAATACCGTTTTCATCGTGGTCGGCAGTTTGTTCACTTGTTCCCCAAAAACTAATTGCGTGCAAAATGTCTGCTAGATTCACCACGCCGTTCAAAGTTCCATCTCCTGGACATAGGAGTACGCCGTAAGAATCAATGCCCCAGTTATCACAAATTTGCTTTAAGTCGTACATCGCAAAACGGTTTTGCGGAACTGGCAAGCCACCGTTTCCGCCCATATAGACAGTAGTTGCATCCGAAGTTGCTTGGGTAGAATTGTAAAAATTCGTAATGAATGAGTAATAATTTCCGGGGGTTCCCCAACCAAAAAACGGAAGCAAACCTTTCTTCTCTGCACTAAACATTAAAATGATTCTGTTCGGTGAACTGTCCGTCATTTCTGGCGCGCGAAAATCCATAGATATTTCGGTGTACTTATAAGGCAGGCTTTGCCCGCTTGTACCTTCTGCTACTCCCGACACAACTGCAGAATCCGTTAGTGGCGGCTCTCCTACATTATATTTCCACACACCTGATGAAGGGATTGGGCCACTCGGCGAGTCCAAATATAAACGAGTGTAGCCCTCCCAAAATGGCATAATCGAACTAGTCCCTGTCAGTTGCACATTCGCGCGACTAACTGCCACCGCTTCAATAGTACCCATTCCGCAAGCAGATGGCACTCGCTGCATAACATCAACCAACGAAGTAGCAGCGTCTGCTGCAGTGCGAATTGTGTATGTACTGTTAGTAGTGCAATCACAATCAGAACTATCACTTGCAAAACGCCAGAGTTCGCTGGTCTCACTTCCCGGAGTTCGCTGCGCAACACAGGCAGAGTACACTTGCAAATACGCCCGTTGCAAAAGTGGTTGCGTGGTTGTTCGCCATGGCAAAAAACCATTACCCTGTTGAATTTGCGTGTAGTAATTTGCAACGCCTGAATTTGCTTGCATGTTTGTCCATAAACTTGCAGGCCAGGTTGACCCAGACGCGAGAGGAGTTGGCAATTCAGCGACGCAATTTTTTACAAGCGTATGCGCTTCAAAAGCGAGTGTCATTGATACATCAAGTCCTTGCACTTGGGGACTCGCAATAGTCGCTTTGTACTTATCAAGCCAAAGCATGATGTCGACATATTCTGGTGTCCCACCAGAGCCCTCTGGGTCTAGCGCAAAGGCTTGAATTGGATTCGCACCTTGTAGATTTACATTTTGCATGAGTGCTTCTAGCCAGCCCATTGCATTTGGCAATCTTGAGAACGCAGGCGGCAACCATGTTGGCTCGAGTGAAGAGCCTGAAGGCGTACCACTCCAACAACTGTTCGCTGGGTCTGGCGAGACTGTCGCCGAGAAGGAAGCGAGGTCAACCAAAAGTTCAACGTCACTCACATAGGGTTTTAACTCTTTGAGGAAACCGACGAAAGTAATGTTCCCATCCGAGTCAGTAACACCTGCAGTTGGGTCGTAAAAGGTAAGCCATCCCTGCGTGCCAGTGGGGTCTGGATTACATGGATCCGTCACATATAAAATTAATCTTGGCGGCGGATTATTTTGACAGTAGGAACCGAGCCACTCGTGGTACTTTGAAAGCGTGACAGTCCCTGGGGCAGCATCACGATAATCCCACATAATAAAATCGGTCAACGTGTATTCTGCAAATACTGACGAAGTGAACCCCAGTAAAAAAAATATTATGGTTCGAATAAAAGACACGATCTTAGTCTACACCATGACAGAACAGAAGCAAGCTCTTAATAGAGTTACAACGCGGAAAACACAGACTAAGTTGATTTAGCGCTTTACGTTCCAGATATCTGTATTCGGGAGTAATAATAAATTGCACGACTGGTAGGTTGCTTACGGACAAACTCCCCATGCAGAAGTCCGAATAAGCAAATCGCCAATATTTACGACACCATTGCCGTCCATATCTCCTTCGCGATCTACAGGACATTCGATATGTGAATCATTGCAAAATGTTGCGCCCCCCTTGAAGGTACCCGAAATCAACTCACACTTATGCGATACCATCGATATACAGTAGCAATGAATACAACATCCTCCTTGCATCTAAACATCTGGACACGAATTCTGTAGTCCACAAGAAGATTGATGCCCAAAATATGTTCCTAAAAATAGTGCACATTCAGATTCCAAAAGTTCCTGACACTGTTCGCCCAAGCAACAAGCGCCCGCAAAGAGGCTCGATCCGTCAGCATTACATACGGTTCCATTCCCAAAAAAAGTACTACCGTATTGAATGCAGGCTTCTTCTTTTTCCAATGAGCAGTTGTTCGCACCCGAACAGCATGCGCCAACTTCACCGCCTGCAACGAATGAACGTGCGGCAGAAGCACCCAATACAATGAGCAAAACTAGTACGTATCTCATTTCTCTCTCTCCTCTATTTATGCACAGAATTAGCTGCCATTTGAGAAAAATAAAAGGTTATTATCGAGAATTTTACGTTGGCAAGTTCAAGGAGCTCGAAAAATGACCAAAAACGGTCTGTTTCATGAAATCAAGCGGAAAATAATTGGGTATGTATAGGGTGAATCACCCTGCTTAGCACTCATTGTTTGCACTGCAGCGATAATTGGAAAAATAAGAATAAACAATCCAAGGGCAATCAGTACGAAGATGCCAATAATGACAAAACAAAATGGAATTGAAATAATGCCAACGATTAATGCGAATAACAGAAGGTTCAGGGCTTCCTTCGCGTTCGCCTTAACGAATCCGTCTTCTTTACCTGTTGTGTTGTAAAGAACCAGTGGAATAATCAAAGAAGCAAATGGGACAACGTATCCAATCAAAAATGACCAATGTGCGAGCGACGCAAGAGTTGCGTTAGGCTCTTCATTTGTGGGACGACTTTGTTGTTCTTCTGGAACTGATATTTTTGTCATAAGACAACTCTGCTTTTATTCGCTATTTTTTGATTTCTTATCTACTTGCATCAGGTAAACAACAGCCACTGCTGCTCCCACCCCACCGCCAATGGCACCGCCAGACTCAGTCCCAAGCATCTTTGCGAGCATCGTCGCTATGACCGAACATCCAACTGCGAGTAATATTGCGACTACATATTTCATACAAACTCCTTTGTGCTTACAAATTATAACACGTTTCTGCGTTGCACCATTTTTCATAGCGATTGCCAGCGCGACTGCATCTTATCTTGCAGAGACTTGCTTGTAAAAATTGACTACGCACATAGTTAGATGGCCATGCAATCAAGCCTCTATTTCTTGCTGAACTTTAACACAACTAATAAAATTGTACCGCTACAACCAGTCGCAATAAAGCCAAGCGCAAATGGCAAAAGAACCTTCCATGTTGGAACAATCCCAGCGTACGATCGAATTGCGAGGGCAACAACAATAGCAACAAGAACGAACGCGCTAATCACCATAGACAAAAGAATTTTTTTATCTTTGCTTTGTACCACTCGTGATCTTAATAGACCTCGACCATCAAGCGTTGCGCTGGCTTGATGTATCTTCGCATTTGCTCTTTATCCCAATCAGCATAGGGCACATTATTCAACTCGTCTTTTATGGACATGAAACCTTCAGTGTTATTTTTCCCCGCTAACATTTGGTAAATCCCGAACTGCATGCCGACTAAACCACACATATACATAAGGCCTCGATCACCTGAAAGAATTGAGCCAAACACCTCGTCATACTTTTGTTCAATGAGTTGTCCGACATACAAACCACGAGAGCCGTCATCTTGTTTTTCTCTACTCACTGCTGTGTGGTAATGAAAATTTTCGTGCTTCTTAGCAAGAGCAGTAAAGAAATCATCGTATAACAATTCTGTTGTATACGGCACACCCATAACGACATGTACTTGGCTTGTTGTTGGTCCTTGAGGACTCTCAAACAATTCCTTGCACATTGAACGAAATGGCGCTATGCCAGTCCCAGTTGCCATAAAAATATAATCGTGCTTGTCATGGTCAACTGGCAACAAGAAACGTTTACCGCTAGGACCTGTCAACTGAACTTTATCCCCAATTTTTAAATCGCAGATGTAGTTGCTGCAAACGCCTAGAAATAAGTCGTGGCGATCTTTATCATCACCTTCTTTTTGAGGCATATATTCATCAATAACACGCTTGGGCGTTGTTGAAATTATCTTTCCTTCGCCATCCTCTCCCCAAGTTGGACTAGCGAGGGAATACAAACGAACTTTGTGAGGCTTGCCATTTGCGTCCTCACCCGGAGCAACAACACCAAACGATTGTCCAGAACGACACGTACCTTCAAGTGGAGTTCCACTCACATCAATCTCAACATGCCGAACAAAACTTGCAGATTTGCGCCCTCCTCTCAAACAGACTTCAGACTTCACGACCGTGCCCAGAACTGGAGCTTTTGGAGTCACAATGTTCATCTCGACTTCGGGAAAAATAGGCACAGGAACAGTAGTTATATCTTCTGACATATTGTCGAGTATTCTAGTTTCTCAAGCAAAAAAAGGTGCCTCGACATATCATGCATTCATGAAGAATCGTATCTATATATATAGTCTCTTTTGCGGCATTGCCACACTCTTCACTTCCTGTGGCACTATGGGACCAAAATCTATCCGAGCAGGTCGGATGGAATACAACATGGCACTCGGAAAAAGTGATTCCGAGCAACTTCTCCTTAATATTGTAAAAATGCGATTTCTTGATCGTCCCGTTTTTTTGAATGTCACATCAATGACATCTAACCTCTCCTTCCAGAGCCAACTTGAAACAAGTACTACTGGCGTTCTCACTTCAAGCGCTCTCCCGACTACTGTTACGCCTAGTTTCACTTGGAAAGATAACCCAACAATTACGTATGAAGAACTTTCCGGCGTGGAATACGTTACACAAATGCTCTCTCCAATTCCTGCAGACACCATTGTCCTTCTTCTTCAAAGTTGGCCAGCTGACATGGTACTGCCGCTTGCACTTAACGAAATAAATGATGTAAACAACATTTGGAGTCCAATCAATGCAAACATAAGTGAGTGGGCTGCAATCGAACACAAGAAGTTTGATGAGATTACAAATGCAATCCAAACTCTTGATTCCCAACGTACACTTGAGTGGTCCGTTACTCGTACAGACCAAAACCAAACGAACGCAATCGAGACCGCAATCCTGCTAAACCACCATAAAGACAAAGAGACTATGAAGACCATTTCTACTCTCCTCAAGAACTTAGGACTAACAAAATCAAAGGAAGGCACAACCAGATTTTCAGTTGAATATGGCCTAGAGGCAAAGGATGACAAAACGATTGTATTTGGCACTCGTTCTATGCAAGACATACTTACATTTGCATCAATGGATGTCGACATTCCAGAATCGATGCTTGACATCGTGCTTAAAAAACCAGATGGATGGAAAGATAGAAGCGGCGATCGGCTCTTTCATGTTAAAGCGAACAGACACGAACCAAACAACCCCGCAGTAGCAATCCAATACAACGGCGAGTGGTTTTATATTGAAAACACTGATTTACAGTCCAAGGCTACATTTTTACTCATACAAGTTATGCTTGATATGCAATCAGGCGCATCTACAACCGGCGCACCTGTTCTCACAATCCCACTCTCAAGCTAACGAAACCACGGCACTTACGAATGCAAGAACAACAAACCATCACCGCAATCGCCTCTATATTTTTTGGCGCAAAATTGAAGGGACTTTGTGAACAAGCTGGCTATCAGTACAAAGGTGCAATAGGTCAATCTGGCTTACTCAGTAGAATTGGAACCCACTCTCCTGTCGCAATCTTGATTGACCTTGGCAAAGAAGACATCGAAATTAGCGAACTTGTATCAGAAGTAAAGAACAAAACAAATGCACCCATCATTGCATTCTGTGGACACGTTGCAACAAAAGAACTTGAAGAAGCCCGAATAGCTGGCTGTGATCTAGTTACAACAAACGGCGCAATCACAGGAACCTTCGAAACTATTCTTAGTAAAGCAATGGGGCAAATGTGAGCGAATCTCATTCAAGTAGCCGCGCTCGCTTCACACGGTTCAAAAAGAATTTAAAAGAGCCAATCACTTCAGAAACAAATCCAAGCGATCTGGAAGCTGGACAAAAATCATTAGAGCGATCCCGCACTTTCAAAGAGTTGCTTCGCCAATTCTTTTCAATAGTAGGTAGAAATCGCAGGGATATTGTTTGGTCGCTTTTATTCCTGACATTTGGCGCAACCATTGCACTGATTCCACCCGCGGCCACCAAAATAGTCTTCGATAACATCCTTGGAGAACAGCCACTTCCCGCAGATGTGCTTTCGACATTCCCCTCGCTAAGGAATAAAATGACGCTCCTTGGCGCAATCGCTATTGGAACTGTGACCCTTGCGTTGATTTCACTCGGGTTCAGTGTTCGAGGGCGCTGGCTTGCGACCCGAACAACAAAACGAATCCAGGTTTTGATTCGAAGAAAAGCATTTATGCATGCATCTTCACTCCCACTGCACCGCGTGCATCAACTTCGCTCGGGAGGTGCTGCGTCTCTTGTTCGCGAAGATGCTGGGGCGATAGGCGAACTTGTCTTTGGGCTTTGTTACAACCCATGGCGAGCAATTATTCAACTGGTTGGTATTCTCATCATTCTGTTATTTGTAGATTGGCGCCTCTTACTATTCTCCGTTGTACTTTTTCCAATTGTATTTTTTACGCATCGGACTTGGATTAGTCGCATTCGCCCACTTTGGCGAAGCATTCGTGGAACACGGCAGTTCTGCGATGCAATGGTGACAGAATCATTTGGCGGAGCACGAGTCGTTCGAAGTTTTTCACGGCAACGTACTGAAGCTGGTAATTGGATTCGTTCAAACCACTTACTCGTTCGGAAAGAATTGCTTGCGTGGTGGCTATCGCGCGGCATCGACATTGCCTGGTCTGTGCTTATTCCGACTGCAACAGCGGCACTTCTTTGGTTTGGTGGCTGGCAAGTTCTGCACGACCGCGAACTCATAGCAGCTGGAGAAATAACTGCTTCAGAGGCAATAACTGCCGGCGACCTTGTAATGTTCTTAACGTATCTTGCCATGCTCATGGGGCCGCTGGCAACGCTAGCTGAAAGCGCCACCCAACTACAAAACTCCCTCGCTGCGCTTGACCGTGTTCTCGACTTGTTTAATGAACCGACTGAACAAGATGAGCACCATGGCGGCAACATCGTTACAAAAGAAACGACCCGCGGGGTCGTTTCTTTTCAGAATGTTAGTTTTATGTACCCAGGAACAGACACTGATGTGTTGCATGATATTACATTCAATGCGAACGAGGGGCAGACTGTCGCACTTGTCGGCCCAAGCGGTTCAGGCAAGACAACACTGTGCAATTTAGTGGCAGCGTTTTATAATTGCACAACTGGCACGATTTTACTTGACGGAACACCGTTGCAAGAAATTAACCTCGACACTTATCGAACATTACTTGGCATTGTTGAACAAGATATCTTTTTGTTTGAAGGCACTATTGCAAGTAATATTGCCTACGGAAAACGCGGAGCGACACATGAAGAGATTGAAACCGCCGCAACGCAGGCAGCGGCTCATTCATTTATTTCCGAATTCAAAAATGGATACCAAACCGAAATAGGAGAGCGGGGCGTAAAACTCAGCGGTGGACAACGCCAACGAATCGCAATTGCGCGTGCGCTACTAGCCGATCCGCGAATTTTAATTCTCGATGAAGCCACGAGTAACCTTGACACGGAGTCCGAACGTTTGATTCAACACAGCCTGTCGACGCTTTTAAAAAATCGCACTAGCTTTGTCATCGCCCATCGACTTAGCACTATTCGCGATGCAGATCAAATTCTAGTGCTCGACAAGGGGCGGATTATCGAGTCAGGTACACACGATGAACTCATGGCAAGAAGCGATCACTACCACGATATGGTTGTTCTACAAACTCACCACAGTTAACACGGCGGTGTGAATTATTGGCTTTTGGGTGTTATTTTCAACCATATTGCCTCTCATTCAACAAAAGCAACGAAGATTCATAAAAATTTCTCGGGGGAATTTAATTGGCTCTGAGCTAATTAAATGGTGTTTAGAGTGCAAAAAAAGACTATTTCAGGTAGAATATGTGGCTCTAACCACTTGGAGCCCAACACATGATTATTGGCGTACCTAAAGAAAAATATCCACATGAACGAAGAGTTGCCCTCGTGCCAAGAGGAGCAGAAGCACTTCGAAAAATTGGATTTGAAATAATTGTCGAGTCATCTGCAGGTGATGAGGCGGATTATTCGGATGCAAAATACGAAGAAGTCGGCGTCACAATAATCGAAGATGCAAAAGAAGTCTGGGCAAATAGTGACATCGTCATAAAAGTTCGCGAGCCAATGGCAAACGAAGTAGACATGATGAAGGATGGCGGAACATTGATCTCCTTCTTCTGGCCTTCCAAAAATGGTGAACTTCTTGAGCACCTAAATGCAAAAAAAGCAACAGTCCTAGCAATGGACTGCATTCCGAGAATTACTCGTGCACAAAAAATGGATGCCCTCAGTTCGATGGCAAACATTGCTGGCTACCGAGCAGTTGTTGAAGCAGCACACGAGTTCCCCCATTTTTTCACAGGACAAATCACTGCTGCGGGAAAAATTGATCCTGCAAAAGTACTTGTCATTGGTGGAGGCGTTGCCGGACTTGCAGCAGTTGGTGCAGCAAAAGGTCTCGGTGCAATTGTGCGAGCATTTGACACACGTCTTGCAGTTCGAGAACAAGTAGAAAGTCTAGGTGGTGAGTTTCTTGAACTCGACTTCCCAGACGAAGATGGCGATGGCGGAGGTGGTTACGCAAAAACGATGAGTGACGAATTCATCAAAGCAGAGATGAAACTCTTTGCCGAACAAGCCATCGAAGTAGACATCATTATCACAACTGCCCTTATACCTGGACGAGAAGCGCCTAAACTTATCACCGCTGGCATGGTAGAAAGTATGCGAGAAGGTTCAGTTATTGTTGACCTTGCATCAGAACAAGGCGGCAACTGCACACTCACGGTACCAAATGAAAAAGTTGTCCATCATGGCGTCACCATTCTTGGCTACACGGACTTACCAAGTCGAATGGCCGCTCTTTCAAGCCGTTTATACAGTGCAGGAATTGTTCATCTTCTCGATGAAATGGGTGGCACAGAAAAGTACACAGTTGACTTAGAGAATGAAGTTATACGAGGTGCGCTTGTATTACAAGATGGCAGCATCATGTGGCCACCCCCAAAACCCAAAAACCCGGGGCCAAAATATTCTATAGATACAGGACAGCGTCCTGAAAAAGAAAAAGCAATAACAGCTAATGAGGTTCCTAAAGCTAAAAAATATCCAATCAAACTGCTTGTAAAGTACGCAGTATTTATTGCAATTGCCGTTGCTTTATACGTTGCAGGAAAGAGTTTGCCTGACAAAGACGTATTCGTGCAACGGTTCATCGACCAACTCACAGTGTTTGTACTGGCCTGTGTTGTTGGCTGGCAAGTTATCTGGAATGTGAAGCCAGCACTACACACACCACTCATGAGCGTTACGAATGCAATCTCTGGCATCATTATTATTGGTGGAATATTACAAATATCACGACCTGAAGTGGATGCTAGTGTCATTCTTGGCGCAGCCGCTATTCTCCTCGCCGCCATCAACGTTGTTGGCGGTTTTCTTGTGACCAACCGCATGCTTGCGATGTTTAGGCAGTAATTTCATGTCAGATAATTTAGTCATCATTTGTTACATCATCGCTGCGATTCTTTTCATTCTAAGCCTTGGCGGACTTTCGAATCAAGAAAGTGCGAAGCGAGGAAATTGGTTTGGCATCATCGGAATGCTTCTTGCGCTCATTGCAGTAACTGCAAGTAGCACAGTCACTGCCTATGGAATTCTCGCAATTGCAATCTTTCCTGCAGTCCTAATAGGTGGCGTATTAGCCGCCCGCGTAAAAATGACAGAAATGCCACAACTTGTTGCTATTTTGCACAGCTTTGTAGGCGCAGCCGCTGTACTCGTTGGATTAAGTTTACAAGTTGATAAAACTACTGTCGCACATGAAGGGATTGCTGGAGTAATTCACAACATTGAAATCTATGTTGGAGTCTGCATTGGCTCAATCACCTTCACAGGTTCTGTTGTTGCTTTTGGCAAGTTGCAAGGACTCATTTCTGGCACTCCCCTACTGTTGCCCGCACGGCATCTCCTTAACCTTATTCTCGTTGGTGCAACGGTCTGGCTAGGAATAGAATTTATTTCGCATGATGTCATCGCAGATCCAACGGCCTCCTTGCTCATCGCGATGGTCATCACAGGTGTACTTGGTGTCCACTTAGTCATGGCAATTGGCGGAGCAGACATGCCTGTTGTTGTTTCAATGCTCAACAGTTATTCTGGATGGGCTGCAGCTGCCGCTGGTTTCATGCTTGGCAACAATTTGCTTCTCATCGTGGGAGCACTTGTTGGCTCAAGTGGTTTGATTCTAAGCCTATTTATGTGCCGAGGAATGAACCGCTCTCTCGTAAGTGTTATCCTCGGAGGATTTGGCACAGGTGACAGCGGAGGTGGCGGGGCAACTCAAACACCAGATGGAGAAATCATTTCCATTGAAGCTAATGCTACAGCGCAATTGTTGAAGAACGCAAAGAGTGTAATCATCGTTCCCGGTTACGGCATGGCAGTTGCCCAAGCGCAACACACTGTTGCAAAAATCACAAAGAAACTCCGTGAGAATAATACGAATGTTCTGTTTGCTATTCACCCCGTCGCAGGACGACTACCTGGGCACATGAATGTTCTTCTCGCAGAAGCAAATATCCCTTATGACATTGTGCTCGAACTTGATGAAATTAACCACACTTTCGGTGCGACTGATGTTGTCATGGTTATTGGCGCAAATGACATTGTTAATCCTAGCGCACTTGATGACCCGAGCAGTCCAATTGCAGGCATGCCCGTGCTTGAGGTTTGGAAGGCAAAAGATGTCATTGTGATGAAACGGTCTATGGGCACTGGCTACGCAGGCGTCGGCAACCCACTTTTCTTCAATGAAAATACATCCATGTTATTTGGTGATGCCGGCGAAAATGTTGACGCAATTCTTGCCGACCTATAGCAATTCGGGCTATCCTAACAATATGCTCCGCACATTTCTACTTTTGCTCACCTGTTGCACGCTACACGCTGTACAAGCAGAACCCCTCCGACTTAACTTTGGAGTCTATCCATCAGATCGCGCGACAGTCATGTACCGTAAGTTTTCACCGATACTTGATGCAATTCGTGTGCCGCTTGAGACCCAACTTAAACGCGAAGTCGACATTCATTTAACTCTTTTCAAAGATTATGAAAGCGGCATCAAAGCACTTGCTAATGGCGAGATTGACTTCGTTCGCTTTGGCCCATCTTCCTACATCCTCACTGAAGAAATGAACCCTGACATTCAGCTTCTTGCCATGGAGTTAAGAACAGGCCTAAAGCGGTTTAATGGATTAATCATCGCGCACAAAGATTCAAATATCACTGAACTGAAGGACCTTCGTGGCAAGTCGTTCGCTTTTGGAAATCGAAACTCTACTGTTGGGCGCTATCTTGCCCAATCGCTTTTGAAAAATAACGACATCACTGCGGATGACCTCGATTCATTTGAGTACTTAGACAGGCACGATCTTGTTGCGAATGCTGTAATAACTAAAACGCATAATGCAGGCGCACTAAAAGCCTCTACCTATAAAAAGCTATGCAATCCTGATGAGGTAATAATCATTCGCGCATTTTCAAACGTCACAAAACCTTGGGTCGCCCGAAGCGATTTGCCAAAAGAAGTTTGCAACGCGATAACCGCTTCACTGCTTTTGCTTCAAGAAGAAAAAGTCATTGGGGAACTCGGATGCTCTGGGTTCTCAGAAGCAACTGCAGAAGAATACAATCTCGTTCGTGAAGGCATGAAAAACTCAGAAAGTTTTGATCCTACCGAAGAAGAAGAAGAAGAAGAAGATAAAAAAGAAAAACAGAAAGAAGAAAATTAAGGCTTTACTGCTTTAGTGATTGTGCATACACCAAACGTTTGAGAAATTTGTTGCACATCGCAGAAACCGTTCTCTCTGATAATGTTCGCCAACTCAAGGCCATCTGCAAATGTTTCTACACTCTTTGGAAGATAGTTATACGCCCCACTTCTATCCCCTGCTATTAAAGTTGCAGTAACTGGCATGATTCGCTTAGTGTAAAAATTATGTAAAAACCGCAAGCACCGGCTTGGTGGAGTCGAAAACTCGAGAACAACACAGCGACCCCCAGGTTTGAGGACTCGACAAAACTCGGCAAATGCCTTCGTTGGATTTTGCACATTGCGTATTCCAAAAGCGATGGAAACAACGTCAAACGAGCAATCTGGAAGAGCTAAGTTCATCGCGTCGCCCTGCCTATATTCAATCTCCATCGAAGCCTTCTCCGCCTTAGTAACTGCTAGATTGAGCATTGCTTGCGTAAAATCAATTCCTAGCACACTCCCTGCCCCTGCGGAATAGAACGCCATCGCCAAATCTCCCGTTCCACAGGCAACATCCAAAACAGCATCCGAGCCAGTAAGATCGGACATTTTGACAGCTTTTTGTCTCCACATTTGATCCAGCCACAAGGAATGGAGCCGATTATTGAAATCATATCTACCTGCAATTGAGGTGAACATTTTTTCAACACGCTTGGACTTATCACTCGCAGCATGAGGATTATTCTCAAGATCACTGCCACTCCAAGCAGGCTTTTTTGAAGTTATTTCTTCAGGAACCGTCATATCTGCAATGATACCCCTAGTCTTTACATCACGTATGCCGATACAATATATCACTGGAGAGTACTATGATTATTGACTGCCACACACGGTTATGGTCTGACGCAAGACAACTCGGCTCTGAAACTGCTCGCAAACTCGCAGAACGGTCCCAAAACTCTTGGGCTGAAGAAAGCGGTGATGCTTCTGCTCATGGTCGAGCGATGTCCTGCATCGATGCCTCCCTTGTACTAGGTCATCGAGCAGACTTAGTTGGCGCCCATGTTCCGAACGAACTTGTTGCTGATTTTGTTAGCCGCGACCCTCAGCGTAGACTTGGAATAGCAGGCATTGACCCACTTTCTCAATCGGTTGACCAAGATTTTGCAATGGCAATGAACCTCGGATTCGTCGGCCTTGCTCTTTCACCAGCACTAGCAGGATTCAATCCCACGCACTCCTCTGCAATGAGAATCTACGAGCAGTGTTGCGAACACAACCTGCCTGTCATCGTCACAATGCCTCAGCCAATTCCATCAGCAGCTGTTCTCGATTTTGCCAGACCAGTTCACTGGGACGAAGTTGCACGAACGTATCCTGAACTTAGGATTATGTTTACACAGATGGGATTCCCTTGGATTGATGAATTTCTCGTCCTCGCAGGAAAACATGAACATGTCTTTGCTGAAGTTTCGGGCGTTGCAACACGGCCATTACAGATTTACAACGCTCTCTCAACAGCCTGGAGTTTGCATGTCATTGACCGTTTACTCTTTGGCTCTGGCTTTCCATGTTCAACTCCCCAGTTAACTATTGAATCCTTATACAGTGTGAATGTTTCCATAAAGGGAACTTCATTCCCGCCAATTCCACGTGCACGCGTAAAAGAAATAGTTGAGCGTGATGCTTTTGCATGTTTAGGAATTCAGCACACAACTGCCTCAAACGAAACAAAAAATATCGAATCAAACGAGAAGATCGAGACCGTAGCAAGAGATGATTCCTAAGCTCTTCCTCTCTCTTTTTCTTTGCCTCTCATCGTGCTCTGCTGGAGGCGTTTTTTCTTCGCAAAGTTCCTCTCTTGAAGTTCACTCAATGGGACTTCAACGTGTTGTACTTCAGGCAAATTGCACAACGATTGTATGCACGGATGGCTTTGCCAATGAAGGCGATGTTTGGATGACTGACATCCCTCTTGAGCAACTCGAGAGCGGGGAGTTCACAAACGGACAAATCATTCATCTTCAAGTCTTATGGAAACCAGTTGCCGGTAAAACGCCACTTACTTCCTTGTCGACGAATATTTCAATTACATACATCATTCTGTCTGAGGGAAATGTGGGAATCTACGGGGGTGGCGGATTTTGCTGGATGAGTGGAACACCTGCGACTGGGATGATTCTAAACATTGAAGATGCAACAATTGCACTTCAACACAAGGATGCTGGCTTCAATGACTTGCTGACACCAGCAACAATGCTCGGCCATGTCCAAGCAGTTCCAGACAACACAAAAGCTCAACAACTCGCTAACGTTGCTGAGTTACTCCAATAAAAGATTTTGTTTATTTTGCTGAGATATCGCCTACGCGAACCTTGAGGTAGCGTTGACGGTGACCAGTTTTACGACGATATCCCTTACGACGTTTAAACTTAATAACATCGATTTTATCGCCTTTCACCTCTTCAAGAACTTCAACTGCAACTGAAGCACCTTCTACATAAGGTGTTCCAATAGTTGGCTTACCCTTATCACCGCCGATCATAAGAACGTTGTCGAGGGTGATCGAGTCACCATCAAGATCGCGGATGTCTATCTGCAGTACATCGCCTGTGTTAAGTTTGATCTGTGTTCCACTGTCTTCTACGATTGCATACATTCGAGGGCTCCTAACCTTTTGGGGAACACGACATCATACCAAAATTTTCACCCTCAGAGAAGGGATTTAAGGCGATCAACTGCCATTTTTAGGGTGTCTACGCCCTTGCAGAAGGCAAAACGGACGTGCCCCTTGCCCTCATTACTCTTAGAGTAAAACGCGGAGGGTGGAATGCCGACAACTCTGCACTGCTGAGCAAGGTGATGACAGAATGCGACATCGTCCTTAAAACCAAATGGCGTGTGGTCGGCAAGGACAAAGTAGGTCCCTTCGGGGCTATGAACATTAAAACCAACTGAACGTAAGCCGGAAACTAGGATATCCCGTCGTTGGCGATATTTGGTCGTATATTCTTGAAAATAAGAATCAGGAGCATGCAGTGCAGTCGCTGCAGCGACTTGCAGTGGTGTTGCTGCACAAAAAGTAGTGAATTGGTGCGCAGTTCTCAGTGCTGTAGTGAACCTCGTGGGTGCGACTGCCCAACCGATTTTCCAGCCTGTGACAGAAAAAACCTTACCAAGGGAACGAAGGGTAATAGTTCGTTCCTTCATTTGATCAATGGTAGCGATTGGAATATGAGAGCCAGTTAATACCAATTTATCGTAAACTTCATCGCTGAGCACAATCACATCATGTTGAATTGCGAGCTCTGCAATACATTCAAGTTCACGCTGAGTGAAAACTCGACCGGTTGGATTATGTGGGGAGTTCACAATAATCATCTTTGTCCGATCGCTAAATGCAGACCTAAGTTCGTCCTCATCGAAAGTAAAATCAGGGGAATGCAACGTAATGACTTTTGGAATTGCACCAGCCATCGATAGAAGTGCGAGATACGAATCATAAAAAGGTTCAATAACAATCACTTCATCACCCGGATTGATAATGCCTAAAATGACATTTGCGATAGCCTCTGTACTACCACAAGTAACAGTCACTTCATCGAACGGATTGACTGGAATTTCAAACGTATCAGCAATTGCCTGGACGAGAAGAGGATGCCCTGCTGCTCTTGAATATTGATTTTTCCCATCTTTTATCGCTTGAATCGCAGCTTCCTTTACAAAGTCGGGCGCTTCAAAGTCAGGGAATCCTTGCCCCAAATTAATCGCATCCTGCTCAACAGCTATTCGACTCCATGTCGCAAAAACTGTTTCTCCGAAGTGTTCCAATCGTTTTGCAGTCGTCATCTCAACATCATAATAAAAACTATCCCGCGGGACGTTTCCTTGGATGAAGCTTAAATAAATTAGGCTGCGAGCAGTGTTTCGATTGTGATATCTCGAAGGGTTGATTCGCGGAGATTTTCAACATCTTGGAGAGCCTTGTGCACTCGACAAGGTTGCTCTTCTGTGCAACCACATTGAATTGCACATGCGTCAGGCATCGCCGTTTGTAATTCGAAATAAGTACAAATGTCGAGAATCGAGATTTTGTCTGGGGATCGAGAAAGCGTAAAGCCACCTCCTGGCCCTGGAATACTCAATATAAACTTACCTTGGCGAAGAGATGAAAGTACTTTTGCAACTGAAGGTGGCGACAGCGTCGATTCATCTGCAATTTCACTCGCCGACATCCTTCGATTTGATTTGGCAAGTTCGAGCAAGGCAGCAATTGCCAGTTGAGCGTTTCTTCCAACCATACGTGAATCTTATCACAATATATGACAATCTTATCCCGTTTATTCCATGAAATACCGAAATAAGTATGTTTATATCGCTTTCTTCTGTGAATTCAGTCAAATTTGAATAAAAAGCAGTCTAGAACCCGAAATTAGGAAAACATGCGAAACATTTGGATATTCATCTTACCTCTGTTAATTATTGCCGCAATGGCATACTTAATACTCTTTGATTCTGAGTCCCAAGAACAGCTCAAAGACACACTCTTGTTTCAACAAGAGGCACAAATACTAGCACTTGGTGAACTTGAGCCAAATCAAGAGACCATCATTCGTTACATGAAAAACGAAGATCTAATGCAAACAATCAGTGTTGTTTTTCGCGCTGAGTGCTCTACTTGCCACGGAAATGAAGGCGATGGACTCGCTGGGCCCAACCTTTGCGATGACACATATGTGCTTGTAAAAAAATTACCAGACATCTTCGAAGTCATTTCAAAAGGAAGTATCAGCAAGGGGATGCTGCCCTTCAGTGGGTCGCTGAGCAAAACGAAAATAGTTCTTCTCTCAGCGTATGTTGCAAATTTGCGAAACTCTGTGCCCTCTGGTAAATATGCAGAAGGAACTTCCATCCCTCCTTGGACAAATTGATTTAGACAGATGAAAAAGAATCTGCTATCTCACAAATACGCTCATAATAGTCGTCAATTTCCAAACCAAGAAGCGAGGCTCCAAAAAGTTCTGCCTCTGTCGATTCAACGACATTCTCACCATAGTTAACTGTTGCAAGATGATACGCAATGATACATGGGAGTACATCTGACTTATCTTTAAATGAATCATGAACTGCAATAATGTACGAGTCATCTTGAGGAACTGCCATCGCGAACTCCCCTTCTTGTAACAATGACGTATCAAACCGCCATGCAGCCTCTCGTCGAATAATGTCTTTGTCTGCAAGCACCTTTTCCATAACTTTTAACGTTGTTGCATGCCCATATTTTTCGACACTTCGTTTCGCAATCATCGTGATGTGGTCGCGTAACACTTGCCTTGCGTGTTCTTCTGAAAAATCAATTGGATCTTGTTCTTGCATAATCACATTTTACTCCAATAAAAAAAGGCGGACTCAGAGAGCCCGCCTCTTTCTTAAAAACAATGATTAATCGTCTTTATACCGTTGCTTCATTTCTTCAGCAGCAGCTTTTCGTTCAGCCGCTTCTGCAGGATCCATCATACCGATAAACCATTTATGGTCATCCGTATGGAGGACTTCGTCAAGGGCAGTCTGCAGTGCCTCTGCAGCAGCTACTTGATCTTCTTTGCCACTGTGCATTCCCTTTTCGACGAGCTCTTCGAGCTCAGGAATAAATTCAGTGTAGAAATTTCGAGCAATTTCGTACGTACCATGCCAGTGAGTATAATCTGGCCCCATCATCGCGGCTGCGTGACGTGCACGTCGACCTTCATGGTGCCACAATTCGAACCAAGTAAAGTCGAGTTTGTTACCAAACTTGATTTGTTTCATCAACGGTTTTGCCAATCCATAAAGTCGCTTTCCGGGGGCGGCAAACTTCGTGTTGTATAAATCAATCAAGCCATCGTACTGAATATAAAAGTTGTCGACCCATTTTTCACTATGGCAATTAAGGCAAACATCTTTCATGTTATTACGGCGAGTTTTCCAATTAACATCAGCGCCAGGCAACCCCATGTTTTTATCTGAAATTTCTGGCCTTATTGAAATTGGTGGCCGGTTGTTCCAACTTATTCGCATACCAACATCGTGTGTCACTGGCTGATTAGGCGTTTGTGACATGTGGCAAGTTGCACACGTTGGTGCTGCAGAATAATCTTCACCGACAATCCATTTTTGAGAATCAAGCGCCATCTTGTCTTCATTGGAGAAGAATAAAATACCGTGCTTGGATTCTTCATAAATTTCTTTTTGCGGGTGGTCAGGTCCCATGTGGCATTTTCCGCAAGTATCTGGGTGACGTGCTTGGGCAACACTGAAGGAGTGACGTGTGTGACACGCCATGCATGTTCCTTCACTGCCGTCTGGGTTGATTCGTCCAATACCTGAGTTTGGCCAAGTAGCAGGATCAAGCGAACCGTCTTCAAGGACTTTTACTTGACTACCATGGCATTGCCAGCAACCATTTACAGCTGCAGCAGAAACACCTCCAGGAAATCCCTCTGTAATCATTCCATGGTTACCTTCAACAACTTCTGCAAGTACGTTGTCGAGGGAACCTAGAATTCGTCCGGCTTTTGAGTGGTGCGAAGCTGTGAATTCTTCAACTTCCGCTTGATGACACCGAGCACAATCCTTCGGGCTTACGATGACGGAGATTCTCTGACCATAGTGCTTGAATGCATCGATGTCACCTTTATCTGCCATATGGCATTCGAAGCAACCAACGTTTGCACGGTAGTGGTTACTGTCACCCCACATTTCGTACAACGCGGGGCTTTCCTTTTGGTGACAATCGACGCATTCCTGCGTTGCTTCGCTCATTCTTGTAAGGCCGAACGGACCTGCCAAGGCGGATGCTGTGGTAGTCATGACGACCGCAGCAACACATGAACCTATTAGTAGTGTTTTCATGATGAACACTCCTTTCTTGTTTCGGGTTCGTTTGAATCTAAAGATTCGTCAGGTAGAGTTCGTACTCGATCCACTTCTGAGTCAACGGTAAGCCGACCACTCAATACTGGAATCGTAACACGAACACAAATGGTGTAAATAAGTAAGCCAAACGCCCAAATGCCGAGGCAAATAAGCGTTTCATTTAACGTCGGAAAATATTCAACAATTTCACCGATTGGCGTTGGGGTAAACGCTGGAACAATGAGCCCCATCCCCTTCTCAATCCAAACACCCACGATAAGTAAGACGCACGCAAACGATAACAAACCACGCATGCGTGAAATTGGTAAGTAGAGAATAACAAGCGCGACGGTGTTAAAGGAAACCGCGGTCCAAATCCATGGCACGAGCGCGTTGTGTCCGTGCAGTCCAAACCACAAGTATCGCGTAGAAGCTAAGTGCGCTGAGTCAGTGTAAAACTCCGTAAAGAGTTCACTGATAAGCAAGAACGCATTTATCGTTGCTGCAACAAGCACAAGGTTTCGAAGTGTTTTGATTGCTTTTTGTGGGACGTTGTAACTTGTCACTTTATCAATAACAATAAGCGTCAAAATAATAAACGCTGGTCCTGCAGCAAAGGCACTCGCAATAAACCGAGGAGCAATAATCGCTTGGTTCCAAAACGGTCGACCACCCAAACCGACGAGTAAGAACGCGGTGACTGTATGAATACTAATCGCCCAAACAATTGCTATGAAAACAAATGGAATATAAAACCATTTCGCTGGCATCTTGCGTTGATAGGCGCAGTAAATCAGATACCCACATATATGCAAGTTCAAAAGCAAATACACATTCAAGACAACAACGTCCCAAGTCAACAAGGACATCGGAAAATTAAAACGCATAAACATGTGATGCAATCGGTCGGGCCTGCCCATGTCGACCATTACAAAGAGCATGCACATAATGATGGCTGCAACTGCAAAGAGTTCGCCAAAGATGACCAAGTCATGGAGTTCACGGTTCTTGTAGATATAGACAGGAATAACGAGCATCACGGCTGCTGCTGCCATGCCGACGAGGAAGGTAAAGTTTGCGATAAACAAACCCCACGAAACTTGGTCCGTCATTCCTGTGGTGATTAAACCATTGACGAGTTGCGTGCACCATGCATTCAATCCGAACAACGCAATTGCCGTAAGGAAAAACATCCAAAGGTGATAGCGCCAATCGCCAACAAAACTGACTCTAAAACATTTCCAGAGGAAGTCAAGGTATTGTTTCATGCTTGGCCTCCGCTTTGCTCGTTTCGGGGGCGGGGAGTTCGTTCATCAAAGTAATAGAAGAAACGTGGGCGAGTGCCAACATCTTCTTTCAACACAAAAATTCGTTTGGTGCGCAATATTTGTGAGACCTCGCTGTTTGGGTCAAGCAAGTTGCCAAACTTACGAGCGCCCGTGGGGCAGGCTTCTAGACAAGCTGGGAGTCTACCTTTTCGAGTTCTTTGTAAACAGAAGTGACATTTTTCCATCACACCACGCGCGCGTGGACGGTTGGAGAGGTATGCCATATCTGGATTAAGTTCTTCTGGCGGAATATAGGGTTCAGCGAAGTTGAAGTGCCTTGCCCAGTATGGACATGCCGCTTGGCAATACCGACAACCAATACACCAATCGTAATCGATGACGGTGATGCCGTCGTCTTCTTGCCATGTTGCTTCAACGGGGCAAACCTTCACACATGGAGGGTCCGCGCATTGGTGGCACTGAATCGGCATGTAGTAATGCCCGTCTTTGGGTACCATCGATTCATCGTAATTGTGGCTGCCGTTTTCAAGATCAAATGTTCCCGAAGGCATTTCAACAACGCGTATGTATTGTATTTCGGGACTACGACTTTGGTTGTTTTCTTTTACACATGCATGCACACAAGCGCGGTTGCCGTTGC
>CAYSYI010000027.1:24528-30890 GCA_964435395.1 uncultured Isosphaeraceae bacterium
CGACTTTGGTTGTTTTCTTTTACACATGCATGCACACAAGCGCGGTTGCCGTTGCATCGGCTTAAGTTAAGTGCGTAGCCATATTCAACGCCTGGAATTGGGCGAGGGTCACCGATGGTGACATCGATGCCGTACTTGTCTTTTACATCTTGTGCTAAGTCAGCAAAGAGAATCTCTTTTTCACTTTGCGAAAGTTCTTTGTAATGATCACGGAACCAGTCTTCAAGAGAACGCGCTGGTGCATCTTTCATGTCCTTGAGCGGACTGATTGCTGCAGCAAACGCAGTTATTCCACCAGCAAATGCAACAGATTTGCGCAAGAAACTGCGCCGCGTAGCGCCTTTGCGTGCACCTTTGTATGCGTTTGCGTTGTTCAATATTGGCAAGTGCATTAGTGACCTTCCTCCCATGGACTCTCTTCATGTTCTTGCCACTGCCTCAGTGGGTTGTGTTTATGGTCATGACGATTAATGTTTGCATCGCCTTCTCCCATACGTAATGTGTTTGGTCCCGGAAGTAAGTCCATCATTGGAAACGCAGGCGAATGTGGGTCGTGGCACTGAGAACACTTCAAACGAGTTTGTTCTCCCATCTCCTTGTTCCAGAACCCAAGCGTCTTACCGTGAATGCCTGCCTGCCAATCACGGTACGTTGGACCATGGCACTTGCCACAAAGTTCAGGTGCTCGGTCGTAGCCGATTTGCTCGCCATCAGCTAATACGAGTTTATTTCTATCTTTTGTATCGTGGCAACTGAAGCACCATTCGTTGCCACCATGGTTCAAATCCAAATCAGTGTGTTGAGCAAGGCGCCTCGGTGACAACTGCTCTTGGGAAAAGAGCGTATGGCACGAGTTACATTGTTGGTCCATGCCGCCAATTTTGACAATAGGCGGTTCTGGTGTCGCGCTTCGAAAAGCGCCTGTATTAAGCATGGACGCTTGGACTGCAACAGGAGCATCAAGAGGATGATCGATGACTGGCTCGGTAAGGAAAAACCACCCTGCTAATAGAAAGAAACCCGCTGCAACGACCCAGCCAAAACTGTCGCCGAGTCGTAGTTCATTCTGATTGTTTTCCTGCTGCCTCATAGTGCCTTTCTTCTGGCGGCTTCAGGCAGGGCAATTGCCCTGCCTGAAAAACCTTTCCAGAATCAGTATTAGAACATCAATTGCAACTGTGTGCGAATCAACATTTGACCGTCTTCGCCATTAGCATCCGTTTGCCAGTTTGTGAAAACAGCCTGACCAGCCCAACTTGTTGCCCAGCCAGCAGTATCCATACTGTTGTAGGAATACCCAACATCCGTTGACCAACGAATATTTTGCCCATGAAAATACTTGTTGAATCCTGCTGTCAAGATTTCAAGATCAGACACGCCTGCGGTATCTGCATTTGCAGTTTCATAGCGAGCAAAGAGCTCCGTGTCATCATTGATGAAATATCCACCTTGAATGACAAATGCTGATTGATCAACATCGTTTCCTGGAGCGCTGTCATCTCTGAATGAACGATGTACATAGTATGCAAAGAGGGAAGCGCCATCAAAATGAAAATTGATATCCGCTGTGTAACGAGTATCTGTGTCATCTTGGTTTGCAGTCGTCTCATCTTTTTCATACGCATACGCAGCACCTAGTAATACACCATTTTCTTCACCTGGGAAGGATGTCAAATTACCAAACTGCTTCCAATTTCCTTTGAGCAAAAATTCCGCTCGTGCAGCAAAGGCGATTTCGGAATCAAGTGTACCAGCAGGAGCTGAGTTTCCGCCGATGCCATCAAAATCATCAAAGACAGCTGCGTTAAATTTAAAATCTTCATCTTTGTAAGTAAATTGTAAACCTTGGGAACGACCGATACCAAATGGGCCACTGACGATTGTTCGTTCAACAGCAAGCTGGTTTGTGTAATTTACAAGCTCTTCACGAAGGAATGGCATACGGAACTTACCAAATTGCATAGACCAGCCATCGCCTAGGTCATGGTTAATCAAAGCGTCTAGTAATGAAGCTGTTCCGTTTGGAATCCAAAGCTGTTGAATGAAATATTTCCAAGATTTATCAAAGATATGTCCACCGAACTTCAATGCAGTACGACGATTTTCAAATCCCCATGTGCTGTTGTCAATGCCAGCACCTAGATTATTCCGTTCATCGTACGCAGCTCGTACTTGTAAAACAGCGTGAAAGTTTAATGAGAATGAACCGTCGTCTGAGTTGATAAAGAATCCTTTATTCCAACCAGAAGTCGCTCCACTTCCTTGCAAACTATTTCGTGCATCTGCATCCGCGAGCACATCACGAACGAGTGAACGAATTTCTGTCGCACGTGCTTCCGAAATCCAATCTGTATCGTTTTCTGTTCGTTCTTGATCAAGTTCAAGACGAAGTTGTTCAACGAGAGCATTTGTTGCAGCGTTTGCTGATTCAAGTTCAGCAATACGTGCGTCTAGGCCGTTACCTGGATTTGCTCCAAGCAGTAGCAGTGAGATGAGAGGGGTAAATGTCATTTGAATGCCTCCTTAGTTGGCTTTGTTTTGACCGCCCTTACGGTCAACTGGTGTAACGAAACTTTGTGATGTTTTTCACGATTAAGTGGCAGTATACCCTTGACTTCTTAGATTATCAAGATAAGATTGTCTTATTAAAGAAAAAGGTGAAAAAATTCACAACCATAAGGATCCTCATCCATGCCCATCTGCGGCCTTCTATTCATGCTCGATGAAGCTCAGCAACACGCTGATGAGGGTATTTCTCAACTAAAACTCGATAAACGCTTCACATTCGGCGATTGCATTGAAAACACGTTTCAACCAGCTGTTCTAGATGCTACAACGGCTAAAGAAGCCCGTGAAGCGACTGAATATGTACGCTCAATCCAAGGAATTGTCGAAGTCCACGTCGTTTCCGTAGACTTTCAAAATGACCAATTACTCGAAAACTCGGGGGTGAATGGGAGCACCATAAATGATTGATAGAAGAACATTCGTAAAGCACGCAGCACTTACTGCAGCAACAGCTGCAGCACTACAGAGAGCTACACACGCAAAGTGTATATCGCTCAACCAACTTGACACTTCAACTGGCGTCAAGTGGGATAAAGCGCCTTGTCGTTTCTGTGGAGCAGGATGCCATGTAGAAGTGGGCGTAAAAGATGGAAAAATCGTTGCAGTTCGCGGTGATCAAAAAGCAGAAGTCAACAAAGGATTGCTTTGTGTTAAAGGCTACCATGTCGGTTCCATCCTTTACGGAGAAGACCGGCTCACCACTCCCCTCCTTCGCAAAAATGGAAAACTTGTTCCCATTACTTGGGAAGAAGCCATCGATGTTGTTGCCGACCGAGTTGAACAAGATCCGAACGGTTTTGCAATCTATGGTTCAGGACAATGGACGATTCCAGAAGGATACGTTTCACAGAAATTTATTAAAGCAGGACTTGCAAACAATCACATCGATCCTAACGCACGATTGTGTATGGCATCTGCTGTCACTGGTTTCCTTGGAACGTATGGCGTTGACGAACCCGCAGGTTGTTACGACGACTTAGATGAATGCGATGTATTGATTACTTGGGGCAACAATCCCGCCGAAATGCATCCTGTCCTCTACAGCCGAGTACTTGACCGACGAAGCCGTGGAGACAAAGTAGAAATCATTGACATTGGAACCCGAAGAACACGCACTACTGATTTTGCTGATAAATATCTAAACTTTAATCCACACTCCGACCTTGCCATTGCAAATGGCATTGCACACTTACTCATCAAAAATGGAACGTGGGACAAAAAGTTTGTCGAAGATAACTGCGCATTCCGTGGTGACCCTGAAAGTGGCCCATCACTCTTTGGCGAAGCGATTACCTTTGAAGATTACAAAAAAGGTCTCAAACCATACACCCCCGAATATGTTGAAGAAATCTCTGGTGTTCCAGCAGAAGACATCATCATGCTTGCCGAAAGGTTTGGCGATCCAAATTTGAAAATCACAAGTTTGTGGTGCATGGGCATGAATCAACATACTCGCGGTACAGCGATGAACACGCTCCTCCATGCAGTTCACCTTTTGAGCGGCCACTTCGGAAAGCCAGGCGATGGACCTCAAAGTTTGACAGGGCAACCATCTGCTTGCGGCACCGTCCGAGAAATTGGCACGCTAGCACATGCACTTCCAGGCGGGCGCATCGTTAAACTTGAGCCACATCGAACTGCTTGCGAAGAACTCTGGAATCTTCCAAAAGGAAGAATTAATGCAAAGCCCGGATATCACACCGTAAAAATGTGGGAACAATTCTGCAAGCCAACTTCTGAAGGTGGCGACATCTCAACCATCTGGGTACAAGTGACAAACCCAGGACAATCACTTCCAAACTTGGACAAATTGTTCAATGCGAAGAATGGACAAAAAGATAAGTTCTTAATTGTTTCTGATGTCTATCCAACCGTTACAACTGAAGCCGCTGACCTTGTGCTTCCATCCGCCATGTGGGTTGAAAAGAATGGCATCTTTGGCAACTCAGAACGTCGCACGCAACAATGGTTCAAACAAGTTGAACCACCTATGGGTGCGCGAGATGATGTTTGGCAAGTCATCGCCGTTGCGAAGGAATTGTACGACCGCGATTTCGCTGGCATGAAAGACAAGGACGGAAAGTTCTTGTTTACTGTGCTTGATGAAAACGGCAAGACGTTTCCCGCTTGGGATTGGGACAAGTACTACGATACAAATGTCGACCGATATTTGTACGAAGAGTACCGACCGTTTACCTTTGCAAAGAAGAAGAATGTTGCTCCTTATGATGAGTTAGTAAAAACTCGAGGTCTTAGATGGCCAGTTGTACAGCAACCAGATGGCTCTTGGCGTGAAACTAGGTACCGCTTCAGCGGTTTCGACGACCCATTCGTGGAAGAAGGTCGTGAAATTGATTTCTACAATTCCAAGACCAAGAACCACCGTGCTCAAATATGGTCAAGACCATACGTTGCACCACCCGAAAGCCCATCTCCTGAATACCCAATGTGGCTCTGCACGGGTCGTGTACTTGAACAATGGCACACGGGTTCTATGACAAATCAGATTAAAGAACTCCGCCGTGCAATGCCAGAGGCGTACGTTGAAATCAACAAGGAAGACGCAAGGCGACTTGATATCCGTTCTGGCAATCTAGTGACTGTGACGACTAGGCGCGGCGAGTTAACATTGCCAGCATGGGTTGGCGGACGCGGTGAACCACCAAAGGGCTCCATGTTCATCCCGTTCTTCGATGACAAAAAGTTGGTGAACAATTTAACGCTTGATGCGTTCTGTCCAATTTCAAAACAACCTGACTATAAAAAATGTGCGGCAAAAGCCGCCAAAGCGTAAGAAGGAGGTTGCCATGAATACTCGATTTATTTTCATCCCACTGATTGGAACCGCGCTTCTTGCTGCGGTTGCAACGACTTCGGTTTCTTGGACACCACCAACTGCGAGCAGTGAACGCATGTCCATGGAACGGTTGTTGTCAACGCCTCAGGAAGCCATCGATGTTTCATCAAGAAGATTCACAAAACCAAGCGGCACTCGGAACGATTCGCTCGAAGCACGAATGCAAAACCGTTCCTTCGATGGTGCTCCGCCGATGATGACGCACGCGGTATCATTTGGCGACAACAAGAGTTGCCTCGAATGCCACAGTGAAGGATTCACGATGGGCAAGCGCATTGCACGTCCAATGCCACACGCACTGCTTGAAAATTGCACGCAATGCCACATTGAACAGGAAAGTGATATGTTTGGGGAGGTCACCGAGGTGACAAGTTACTTCCATGGGTTGCTCCCCCCTACAAGCGGCGAACGTGCTTTTGACGGTGCGCCCCCAACGATGCCACATGGGTTATTGATGCGAACCAATTGTCTTTCATGCCATGGAAGCACAGGGTACGCCGGCTTGCAAACTGATCACCCAGAACGGCGAAGTTGTACGCAGTGCCATGCGATGGCAACGCCTATCTTTGTTCCTTAAATAAGTCGGCTCAATCCACGACCGACACCCACAAAGCCCCCAGCCCCCGGATTCCGCTGGGGGCTTTCTCTTGAGACCAATACGTCCACCACTTGGCTCCTCTATGACTTTATTCTCCACAAGAGATTATTTATGTGGGAGGAAAACAATTCCTCCGAGGAATTAATTCGTACTGAAAAACGTTTTTATGTCTAACTCAAAATATTAATTTTGGTGGAGGTGGATGGCGCCTGGGGCTCCGGGGGCGGGGCAGACGTAGAGGCAGACTCCGCAAGCAGTGCAGACATCGGGATTGATCTTGGGTCGCCCCGCTTCCATCGTGATGGCATCTTCAACTGGGCATCGCTCTACGCAGACCGT
>CAYSYI010000028.1:0-14870 GCA_964435395.1 uncultured Isosphaeraceae bacterium
ACTAAGTCAACGTAATCAATCGAAGACAAATCTTCGCCGGCTGCAAGCCGAGTACGTAAATCAAGGAGTTGTTCTTCGTTTGCAATTTTGCGAACCATCGTCACGTGCTTCTTTACAAAGTCGGCGGATACATACGAATCTTCGCTGATGATTCGTAGTTTGCGTTCGGTTTTTAAACCAAGTCGACTTGCTGTCACGTTCGCTGTGCATCCCAATCCAGAACCTTCGGAGGCAAATTCTAATCGAGCATTGCACATATCTTCCGCTTCGCCCATCACACTTACCGCGTTTGCGCGAATTTCACTTGGCTCTTGCCCAGTCAACATCGTGAGTAAATCTAGGTCGTGAATCATCATGTCAAGAACAACACCAACATCAACGCTGCGAAATGTCATTGGACTGATGCGAACCATTTCAATGAAGCGTGGTTTTAGATTTTCGATAGAAGCAACCGCTCGCATCACGGGGTCGTACCGAACAACGTGCCCAACCTGCAAAACCGCTCCACCCTTTTCGGCTGCACGAGCAATTGCATTAGCAACTTCCGCAGTCGGCGCAAGTGGTTTTTCAATCAAACACGCAATGCCTTTTTCAAGAAGCGGCTCTGCTACTTCAAGATGGTAAATAGTGGGAGTCGCGATTGTAACCGCATCGACTCCTGTATCGATAAGCTCTTCAACAGTTGCAAACGCCTTGCCACCCCACTCTTCAACAATATCGTTTCGTCTTGTTTCGTCTTGGTCAACAACGCCAACAAAGTCAACGTCTTCCATTTGTGCATACACGCGGGCGTGGTGCCGACCCATTCGACCAACACCAATCACTGCGCAACGAATTGTTTTTAAATCACTCATCTTCGTATTCTACTGCGCTTCGCTAGAACCATCGAGTAGATTCATACTCTTCTCGCTTCTTTCTAACCCGTTCAGTTCTACCCTCTACATAGTTGTCATAACGCAACGCCCAACTCGCATCTGATGAAAACTCAAACAGCGCACGGGCGAAAAGTGAAACTACCCAGAGCCATGGAATCATGAGTGCAAAAATATATGTCCACCACATAATGGCTCCTTGATCTCCTGATAGCCCTGCGGCAGCAAAATGTTTCCACGGGAGCACAAAAACGAGCACACCAAGCGAAAGCGTTGCTATTGCAAAAACACTGCACCGCTTTGCTGCGCAATCTAGTTCTAAACGAAGCGCAAGATCGTGCAACCAAAACGCTATGCCCGCCAAGCCGATTCCTGCAATTGCGTGCAAGCACAATATTGGATAAAAATATCTTAGGTTCCCTCCAAGCGTTCCTTCCTCTGTCGTAACGTGAAATGCAAGCCACAAAACATACCCCGCAACCCAGCACCACTGCGACATTGGGGCAACTTTTCTAATCCATGCGTACATCGGTGGCAACGACGCGTCAACACTTGATGGCATCATGCCAACAACTACAAATGGCCACGCTACAGATAATAAAAAGAGTGTAATTCTGTAAAACCCAATTGAAACAAACGAGAGAGTCACGCAGAGTTGAAGAACGAAAAGTGTTGTAACAAATAGCCCACCAAGTTTCATCCAGTACTTTGTTCTAACTCTGATATCTGGAACAGGAGCAAGACCTTTCACCGCAAGGTTTGCATTAATGAGTTGTAGAAGTTTTCCGTCTGGACCCTCACTCGTTGAACCACTTTGCGTTTTTTCCACACCGCATTCCGGACACTTTATTCCTCTTGACAAGCCACGCATGTCATACCCACAATTGTTGCACTTCTTTGTTTCTTCAGTTTGCATCAATAGCTGCAGCAATTTCATCGAGATTTTCATTAAGCCACTGCCGGTCTTCCTCTTTCTCAATGCACTCACCTTTTTCCCGGGCCTCTGCCAAGTGTTTTTCTGCGTCCCCAGGATGATTTGTGACAAGTGCCCTTGCTAATCCCTCGTGCGCAAAAGGTAAATCCCAATCATCAAAGTCATGCATTTTGCATGCATCCATGTACAGTTGTGCGTGGTGCGCGGAAGAAGTAAAGCGCTTCAGCGCCGCATACACCCTCGCAATTTGCCACTCTCCACGAGCATGGTTTTTTTTAGTTCCCGCAATACCCCAGTGGTACCTTGACGCATGCGCTGCATGTACCATTTCTTCATCTTGCTCTGGGGTTCTTTTTGTATTGTCGAGCAACGCCCAAGTGTGATTAAATAATTCAACCGCAAGTTGTCGGTGATCTGTCATACCGATTGCTCAACACAATTAGAAGTTGCGCTGTTTTGCTTCGCGTGTTCCACTGCGTTTTTAAACATATGCAAACCAATCGTATCGCCAATTTGTTTTTCACGTGCAAGTCTTGTCCATGTTGGATGTTGGGTCCAGCGTAAGAATCGTTCGGGGTGCGGCATTAACCCAAACACTAAACCGCTTGCATCACAAATTCCCATGACGTCACCTACTGAACCGTTTGGATTATCGTTCGATCCGTATCGACATGCAATTTGACCATTTTCTTCTAGTGATTGCATCACTTCGTCGTTTTCTGGAACAAACCTTCCTTCACCATGCGCAATAGGAACAAGAGATGTCTCCTCTGCTCCGTCTAAGTTCTTTGTCCAAACGCAACGCGTATTACTTGGAACATGGAACTCCACCCATTTGTCAATGAAGCGTGCTGATTCATTTTGCGCAAGTGCGACAGTTGGAGTTGGTGCTAATTCGTTCCAATCACTTCCGGGTGGTGGACCTGGTAGCAATCCTAGTTGCACTGCAATTTGAAAACCGTTACATGGCGCAATCATCGGAACCCCGCGACGAAGTGCGTCCACAAACTTTGGGTATAAAGTTTTGCGCATGATGCTTGCCATAATTCGGCCCGCTGCAACTGAGTCGCCATAACTAAATCCGCCCGGTAAACCAACGAGATCAACTTCGTCAATAATTTGAGGGTTTTTTAACAATTCATTTATGTGCGTGTACCGAGGAGTTGCACCAGCAAGTACAAAACCCTCTCCAAGTTCTAGGTCGCAATTAATTCCGGGCGCAGTAATGATGAGTGCTTGCGTCACTTAAATAACCATCCCATTTGCCCAGCACCGAAATAGATTTTCTAGAGACCAAGAAGCGCTACCAAAAGTAACTTTGTCTGAGTCGTTAAACGTGCCAACCGCTTCGCACGGAATACCTTCAAAGTGTTCTTGGATTTTTTCAAGATTGTCCGGTGTTACTTCAAGTAAATACCGCGATGGCGTTTCAGAGAAACAAAGAGATTCTTCAAGTTGCAAATCAAGACCAAGATCGCCGCCAAACGCCATTTCTGCTGCAGCGAGAAGAGCACCACCCTCGCTGCAATCATGCGCAGATGTAACGAAACCGTTTCGGATTGCTTCGTATACAAGTTTTGCATTCCGTGGACCGTCTGTTAAGGAAACCACTGGCAATTCGTTGCTGCACGCTGCATCTTGGTCAATCAAGAGTACGTGCGAACCGCCCATCTCCGATTTTGTCTCGCCAATAAGTACAAGAGTGTTCCCAGGTGTTTTTGCATCCATCGTGAGGCATGTTGCTATGTCATCAACCATGCCGAAGCCAGAAATTAACATGGTTGGTGGAATGTAAATTGTCTCGCCAGATTCAGTGGTAAATTGATTGTTAAGAGAATCTTTACCAGAAATAAAGGGTGTTCCAAATGCTTTTGCTGCGTCGTAACAACCATGCGAACATCGGACAAGTCTTCCAAGTGACTCTTCATCCTTTACACTCGGCCAGCAATAGTTATCAAGTATTGCAATTGTGGATGGATCGCCGCCAACACAAACAATATTGCGAACACATTCGTCGATTGCAGCAGTTGCAATTAAATATGGGTCGTCCGCTAGCGCGGTTGCAAGTCCGCTTCCAATTGCAAGCCCCTTGGTTGAACCGCGAACTGGTATAATGACTGCTGCATCAGATGGTGCACCGCCGGAAGGACCGCAAAATGGTCTGATGACGCTACGACCCTGCACTTCGTGATCATACTGTTGCACAATTGATTGTTTGGACGCGATGTTCGGATGCGCAAGAAGTTTCGGCAACATTGTTTGCACGTCGATTGGGTTTGCGCCCGATTTTTTTATTTCTGGTTTATTCCAACGCGCAACTCTCGTTGCACCGTGCCAGCCCTCATGCAGAAAGTGCATGTCTATTTGTCCGACTAATTCGCCATCATAGTGAAGAACGAGTTCTTTTTTGGGTGTGCCGAATTCACCTAGGTCGCAAAGTTCTGCATCGTGCCGGTTGCAAATTTCCTGAATTGTTTTGACGTTTTCAGGGGGAACCGACAAGACCATGCGTTCTTGTGCTTCGCTAATCCAAATTTCCGATGGTGTAAGTCCGGCGTATTTCAGTGGTGCTTTTTCAAGGTTTACAGTTGCGCCTATTTGTTCGCCCATCTCACCAACTGCACTTGAAAATCCACCGGCACCGCAATCTGTTATTGCACTAAAGAGGCAACCTGACTCGTGGTCGCGTGCTTCAAGGATTGCGTCGAGTGCTTTTTTTTCAGTGATTGGATTTCCAATTTGAACAGCGTGTGAAAATTCGTCGGAGTGCGTGTCCGTAAGTTCAGCCGAAGAGAACGTTGCGCCGTGAATACCGTCGCGTCCCGTTTTTCCGCCGATGACAATAATTCGGTCGCCCGGCTTTGCATCACCCTCGATGCAATCGATTGGCATAACGCCAACACAACCGCAGTACACCAAGGGATTTCCTGCGTAATTGTTATCAAACCAAACTCCGCCATTGAGTGTGGGGATGCCCATTCGGTTTCCGTAATCTCGAACACCGCGGACAACCTCGCTTAAAATTCGTCTCGATGGCAAACAGCCCTCCGGCGGTTCGTTGTCAAAATTTGCAACGCAAAAGGTGTCGGTTGCGGCAATTGGTCTCGCGGCCAACCCCGTTCCCATAATGTCGCGGATGCAACCACCAATGCCAGTTGCCGCACCGCCGTATGGTTCAAGGGCGGATGGGTGGTTATGTGTTTCTACTTTGAAACACACGGCATGTGTTTCATCAAACTTTACAATGCCTGCGTTATCAACAAAGACACTCAAACACCAGTCGACTTGTTCTTCCATCAATTCAAAGGTCGCCGCTGCAACCGTTGCTTTGAGAAGGTTGTGAATAGTGACCGAACCATCGTCATGTTCTTCGTGATGAGGACGATTTGTAGAGTCTGGACCGGTATACTGAATTGTTGCTTTTAACGTTTTGTGAACACAGTGTTCCGACCATGTTTGTGCAAGTGTTTCCAACTCAATTTCACGCGGCTCGCGACCGAGCGATTTGTAATGCGCCTGAATACCCTGCATTTCTTCCAAATCAAGGAAGAGGTGGGAATCGCGGGACATTGTTTTGAGTTGCGCGTCGCTTAATCCCGAAATTGGAATTTCCGGCACTGTCATATTGTGCGCGTGACCGTGAGGAAACTCCGTTGGGTGGTATGGAGTTGTATGAACCTCATGCACGACCGTGTTTGCAAAACAGTGACGAGTAAGTTTTTCTGCTTCGTCACAATCAATACCGTGGAAATCAAAACGCCTTGCCGTTTGTACTTGTACGCTTTCGCCGAGCAGGCGTTCAATTGCGCGTTCAACTGCCTGTGCTGCGGGATCCATAACTCCTGGTTGAGGATGCACTTCAATTATTGAATCAGCGTGGGGTTTTGAAGAACCGGTGTTTGCAACCTCGGTAACTGGGTTGCTTAATAATTCATCTGCAATTTTTTGAACTGAGCTCTCATCAAGTAGGCCCTCTATAAGATACACCGCCGTTGTATCAATAGAAGATGGTGAAAACCCCGCATCATTTGCTTGTTTGAGTGCGGCGTTCCCCCGCGGGTCTTGGCTACCCTCTGGAACTCGAACTTCAATGCGAAACACTGTCATAATACGTGTAGGGTATCAGAGGTCGAACGGACGATACTGTTTGTACGATGCCGAAACTTCCAACTTTTACTTTGTTTACTGATGGTGCGTGTTTGGGGAATCCGGGACCGGGCGGGTGGGCGTATATTTTACGAGATAGCGATGGCAACGAAGTGGTTGGAAGCGGTGGCAACTCTGACACGACAAATCAGAAAATGGAAGTAACCGCTGTGCTTCGGGCTCTCGAGTCATTGGCCGAACCGTCTGTTGTTGAGATTCATGCAGATTCGCAGTACGTCACCAAGGGATTAATCGAGTGGATGGATGGGTGGATTGCGAAGGGATGGAAGAACGCCGCAAAGAAGCCGGTCGCAAATCAAGATTTATGGAAACCGCTTGCAAAACTGCGGGAAAAGCACATCATCACAACAAATTGGGTGAAGGGTCACGCTGGTCACCCTGAAAATGAACGGTGCGACACGATTGCTTCTGCTGAGGCAGAAAAACTCTTGCAATGAATCCTGCAAAAGCGTACGATTGTGTCATGAAAGCACTCTGGGTTCTCTTAATTTTCACTAGTTTTTCTTGGGCACACGACCATTCGACACCGTGGATTGAATCCGATGCACTTGAGCAGGGATTGTACGTTTCGGTAAGTCCACCCTGGGTTGTACGCAAGGAGGGTGATTTTCCGGTTTCAATGCAAATTCGAAATATCGACTCCGCACATAATGTGTTCGTTGCCGAGATTCGCATCCTTGGAGATAAACCGCAAAAAAGTATTCCGAGAAAAATGTTGTACACGCAAGGTGATTTACTGCAACGGGTACAAAATGCAAAATCATTATTTGAAAATGGTGGGGCTGTCAAAGAACAAAAGCTGTTTAATGATTTGTTGTCGAAACTTAACCGAGAGGTTTGTACAACGAGTTGGATGGTGGCTGGTGAAACAGAAACTATTCACGTAGAAATTGATGTGCTTGAAGATGGCAAACCGCGGACAATTCGCAAAACAGTTTTGGTGAACAAACAATCGCCACTGCCGCGGGGTGGCGATGCGGATGTTGCGATTGTGATTGATGAGAATTGCGAACAAACAACTGTTTCTCCAATGAGAAGTTCGAATGCGCTGTGGTGGTTTGCAGGCGATCAACATATTCACACTTCGTTTTCGGTGGATGCTGTAATTCTTGATGGCACAGAACAAGAACCGTATGAATATTCGGCGTATGGAGAGGCAATTGGTCTTGATTGGGCGATTTTTACCGACCATTCCAACGTTACCTACTCAGAGTTTTGGGGTAATCGTGATTGGTATGTCTCTTCGCAATTCGATTGGGGACAATCGGAGTGCCAACAATACCGAAATGACCATAATTGGCTTTCTATATACAGCCAAGAAATGGGTTTGGGACAACAAGGCACGTGGGATTTGGCTTCGCATATGTTATGTTTACCGTTTGAGCAGGATCTAGCTGGCATGTTGCCAAATCCATCGAGTGGAATGGTGTATGGGCATGCAAACTGCGAATCAGAACAGACAATTATCGATCGAATTAACAACTCTGGCGCTTATGGTTTTATAGCACATCCGTATGATTGGGCTTACTTGTTTTTTTACGAGTGGAATTGGGGAAACGGTACAAATGGTTGGGCGGGAATGGAGTTGATTTGTTCTGCTGAAGGAACATATGATGATGATGATTGGTCTACTTGGTCAAAATGGCACGAACTTTTAAACGGAATTGGCGCGCCAACAAACGGTCAGTTGCCTTATCGTTCTGGATGGCCAAATCTTTTTCCTGTTGGCATAGGCAACAGCGACGCGCATGAGCCGGGAAATATTGGAAGAGTCTGGACGTACGTCGCGATGGAAAGCGTGACTCGGCCCAACTTGAAAGATGGAATGGTGGACGGACATTGCCTTGCTTCGAATGGTCCACTTGCATGGGTTTCTGTAAACGGTTCATTTACGGGTGAAGTTGCATTGTTGCCTAGCGGGTGGAATGATGATGTTGTTGTTTCAATTCGCACAAACTCAAGTATGGGATACGCCGGTGACTATCAAACTCAAGTTTTGGTTGACGGTGAGGTGAGACAAACGTACGAACCCACCGGAGCGCAAACCTACTCTCTCGATTTACATTTAAGCAACTTGGGGCTTGATTCGAATGACAAGTTCATCACGTTACGAGTTTCAAACGGCGAATTGCTCTGTCTTGCCAATCCTGTTTGGCTCCAACACACCATGTTCGGTGATCTTGACGGCGATGGCTCCATTGGAATGGGCGACCTTCTGTCTATTATCAGTGCGTGGGGTGGATGTTCAAACTGCCTGAGCGACCTCGATCAAAGCGGTGTTGTCGACACTTCCGACCTTCTTACCCTCATTTCACTCTGGTAACCAAATTTCTCAACATGGAGTTTCCTCCACCACCTGCGATTCCTCATAATTAGCTCAGAGCCAATTAATGTAGTAATTGTTGTAAAACCGCGTTATTGCGTAACTACAGTAGGAGTTACCTCCACCACCTGCGATTCCTCATAATTGGCTCAGAGCCAATTAATTTGACACTTGACCTCTGAGGCAACTGTGTTATCGGACTATGGTTGCGGCGTGGGTGGTTGCTTCCCACGCTAGTAGTGGTATGATGTGTGGCTCGACCTATGGAAGGCGAATAAATCAGTACACCGGAATTACTTATGCCAACAATCAACCAACTCGTACGAAACCCAAGAAAGACCCCAACGGTCAAATCTAAAGTTCGTGATATTGAAGGATGTCCACAAAAACGTGGCGTCTGTCTTCAAGTACGAACAGTAACACCAAAGAAGCCGAACTCCGCGCTTCGAAAAGTTGCTCGTGTTCGATTATCAAATGGTAAAGAAATTACTGCGTACATTGGTGGCGAAGGCCACAACCTTCAAGAGCACTCTATTGTTCTTGTAAGAGGCGGCCGAGTTCGTGACCTCCCTGGTGTTCGATACCACGTAGTTCGTGGTTCGCTCGATACACTTGGTGTTGATGCACGCAAGCAGGGTCGTTCGAAGTACGGAACAAAAAAAGGTAAGTAATTAATCGCACAACTCTGTGCAAGCAAGTAATCGCACTCCATCGGAAGTAGAAAGTATCTACTCCTAAGTGCGGTGAACAAAGTCACAACTTCGTGACAGATGAGCTGAAAGGAAAACCATGGCTGGACGTATAACTAAATCAGAAGAGCAACTTAAACCAGACCCAAAATTTGGTGACAAAGTTCTTGCCAAATTCATCAACTGCTTTATGAAAGATGGTAAAAAAGCCGTCGCTGAGCGAGTCATGTATGACGCACTTGATCGAATTGAAACACGCCTCAAAAAAGAGGGTGGAAATGACGAAGACGGTCCCAAGACTTCAATGGATGTTTTCCACAAAGCACTCGAGAACGTTCGACCAAACGTTGAAGTTCGCTCAAAACGAGTTGGCGGTGCAAACTACCAAGTACCGATGCCTGTAAACGCAAGGCGAAGGCAAAGCTTGACCTTCCGTTGGATTATCACAGCTTGCCGAGCAGAAAAAGGGAAGCCGTTTGCTCAGTGTCTCTCAAAAGAACTTTGGGATGCATCCAAAGGTGAGGGCAAAGCAGTAAACACTCGTGAACAAACACACCGCATGGCAGAAGCGAACAAGGCGTTCTCACACTTTGCCTTCTAAATAGGCTTTTCAAGAGATGGTTGTACCAGACCGTTATCACCGCCAGCGACTTGTCGAGGGTATTGGCGATAGTGGACAAGAAAGTATTTCAAAAGCAAACGTCGCCATTGTTGGAATTGGTGCGCTTGGTTGCATGAGTTCAACCATGCTTGCTCGCGCAGGTGTTGGAAACATGACACTCATTGATCGCGACATAGTTGAAACAACTAATCTGCAACGGCAAGTTCTTTTCACCGAAGAAGACACCGATTCACAACAACCAAAAGCAGACGCTGCATCGAAACACCTCAAAACGTTTAACAGCGACATAAATATTACATCTTTTGTAGAAGACCTCACTGCTAGAAATATAGAACGATTGCTCGGCGAAGTAGACGTCATCGTTGATGGACTTGATAATTTTAATACTCGATATCTTCTCAATGATTTTGCAGTAAAGACAAACAAACCCTATATGTTTGCTGGCGTCATTGCTGGTCAGGGCAACGTTATGACAATAATCCCGAAACAAACACCGTGCTTGCGATGCCTGTTTCCGGAAGCACCGCCAGCGGGGTTACAAGAAACGTGCGACACGGCGGGCGTCCTTTCTCCAGCCATAGGTGTCGCCGCATCATGCCAAACGATGGATGTACTAAAGTTTATCAGTGGGAATCAAAATAAAATTTCCCCCACTCTTCTTACGTTTGACCTCTGGAATTCAGAATCCAATCGAATCAGCTTAGGGGATCCCGCTGTTGACTGTCCCTGCTGTAACAAAAAGCAATTTGAGTTTCTTGACGCACGCTTAGCTGATCCAATCGCGCTGTGCGGAAAACTTGCGGTGCAGCTTCCAGGCATGAATGAGTTTGACCTCGTTTCTGTCGCAAAAAAACTACAAGAACACGGCTCATTTGAATATTCTGAAACCATGATTCGGGGCACGTTTCGAGAAGAACAGGGCGAAAACAACACTCCCATTTCAATGCTCTGCTTCCACAATGGACGCACTATTATCCACGGAACCAATGATGTGGGTCGAGCGAAAGCAATTTTTGAAAGATATGTTGGTAATTAAGGACACCGCTTCCTATACTAAAGGTTACTACTATGACAGAACAACCAATAATTGAAACTCAAGGGGCATCTATTCCATCTTGTCTCGAAGGACCTGTCACCCTACGAACACTACGCAAGTGGTCGAAGGCGAATAACAAGTGGGCGATGCTAACTTGTTACGACGCAACAACAGCGAGTTGGATGGCAAGTGCTGGCCTTCCAACAATGCTTGTTGGTGACACTGCTGCAGAAATGATTCTTGGTTTTGACAGCACCATTCATGCACCACTTGATTTTTTAATTACGTTAACTGCAGCGGTAAAACGCGGTGCACCAAATGTTTTTGTAATGGGCGACATGCCATTTTTAAGTTATCAAATCGATGACGCATCAGCAATTCAAAACGCTGGGCGCTTTATGACCGAGGGCACGGCGGACGCCGTTAAACTTGAAGTTGATGGTCGTTTCACCGAACGATTCGCTGCTATTTGTGACGCGGGCATTGCTGCAGTTGCGCACCTTGGTTCTCGACCACAACAGGCCAAACAAACGGGCGGATACACAACGGCGGGGCGCAGTGCAGATGCAGCAAATACAATTGTTGATGATGCAATCTCAATGGAGCAAGCCGGCGCATCAATGCTTTTGCTTGAAGCCGTTCCTGAAGAGGTTTCAGCTGCAGTTGTTGAAGCAACAACTATTCCCGTCATAGGCTGCGGTGCGGGGACCTCATGTCATGGGCAAGTGGTTGTCATGCAAGATCTTGCTGGACTTACAGGGTGGCAACCATCGTTTGCAAAACCAATTGCAAACATTGGAAACAACATTGTCTCTGTTGCAGAAACGTGGATGAAAAACGTGAACGAAAGCCAACTCGGGAAACACCCTTACTCCATGATTGACGGAGAATCAGAAAAGTTCCACACTTGACTTGATGCGACAAGTTCTTTTGTTACTTCGTGCTGAGGCGAGCGAACAACCTGCTCTACCGTTCCATGTTCAACAACCTTTCCATTCGACATCACTGCAACCTCGTCGCAAAAATGATGAACCACCGCGAGGTCGTGCGAGATAAACAAGATTGTCAAGTCAAGCGAATCTCGGAGATCAGAAAGTACATTTAATACTCTGGCTTGAACACTTACATCGAGTGCTGATGTTGGTTCATCGCACACAAGTAGTTTTGGCTGTAGAGCAATTGCTCTTGCAATTGCAATCCGTTGTTTTTGTCCGCCAGAAAACTCGCGAGGAAATCGAATGGCGTCGTCGGGATCAAGTCCAACTTGTTCAAGAAGAAATGCGGCCCTCTTTTTCAGCTCTGGACCCTTCGCAATGCCATGAACAAGTAGTGGCTCGCCCACTATTTTCCCTACTTGCATATACTCGTTAAGTGATCCGCCTGGGTCTTGAAAAACCATCTGCATCTGTTTGCGAACTGATCGCATTTCTCTTTTTGAGAGTTTCGAAAGATCTGCACCCTCAAAAAAAATGGATCCAAAAGTCGTTGGAATGAGTTGCATCACAGCCCTTGCAAGAGTGGATTTTCCCGAGCCGCTTTCGCCGACAATCCCAAGGGTCACCCCTTTGCTCAATGTAATATTTACCCCATCCACAGCGGTGATTCCCTTTTTGCCGTTGGAAAATATGATTTCAACGTCACGAATATCAAGTAGTGGTGGTTTGTTCTCCATCTTATTGGTGAGGGTATGGTATCTTCGACAACTGAAAGCCATGAAACAATATCTAGAATTACTTGATCACGTTCTGAACAACGGAACGCCAAAGGACGACAGGACCGGAACAGGGACGAGGAGCACGTTCGGGTGGCAAATGCGATTCGATCTTAACAGGGGTTTTCCCCTGTTAACTACAAAAAAAGTCCATACCAGGTCTATTTTTTATGAACTTTTGTGGTTTTTGAGAGGTGAAACAAATATTTCATACCTTCACGATCACGGAGTTTCAATCTGGGATGAATGGGCCGATGAAAAAGGTGAACTAGGACCAGTCTATGGTTCCCAGTGGCGATCATGGAAAACTACGGAGGGTCAAACAATTGACCAAATTTCAAACCTTGTAGATGGCATAAAAAACAATCCAAATTCGAGGCGACATATCGTGAGTGCGTGGAATGTGGGCGAAATCGATCAGATGGCTTTGCCGCCCTGTCACTCCATGTTCCAGTTTTATGTTTCCAACAATAAACTTTCTTGCCAACTGTACCAGCGGAGTGCTGATATTTTTCTAGGCGTACCGTACAACATTGCTTCTTATGCATTATTAACAATGATGATTGCGCAAGTTACAAAACTTGAGCTCGGAGATTTTATTCACACGTTTGGCGATGCACATTTATACGACAATCATGTTGATCAAGCCAAGGAACAACTCACACGAAAAACGCGCGCGCTACCAACAGTACAATTAAATCCAAACGTAACTTCGATCTTCGATTTTTCGTACGAAGACATTGAAGTAGTTGGATACAATCCTCACCCGCACATTTCTGCACCGGTAGCCATTTAACACCATGGAAATAATCGTCGCCATTACAGATAACTTTGTAATTGGGTCGGACGGCGTCATGCCTTGGCACTTACCTGCCGACCTCGCGCACTTTAAAAAAATTACTTCTGGAAACACTATCGTTATGGGTCGGCGAACTTGGGACTCCATAGGTCGCGCTCTACCAAACAGAAAAAATGTTGTCGTCACTCGACAAGTTAATTTTATCGCTGAAGGTGCGACGGTTGTCCGTTCTATTGACGACGTTCAAACCATCGATACGGTTGGAACTGTGTTTGTTATTGGTGGTGGTGAACTCTACAAAATTGTTCTAGAAACAACGAGTCGACTGCACATCACTCGCATTCACGCAACCATTGAAGGCGATACTTTTTTCCCGCGCTTTGATGAGTCTAGGTGGACCTGTGTTGAATCAACACCCCGACCAAAAGATGAGCAGAACCCGCTCGATATAACCTTCGAAACTTGGTCAAGGGTCTAATAACGCCATTGTTGAACAAAGAGTTCCGCACGTGCCGATAGTGGTCTACTCTCGATGAACTCCTTTCAAGTCCAAAATGCCGCCATGCAATGTTGTCCGTTTATAGAGGATGGCAACCCTGCATGTTCGAGTCGGTTCACTCTTGGTCGACTTGATCAAGCGTGCAGCGTTTGTTTTGGAACGTACAGCTCATGTTCGATGTACCAAGAACTTTCTGGTATCTCAAACTCCGCGCCTCTAGACATGACAATCAATGGCCACTCTGTCGAACTACGACCAACAGGTACGTGATTTTTTTGGGTACCTTCGTGTTGAAGCGGGTTTGTCTACGGCAACACTCGAGGCCTATCGCCATGACTTGGATCAACTAAAAGCAGATCTTCTTGCAGACGGTGTGTGCAACGCAAACGATGTAACACCTGCACATTTAGCGACTCACATTCGGAATCTTCACCGTAAACAAGGTCTACAAGCATCAAGCGTCGCACGACACCTTTCAACAATTAGAATGTTGTTTCGTTATTTACAAGCGTCGCATCGCATTGAACACGATCCAGCACGATTACTCGAAACTCCAACTCGATGGAAACGACTTCCAGATGTTTTGTCTCCTAAGAAAATGAAACAGCTTATCGAAGCAACAAACTCGGAATCTGGTCGGCTTTGGCAAAGAGACCGTGCGCTTGTTGAACTTATGTATGCTGGTGGATTAAGAGCAAGTGAAGTTGCGGGCATTGCACCCAACGATCTCAAGGAAACGCTCTCGGTTGTCATGGTAACAGGCAAGGGAAACAAGCAACGACTTGTCCCAATTGGCGAGCCTGCACTACTTTCTGTTCAACAATATGTGGAAGAGCTTCGACCGAACCTTTTGCGTTTTGATGACGGTCGAGATGAGGGCAAACTCTTGCTTTCAAATACAGGCCGCCCACTTGAGCGCGTTGCGATATGGCAGATTGTGAGACGAATTGCGAAGCGTGCCGACCTTGGTGATGTCCACCCGCACACTTTACGCCACAGTTTTGCAACCCACATGCTCGCTGGTGGTGCCGATTTGCGAGTTGTTCAAGAATTGCTTGGTCATAGTGACATTGGAACAACGCAGATTTACACCCACATCGACCGTTCCCAACTGAAGGCCGTCGTCGCAAAATACCACCCACGACCCTAAAAACCCACAAAGGGGGTCTGACCCCTGCTCTGTCCCCAGGTCTGACCCCTGCTCTGTCCCCAGGTCTG
>CAYSYI010000028.1:14970-29509 GCA_964435395.1 uncultured Isosphaeraceae bacterium
GGGTCTGACCCCTGCTCTGTCCCCAGGTCTGACCCCTGCTCTGTCCCCAGGTCTGACCCCTGCTCTGTCCCCAGGTCTGTCTCGGGGACAGACCCTCTATTGTGGGGGGTGAGGGTATGATGTGGGTATGATTTGTGGAGTGTTGGTAGGGATTTTTTTGGGTGTACAGCCAGTTTGTAGTGAGGCTACGTTTGTCAAAATACTTCAACCCACGCTTCAAGACGAATCAAGGGTAATCGCTAGGGCTGTATTCGATGAATACCTGGAGAATGTGGCGAAGTTACTAGGCACTAAAGATGACAGTCTATCTCGCGTTGAAGAATTACGAGAGCAACTTGAGCTAGCAAACAGTGCCGATGACTTGCTTGATTCATTCCTTGAGTCAATCGCTGTTCTAGGTGATGGCGACTCTTTACGTAATGGGGTTATGGAGACTCGACGAACCATTCTTCTTGATGCGCGAAACGTGAACAATCCATGGAAAGCGACAACATGGTTTGATATTGCAGCATTTGTTCCAACAAACACGCGGTTCCTTGAAGCGGTTGATTCTTTTCTCTTGCAACACTCAGATGATGACCGGGACGATCGGTTTGTAGCAATCATCGCAAAACTCGAGGGTGATCGAGCAACATGCGCAAAAGCCGAACGAAGAACGATGCAACGGTGGGCAATCTACAGCGAACTCATAGCGCCATTCGAAAACGAGTCTACACTTGAATATCGATATCCAACAATTCCAAAAAGTGAATCTGTTGCAGATCTATTTTATAAAATTACTGATTCAGTAAAAGATCAAAAAATTCTTGACATGGTCGATTCGCAAATGGACCTTTACGAAGCGTTGCACAAAAAACAAAAACAAGCGCTTGTCGAGTTAATCAAAAACGCACGAATCAACGAAGGTGTAGATCCGCTTTCTTCTGGCTGTGGATTGAGTGGAAAAACAAAGAACAAAATACTTCAACGAACCGCTGAAATGCACGAGTTAAACACTGCAACTGTTGAATCAATGTTGCTTGGGTTAACTCCAGAGCAACGTCAAGAACTTGCTTCTGATGAATAAAACTCTTTGATGACGGCCTTCCAGTCCAATATCGTTTCCGCCTGAATAAATTGTTTTTTCACTTCTTCTGTTTTAGGGTGATATTTTGAAAATTGAATTCCAAACTTCCGCATCATTCTCGACGCAGCCTTTTCACCATGCAATCTTGTGCACAAATCGATGTGGTTAAGCAGGGTCTTGCTTTGCTCTTCTACCGTCGGCATCTTCGGCTCATCGCCATTTATCAAGGCCCTCGCTTGCGTAAAAATCCACGGATTACCAATGCAACCCCTCGCTACCGAAACTCCTTTTACACCGGTAACTTTCATCATACGAAAAATATCTGCAGCACACCAAATGTCGCCACTTCCAAAAATTACTCTGTCTGGTCTTGATGCAACCAACTCTTTCAAAAACACCCACTTGGATGGTCCGCGATATCTTTGTTCCACAGTTCGAGGATGTACCGTCGCCCACGTATAGCCAACATCATATGCATGGTCGAATATTTTTAAAAAATTGTCTTTTGAATCTTCCGTGTCATCCCATCCTCTTCGCAACTTCACGGTTGTTGGAAGATCAGAAGGAACAGCATCTCGAACTGCTGAAAGTATGTCGCATGCCTCTTTCGGCGAAGTCAAAAAATGACCACCGCGGTTTCTTCGCCTTACTTTTTTAACCGGACACGCAAGATTCACATCGATCATGTCATACCCCATTTCAGAAAGAATACTAGCACCCTGCGCCATTTCATCTGGAGTAGTTCCAATCACTTGCCCAGCTATGGGGTGGTCATCTAAGCCGGCAGCAGTATTTCCTTCAATTTCACCGCTCGCCGCTTCCTCAGCAAGAATGTCTGGGTCCTCCTTGCGGCGACCCTTTCCACCGTTAATAAGTGTTCGATCAAGCAATGCTTCAGTGACACAAAACGGGCATCCGTGCTGCCTCGCAATCAGTCGCATCGCACCATCGCTGTATCCCGCAAGTCCCGCTTGATAAAAAGGCACATCAAAACCCTTGCAAGCATTTGAAATTCTAGAATCTAAAACGACCTTTTTTGCGAACGAACTAATATCTTTACACGAGTGATTGTTCGCTTCGGCGGTTTGCATATTAACTGACACGAGTGCTACTCCTCGCCAACAACAACCAAACCAACAAGTGGTATTTCGCTTCCAAGTTGTAGTTCTGCTATGACAAGTGGTGTTGGTTCGTCTGTTCTCCAAATACCACCAGCATTAAATTGTTCGCCGTATGCATCTCGAAGTGACCACAAGTCGAAACGCAACGTTGAACCAGCGGGTACCGGAGGAAGCAAACTTGAAAACCGTTGGTTTACCCAGAGTGTTGTGTTTGTGTAATCAGTCGCGGTGCTGTTTACAATTAGTATGTACTCACCATCTCGTATTACCTGAATTGGTACTGATTCTGTAATGTGTAAATCCATCGGATACGTCGCAGAAGCCAATCCTGGATTACCCGATGGGTTTTGACAAGAAACTAGGAAACAAAATGTACAGAGTAAGAGTGTTCTCATGATATTCACTTTCAGAATGTTATTTTCCTATCAAAGAAATTCAGTTTACTTGCTTCTTTTGCCATTGCCAACGTTTCTTCCGTCCTTACATTGGCCCGCTTTGTTCCGTCTCGAATAATATCAATAACCATATCATCATCACCCTCATACTTTGCACGGCGCTCTTGCATTGGCTCAAGCAATTCACTTATCGCCGCAGCAACCTCTACTTTTATGTGACCATCACCAATGTTGTCGCCGCAAACATATTTATCTTTTAGTTCTGCGACACGATCAGTGTCAGTAACGAACGTGTCAACATATTGCATCAACGAACTGTCTGGGTCACCGGGATCTGTCATAGATTGTCTACCTGTATACAACTGACCGAGTTTCTTTTTAACTTTTTTGGGCGAATCTGTAATCAAAATAGCGTTGTTTAAAGACTTGCTCATTTTGTTTACTCCATCAGTACCTATTAGTTTTCCAACCTTGCCAACATCTGCTCGTGGAATTGGAAACACGCCTTTTTCCAACATAATCGGATCGTCATCTTCAATATTTTCGTCAATGCCACAATAAAGCTTGTTAAATCGACGTGCAACTTCCCTCGTTAATTCAATGTGGGGAATTTGATCTTCACCAACCGGAACAGAGTGCGCGCGAAACGCAAGAATGTCTGCGGTTTGCCCAACAGCATAAAGTGGAAAACCAAAACAATAGTTGTCGCCAAGCCCCTTCACTTTAATTTCCTCTTTCAGTGTTGGGTTTCTCATCACGCGATTAAACGGCAGCAACATTGCAAACAAAAAAGTGAGCTCTGCAATTGCTGGCGTTTCAGATTGCAGTGTAATTGCTGCTTTGTCTGGGTCAATTCCCATTGCCAAATAGTCTCGTGCAATTTCAAGAGTGTCTGAATGAATTTCATCTGGATGATCAGAGCGAGTTGTATACGCATGCATATTTGCAAGTAAAAAATAACACTCATGTGTTTCTTGCAGTTCTATTCGACGCCGAACCGATCCGACATAGTGCCCAAGGTGAAGTTGTCCTGTTGGAGTATCGCCTGTCAAAATTACTTCTCGTGTGTTCATAGAGTGGTACTGTAAACAAATGCGATATTCATTGTGTTAAAAACTATGTGAATTAGTATCGGAGCGAGCACTCCGCCACTTTTTACTCTTGCCCAGCACAAGCCAATCGAAAGGACAAAGAGTCCGACCATTGCTGAAATCGGGGCAGCACCTGCGTGCATTGCTGCAAACAAGATGCTTGTGGCGATGATTGCTTTCCAAGCATTTTTCCCTCCAAGAACAGCGGCGAATGTAGGTAATAAGAGACCGCGGTAAAGCACTTCTTCAAATATTCCAGCTCCAAGCGTCGCACAAATAACGATAACCCACGTGGATGCTGTCCACGGACTTGAAGCAAGCTCTACAAGTGTCTTGTGCCCCAGTGCTGAGGGGGATTCAAGGCCTGCGATGGATAATATTCCGTGCAAAAGCCCCGCTGTCGCGAGTGCCATGGGTACAAATACAACAAAGGCGATAACTGCAACGAGTCCAATGTGCCGTGAACCGCATCGTTTTCGAAGAACTGCATATGCAACAACAACTGGAATTTGTGCGCCCATTGCGAATGCATAGGTCCAAGCGCTACTTTGTGTTGTTCCCTCTGGAGCAAAACCATTGCCAAAGAATTCGCCGAGTCCTCCAAGGAGAAACATCGCCGCACATAATAAAATTGCCATAGTTGGGGTAATCGCTGGGTCGAGGTACCCCCTTCTTGGAAGTGTGCTCTGACCGGTTTTTTTGAACCAAAATCCAATACCAATTGAGAAAACAACCAAAATGACTGTGAAGAAATCGATTGAGCTCCCTTCCACAATGGCCGTTTCATCGTTACCCTTGGCAACTGAAGCAAACATGACAATCACACTCAAAACTATTATTGAATACAAACGCGAAGAAGTTGCGAGGTGCAAAAAGGAGCAGGCGCTTGAAGATGTTCGCGCAGAGGCGGAAGCGATGGAACGACCGAGGAACTTTTTTGGTGCTGTTGTGAATGGGCACACGCGCGGTAGCACGAGTGTTATTGCGGAGATTAAACAGATGAGCCCGTCTGCTGGTGTGATTCGAGAGGATTTTGATCCGGTTGACATCGCCCTAGCGTACGAGAAGGCGGGTGCTGCCGCCATCTCTTGCCTTACAGATACGCATTTTTTTGGTGGAAACATTGAGTTCATTCAACAAATTCGATCTAGAGTGGGGCTCCCGGTGCTTCGAAAGGATTTTATCATTGATGAATATCAAATATGGGAAGCGCGGGCCGCTGGTGCAGATGCCGTCTTGCTCATTTCAGAGGTACTTCCAGAGGGTCAGTTGGTTGATTTTAAAATTCTCGTTCAAAAATTGGGGATGACGTCGCTTGTTGAAGCACATGACATGGAAAACTTACTGAAAATTCAGCAACACGTCGGTTTTCCACATGCTGGGTATTGTTTGCTTGGCATTAACAACCGAAACCTAGAGACGATGCAGACGGATCTTAATCACACCGTTCGTATGGTGGATGTTCTTGATGACACAAGCATCGTTGTAAGCGAGTCTGGAATTTGTAATCCAGAAGACCTTGATAAATTACGCGTACATGGTGTAAATATTGTGCTTGTTGGTGAATCGTTGATGCGCCAAGACAGCCCGGGCGATGCACTTGCAGAATTGATTCGCATGAATCCAACATAAACCGTACCCTATGCACATGATTCAACTCACCGAACAAAATAATATTGTCACCTTAACGATGCGTAGGCCAGAAAAACACAACGCTCTGTCAAGTGAACTAATTGATGCCATTCATGTTGGACTTGATGAAGTTGAACGAAACGATGGTATGCGTGTGATGGTTCTTGCTGGTGAGGGGCGTTCTTTTTGTGCGGGGATGGATCTCAAAGGTGTTATTAATGACCCTTCGGCGATGGGGGATATGCTCCGTGGTCTTGGAAAAGTTTCGCAAAGAATTAGGCGGATTCCTGTTCCAACAATTGCACGCGTGCAAGGTGCAGCGGTGGGTGGCGGGTGCGGTCTGATGGTTGTTTGCGACTTTGCGTTCACGCATCCCGAGTCGAAGGTTGGTTACCCAGAAGTAGACCTTGGTGTCTGCCCAGCCGTCGTGGCCCCGTGGTTGATAAAAAAAATAGGGGCAGGTAAGGCGAGGGCTATGTTGCTCGCTGGTGGAACAATCTCTGGGCAAAAGGGATTTGAGAGTGGTCTAGCGACACATATCTGCGAAAAATCTGATTTGGTTCAGGCAGTTGATGCCTTTGCAGCAAACCTCGCTCGGGGTGGCAAAGAGGCACTAGCAACCACGAAACATTGGCTCAATGAACTTGATGGTTCGCTCGAAGATGAGATAATTCAAAAAGCGGCAGATTTATCTGCCGAAATCATCGCCGGCGAAGAAGCCCAGGCCCGCCTTAGCCTACTTTACACAAAATAATTGGGGACAGTCCCCTGGGGACAGTCCCCCAAATACACCTCTAAAACACCCGTTAATTAAGAAATAACGACGATTTTAACTCTATTATTGGGGACAGTCCCCTGGGGACTGTCCCCATACGCTGTCCCCATGGGCTGCTCTGAAGAGGCGGGAATCGGGTACAATGTGGGGCGCGGCAGATTTGCCGTTTTGTCCACAAAACGGGGGTTTTTTGAACGATTTCATGCCAACTTCCACCCAACAAAACACCTTGCGACTTGATGTCAACGAAGCTGGAATTGCAACGCTTTGGTTAGATGGCTGTGGGCGTCCAGTTGTTGTTCTTGATCGAAATCTCATTCAGCGGCTTAACTCGACGCTGGATATCATCGAACAAAGAGACGACATCAAGGGGTTGCTTCTACGAAGTGACTCCGAACGTGTCTTCGTCGCTGGCGCTGACCTCGAAGAAATTGGAAGTCTTGATGACCCAGCACTTCATGCGTATCTAGCGTTTGGAACAACTGTCTTCGGTCGCATTTCTGCACTTCCGTTTCCAACCGTTGCGTGCCTAAACGGTGCAACACTTGGTGGAGGATTAGAAATTGCCATGCATTGTGATGGCCTCATCGCAGCCAAAGCAACTGGTCGCGGAAAACCATATCCAATCGGTTTGCCTGAAGCTGGACTTGGCATCTGTCCAGGCTGGGGCGGCTCTCAAATGTTGCCAGCACGAATTGATCCAACGACTGCAATGAAGGCGACAGCTGATGGCAAACCATGTATGGTTTCTGACCTGCCCGAGGGACTCATTGATGTCTTTGTTGAAACACCAGACGAACTGCAGGAAGTTGCGGAAACTTGGGTCACCAATCAAAACCCGACACAACCGTTTCCAAAAGCTATTTGCCCGGGTAAATGCGACAAATATTCGGTCGCCCTTGAAACTGCAAGAAGTGAAACAGAACTAACAGAAGCAGCTCGTGGCGTATTCCTAGCTGTTGAGACTGGAATCAACGAAGGCTGGGCCGCCGCGGTTGCTATTGAACAATGTGAATTGGTGAGGCTCCGAAACACACCGACTGCTCGAGAAAAACTCGATGCATTTTTGTCTAAAGGATAATTTATTATTATGAGTAAGCCAGATCTAGCTAGCCAACTAAAGAATGTCTCTAAGAAAGACCTGAAGCAAATCGAAAACGCGCAGGAAATGCTCGGGCCAGATCCAGAAACAATGGGCTTCATTAAAAATATCTATTGGGGTAACCTCCGAGAAGACATGGTCTTACCTTATCCAGAAGAATCCAGTGAAGAGCGTGAACGCTGCGACAAGTTGCTTGAAGAACTCGACGCCTATTTCCGCAATGAACACCCCGCTGTTGAAATTGATCAGAACCAAGAAATTCCAGAGTGGGTCATCAAACGGTTCTTTGAAATAGGCGTGCTTGGCATGATTGTGCCAAAAGAATATGGCGGTCAGGGTTTCGGGGTTACAAGTTACAACCGCGTCCTTGAACGCATTGGACGGTCGTGTGGTTCATCCGCCGTAATGGCATCTGCGCATCTTTCAATTGGCTGCAACGCTATTACACTTTTTGGAACTGAAGAACAAAAGAAACATTGGCTTCCAATCATTGCAAATGAATCGCTCAGTGCTTTTTGTTTGTCTGAACCAAATGTTGGGTGTGATGCGCAGGGTCAAGATACAACGTGCGAGCTTTCCGAATGCGGAAAGTTTTACGTCATCAATGGCGAAAAGAAGTGGGCGACATCTGCTACTCAATCTTGCATGTTCACCGTAATGGCTAAATACAAAATGACCGACCCAAAAACGGGTAAGACAAAAGAAAAATTTAATGCACTCATCGTCACGCCAGATATGGAAGGCGTTGATGTATTCAGCAAAAACCGTGCAAAGTGCGGCATTCGTGGAACATGGCAGGGTCGCGTTCGATTCACAAATGTAAAGGTGCCTCGAGAAAACTTGCTACACAAAGAAGGCAAGGGAATCGTCTTAGCATTAACGTGTTTGAACTGGGGTCGCTGTACTCTTGCAGCTGGCATGGTTGGCGCTGGTGCCGCGGCGTATGAACAAGCAATCAAGTGGGCGCAGTACCGATACCAGTTTGAACGTCCAATCGGCGAATTCGAATTAATGAAAGAACGACTTGCACGCATGGGTGCGTTCGTCTGGGCGATGGACGCAATGTTGTACGTCACAACCGGCATGGTTGATCGCAATGACGAAGACATCATGCTCGAAACAGCCGTCTGCAAAGTTTTCTGCTCAGAGTATGGATTCCGGTGTACAAATGAAGCCATGCAAGTCATGGGCGGCGAGGGGTACATGACAGAAAACGAACTCGAACGACTCTGGCGCGATTCTCGAATCAACCCAATCGTTGAAGGTGCAAACGAAGTCATGCACAGTTTTGTGTTTGCTTATGGTTCAAAACAACTTGGCGAGTTTATGCTTGGCGTCAAGGCTGCTCCTATGAAAAACATTGGTGCTGCAATGAAAATTGGTATGGAACTTTTCCTTGGCATCCGCCGAAAAGCCCCAAAAATTACACGTCTCGATCCATCACTTCATGCACACGGCACAACAATTTCTAATCTCATTCGAGAGTTCTCGCACCAAGTAAAATTAATGTTTAAAGAAAAAGAAGAGGCATTAATTACAAATCAAACAACGCAGTGTCGATTAAGTTGGATTTCGATTTGGATTCACGCAATGACATGTTCACTTTCAAAACTTGATATGAGAATCCGAAACGGTGCCGATGAAAAACAACTTGCACACGACCGCGCAATGGTGGACTACATCATGTCGTATGGCGTGTATAAAATAAATGGGTGGTTCCGATCGCTCAGACAAAATCCTGATCCAACCATGCTTAAAGCTGCTGAAAAAGCATGGGAGTTTGGCGAAACGTTACCAAACGCGGATTACTACATCCCAGAAAGCACGCCAGACCTCGACGCTCTTGGCAAGGGCAAGGTTTGCGATCAAGAAGCAATTCAACAGTTTGGTGGTGGGTCACTTTTCTTACAACAAGAAGAAACTGCCACACATTAATTCACATACGATATACACATGATGCACGAGAAAGATACTATTTTTGACCAAATAATTTCGCGAGGACACGAGCGACTTTGTTTTCACCAAGATCCAGAGACGGGTCTAAAAGCGATTGTTGCAATTCACTCAACGAAGCTTGGAAACGCACTCGGTGGAACTCGCCGGTGGTATTACGAAAGTGAAGCCGACGCTGTGTACGATGTGTTACGCCTTTCAAAAGGAATGACATACAAGGCAGCGATTTCGGGTCTACCAATGGGTGGTGCAAAAAGTGTCATCATGATTCCGCACCGAGACAGAGAAAGAACTGAAGCAGAAGCAAGAGCAATGGGACGTTTTGTTAACACGTTTGATGGCGCCTACATTGCTGCTGAAGATGTTGGTGTAGACACGAAATTCATCGACTGGATGGCTCTCGAAACGAAGCATGTTATGGGTGGAGAAACCGTTTGTTGTGGTGGTGACCCTTCACCGTGGACAGCGCTTGGTGTCTTTCACGGTATGCGAGCGTGTTTATTGCACATTGGACGCGGGGATGATTTTTCAGATATCACCGTCGCCATTCAAGGTGTCGGGCATGTTGGTCAAAACTTGTGCAAATTACTTTCCGATGCTGGCGCAAATTTAATTATTGCTGACATCAATAAAAAGAATGTCGACTTTGCCGTTGATACATATGGCTGTACCGCTGTACATGATGACGACATTCTCAAGGTCGAGTGCGACATTCTTGCACCATGTGCGCTTGGTGGAGTCATTGATGGAAACATGGTCAATCACCTTCGGTGCCCAATCCTTTGCGGAGCAGCAAATAATATTCTTGATGATCCCGTTGAAGATGCCGTTGCGTTAAAAACCTCTGGGATTGTGTACGGCACAGATTTTGTTGTGAATGCTGGTGGCCTAATCCATCTTGCGGGAATGCATCTTGGTATGAGCGATGAGGTGTTACAAACAAAGAACGATGAAATTTTTGGCACTACTAGACAACTGTTAGAACGAAGTGAGCATTCATCTTCAACATATGCTGCAGCTGTTGAGATTGCTGAGCAAAAAATTGCTGACGGTCAGGAGACAGAGGTCCATGCCGGTTAAAACAGTATTCGAAACCAAAATTCAACACGTTTCTATTCTTGACGAATACGGAAATTTTGACGAAAAACTTGGTGCAGATTTAATCCCCGACGAAGATGTCGTTGCGATGTACAAGCACATGATGATTTGCCGACGCTTTGATGAAATTGCTTTTAAGCTTCAGCGTTCTGGGAGAATGGGAACGTATCCAGAAAACCGTGGGCAAGAAGTTCCATCACTTAGCGCTGCGTATGTTTTGCAAAAGAAAGATTGGATGGTTACGTGCTACCGTGAAAATGCGGGGCTCTTTTGGCGCGGATTACCAATGGAAAAAATCCTACTTCACTGGATGGGTGATGAGCGTGGAAATCATATCGATGAGTGTAACGTCACGCCACTTGCCATTGCAATTGGCTCGCAAATGTTGCACGCAACTGGACTAGCCTGGTCTAGTAAGTATCGAGGTGACGGAGCAATTGCTTGCACATTCTTTGGAGATGGCGCAACAAGCGAGGGCGACTTTCATGAAGCTGCAAACTTTGCTGCGAACTTAGATTTGCCCGTTGTTTTTGTTTGTCAAAATAATGGGTGGGCAATTTCTACGCCGACACGCTTAGAGTGCTCCGCCCCAACGGTTGCGCAGCGCGGCATTGCATACGGCATGGAGTGCATCCAAGTCGATGGAAACGATTTGTTTGCAATGGTAAAGGTTCTCAAATACGCAGCGAATACTGCAAGAGAAAAGAATCGCCCTGTATTTATTGAGGCGCTTACCTATCGATTAGGTGATCACACAACGGCAGATGATGCACGGCGGTATCGCGATGCAGACGAACTTGCGATGTGGGAAAAACGGGATCCGGTGATTCGTTTGCGAAATTACCTTGAACAAAAAGACCTTTGGTCACAGGAAAATGAAGATGAACAAGTCGCACATGCGGAAACTGTTGTTGCGGAAGTTGTAAAAAACGCTGAAGAAATTGATGCGCCAACAACAAACGATATGTTTGATTCTATGTTTGTTAACTTGAGCCCAGAGTTACAACAACAACGCCAAACATTGCGAACAAGCAGTTTGGGGCAAAACCCTACTCAAGTTACCGTCCAACAAAACGAGGAAGCGGTGCAATAATGGCTGACCTCACTCTTGTACAAGCAATTACACTCGCACTTATTCAAGAAATGGAAAAAGATGATCGCGTTCTTCTTCTTGGTGAAGACATTGGTCTTAATGGCGGTGTGTTCCGCGCTACCGAGGGCTTGTTCCAACGCTTTGGCGCAGACCGTGTTGTTGATGCGCCCCTTGCAGAGTCCGGAATCATGGGAACTGCGATAGGTTTGGCGATGGGCGGGCTGCGACCGATTCCTGAAATACAGTTTGAGGGATTTATGGGTCCGGCGTTTGACCAGCTCACTAACCAATGTGCACGATTTAACAGTCGAACGCGGGGTGGAGTAACGTGTCCGCTTACACTTCGGGTTCCGGTTGGTGGAGGTATCCACGCTCCTGAATTGCATAGTGATAGTCCTGAAGCAATTTACACACACACACCCGGATTAAAAATTGTTATGCCATCGTCACCGTACGATGCGAAGGGTTTGTTGATCAGCGCAATTCGCGATCCAGATCCTGTAATTTTCTTTGAGCCAAAACGAATTTACCGCGCGTTTCGGGAAGAGGTTCCGGAAGATGAATATACGATTCCAATAGGTGAAGCCCGCACGGTTTGCGAGGGCGATGAGCTTACAATGGTTTCTTGGGGAGCCACTGTTATTCAGTGTATGAATGCAATTGAGCAATCTGGTCAATCTATCGAACTTATTGACCTTCGTACAATTTCCCCTATTGACATGGAAACCATTGCTGCTTCGGTAAACAAAACTGGTCGATGTGTTGTAGTGCACGAAGCCCCAAAAACGTGTGGTCTAGGTGCTGAAATTGCTGCTGGCGTGATGGAAAATTGTTTCCTTCAACTTGAAGCGCCTGTACAGCGAGTGTGTGGATTCGATACCATAATGCCGTATTACAAACTTGAACTCGAATACCTTCCTGATGCAGAGCGCATCGGCAAGGCGATTGCCGAAACCCTAGCGTATTAAATTATGGCTACAAAACAACCTGCAGACAAATCGCACTTCATTCTTCCCGATCTCGGAGAGGGTGTACATGAGGCTGAGCTCATCAAGTGGCGAGTTTCTGTAGGCGACACCGTGCAAGAACATCAAACGCTTGCTGAAATGGAAACCGACAAGGCACTCGTTGAAGTTCCAAGCCCGTGGACTGGTGTCATTCAATCGCTAAACGGAAACGAGGGTGACATCATCAACGTGGGAAGCGTTCTTGTGAACTACAACATTGCGGATGCGACATTGGAAGATGCGCCGCCAGATACTGGATGTGTCGTTGGAGCAGTCGATGACAGTATGGCGATGCCAGCGAGTTTTGCTAGAAAAGCAGAAGTATCAATAACAACGTCAAGTGAAAAAGCGTCTGCGACCCCTGCCGTTCGAAAAATTGCTCGCGATATGAATATTGATATTAATGCAGTCACGCCATCTGGTCGTGGTGGCCGCGTAACTGCTTCGGATATTGAGTCACATGCGGCACCAACTCAAACAACGCCAGTGGTTACACCCTCTGATCCAACTACCCCACTAGCAACACGCGTCAGCGTTCCGCAAGAAGGAGTTCTTGAAAGAATTCCATTCCGCGGCATTCGTAAAAAAATCGCCGAAGCACTCACACATAGTTTAAAAACCGCTGCACATTTTCAAGTGGTTGACGAAGCAGATGTAACAAAACTTGATGAACGACGAAGGGCATTAAGCGCACTTGTTGGAAGAAAGTTTAGTTTTTTGCCATTTATCATGACCGCTGTCATCAAGGGTCTAAAACAACACCCTACTCTTAACGCTACTGTTGATGATTTTGTTGAAGAAATTTTAATTCACAGCGTTGTCAATCTTGGTTGCGCGGTTGACACAGATCAGGGTTTAATGGTTGCCGTTCTCAAAGAGGCGGACAACTTAAGTTTGGTGCAACTTGCTGATGAAACTGCGCGTCTTGCAAAAGAATGTCGCGATAGAACGATAAAGCGCGAAGAACTTTCCGGCGGTACGTTCACTATTTCTAATGTTGGGAGTTACGGAGGCATGTTCACCACGCCAATCATTAATTACCCAGAGGTCGCCATTCTTGGGGTTGGTCGCGCCAAAGAACAGGTCCTTACAAAAGACGGTGCGTTCTATGCAGGAAAAGTTTTGCCGCTAAGTTTAAGTTGCGACCACCGCGTCGTAGATGGTGCTGCAGGAGCAAAGTTCCTTCGCACTGTTATTGAACTATTAGAAAATCCCGAGGAGTTAATGCCAACAATATGAGTACTGAGCAATTAACAGACGTTGCTACTGAACTTCTAAGCAAAATAGAAAACAAAACCGCGTGTGTGGGCGTTGTTGGGATGGGATACGTTGGATTACCGCTCGCCGTGGCTGTCTTTGATGCTGGTTATGAAGTGCTTGGGTTTGATGTAGATTCAAAGAAAATTGAGTGTCTAAACAATGGAACACCATATCTAAAACATCTCGGCGATGATTTTTCCAAGGAAATTGCTGACTCGAACCGTTTCAAGGCATCAAGCAATCCAAACGATCTCAAAAATGCTGACATTATTTCTCTCTGTGTGCCGACACCTCTTGGTAAACATAATGACCCTGACCTTACGTTTGTTCTTGAGAGCACAAAAGCGGTTGCAAAGATTTTGCGGAAGGGTCAGCTCGTTGTTCTTGAGTCAACAACATACCCCGGCACAACTCGCGATGAGATGTTGCCAATTCTTGAATCTACTGGTCTTAAGCATGGTGAAGATTTCTTCCTTGCGTACAGCCCAGAACGAGAAGATCCGGGACGAAAAACTGAATCCACTCAGTCCATTCCAAAACTTGTCGGCGGACTTGATGAAACAAGTGGGAAAATTGCACATGCATTTTATGGAAACGTTGTTAAAAACTCGCACCTTGTGTCATCCGCCGAAGTCGCTGAATCAGCAAAGCTCCTTGAAAACATCTATCGCGCTGTCAATATTGCGCTCGTTAACGAGATGAAGCTTATTCTTGAGAAACTCGACGTTGATATCTGGGAAGTTGTCGAAGCTGCTGCAACAAAGCCCTTCGGTTTCCAAGCGTTCTATCCAGGCCCCGGCTTGGGTGGACACTGCATTCCGATTGACCCCTTCTACTTAACGTGGAAGGCAAAAGAAGTTGGTATGCCAACACGATTTATTGAACTTGCAGGTGAAGTGAATCAGAAGATGCCCGGAATCGTTGTGGATAAAGTGGCGTCTGCACT
>CAYSYI010000029.1:0-24092 GCA_964435395.1 uncultured Isosphaeraceae bacterium
GCAGATGTTGTGCCTGATGGTTATATAAATATACATGACTTACTCGCAGTGATAAACGGTTGGGGGCAACTAGGAGAGACCGACATAAATGTTGATGGAGTCACCAACATTTCTGACTTGCTTCTTCTTATTAATGATTGGGGTGAATGCTGGCCAGTACAAGCACCATTTAACACGCCTGCCTATCGCAACAATAAATTTTAACCAATTTCTTTTATGCGTATTCTTTTGCGCCGTGGTTAACTGGTCCTGACCGAATGACATTTGCGCGGAGTTGTTGTCCAATTATTTCTTCACCACGTTTGCCGTTTTCAATCATTGCATCAATATTAATTCCAGTTGAAACACCCATTTCTTCAAGCAAGCAAACTAAATCTTCACTACACGTGTTACCAGTAAAACCAAATTGGTATTTGTTTGCACCAGTTGCGGGCTGTCCACCAATCGCACCAAGTGAGGTATCAACGTAATTCAATCCAAGTTCAAGAGCCGTTATTGAATTGACTATACCGTTGCCGCGGGTATCGTGGAAATGTGCTATGAATTCGGTGTTTGGAAACTCATCTAGCAAGATGCCTATTCGTTCTCTAACTGAATTTGGGTTTGCTGCTCCAGTTGTATCGCCAAGCATAATTGTCTGCGCACCCTCTTCAACATAAAAACGTGTCACGTTCAAGACGTCTTCCATCGGAACGTCGCCCTGAATTGGACAGCCATACACCGTACCTGGACATCCAATTATTTTTACGCCTAATTCATGCGACCGTTTCATAATCGCAGCATGCGATTTCATCGCAGTTGGGTGATCCATTCTAAAGTTCACTGTGTTATGTGCAACGCTTGATGAGATCATCAAAATTATTTCGTCCGCCCCATACCCCTCCTTTACGCATGTCTCAAACCTATCGAAGCCTTTTGCGTTTGGCATCAGTACTACATACGAAACATCGTCATTACGAACGATCTGTTGCAACACTTCTACGCAATCAGCAAATTGTGGAAGTAAGCCAGGATGTGAAAAGCTTGTGACTTCAAGTTTTTTCACTCCTGATGCAATGATTCGATTAATCATTTCTACCTTTTCAGCAGTTGGGATTACCTTCGGAATGGACTGCAGCCCATCTCGTGCCCAACACTCACAAACCTTAATTTCGCTAGGAATTGTCATCTCTAATCTCCATTTCAAGCCCAAAAACGAGCCTTGTTCCATATTGTACTTGACATTCGCCGAAGAATACACATAGTAGCCATTTGCTTCAAATGAAATCGGAGAATCTAATGACAAAAGAGCCAACCCAAAACGAAGTACAAGATCTCATTCAACGTGCAAAATCGCATGAATTAGGCACTGTTTTTTTAACAGAAGGCGCTCTGGATGCTGTTGCTATGACATTCGGTGTACACGCATTCGTGGTTGATGCAGCGAGAGATCAACTCGCGAAACCTACAGTCACAATTGAAGCAAAAGAGACCGTTGCTGTTTAACGTGCAGACCAGGGGCGAATGTCAATTGACCATTCCTTGGGGTCAGGCGTCTCAATACTTAAGAGCAAAGCGTCCTTCTCACTCAACGTGTTGACTTGCATGTCCGTTAAACGACTCTCACGGTTCGTTCCATCTTTTTCAATAGTTCGAACGCCAACTGGAAGCCACGTGGATGGATCGTAGAACAAATCTATAGATTCCCATTGGTCCTTTGTCTTGGGTACTAAATGCAAACCAACTACATCATCTGGTAAAGCGGAGAGAAAACCTTCTTTTGGTTTTGCTGTGTGTTCAACTTTAAATTTCGAAAGAACAGATTCTTTCGTTTGGCCAATAGGTAAAGGTATTGGACCGCTTCCTAGTTCAAATGGATCTATACCCTTATCTCCTGGGGCAACAAGTTCACGTTTAATGAACTGCTTGTTGTCATGATCAATTTCAGCCATCCATCTTCCTGAAAAAATGTAATGTTTTTGTTTTGTTTCTCGCCGTCTTCCGATGATGAGTGTGTCAAACATGATTGCTGCTTCACGCTTGTTCCCATCAGCCGTTCGAAATAGAATTTTTCCCGTTCGTATTTCTTTTCGGCTAAGAATAGGATCCGTAAGAACATATGAAACAGTTGCGGTCACCGAAGTGACATCCGCTTTTTCTATCTTGTCTAAAATCTCATCGACAGTGAGAGAACCTGTTGAAAAACATGAGGTTAACGCTGTAATAAGTAATCCGATGGCGAACTGCATTAGCATGCCTGCCTCTCTTGTAGTAGAGCGAGTAGTTTTTCTCGAGCGACCTGAAGTTGTGAGTCATTTTCTGTCAATTCTAGAATTCTTGTCACCTTCTCAACATACGTCAATCGTTTCTCTTTGGGTGAGTCAGTGTAGTTGTCATACACATCTGCAAGTTTAATAAGGCGACCTTGCCAAGGTCCTTCAGCTAGCTGTTTGTCGTATGCAATCTCTCGAATTGTTTCTTCAAGGCGCATGTCCTTGGTCATCACAGCAACATAGTCTGCAACATTCCGGCCAAAGAGTTCAAGTATGTCATCGTAGTCAACATCGCAATCTTCAATTGTGTCGTGCAATAACGCGCCTGCAAGAAGTTCAACATCATCAAATCCAAAAAGAATATTCACTGTCATTGCAACTCGGAAACAGTGCGAGACATACGGACGACCGTCGTTTCGAGTTTGATGTTTATGCGCGTTCGAAGCAAACGCTGCTGCTTCTTGCCAAAGTGACTGATTCATGTATGAGTTCCTGCTTGTACCAACGCAACTGCGTGTACTTCTATTACGGATTCCCGCCCAGTACCCTCGTGCGTTTTTCCTTTTATGTTGACCGGTGCTCCAATCAATGCAAAGAGTGAGTCGCAAATCGGTTCCTTATATGGTGAAATTTTGGTGATATCAGAGAGTACTGTGATATCAATATTACAAATTGCCCAGCCGCCCTCGCTAGCTCTATCAACAGCTTCAGCAAGGAAATCCGCAGAATCGCGATTCTCGTTTTCAGGAGCAGTGTTTGGGAACAGGGTGCCCAAATCGGGATGATTGATTGCAGCAAGAATCGCATCGGTGACAGCGTGCATCACGGCATCACCATCACTATGTGCAATTGGTCCCACCTCGCACGCAACCTTGAACCCGCCAATGCGGAGTTCCCTCCCACCCTCCTCATGGGGCGCAAGGCGGTGAGAATCGTATCCATGTCCAACTCGAATATCCATAGACCTACATTGTACCTCCCTAGAGGTTTTTGCCGATGTAGTAACACCTATGTATCGAATAACAGTTTTCATATTGACAAGCATTGCAGTTACTCTCTGCGGTTGCCAGATGTACGTTCCTGGTGGAAACCCGTTTTTTAACGGTCCAAACAGCGCTGCCACGTGGCAATCAACTGAAGAGTTCCCAAAAACGGTGACAATCATCGACACGAGGAGCGGAGAGCGCCTTTTTGTGATGGAAATTCCAGTTGGGAAAAAACTTGTCATCGATTTTATTAAGGATTCAGGTGATAATGTTGTACTAACTCCTGATTTGATGATGTGGGAAGTATTTCCGAGCAGCGTTGGGTATGGCCCTCTCTCAAACTCAATGACGGTGCCAAATGGTTGGTCTAGGCGAATTGATGTCACACTCCGCGATTCGGGTGAATATTCCAACCCAATCAACGACCGACCACTTCGGATTGACGAAGTGAACGATCAACCCGACTGGTGGACGAAGGAGGGTGGAGAAATCGATTCCACCGACCCAACAAACGGCTACGACCAGTAAAATTGTAAAGCACAATTTGTTGGGGACAGTCCCCAGGGGACTGTCCCCAACATTTTTAATCAATATGTTGATTATTCTCTTATTTTAGACTGATTTTGCTTTTTTTCTTGGGGACAGTCCCATGGGGACTGTCCCCAAATTTGTACAATGTGAGAATGACCACGGCTCAACAACATGAAACTGATGCAGTATCGCTCTCGGGATATGTTATCGACCCGCTTTACAATCCAAAAAATGGAGAGATTGACCCACATATTGGTCTTCCAGGTCAATTCCCCTTCACCAGGGGCGTACATGAATCAATGTACCGCTCTCGTCTCTGGACGATGCGACAATTTGCTGGATTTGGATCTGCTGACGATACAAACGCTAGATTCAAATACCTTCTTGAAAATGCTAAGGGTGGGAAAACAAATACCGGCCTCTCCACGGCGTTTGACCTCCCAACGTTAATGGGGCGTGATAGCAACGATCCACTATCGGCAGGTGAAGTTGGTCGTTGCGGTGTTGCTATTGATACGATTGATGACATGCATCGTTTGTACGCTGACATTCCAATTGGCGAAGTCACCGTCAGCCAAACTATCAACGGCCCCGCCTGTGTTATTTGGGCGATGTACCTTGCCATGGCGAGGGAACGAAATATCAATTGGAACAGTTTGGGTGGCACGCTTCAAAATGACATCCTCAAAGAATTTCACAGTCAAAATGAGTTTATTTATCCTCCTGAAGCATCTGTTAAGCTCGTCGTAGATACGATTGAATTCGCAACGAACAACACTAAGCGATGGAACAGTGTTTCCATTAGTGGCTACCACATCCGCGAAGCTGGATCGACTGCCACACAAGAACTCGCGTTCACCCTTCGCGATGGAATGGAATATGTTGAAGCGTGTATAAAACGTGGACTTGATGTTGACACGTTTGCACCACGACTTTCTTTTTTCTTTAATAGTCATAATGAGTTTTTCGAAGAAATCTGCAAACTCCGAGCAGCACGAAGAATTTGGGCACATGCCATGCGTGATCGGTTTGGAGCAAAGAACGAACGTTCATGGCTCATGCGAACACACGTGCAGACCGCAGGTTGCTCGCTTACCGAACAGCAACCCCTCAATAACATCGTTCGTGTTGCATATCAAGCAATGGCTGGCGTTCTTGGTGGTTGCCAAAGTTTACATACCGATTCAATGGATGAAACACTCGGTCTTCCAACCGAAACTGCTGTGCGCGTCGCACTTCGTACACAACAAGTTCTTGCTCACGAAACAGGCGTACACCGAACCGTTGATCCACTTGCTGGAAGTTATTTTGTTGAATCACTCACTGACCAAATGGAGCAAGATGCCAACAGCATCATTGGTGAGATTGATGATTTGGGTGGAGTTGTGCAAGGTATTCATAAAGGATACTTCCGCCGTTCAATTGCTGAAGCTTCCTATCGCTTCGGACAAGAAATGGAAGCAGGTGACCGAATCATTGTCGGAGTCAATGCATATCCCGACGGCAACGAGGACGCGCAAGTCGAACTATTGCAAATTCCGCACTCTGTGGAAACCATTCAATGTGAACGTCTTGATGACTTTTTAAAGTCGCGAGATGATGACAAAGCAATGGCTTCACTAGATGCCATTCGTGATGCAGCTCGCAACGACGAAAATGTAATGAACAGTTTGGTTGAAGCATCTCTCGCTCGTTGCACGCTCGGCGAAATGGTGCAAGCGATGGGTGATGTCTTTGGCCGCTACAGTGGCGGACCTGAGTGGTAGCCCTGTGGAACACCAAGCACCAAAAGGTACTCGAGATTTCTTTCCTGCCGACCTTGCGATATTGCATCGTATTGAATCTGCTTGGCGAAGCGCATCTATAAATGCTGGCTTTGATGAAATTGAAGGACCAACCTTTGAGCACCTTAATCTATACACCGTAAAAAGTGGTGAAGGGATTGTCAGCGAACTGTTTAGTTTCAAACGGGCGGGTGGTGATGTCGATTATGCTCTTCGTCCCGAGTTCACGCCCACTCTTGCACGTATGGCTGCAGCAAAAGGACGCTCACTCGCTCTTCCAACAAAATGGTTTGGAATCCCAAGCCATTTCAGAGCCGAACGCCCGCAACGGGGTCGACTCCGAGAATTCAAACAATGGAACGTTGATTTACTCGGCATTGACAAACCATTTGCTGATGCTGAGGTTCTTGCAACAGCAATTCGCGCGCTCGCTGACCTTGGTTTAACGCATGAAGACATCGTGGTGCGCATCAGTCATAGAGATGTTGTAGCAAAGATGTTGCAAGAAAGTGGTGTCCAAGAAGACAAGATGCAAATCGCACTTACACTTCTAGACAAACGAGAAAAAATGGCGCCCGAAGTTTTCCTAGAAAAAATATCTGAGAACGGACTCGACGCATCATCCTTCGACAAATTCGACCGCGCCTCCAGTATCGACAACGAAGATTTAACTACGTTGCAAGAAGAACTTGATGCCTGGGGCATTGCTGAGTGGTGCACATTTGATTTCAATATCGTCCGCGGTCTTGCGTACTACACAGGAATTGTTTTTGAAATCCACGAACGTTCTGGGTCTGAACGTGCGATTGCTGGCGGTGGCAGATACGACAAACTCGTTGAAATGTTCGGCGGACCTTCAGTACCCGCTGTTGGCTTTGGCATGGGAGATGTCGTGCTTTCACTTGTTTTAAAAGATAAGGGTTTGCTCGAGGACGGTTCTCACTATTTACCTACACCAGATATTTTTGTTGTGAGTGCATGCGATGAGGGTGATGTAGTTCTTGGGTCAACTGTCGCAATGTTGCGAGAGAATGGACTACATGCGAGGCGTTCCTATAAAACTACTCGAAACGTTGGCAAGTTACTCACCGAGGCAGCGAAAGCACAAGCATCCTTCACCATTATTCTTGGAAAAGAACTTGAACAGAACGTGTTCGCTGTCAAGAATATGGAATCGGGTAAACAGGTTGACGTTCCGATTGATCAACTTTTAGAACACATCACAACATAATGGCTCGCAGAATTCTAATTGTGACCGCAGTCCAAGAAGAAGCCGATGCAATCGGTAGACCGAGTGGAACTTTTGTTGTTGCTGGTGGAATTGGAAGGACAAATGCTGCGGCAGCAACTGCTTCGGCAATTCTTTCTGATGGTCCATTTGCTTGGGTGATAAACGCGGGTGTAGCGGGTGCTTCACCAAATAGCGGACTCTCTCTTGGTGATATTGTTGTTGCGAACAAGTGTGTGTATTTTGAAGAGGGTCTTCAAACACCAAATGGTTTTCAGAATATGGCAGAGATGGGTTTTTCGCTTGGTAATTTTGAGGGCAACAACGTTCCTGTTGATACATGGATGTTGGAGCGACTCGATTCGATTGGTATAGTTGCACCTGTTGCAACCGTTGCAACGTGTAGCGGAACCAACGAGCATGCAGTTCTTGTTCATCAAAGAACTGGGTGCGCCTGTGAAGCAATGGAAGGTGCTGCGGTTGTACACGCAGCGAACAGATTCAGTGCGCCCGCAATAGAAATTCGTGCGATTTCAAATACAACAGGAAACCGTGATTCTCAAGAATGGGATATTGAACTCGCTCTGCAAAACCTTGGCGCTGCTGTTCAAAACTCTATTAGCGCCCTGTGGAACGAGTAGATTTTATAGTTGACATAAGTCTGTCGCGCATTTCCTTCAACATCTCATTGAATGCGGGCTCTTGATCCAACTCAACAAGTTGTAATGAGCTGGGCATCCATTCTTCAAGAATTACAACAATGACTGAGTCATCATCTGGAAGACCAATCGCTTCGATGAGCATATCCCACGCTTCTTGGTTTTCTTTTGCAACGCCGTTTTCATTTGCAATGATAAATGTTGTTGCAAGCACGGTTGCTTTTGAGGGATTCCAATCCTCATCAATTTTGAAATATTCCTTAAGCCGTTGTGAGTTGCTTTGAGCACTTCCATGAAGACCAAACGCGTCCGCGCTTGGTATGTTTTTTAGGTCTACGGGAACTTCATACCATTGAAGCATACTAAAAAGTTTCCCTGCAACAATTGAAGCAGCGAAACGGTCCTGCACACTCATGTGCCCAATAAATGCAACAACACTTTCTTTATCTTCTAGGGTTCCTCTTGCATGACAATCAAGAGCGATGGAATACAGTGGCGCAATCCATTTTGGCGTTGCTGGCGATTCGACAAGCGAGATTTGGGTCGATGGCATGGAGCATGCTTTTAAAAATAACGCAAGTGGTTCTTCAATGGCCGAAAAGTCGCCCAGCTCAATTGCCTTCATTCGTTCTTTTGCGTCTAAAGCATTGTACGCTTCGACTGCCTTTAGAAAATACGTCGCCGCACTCGGATTACGAAGCATGTCGATTTTATTTCGAAGTAGTTGCTTGAAATCAGAAACTACTTCTTCGCTTTTAAATGCAGTATCCAAAAGTTTTTTTGAGGAGGGGCTTAACATCATCGCCAAAAAGCCAAGCCCACCTTCCTCTAACTCAACATCAAGTGCCTCTGCTGCTTTCAATGCAGCTTCCTTATCTGTCATCTGAAAAATCGTTTCCATCTTTCCCATCCCATACGAAAACCGCTCTATCTCTGCGTCCATATCCAAATTGGAGATATCAATTTCTTGATCTTCCATTGAGACAAAATCTGTAAAATCTGGATTTTCTGTATTCTTCAGCCAATTAAGTACTATTTCTTTTTCATTCCCAATATTTGTTCGCAAGCCAAACGGGTCAAATGTTTCAAACTGGTCGACCGATGACAGAATCGTCTCTAACTGTTCTACATCATTAGCATTGTCGACGATTCTTTTATCTGATATTGCTAAATTGAAACCAGAAGCAGTAACTAAAGATCCAAGAAGTGTTTTTGTTTCTTGATTGTGACGAGTAATCCTAAACATTGAATCCATTTCGGCAATCGCAGCATTTGTGTTTCCCATATCCATTTCACCACGCATAGAATAATGAAGCATGTGTTGCACTTTTTGTAGATTTCCAAGGTGTGGCAGAACCATGTCTAACCCCTGTGAATAATCAAGCCCCCAGTCACAGTGTTCCATTTTTGCTATTTCTCTTGCCCTGCCTACAATCGGCGCCATCTGTGAACGATATTCATGAGCACTCTCATCCCAGACCTCGTTTTCATAGTAAGGCATTCGGAAACCACCCTTATGCTCAATGTAAGGAATGTTTTTGAGTTCTACAAATAAATCTTGCCATGCATCAGCTGCATTTGGCGCAGAAGGAGTTGCACACAAAACCGTACACTGCATGATTGTTGCAAGTACCATGTATTACATAATGACAGGAACATTCACAACAAGCAAGTAAGGATATTATGGACTGGATTTCTATTGTAATACTGGTGTTTTTTGCATTGTACGCATCTGCGTGTGTACTTATTACACTTGTCGGTTTGCCTGGAACGTGGCTCATGGTTGGCGGTGCACTCGTCGTTACATTGTGCAATCCACTATGGAGCGACACGTCGATTTGGACTTGGACAGCCATTGGCATTTCACTTGGACTTGCAGTCTGTGGTGAAATATTAGAAACAGCCGCGGCGGGTCTCGGGGCGAAAGCTGGCGGAGGAACAAAACGTGGTATGGTTGGTGCAATTCTCGGAAGTATGGTTGGTGCTTTTGCTGCTACGTTTATCATTCCAATTCCATTAGTTGGGACTTTGACTGGTGCAATAGCCGGCGCCTTTGTTGGTGCGCTCCTTGGAGAACTTTCGCATAAAGAAATTGCGTCAAAAGGAGAACTTGCAAGGTCTGCAACTGGAGCTGCCGTTGGAAGAGTGCTTGGCATCCTTGGTAAATCTGGAGTCGCAGCCATTTGTTTCTGCGTGCTGTTGATTGCTCCGTTTGTCTAGCGACGGGCTGACTCATCGCTTATACTCACGCCGTCAAACGCAAAATCTCGTCAACAGTCGTTAGCCCATCAGCGACTTTTTCAAAACCATCGTGACGTAGGTTGTTCATCCCCCGTTCAATCGCAAGGTTTCGAAACGATGTAATCGTTGGATTACTTGCGATAGCATCACGGAGTTCGTCATCCATGATGAGCATCTCATACACACCAAGACGACCGCTGTACCCACTCTCTCGACATGCTGAACATCCAACAGCGTGTGGAACGAGGTCTACTGAATACTCATCGAGAAGATTTGCTTCTTTTTTTGTTGGGGCCTTCATCCGTACACACTTTGGACAAACACGTCTTGCAAGTCTCTGAGCGAGAACACCGTTTACAGCTGATGCAACAAGAAATGGCTCGACGCCAATATTAATCAGGCGAGTCAAGGAGCTTGGTGCATCATTCGTGTGCAATGTCGAAAGAACCAAGTGTCCTGTCATTGCAGCTTGAATTGCAACACTCGCAGTTTCCATGTCACGAATTTCACCGAGCAATACAACATCTGGGTCTTGTCTGAGCAATGCTCGCAAAGCCCGCGAAAAAGTCATATCAATTTTTTCATGTACTTGAATTTGTGTGATCCCAGAAAGCTCATACTCTACTGGATCCTCAACCGTCGAAATGTTCAGTCGTTTTCGATCCATTTCTTGAAGCGAAGAATAAAGTGTTGTAGTTTTTCCGCAACCTGTTGGCCCCGTCACCAAGATAATTCCATGTGGCGATTGTATCTCGCGTTTCCATGCCGCAAGAGCTTCGGGACGAAAACCAAGTTCATCGAGACCTATTCTAATATTTCGATCATCAAGTAGTCTCAACACAACCTTTTCACCCTTAGGTGTTGGAACCGTCGACACGCGTAAATCTATCGATCGCCCAATGACTGTTGCTCGTATTCTTCCATCTTGAGGTATTCGACGTTCTGCAATATCTAGATTCGCAAGAATTTTTATCCTGCTCACAACTGCACTGTGTAGATTCTTTGGACATTGCATTAAATCATGGAGAATGCCATCAATGCGAAAGCGTGTGTGGGATGACTTTACACCAGCTTCAAAATGGATATCTGAAGCATCTTCACGCACAGCCTTTGTAATCATTTCACCAACAAGCCGAACGACTGGCGATGATTCTGCGTCGTTTGCTTCTTCTTGTAAATCAACTGTGGATGTATTTTCTTTTTCGTGAAACTCCGCGTCATCATGGATTTCTGCAACTTCCCCATTCTGACGGTTTTTATGATCCAATTGTTCAAAAATTTCCTGAATATCTCTGTGTGTTGACAGCATTTGCCCAGCTGATTCTGAAATTTCGTTTCGAATATCATCTGTTAAAAATAACTCGTCAACAGTTGATGATGCAATGAACACCATGCCATCGAATCGGACTGGTAGTACATCGTGCTCTCTGCACCATCCAATACCCAGTTTTTCTACTAAATCGACAGAAACATTTTCTATTGAAAGATTCGAAAATTGCAATCCAGAAACCTCTGCAACTGCACGTTGTATAGAATCTTCTTCAATGCCGACATCTTGTAGTATCAGTGTCAACGATCGACCGTGAGATTGTTTTTGCAAACGCTTTACTAATTGCAAATCCTCGGCACCAATACAATCCCACCCAAAGAGCAGATCAACGATTTTTTCTGAATAAGATTTGCTTTTTGCTTTGGTTTTTATATCGAGAGATTTCATGGTGTGCGTTCTCCACTTGCAAGCTTGGGACTATTCGCCAGATAAATTGTGCGTTGCGTGTCTCCTTTGTAATCGTGTTCTACAAGTTGCACAACTACATATGTAGAACCGACTTCAACGATGTTCATCACAATTTCACCTTCACGCAACGAAACATTGTCGCCAACTTTATAAATACTCCCATTAATATTTGCTAACATTGTTCGACCTGTCATTATTGACTGAAGCAACAGATTGTTTTCTGCGTAGTTTGCAGCAGCTAGGTACTGATAACGAGGATTATCATTCGCAGACGTGATTTTCCCCACCGTTTTTCCAAATGCGAATTTTGAGTCCAGTTTTTTTTGCCACTGAGATGGAGCACGTACTAACCTTCTTGAGAGGCAAATTGCTTGTTCACCCCATACTTCTAATTCTATTGTTGCCTCATCAAGATTTTCGCTTGTACACACCTGTTCCATGAGTGCTTGGCTTCCGTTTTCTTCTGTAGAAAACTCAAAAGGAACAAAGGTTCTCATGATGATTAACTCGATTGTTACAACGAGCGTTGCTATGCATAGAAAGAGTGTCGCGGGATCATGTTTTCGTATTAATCTGTGAAGTAGTGCCATCATTGTTCACCGCCTGCTGAAAAAATTAGGTGAACAATAAGTCTCGCTTCGACGAGACCGTCTTCTACACGGTGAATATTCATTCTGTCTACTCTTGAAATATGCTCCATCCGTTCGAAGTGTTGCAATAGCATGTAAATATTTTCAAACGTACCGTTGACACTTATATCAACGGGAAGCACCACATACTCGCCTTCAGAACGGTCACCTGACGTTGTAACTGACCTAACAATCAAGCCCAATTCCTTTGCCGTCTCTGATGCGGACTCAAGCCACTGGTCTGCGCCGTGCTCACTAGGAACACGAGAGCGCGCTTCCAACGTTGCTTCATTCAGGGTGTTGGTTAACGATTTCAACTCTCTATATTTTTCATTTATATTTTCAAAGTGGGAGTAATAATTGGTTCGTGTTCGAATTTCTTCTGCAACAGTGAACACAACAGTATTCATTGGCCGATAGGCAATTGCCCAGGCAGAAACAGGAATAGCGACTAAGAGTCCAATTAAAGCAAAATGTCGCGGCGAAGCAATCACTATTCCATCTCCATCGCTAGGATTGCTTTGGCATTCACTTCTAGTTGAATCGAAAAGTTACGTTTTGTAGTCGTTCCATCTTGTTGTGCATACATCAATGAAACAGAGGAAAAGTAGGGAGATGTTGACAAAACATCAATGTACGCAGAGATGGAAGCGTCATTTGGTGCTATACCCAAAACACATATTTGTTGTGTGCGAATTTCATTACCAGCATCATCTTGCCGCTTTCTGGATTCTAGTCGTATGTCATTTAAAATAGAATTTTCAGGTAGACGCTGTGTCAATTCCCAAAGAATTATTGACCGAGGAACACTATCTATAAGTTGTTCCACTTCTATCGCGGATTCAATCGCATCCTGCATGCTTCTCTGCGCTTTGACGAATGCTACAACACGTGTACTTGCATCGTCCCACCGCATCGAAACACTGCTTCGACTGTTGACCAATCCTCGCCAACTACTAAGCGTTGTTGCAAAAGCCGCAGCAGTTACAATTGAAACAACTGCGACTAAAACAATGCCAATTCGAACGACTCGGGAGTCTTCGCGTTTAATATGCATCGCCTGAGGTAAAAAATCATCGAAGGGATGTTTCATGCTGCCCTCTCTGAATAACGTAAACATAAGCCAGCTGCAGTTGTCCACGATGGACCGCTTGCTATCTCAGATGCCCCTTTTATCCAAGCAGATGGGTCTGCAATGAAACTGGTAATTCCAAGTTCCGATGCAATCGAAGCGCATCTCTCTGTATCGATTGCCCCACTGCCAGTAAAAATCACGCGGTCTATTGTTCGTTCTGGAAATAATGTGTCATGGTGTCGCAAACATCGCACCAGTTCGCCTACAAATTTCTTCTCTCCCCCAGAGGCATTTCCTTGAACACCACAGAGTCCCCGTGGATTTGTTTCATTTCGTCGCTCAGTTTCTGCATGCGTGAGAGTAGAAATAGGTAACAACGCGGGTTCAGTCTCTATCTCGGCACCCCATGTTTCTCTAACTTCTGATGTGCAGGATTCGACTCTATGTGCAAATACACAATTGGAACCATGGGAAATCATAACCATGGATACAAGTTCATCCATATCAATGAGCATAGAGGTGATTTTGTCATCTCCATCCCGTCTATATAACTTGTCAAATGCTCGAATTGAAGCGTACAGAGGGACAGTGACTGCAATTACCTGAGCACCTGCTGTCTCCAATTTACGAACAACACCTTGAGCAAGCGTTCTATTAATTCCAACGCACAACAACTCTTGCCTAGCATCTAAACCAGATCCAGTTGTTTTAACACACACTGATCTAATCTCAGCGTGTTCCCATCGCTCATCGTGTCTCACTAGTTTTTTTAGAAGGTGCGATTCGTCGTTAATCTCAGTGCGAATATGTTGTACCAGAGCGTCTTTTGGAGACAAACATGCAACACACCGTTTTCCACGGAACGATAGCAGTGCATCCGAAATTCCAACATGATCATTATTCGCCACTTCAATTGCATCATGAATTGAGTGCTCGGCAAATCCTTTGATTTGCATGAATCGAATAACATCGCTTCCAAAATGAACAGCGATGGGTTGAGGTGAAATTCGACGTGTTAACCATGCAAACGATCCCATGGCGATATCGTCGGCTTAAGAAACACCCATCTCTATGATTGAAACGGATTGAATTCGGTATGCGCCGATTAGACAGGTCGCACACCTGAGCAATTGGATTACCTGATAAATCGGAACCTATTAAACTCTGGAATAAGCGGTGGCGGAAGCCAGTACACACCCCAAGCCTTCCCTATCAACAAGTTGCGATTAACTATAAAGGGTGCATCATCTATCTGCGCTGCAACAAACTCATCTGGATTTCCCCAAAGGCGACCATCAAGTGAGTAGGTACTGTTATCGCCCGCCATCATAAATTGATCTTTGTTCAACACTGCCAACTTATCCGGATGCGTGCCAAATGCGGGAGATCCAATTCGAACAAGCGCTTCGTTTCCGAGCTTAGTAGGGTTTTTTGTTGCCCTTGCAGGCAATCCTCTATGCTCATGGTTGTAATACAAATCATGATCAACTTGTAATTTTGTTATTTTCAGTGGAGATCCGTCAAAGTGCCACTGTAGGGATGGAGCTTTGCCTCCATTTCCTGCAATCTCTTCAACTGGAACCGACGGGTCTGCGTTCGTTGCCAATCGCAATCGTTCTTCCGGGGAAAAGTTGTAGGGTAACTCTGCTACCCGCTCTCCATCTACGAAGAACACCATCATCTGGTCAACGTGCCAACATTCCAGACGGATTGGCAGAGGCCGGGCAGGGTTTTTTTGTAACAAAACATCAATTTCAACTTCTACAGTTTTAACAACTTCACCGTGAAGAGTTGCCATCGAAAGTGTTGCCTTGCCGGGAGCTATTAACCAAGCGAAACGGTGTTGCAATGTTTCAAGTGTAAAACTTGCAGAGAGCGAAGAAGATTTGGGCGTTAACGTTGCAGAAACACGGATGTCTGAGAGTGGTTCATTGCGACGATTTGACATCAACATGTTATATGGGAGCCAGTCGTTGATTAGATTCCGATGGTGGTCCCATTCAAGAATCGAGGGTGAAGATGTAGAGCAAGTCCACGTTCTATCTTCAAATTTCCAGGAACTACTTGGACTTCCTTTCCACGGAGGACCTCGCCATGGCCTTGATAAGGCGAGTGAATCTGTTGGAACCGCGTCACTATCCGAAACTTTTCTCCATAACGAGCGTTGAATATGTTCTGGTTTTCTTTGGATTTCAAATGCAGAGTCAACTTCATCATCCTGGCGAGCGAATATGTCCCCATCTGCAATCCAAAGCGTCTCGCCTGGTAGTCCAATCAGTCGTTTTATATAATTTGCTGATGGACCTTGTGTGTCTGTCGGATTTTTAAACACAACGACATCAAATCGTTCTGGCTCAAAAAAAGGATACAGAGTTTTTAACACAAGCACTCTGTCTCCACCTCGTGGCTCAAGGTTTTTTGCTTCTGCCATCGAAAGTGGAACATTTCTTCCAAGAAGAGGGTCAGTGAATCTGTCGGGTGAAACTGAAAGGCGCGAATCAAACCCTACCGTAAAATCTTGGCCAGTCTGGTCACTATGTTTCAACAAATGTTGCCCAAGTAGTGTTGGAGCCATGGAGCCAGTTGGAATGACAAAACCCTCGACAACAAATCCACGGAAAACCATCGCTAACACAAATGCAACAACTAGCGACTGTATCGTCTCAATGATGTTTGTTTGTTTCTTCGTGGCATGTTCCATGGTTTAGTTCTTATCGGAGCCCTTGCTCGCATTTCTTTTTCTTCTTCGTCGCCTGCGTCGTTTTTTCTTCGGTGCATCACCGCTAGATTGAGCGTGTTCCTCAGAACCGTGTACTGTTGAGGACTTCTTTTTCTTACGACGATTTCGCTTCTTCTTTGGTCTTCTTTCTTCCAAGATTTCTTGGACTTCCCAAGGTCTAGGACATGTCTCTGGATCGCTTAATTCTTCAAGAGGAAACGCGACACGACGGTTGTCATGTTCAAGTTCAACAAGCACTAACTGAGTTAGTATTTTTCCATCTTGCACAATCGCGGGACCTTCTGGAGTTCCAACGCGAGTTTTCTTATGAGGAAGATTCTTTTTAAGTTCACGATACGTTTGATCTTCATATCGTAGGCAACACATTAGACGGCCACACCGCCCAGAAATCTTCTTGGGATCAAGTGTCTGCTTTTGTTGTTTTGCCGCTCGCATGGAAACAGGAGAGAGGACTTTTAAGAAACCCTTGCAACAACAGTGTTGACCACACCGTTCATAGTCTGCAACTAGTCTCGATTCGTCTCGAGAACCTACCTGTCTCATCTCTATCCGAGTCGAATATTTTGAAGCCAAATCAAAAACAAGATTTCGAAAATCTACTCTGTCTTCACTTATAAAAAAAAACGTGAGAAGCTCCTCACCTAAAATTGGTTCCACATCAACAATTTTCATCGCAAGCTGGTGCTCTTCTACGAGCGTTCTTGCATACTTTATTTGTTCTGAAATACGACTTCCCAATTGACCCATTCTGCTCAAGTCGTCACTAGTTGCAATGCGGATTACTCTGCCATTTGTATGAAAAGGGAAACTTTTCCCACCAGAGTTTTCAATGTACTCAAGCATTTCCGAGCGGCTAATTGATTTTGAGCAGCCAGAATTCGAACAAGTCGTTGTGAGCAAATCAACAAGTTCTGTACCCCGATGCGTTCGAGCAACGAGTTTTGATCCACAGCCCGCCTTAATTCCGCCTGCCTGCTTGTACTCACCAATCATGCGTAGTGAACCAAAACGAACAACTAAAGTTTCAGGCGCTTCTAATTTCTCGAGTTGTTCCTCGAGAGTTAATGCGTCTCTTCTTGACGGATCTGCGTCATCTTCAAAAACAGGGAGCGGAACTATTGACATAATTGTTACATGTGTTTCTATCGCGGTACAGACGACACGCACTCATACTATTGGGTGTTATCGTCAATGATTTCAATGTCGTCAGGATGGGTTTCAGCTCCCTCTTTCGCCTGACCAAGAGAGGGGTTTGTACGCGTTAGCTTTTTAATTGTATCTTCTTTTTCACCATGTTTGAGTTCATGCAGTGATTTTCGTTGTCTCTTTGTGAAGATAAGTCGAATTGGAATTTCACTAAAAGGCAATTCTTCACGAAGCCGGTTCATCAGATACCGCTCGTATTGCCCTTCAAACATTGATGGATCGTTCACAACCATTGCAATTGTTGGTGGTTTCGTTGCAATTTGCGAAACATATAATAATTTTGCGATTGTGCCAAGTCTTGATGAAGGCCCGCGGTCTTTCAAGATTGATTTCACAACAGCGTTCAACTTTCCCGTTGTTTCTCTGTGCTCAGATTGTTCTTTCAGATTGAAAGCCATTGAAACAGCATCGCTGATCCCCTTACCCTCAACAGCACTTATAAAGACTATTGGTGCAAAATCGAGGCCTCGCAACTCTTTCGTTATGTATTCAAGATAGTCCTCTGGTGTAACTGAGTCATCAACGAGATCCCACTTGTTTACAACAATCACAGTCGGTTTATATTGCCTTTGCAATTCCATCGCAAGTTTTTTGTCGACTTGAGAAATTCGATCCGTTGCATCTATAAGTAAGAGTGTGACATCTGCACGACGAATTGATTGCAGCATTCTTCGGTACGCGTAATACTCGACGTCATCAGCAAAACTTTTTTGCTTACGAACACCCGCGGTATCAATTGCGGTGAATGATTTCCCCTCTATTTCAAACTGAACATCAATTGAATCGCGTGTTGTTCCTGCAATCTCCGAAACGATGACTCGATTTTCGCCGGCGAGCGCATTCGTTAATGATGATTTTCCTGCATTTCTTTTGCCGATGATGGCGAGTTTCATGTCTGTGTCTTCATCACGGTTCCCAGATAAACCTTCAATCCGTTCCCAAATTCGGTCTGTAAGAAATTTTATCCCGTGTCCACTTGTAGATGAAACACAAATCGCTTCGCCTAGCCCAAGGGCGGCTGCCTCGTGACCATGCGATTCCCATGCTCGTGAATCTACTTTACTTGCAACAACAAGTACTCGATCACCCGCACCAGATCGTCGTAACATTTCTGCAACTGTTTCATCAAGAGGTGTGATACCCGATTGTGCATCAACAAGATAAATGATGAGATCCGAAGTACTCATCGCTTCCTTTATCTGGAACTCGATGTCACCAGTAAGATCACGAAGATCCCTACCAGCATCGTCAATATGATCGCCCTCGACAACATAGACGCCCCATCCACCTGTGTCATGAACCTCTGCGAGTCTTGATTCCGTCCCTTTGGGAGTCCTCGATGGAGGATCAATCTCTAAAACCACGCTTACTCGATCCCGAGTTACACCGGGGGTCGGGTCAACAATTGAAACCCTTCTCCGTGCAAGGCGGTTTAGTAAACTTGACTTGCCCACATTCGGGCGACCAACAATAGCAATTCTAGGCAGAGACATTCCGTCTATTGTATAGGGTCTGGCGCTCCTTAGGAAAGGTGTACCAGACCACCTTCGGGATTGATACAATTGCCGCATGACTGAGCAAGAACAAGGATTATTGGTGGTTATTTCTGGCCCCTCAGGAGTAGGAAAAACTACCATTGTGCACGAGGTGCAAGAAGCATTTCACGCTTTTTTCAGCATATCAGCAACAACAAGACCAATAAGTTCCTCGGAAGTTGATGGCAAAGACTACTTCTTTATTACACCTGAGGCATTTGACGAAAAAATTCGAAAGGAAGAATTTTTAGAGTATGCAGAAGTCTTTGGGTGTCATCGGTATGGCACATTAAAAAAAGCTGTAACAGATGTTCTTGATAGCGGAAAGATTATGTTGCTTGACATTGATGTTCAGGGCGGAATACAAATTCGAAATAATATGCCGAATTCCGTTCGCGTCTTCATACTTCCACCAAGCGAAGATGAGCTTCTAAGACGGCTTGAGACTAGGGGACGCGATGACGAGGATTCGATCCAACGTCGATTTCAGGAAGCAAAAAGAGAAATTAAATTAGCCCAAGACAGTGGTGCGTATGAATACTTCATAGTGAATGATGACCTTCAACTAGCAATTGCTGAAACAATCGCAATCATTCAAAATATTCAAAACGATACAGCGTCAACTTTATGAAATCTGCGATTGTGTGCATTTTAACCTTCGCTGTTCAGGGTGCATACGCAGTTCCAATTGACACAATTGAGACAAAACAAATGAGCCCAATTGCACCCAGGGGTGGTGTACTAATGGTGCAACTCATCTCTGAATCAAGTGGAAACCAATGGCCGTTTGAAATTGATGTTGTGTTCGAAGGTGGAGTTCATCGAACTGGTGTTGTTGGATGGATTGAGAACAATCCAAACACCTCATTGTGGACCAGTAACCCCTCAACCATACGGCCAATCACACAGCGTGACAATTCGCTCATGATTAATCCGAAAGACATCACGACAGGCCCCGTCCTACTTGTAGAGCTTCCTGAAAATGGAAGTGGAACAATTACATTTGGTGGAATTACGCTTACGCCACAATGGATTGACTTACCGTCCTCTTTACCACTTCTCAACATTACATCACCTAAACAAAAATCTAAGCTATTTGCGGAATCTCCATACAATCTTCCAGAGTGGAACCCCTTGGAGTATTGGAGGTGGACACTTATTGCATCGCGTGAAAACGCAACGACCCCTTCTGTGCCAAATTCTAGTGAAGTAGCAAGACTTGCTGCTTTAAGAAGCGCACAACTCTGGAGAATTGGCTTCGATCGACTTGCTCGAAGTAGCCGTGGCGTTGCTGCTGCGTGTAGAGATCTTCTAAGTAATACTGCATATGATGCAGAATATTTATATGCTTGTTGGGTTGTACATCCAGATTCGTTGCGACGCTTACTTTCAATTATGCTTGATATGAAAACCACTTCTCGGCAACTCGCTACACGAGCACTGCGGTGGGTGGAAGACCAACAACCATATGTTCAATGGCTTGAGCGAGTGTATGGTGAGGATGTTACTGTTGCACTTGCAAATCCCACCCTTGAACCTATTGTTGCTTCGCTCAGGTGGCAAGATGAAAATGATATTCCCATCGCAGTTGAGGTCCCCGCATCACACACTTTTCGCGCACATGTAACACGACCCCCCAGTGTTGATCTTTCAATTTTTGGACCTGTCACTGTTGAGTCCCAACTACAGTGGTTGAGCATTACGGTCGACAAGCAAGTTTTTACGCTTCCAATAGTACCCTCAGATATTACGATTACACCTCCTAGTATTCAATTCCAAGTTCTTCACCCTCTTTGGAATCTTCAAAGCATACAACTCGGTCAACCAAGAGTCGTACATCCAAAATGCGTTACAACGGTACAACTGAGAAAAATCCTTGGTGTGTGGGAGTTGTTTATCAGGTGCACTGGAATATCAACGAATACAACTCTCCCTGAAACTGTTATGTCCATTGCACAATTGAGGGGAATAGAAGCTGTCTCCATATTGCACCCTGAAACAAATACACTCGTTGCAATTTCACCAACCGATCAACAAATACCCGATGGCATGCAAATTTCAAGGAATGTGCAAGAGCATGGTTGGTCCGTTCGAATAGAACTTCCCAATGCATGGACAGATCAAGAATCACTTTCATTCGCGGTTGCAAGAACGCATGGCGATTCTCAACACGTCGAAACAGGCCCGCTTCCATGCGTGCCTTGGAGCATACATCCAACACCAATTGAGGTTGATTTGTCAGAGTGGGATGATATTGAAAAGTTTCCTGAGTACTGAAGCAAGCCAATGCGTGTGTAACGGTTCTGAGAAATCAAAAACGAATCTGGCCGAACATACCAATTACGCCTGCGTTTTCGTAATCAGTAGAACGTATAAGTTGCCTTGATTGGTCAGTCACTTCAAGGTGGCCACCGAAAACTATGCCTCCTAACACCGTGAAATCAAAAGTTGGTGACGCTTTATATGTTGCTCGCATTGTAAGTGGAAGCGAGGTAGTTTCTCCTGCTCCGTTTGGTGCAATACCACTATCATCTAGTTTAAATCTGTTGTACTCGTACGAGAGTCCAATTCCAAAACTCCATTTCTCTTGTGGTGTCCAAACAAGTTCAACACCCCTTCTTCCTGCGAATCGTGCAGCCATTGCACTTCTAAGTCGAAGCGTATCGCTCAATTTCCACTCGACTATAACAATTGGGAAAACCAGTGGGTCAGCTTGTGATTCTCCAATTATTCCAACTCCAATTCCAAGTGTTAAGTCTGATGAAAAAGAATGAATAAGTCCAAATGAACCACCAATATTTGTGTCTGTTGATGCATTTTCTTCATAGCTCGCTCGAACAAGTGCTGCTGCGAACCACTGTGACGAGTCGTTGTACTGATGTGTCCACTGAATATTAAAATCAATTGTATTTACTGTCCCCCAAGGATCATCTCCACCTAACCCTGTTGTTCCACCAAAATCCCAAACTGTACGTTGATATTGGAAATCAAAAAGAAGATTGTCATCATTTGTGATTTGTGTATCTAAACGGAGTTCTACTCCAGAGGCCGAGGCTTCTACGTTCCCTCCAGACGTAACAGAAGATTCGAACTGTTTAAAGTGGTGAAAATCAAGTTTGGTGTTAAATGCTTGAGTGCCTTCACTCGTTTGCGAAAACAAGACACATGCAAAAATTGCGATATTCATAATAAAAATATTCTCATTCTGTTAAAACCGGCAGTGTTTCAAGTAGGTTTGTCAAAATGTCATCACAAGAGACTGCCTCTGCTTCTGCTTCAAAATTTAATATACACCTGTGTCTAAGTGCTGGAAGTACAACATCTTTAATATCTTCAGCTTGAACTTCTGTACGACCCGCAAACAGTGCACGAACCTTTGCACCAAGGACAAGCGTTTGAGCAGCTCGTGGTGACGCGCCAAACCTAAAAAACGTTTTTACCTTTGGGGTAGAGATTGATTCCTCTGGGTGTGTCGCTAACACAATTCGTACAGCATAATCTTGAACTTCACTTGAGATGCGAACCTCTCGCACAGTGTTTTGATAAGCGAGTATTTTTTCTGTGTCGAGCACACGCTGCACTTCTGGACTGTGCCCACTTGTAGTGCGGTCTATAATTTCCATTAGGTCTTCTCGACCCGAGTATCCAACGTGTAATTTAAAGAAGAACCTATCTAGTTGCGCTTCTGGAAGCGGATATGTTCCTTCTTGTTCAATTGGATTTTGTGTCGCCATAACAAAGAATGGCTTTTCTAACACATGTGTTTCTCCACCAACTGTAACTGTTCGTTCTTGCATTGCTTCAAGAAGGGCAGATTGTGTTTTCGGGGTTGCGCGATTTATTTCATCAGCGAGAACAATCTGTGCAAAGAGCGGACCCTTTCTAAACTTAAAATCTCTACCCTTTTCAGATTCCACAACAACAGTTGTGCCTGTTATGTCTGCTGGCATTAAGTCGGGTGTAAATTGTATCCTTGTAAATTTAAGATGTAACGCATCGCTCAAGGTGCGAATCAAGAGCGTTTTTCCTAGCCCTGGAACACCTTCTAGAAGCGCATGACCGCCAGCAAACAAACAAATAAGTACACCTTCGACAATTTCATCGTGACCAACAACTGCTTTGGCAATTTCAGAACGCAGCTTTGACCAATCCTCACGGAATGTTATCGCGGCCGTATCGAGTGTTATTGTATCTGTTGGCATATGTGCACGATACCAAAAAACTGCAACGGGACTGCGACAGGTCTGCAGCGGCTCTGCGATATGTTTATGAAAAAAGTTACTCGGCTTTTTCAATCATCCAGTATTCGATGTCGATTTGTGTTTGACGACCAAAGACTGTTGCAAGCACTCGAACAACGCCCTTCTCTGGGAAGATGTCATCAACTGTGCCCTCGTAGCCCATAAACGGACCATCTTTCACATTCACATGATCGCCCTTAGCAAATTCAAGTTTCACTTCCGTCACTTCTTCTGGGGCTTGTGAGTCATACAACATCTTGTCTACTTCATCATTTGACATTGGCGTTGGCTTGCCTGCAGTACCAACGAAATCGCCTACGCCTGTTGTTTCTTTAATCAAGAAAAAGACGTCTTGAGAAATGCGGGCATCGACCAGTTTCATTTCAACAAAGATGTACCCGGGATACAACTTCGTTTCAGTAATTTTTGTTTTACCTGTTTTGGTAAGTGTTTTTGTTTTCTCGGTTGGCACCATGATTCGTCCAACTAGATGTTGCACACCTTCAATTTGCACCTTCTTTTCAAGTGCGTTTCGCACAAAATCTTCTTTGTTTGAAGCAACACGAAGCACAAACCAATTCATGCCTTCCTTGGTTCGAGGCTCTTCGCCTCCCTCCCCTATCTCTGAGGCATCCTCTGTAACTTCCACAGAAGTATCTTTAGTATCCACAACTTCAGTAACCTCGGTGGTTACTTCGGGAGTTGCATCAGTTTCTACTGTATCTATATTTTGTTCTGTATCTGTCATCGTAATCCCTTAATACCCTTTAAGATGATTGCAGCACACCAGCCCACTGGAAGAGCGCTGAAAATGCCAAATCTGCAAGTTGGCAGAAGACTGCGATTGCCAAAGTCAACAAAATAACAAGAATGGTCGAACCAATTATCTCTCGCCGAGTTGACCAGTTCACTTTTCGCATTTCACCTTCGGTCGCAACCATAAAATCTACAAGTTTTGGTTTTCTACCAATGAGGTGAAATCCCAAAATGCCACAAATCACAACGATAATAATTGCGACTCCACCCTGAACATACACTGGCTCAATCTGGCCAATTTTCGCTCCACTCAATTGATCCCAAACCCAAACGACACCCATCATGACCAAAAGACCAAAACCGATAGCTGACATCAGTCGCACCCAATAGCCCTGACCTTGTTTGTAAATTGTTGTGCTCATGCTGTTCTCTTATTTCTGTGTTTTCTAACCAAACACGCCGGGAGTGACTCGAACACTCAACCTGCGGAT
>CAYSYI010000030.1:0-23891 GCA_964435395.1 uncultured Isosphaeraceae bacterium
GATTGGTTTGCGTTACATCCTTGAAGATGTTGCAACAGACAACCCAATGACAAACTTGGCACACGCATACATCGAACAGTCAAGTTACAGTCCAGTCCAACACGATCTTCGCAAGTTAAAAGAAGACATGTTGATTGAAAGGTATAAAAATGCAAATGCAGACGCAATCATTGTTTCTGCCGCGAAAATGTGCGAGCCTGGACTAGAGGAACAAGTTGCGTATTCGCATGCGCTGGATGCGGAGGGCATCCCATACTTCGTGAGTGAATTTGAAGAGAACATGAACTCTTTTGACCAGCTCGAATTACAAATCGAAACATTCCTAGAAAACATTTTGTTTGCCTAAGGTGAGGAGGTAAGAATTATTATGACTACAGTAAACGATCAATTAGTAGGACGCGGGAACCGAGACGGAGCAGCAATGTTTCGCGATTGGTTCACTGAGTTAACTCAAACAGCAGAAGCAGGAGAACAGTCGGCGTACGTTTTTGTAATGGGTTCGTTAAACGAAATCCTTAAAACGTTTGACCTTCCGGTCGTCTTCCCAGAAATCAATTCATTGCAAACAGCAGTGCGGCGCGTTGCGGGTGATTATCTTGCAACGGCTGAAGATTACGGGTACTCGCCCGACATTTGCGGCTATGTCAAGGCAGACGTTGCCGTGCAAATTAATGGTGGCGAGCACCCAATGGGTCGTATCCCGAAACCAAGCATTGCTGTTTTGACAAACGCATGTAACACTTACATTAAATGGGCGGAAATTTGGGAACGCATGCACGACTGCCCAGTTGTGACCATAGATGTTCCTGGAACTCGCCAAGCAGATACGCAAACATGGCCCGGTGATCCTGACTTTGAGATAGATAGGCGTTATGTTGAGAAGCAAATCCACGAGCTCATTAAGACGTGCGAAAAAGTAACTGGCAAAAAGTTTGACATCGACAAGTTCCGTGAAGTTCTCGGACACGCAAATCGAATGAGTGTTGGTTGGAAAAAAGTTATCGAAGCGAACAAATCAACCCCAGCACCATTCAACGCGTTAACCGACGGGACTATCTTTCTTGGTGTTGCAAATGGTTTTCGTGGCACGAAAGAAGGCGGCGATTACTTCGATAATCTTGTTGAAGAAATGCAATACAAAGCAGAACACGGTATTGGCGGCTTGACCGAAGAGGAATGGCGACTCGTCTTTATTGGAGTGCCTTGTTATCCAATCTTTAGAAAATTCAACGAACTCTTTACAGATTGGGGCGGTTCATTTATTAACTCAACATATCTTTGGTTTGCCTCAGGCGGAACAAACCTCGGATTTGAATACGACTTAAAAGACCCAATCAAAAGTTTGGCAGAAGGATTGCTCATAAGTGTTCGCGATGCGATGGACAGTATGTTCCATCAGGATCGAATGCTTCTGGATATGGTTGATGATTTCAATGTTGATGGCATTGTGTATCACCCAATCAAAAGTTGTAGAACAGTTTCGACTGGCTTGGCAGACAGTCGTGGTTATTTTTCTGGCAAAAAGGACATCCCAAGTTTGTTCGTCGAGTCTGATATGATGGACGCGCGGGTGATTTCCGAAGCACAGATGAAGAATAGAATCGATGCCTTCTTTGAAGGTCTTAAATCAAGAAAGGACCAAGCGACTATCGCTGGTAAGGAGGGTTAATCTATGGCATACTCAGCAGGAGTTGACGTTGGGTCGACACAAACCAAAGCAACAATCATCAATGAAGATCGCGAAATAGTCGGCGTTGCACTTATCGACACGGGGTCGAATGTGATTGCGGCGGCTGAGGAGGTTTTTCAGCTCGCCTTGAAACAAAATGACATCGGTAATGAAGAAGTCGAATATGTTATTGGCACTGGATATGGTCGGTACAAAGTTACATTCGGAAACGAGCAAATTACTGAAATCAGTTGCCATGGCAGGGGAGCAGTCCACATGTTTCCAAAAACACGAACAGTCGTTGACATGGGTGGTCAAGATACAAAAGCAATTCGCATTAGTGAAAATGGTGAAATCGAAGACTTCTGTATGAATGACAAATGCGCAGCTGGCACTGGTCGTTTTCTTGGAGCGGCAGCTGAAGCACTCGAAATGACTCTCGATGAACTTGGACCAACAGCTTTGACATTCAACAAGCCAGTTAAAATTAGTACAACGTGTACAGTTTTTGCGGAATCAGAAGTTCTTTCTTGGCTTGGAAAAGGCAAAAAAGTGGAAGACATCCTTTGGGGTGTACACACCTCAATTGCAACACGATCCGGTGGTTTGATGCGACGAGTTGGTATTGAGGAAGAAATAACATTTACAGGCGGCGTTACAAAAAATGTTGCCATGGTGAAAGCACTTGAAGAACGGCTTGGAATGAAAGTAAATATCAGTGACGATTCTCATTACATGGGTGCGCTTGGTGCTGCACTTTTTGCAATGGATCGGATTATGGCAGCCCGGCAACCACAGGAGACTGCGGAGGTGACAGAATGACTATTACAATTGGAATAGACGTTGGATCAACATATACAAAATCAATTGCACTCGACGAAAACGGCAATATCCTTGCAAAAGATGCAAGGCATACTGGCTTTAAGTTGGATGTTGTTTCCGAGGCATCATGGCGTGCATGCATTGAAGAGGCAGGATTAACTGAAGCCGACATCGATTACACCGTATCAACAGGTATTGGCAGGCACCTTTGTCCAGTTAAAGATATTTTTGTTACTGATTTAACAGCAAGTGCTCGGGGTGCTGCGAGGCTGTTTCCTGGAACGCGCACTATTCTTGATGTTGGCGGACAAACCATGAAAGCAATCCGCTTAGAAGAAAATGCTAAGGTGAAGAACTTTCGTTTAAATGATAAGTGTGCTGCAGGTACCGGCGCTTTTCTTGAAAAAACTGCGAGGTATATGGGATACACAACAGAAGAGATTGGTCCGCTGCTCAGTACCGCAAAAGACCCAGCAGAAATTTCTGGCGTTTGCGCAGTATTTGCTGAATCTGAAGTCATTAATCAACTTTCACTTGGTACTCCACCGTCAGACATCATGCAAGGCGCAATAGAATCACTTGTTGTGCGGTGCGTCCAACTCATGAAGCGTGTTAAAGCTGAAGAAGAATTTACTCTAATTGGAGGAATCATGCGGTTTAGCACTGTTCCTGGTGAAGTGATGAAGCAACTAGATAATGAAGTTAATGTTCCAGAAGGCGAGATGTGTATGTATACAACTGCACTCGGCGCAGCAATCTTGGGGCATATACGGCTAGATAAACTTGCAGAGGAACGCCAAGCGGCAACTGCGTGATGGCTGATATAAACCTCACAGTCAACGGAGCACAAAACTGCGGAGATTCCAACTCTCTCGAGAGTATCTCTGTTCAATCAGATCCCTTGCTTATTGCAGATGGTTGGGAAAGAAGACAGCTTGCTGACCCCGACCGTGCAAAAGAAGCAGTTGAACTGTATGATTCTTTAGGATTTGAAGTCCTAGCAAAAGAGCTTACGGATGCAGATTTTGGAGATGCTTGTAAAACATGTGCAGTGGCTGGATGTAATGGGTACGTTATGATTTACACAAGGAAGAAGTAAACAAATGAAATTTAAAACACAGTTTGACATTTTTAGTTTTTATGATTGGGTACGAGAATGTGGCATGCCAATAGCGCATTGTTCAGCATTTGCTCCGGCGGAAGTTTTGCTAGCGGCAGGTATTATGCCGGTGTATCCTGAAAACCACGCAGCAATTCTTGGGGCACTTTCACCAACTCGTGATATCGATAACCCTTATTCACATAAAGCAATCGATAGAAGTGTGAACGAGCGTGAACTTTCCTCACCTAAACTTTGCTGCTACGCACTCTCTGATATTGGCGTTTTACTTGGCGAGGAATCACCAATTGGTGGTTTACCAGCAGCTGACTTGTTCTATGCTTGTAATAGCCAATGCAATGTTGTTGAACGGTGGGGCGACCAAGTGCAACTTATCTGCGGCGAACGAAATCTTGATGTTCCTCACTATGTGCTGCGTACGCCACGACTAGCAAAACGTGAAGCGCACACCGAAGAAGAAATTGCGGACTTTAGGGCGCAGCTTGAAGGGCACATCGAAGAAATTACACAACGATTTGGTACAACCTTCAGCGAAGAAAAACTCAAGGAATACACAGCAGAATCAGACAGGGCAAATGCACTTTGGCAAGAGTGCTTGAAAATGGCGAAGTTGTCGCCAGCACCTTGGAGTGATTTTGATGCGTTTACTGCTATGGCTCCAATCGTGATTGCTCGCGGGTTGCCAATTTGTACAAAATACTACGAGGAACTACTCGCAGAAATTAAACAAAATGTAACAGATGGAGTTACAGCAATTCCAGACGAACAAGTTCGCCTTGTGTGGGATGCAATTCCAATTTGGCCCCGAAAGAATTGGCTACAAAACTTAGCCGCAGAACAAAATGCGGTCTTTGTTGCTAGTACGTATACCCATAGTTGGTGGTTCTCGTTTGATGCCGATAACGCAATGGATAGTTTGTGCCGTCGCTACGCTTGGAACACAATGAATCGTTCACTCGACTGGATTTACGGTTGGACAATGGATATGATGAACGATTGGAACGCGACTGGCATTGTTTGCCACTGGAATCATAGTTGTGGTATCTGGAACAGTTACGTGAAACGGCGATTGCCTCTTTACAAAGAAAACAACATCCCACATATCGTTATAGAAGCAGACATGGTGGACGCTCGCTACTTCAATGAGGAACAAGTGACGCAGCAAATGACAGAGTTTATTGCGCAGTTAAAAGAATCCGCTTGTACTGCGTAAAGGGAGAAAAATGTCAGCTACTCAATGTTTACGAGACGAACACGAAATCATTCTTGGAATGATTGATTGTTTTGAACCAGCGCTTACACAAGCCGAAGCAAGCGAGATTACAAACGAAGACCTCCTTGCCTTCGTCGACTTTTTTCAAGGATTTGCTGATATGTGCCACCACTGCAAGGAAGAGGATCAACTTTTTCCAACCTTGGAGCAGCAGGGCATTCCCCGTAACGGTGGTCCAATTGGCGTGATGCTTCAGGAACACTCGGTTGCAAGGCGCTTAACGCAAGCAATGAAAGAAAAACTTGATTCCCATATCGGTGGCAACGCATCCGCAATGGAAGACTTTGTTGACCACGGAAGACAATATATTGACTTAATGCGTGGGCATATCGGTAAGGAAAATCCTATTCTTTTTGGGATGGCGGACCAAGTAGTACATGGCGAAGCACTCGATGCACTGAACAAAGCGTACGAACAAGCCTCAAACGGCGAAGAGTATTGTGAAACAATGAAACGATGTATGGCGACAGCCGACAGGTTTCTCGACATATATGGGGTAACAAGGACAAACTGTCAACAACCGAATTAACCCCAGAATTAGCCCAACGGCAAGTTAAGGTTACATTTATTATGACTACACAAACAGCAACATACGAACCAACCGCAACTGATTTTCTCAATGTCAGTTCGCTCCTCACTGAAGATGAACTTGCAATTCAAGAAGCAGTTGCACGCTTTGTCGATGACCGTGTTATTCCACTCATGGCTGATGCTTTTGATTCCCACACATTCCCAATGGAACTTGTTCCTGAAATTGCAGAGATGGGTTTGTTCGGACCTAACTTAGAGGGCTACGGTTGTGCTGGCTTAAACAATGTGTGTTACGGGCTTATTTGCCAAGAACTTGAACGAGCAGATGCGGGTGTGCGCAGTTTTGTATCTGTACAAGGCAGTTTGGTTATGTTTCCAATTCATTCGTATGGCACCGAAGAACAAAAAGAACACTGGTTACCAAAACTCGCAGCGGGTGAAGCGATTGGTTGTTTCGGACTCACTGAGCCAGATGGTGGTTCTGACCCCGGCACGATGCGAACCAAGGCTGTGAAAGACGGCGATGATTGGATTATCAACGGCGCTAAGATGTGGATTACAAATGGCACCATTGCAGATGTTGCTGTTGTTTGGGCCGATACTGAAGATGGCGTTCGTGGTTTCTTGATTGAAAAAGATACCCCCGGATACACAACGAGAGACATTCATAAAAAATACTCCCTTCGTGCATCCATAACATCTGAACTTTTTTTTGATGATGTTCGGGTTCCTGACTCAGCGATGCTTCCAAAAGTAAAGGGCTTAAGGGGGCCACTGAGTTGTTTAACGAACGCTCGCTACGGGATTGCTTGGGGCGTGATCGGTTCAGCGATTGCATGTCATACAGAAGTGCTTGAGTATTCAAAAGTTCGCGAACTCTTTGGTCGTCCACTTGCAACAACGCAAGCGATCCAACTTCGCCTTGCAAACATGAGCAGACGTATTGGAACATCCCAATTGCTCGCGTTGCAACTTGGTCGCATGAAAGACAGCGGAACGCTGCATCACTCACAGGTCTCAATGGGCAAGTGGAACAATGTTCGTGCTGCAATTGACATCGCGCGCGATTCGCGTGATATGCTTGGCGCAAGTGGTATCAGCATAGAGTTTTGCTCGATTCGCCACATGCTGAACCTTGAAAGCGTGATTACGTACGAAGGCACCGAAACAATTCACGAACTAGTCGTCGGTCGCCAACTTACTGGCTATAACGCGTTTTGAGAAAAAACTATCCGCGGGATAGCTTTTTCTCGCAACAAAAATAAACGACCCGCGGGGTCGTTTATTTCGGGGGTTATCCCCAGTGGTCGATGAGGAAGAGCAAGTCGCCTATGCCAATGGAATCAAGGGGTGCAGCAAGGTCTGCGCCAGGACCATCGGTTCCCCAGCCGCTGATGAGGAGCAAGATGTCGGAGACATCAACAACACCATCGCCAGTGATATCACCTAGAACGGCACCACTTACGATGATTTCTTCCAATTCCATAAGGTGACCATAATGTGGCGCTTCAATATCTTCAAGCGGCGCACCATGTCCATCGGTTGTCCATTGTTTTGCATCCACAAAAGCGCGGAACGCGCGGCGGTAAATCAAACGAGCTCGAACACTTACATCTCCGCCACCTTCTGGTAGCGCGAAGGAATAACTGGAAGAGTCAATACTCATCGCAGGAATGCGCGTGTCAAAGATAATCCCAGTAGCGTCCGTGTAGAACGTAGGACCAGTGCCATCTTCACCGTGGTTACATTTTGCAAACAGTTTGCCAGGTTGGTCAGCGTAATAGCCTTCAGCAGGATTGCCAACTCCACCAAGGGCGTCCACAACTTGGTCTCCGGTAAAATCAAGTGGAGTTCCGTCATTGTCAAACGCTTCAACGAGCAAGATGCAGTTACGAACAGTAACACCAGTTGGAAGATGGTGCCCAACGCCATTGTTAAAGACGTCAACTTCAACTTGCAACTCACCATCAACAACTTCTGCTCCAACTAAAAGTTCAGCGGAGTTGTCAAGATACGTTGCAGTTGAGCCGAGAATCATGTGTGAGCGAAGTGTGCCCGGTTCTCGTTCAAGCGGCGGATACAACACTTCACAAGCATTGGTTGAATCGTTTGGAAGCATGTGGCAATCAAGGCACGTTGCGTACATGCCTGAGTTTGGATCACCGTATGGTGATTCAATCCACTCAATGTACGTTGGTTCAGAAATAATACCATCAAACGATTCATCTTCGTGTGGGTCGTTTTTGTCTTGGTGACACGTGCCGCAAACTTCCGCAACCAATTGTGGTTGGTAGGAAGGTCCCATCATTGGGTTGTGGTAGGTTGCATCGCCAAGTAAACCGTACTGGACTTGTTCGTCATAAGGTTTAGTAAAAGTAACTGCTTCAGGGTAGATTCCTGGATGATTTATTTTTGAAACATCTACGTCAGCGACTTTATGGCAAACATCGCAGGAGATGCCGTGTGATGCATGTTCCGATGGATAGCCAGCATCGTCTGGACCTTCGAGCGCAGTAAATGGTTCTGGAATCCATGATTCAGGTTGGTGACAGGATGAACATTCAGAAGCTGGGTTTGATTCCGCCCAAACGGAATCGCGCAAATACACAAAACCGCCCATGCCGCCGGGACTTCCGTTTCCAGCATAAATATCGTGCACCCAGGTATTGATGCCCGCTTTTTGCATAGGAGAGTTTTCCCAATCGCTGAGTTGTTCAGGGTGGCACATGCCACACGATGTCGGATCCATCAGGGAATAGCCCGGATTGTCGTAGTGGGGAACGGGTTCGATATTTATATCAAGACCGTTTGGAGTTCCGTTGTAGGTTGTTGGTGTATTGAAATATCCCTTACCCGCAGCAACAATGATCGAACCGCTATCCCCTGGAATAGTGAGCGAGTAATATCCTTTTTGATTGGTCACCGTTCTTGTCGAAGTTGCTTGTAATGTAATGAGCATGCCCTCTAAAGGGGAGTTATCCGAAGCATCTCGCACGACGCCCGAAATGGTCACGTCAGCAAATGCTACTGTGGCAATAGATGCAGTTAAACAATAAACAAGCGTGTTTTTCATATTTTTCTTCCTTGGATGGTCTTAGCCTCTTAAAACAGTATAAACTTGTCATGTATTCGGGCAACTGCAAGTAAAGGTTGCGATGTTTCTATAGATTTTGTGGATTTATTCACGGAAAAACTACTGTTTAATTACGTTTTGTGACAGTCACGTGACTGTCACAGGCCACCCGCGGGACAGGCAGGGGACAGCCACTGATGTTTGCTAAGTGGGACACCCACTTGCTTTTTCGCTTCGCGAAAATGTTGTGTGAGTGTCCCCGCCCCAAGGTTCTACAATACACAAATGGCTGTTTACGAGTTTGAAGGAATAAGACCCGTTGTTAATCCAACGGCGTTTGTGCATCCAACAGCGGTACTCATCGGCGACGTTATCGTTGGAGCACACTGCTTTGTCGGACCTTGCGCAGTGATGCGCGGAGATATAGGTCGACTTGTTCTTGAGCGAGGAAGCAATCTGCAAGACACATGTGTTGTTCACAGTTTTCCCGGTGACGACACAATCATTGAAGAGAACGGACACATTGGTCACGGGGCGGTTTTACATGGTTGCACAATTAAGAAAAATGCTTTGGTTGGAATGAACGCAGTTGTGATGGATAACGCAGTTGTCGGCGAAAATAGTTTCGTTGCAGCAATGGCGTTTGTAAAAGCAGGGATGCAAGTTCCAAGCAATGTAGTTGTTGCAGGCTGCCCAGCAAAAGTTATCAAAGAACTTTCTGAGCAAGAAATTTTGTGGAAGGGAAACGGTACGCGAACATATCAATATCTTGCAGACCGTCACAATGAAACATCTAAAGAGTGCGAACCACTCAAAGAAGTAGAAGACGGTAGACAGCGAGTTCCCCACACGGACCATGTGACTAAAAAAGAATATGAACGTTAATCACGTTCAAACAATGTTGCAAGACCTTGCCCAACGCCAACACAAAGCGTCGCGATGCCCTTGCTTGCATTTGACCGGTGCATTTCGTGTAGAAGCGTAACAGCAATTCTTGCTCCGCTACAACCAAGTGGATGTCCCATTGCAATCGCACCACCATTGACGTTGACCTGGTTTGCGTCGAGAACCAATCCTTGAATACAAGCAAGTGATTGTGCAGCGAACGCTTCGTTTAACTCAAACAAATCAATGTCGTTTACTGACAAATCGCTTCGTTTCAAGAGCTTTCCAACAGCGTGGATTGGACCGATGCCCATAATTGCTGGGTCAACACCAGCAGATGCAGAACCTCCTACATATCCCAAAATGTTGAGCCCAAGTTCTTTTGCTTTGGATTCTTCCATCAGTACCAGTGCTGCCGCGCCATCGTTTATACCACTGCTATTTCCAGCAGTGACAGAAGCGTCGTCTTCTTTAGAAAAAACTGGTTTTAGTGAGTTTAATTTTTCAAGCGTAACGTCTGGTCTTGGGTGTTCGTCGGTGTCAACAATAATCGGATTGCCTTTGCGCTGAGGAACTTCAACTGGAATTATCTCGTCACTCCATCTTCCTGCTTCGTGCGCTGTCTTCCATTTTTGTTGACTGTTCCAAGCGAACGTATCTTGGTCTTCCCTTGAGATGGACCATTGCTTTGCAACATGTTCTGCAGTTTCGCCCATGCCAAATGGGTGGTGAATTACAGCAAGTTTTGGATTTGAAAATCGCCAGCCAATTGTGGTGTCGTACATTTCGCAATTGCGGTCAAAGGCAGACTTTCCTTTTGCCATGACAAACGGAGCTCGACTCATTGATTCAACACCACCGGCAACCATGACATCCCCACATCCTGACTCAATCATTCGCGCTGCGATGTTGATTGCTTCCAAGCCAGAAGCGCAAAGCCGATTAACAGTTGCGCCCGCGACTGTCTCTGGAAGTCCTGCAAGAAGAGCGGACATTCTTGCAACGTTCCGATTATCTTCACCTGCTTGATTCGTTGCACCGAAGTACACGTCGTCTACCGTGCTTGCATCAATGCACGATTTTTCCACTGCAGCTTTGATCGCAATGGCTGCAAGATCGTCTGGTCGAATGGTACTTAATCCTCCACCATAACGTCCAATTGGCGTACGTACGGCGGAAACAATTGCGGCTCGTCTATTCATATTGGTATTGTACCTGAGGTTTTAGTTTGCTGAAACTGTTCCAAATGGGGGCGTTAAAAACCGATCGTCTACCACGGTTTCGTTGAAACAGGCAAGTAGATTTTGAACGGTATCAAGTCCTATCTGATGCGACCATTCGATTGGACCCATAGGAAAGTTCATGCCTAATTTCATCGCAGTATCTATATCTTGAGCAGTTGCAACGTCTTCGGTTATTGCCCACATTGCTTCGTTGATAACCCCACCAAGAACTCGGGAGAATATGTACTTTTCAAGCATTGAACCTGAAATGCAAGTTGCTTCAAGGCAGAACGCGTTGATTGCTTCTGTGAGTCCATCTGCTATTTCAACTTCTTGTGTTTCTATCAAAATCGCAGGGACTCGATTGTCTTTGTCATCGTGTGCATACACGCCGCAACCAGTTTTTCTGCCGAGGTTTCCACGAGCGATGAGCGATTCCTGTTTATTGCTTGGTGTTAATCTATTTGGTCTTCCGAGGCGTTCCCAGATGCTTCTCGTTGAAGAGACACAAATATCTTGCCCAATCATGTCCATTAACAGAAATGGGCCAACTCGAAATTCGCCAAGCGATTGGAGTGTTTTGTCTACCATGTCAACGGATGCAAGTCCATCTTCGATGATACGCCACGGCTCTAAGTAGTATGGTTTTGCCACGCGATTCACAATAAACCCGGGTGTATCCGAAACATGTACAACAGTTTTGCCCCATGCTTCTGCAAGGAGTGTTGCTCTTTGCATCGCCTCTTTAGATGTATGTTTACAGACGACCACTTCAACAAGTTGCATGACAGGCACCGGATTAAAAAAGTGCATCCCAACAATACGATCGCTGAAGCCGCTAGTCTCTGCTAGTTTGCTTACAGATAAAGAAGATGTATTCGTTGCTATGATCGCATTTGGAGAAATTGCGCCAATTGTTTTGAGGACTTTGCTTTTAACATCAAAATCTTCAATGACTGACTCGATGACGAGGTCGCAGTTTGCCACATCTTCCAACGACGTTGTAGTTGTAATATTTTGTTGCCATTGTCCTGCTTGATCAAGAGATACTCTTCCTTTGTCAACCAAGCGAGCAAGTCGGTCTTTTATATTGAGAAGCGCTTGGTTTAAAAGCGTATCTTCTATGTCAAACAGAATCACTGGCCAACCTGCAGAGGCAATGATTTGGGCGATACCGATGCCCATTGTGCCAGCGCCAACAACGCCTATTGGATTGGTTGCATTTGAAGACATGGTTACTACATCATACGTGAAGGAGCAAATATAGTTTCAAATAGTTTTATAACGCGCCTTTGCTCCAAGAAACGATTAAATCTATGTCATCTTGTGATAACTCTGCTTCTGGATGTAACGGTAGGTAAAACCAAAGAGGCATTTCGCCCTCTTCAACCTCTTCGCCACATTCTTTGATTTTGTGGTTTTTGCGTTTTTCTGAATAGGTATCCCATACAGAAAAATTGAGCTCTTCCCGTCCTTCGCGAACATCTTTAGCGACAAGCCAAGAAGCAGGGGCAACGTAGGAATACCACGGCCAAATAGTTTCGTTGGAATGACAGTCGTAGCAAGACCGCTTGAGAATCGCCATCACTGCTTCGGGTGCTTCAATTTCGCCGGCGACAGGTGGGTTGTTCCTGTCAATGGGGATAAATTGAATAATAACAAGCGCATCAATTATGAAGAATAAAACCCAAGTACGTTTTTTCCAGTTTTTCATACTAAGGACTTTACCAGAAGTAGGCATGGGTTGGATTCATCCCAAAGGGTAGGAAAGACTTCAAGTGGAGTAAAGCCCATGGCGAGGTAAAACATGCGAGTTTTTGCATACGCTTCGCATTCACGATCATCTGAAACCGTTTTGACTTGCAGGAATGTACGGCCTTCTTTTTTGAGATGGTTTTCAACTGCTTTAACCAGTATTCTTCCTATGCCTGTTCGGTGGTGCTCTGGCATAACTCCCAAACAATGTATTTCAGTAGATTCAGTGAAATGATTCTTTATCATGAGAAATCCAATGACGTTTTCGCCATCTTTTGCAAGAAAGGTCTGTATTGTTTCTGCATCTTTGATGTACTGAACGACGGAATCCTCTTGCCCAAACCATTCAGGGAGTGCGCGGAGAATTCGTTTAACGTGTTGAGCTGAATTTTCAATTGCAATATGAATCATCTATACATTAAACTACACATTAAACAAGAAATTCACAACGTCGCCATCTTGCATCGTGTAATTTTTACCTTCGCTACGGAGTTTTCCAGCTTCTTTAATTGCTTTTTCAGTCGAGAGCGTAAACAAATCATCAACGTGGTAACATTCCGCGCGAATAAAACCGCGCTCAATATCACTATGAATAACACCAGCAGCTTGAGGGGCAGGCGCACCTTTTGGTATTGGCCACGCGCGAACTTCTTTTTCGCCCGCTGTGTAGAACGTACTTAGGCCAAGAAGCGTATTGAGCGCTCGCGCAAGGGGGCCTACAGCTGGCTCAACAAGGTCCATAGATTCAAGCATTTCAACTTGATCGTCTTTTTCAAGCTCGGAAATTTCAGACTCAAGTGTGGCGCAGACTGCGATACTCTCACCACCATTCTCTTTTGCATACTTTGAAACATATTGTGCAAGCTCTGATTCGCCATGTACATCGTCTTCACTGACGTTTGCAACGTAGAGCATTGGTTTAGAAGTCATGATGCCATAACTTTTTAAAATGGCACGGTCACTTTCATCCCAATCGCCTTCGCGAGCTGGTTTTTCTTCTACAAGCAATGCGTTCACCCGAGTTAATACATCGACGCGTTTTAACGCATCTTTATCGCCGTGCTTTGCAGTGCGGTCAGCTTTTTCGATTGCACCTTCCACAACAACCATATCAGCGACGATGAGTTCGCTGTCCATGGAAGCGATGTCGTTTTCGGGTGAACTCGTTCCGAGGTCGAAACATTTCACAACTTGGCAGAGGGCATCGACGTTCCGGATGTGGGCAAGCACAGTGTTCAAGTTAGAACCACCGGAAGGCACGCCCGGCAGGTCGACTACTTGAAGCGTTGCAGGAATCACTTTTTGCGCCACGATAAATTCGGTGATTTTCGCTAATCGCGGGTCTGGAATTGCTGCAATTCCCATGTTGGGCTTCATGCTGCCCATTTGCACAGCGACACTATGCGCCGTTAAGGCGGTAAAAAGCGTGGTTTTACCAACGCCTTGTAATCCAATGATTCCACATTCCATAAGCAGTATATTGTAGGGTCTGGTACGGACCTGGTACATACCCAGAGTATGTACCAGGTCCGTACCAGACCCTGTATATTGCAGGAATGATTGCAGGATTACTGTTGGTAATGATGGTCGGGGGAGCGGATTTTAAGAAGCAACTCGATATCGCAGGCGACAATCGGCTTGAAATTGAGGAAGCAATTCGTGAAGTGCCTGAAGCACAAAAAGCAGGGATGGCATGGTTGCTTACGCACATGCCCGAAGAAGATTTAACAACACTTTCGGGAGAATTTTTGCTCACGAATTGCGAGCTTGCATACGAGGCATGGCAAAGTGCCCCGTGGTCGGAGCAGATAACTGAAGAAATTTTCTTTGACACTATCTTGCCATACGCGAACGTGAATGAACGACGTGACGATTGGCGCGGAGATTTTCAGGCGAAGTTTTCTGGAATTGTCGCAGAAGCAACAACACCTACGGAAGCAATCATTTTGTTAAACAAAAACATTTTTGACATGGTTGATGTGCATTACTCTACCAATCGTCCGAAGGCAGACCAATCGCCTTATGAGAGTATTGAAGCTGGAATGGCATCTTGTTCTGGATTGAGCATTCTTCTTGTCGATGCGTGCCGAAGCGTCGGTGTCCCAGCGAGATTTGCAGGGACACCTCTTTGGTACAACGAAAGTGGAAATCATTCGTGGGTTGAGTTTTGGGATGACGGCTGGCACTACACTGGTGGCGGTGAGCCAACAGGCGACAAGGTTGACGTGGCGTGGTTTGATGGTTCTGCTTCTAAAGCAACGAAAGGCCACGCCCAGCATGCCATTTACGCGGTGACTTGGAATGATGTTGAAAAACATTTTCCCCTGGTTTGGCTTCCAGATGTAAAAACGTATGGTGGAATTGACGTGACTGATCGATACGTTGATGAGCAACAAGTGACAGAACTTATTCCAATTCGAGTTCGAGCTACTGATGGAAGTGGAATCAGGCAAATCGTTCGGGTTGTTGTTGGAGATTCAAACGGTGGTTTGCTTTTTGAGGGTAAAACAAAAAATGATAGTGCCGACGCAAATGATCATTTGACATTTATGCTTCCAAAGGGTGAGTCATTTACATTTCACTCGAGCGACGATGCAGAAGAAATGTCAATTGACTCTGAGTCAATCATTGACTTAAAAACAGGAACACTTACTAAACGTGGTGCTCGACATTTTGCAGATCAATGGTGGAAGCAGAAAGAAATGCGATTGAAAATGGATCGCGCAGATGAAATGTCTGCGAAAGTTATTACACAAGGGCAAATGACAATGCCCTTGTGGTACACGACCTATGGTGATGCGAAGTTTGGCGATCGCTCGCTCTGGATTTCAATGCATGGCGGCGGAGGTGCACCTGAAAAAGTAAATACTTCGCAGTGGGAGAACCAAAAACATTTGTATACCCCAAATGAGGGAGTGTACGTTGCTCCTCGTGCGCCGACCGATACGTGGAACCTGTGGCATCAGGCACACATCGATCCAATGTTTGAACGACTTATCGAAAACATGATTGTCTTTGAAGGTGTTAATCCAAACAAGGTATATATAGTTGGGTATAGCGCAGGCGGAGACGGCGTCTATCAACTCGCTCCACGAATGGCGGACAAACTTGCAGGCGCTGGCATGATGGCGGGGCATCCAAACGAAACTGTTCCCGATGGGCTAAGGAATCTTGCCTTTGCGTTACATGTTGGTAGTGAGGATGCTGCGCATGACAGGAATAAAATCGCTGGAGAGTGGAAAGAAAAACTTGCTCAATTGCAAGAAGAGGATTCCGAAGGCTACACCAATCAAGCAGTGGTGCATGAAGGGAAGTCCCATTGGATGGATAGAGAAGAAGTTATTGCATTAGAATGGCTCTCGCAATTTGAACGAAATCCCTATCCTCAAAAAATTGTATGGGTACAGGATGATGTGTTGCATGACCAATATTATTGGCTTGCTGTTGATGATCCAAAACCAAGAGCAAAAATCGTTGCTTCGATTGATGAACAAACGCTTACGATTCACGAATCAGATGTGAAGAAAATAACTGTATATTTGAATGACTTGATGCTCGATTTAGATAAACCAATCGTTCTAAAGTACAAAAACAGAGAACTTGGCTCAATGCAAGTCCTTCGGGATAGAGATGTGATTCAAAAAACACTTCGCGATCCAAAAGATTATTACACGGCGCAGATTTCTTTTGGGTTGCCAGAATAAGTTAGGATGAACCCATCCGGGGATGTGCTTAATTTTTCTTAGGCAATTCAGTGAGAGCGTTTTCTAAATCGTCAATTGCTTCTTGAATCGCTTGAAGAGTCGCAGCGTAGTAGTGTTCTGTGTGATAGAAATATTTTGCGACATCTGCATCAATAATATGGACTTGCATTGGGTCTTCATCTGGAATCAAAACATATTGCCCAACTTGGAATCGGTCAAGTAAGAGTGCTGAGGATCCATTATTTAACTCGATGAGATCCTTAAGAGCGACCGCACGACGTAATCGGATTAAATCAGTGGCATCGTGGATAACAATCGAATATCGTTTGGCTCCAGACGGCGCATCAGCGTTGAGTGATAGAAGTAGTTGTTTCCATTCATTTTCATTCGCGCAATGAAGAGTTTTTACATATGGAACAGCGCGTCCTTCTTCAAAGGTAATTGTAAAAGCTTTTTGTTGATCGGCATTGAAGAAAGCGTTCGGGTCTGATCCGCCAATTGCTCGCGACATCGCTCTGTCAAGAAAGTCAACACCCATGCCATCAGCCTGTTCTTCCTTGAAAAAGGCAAGTCTGCTTGCGGGAATAGAGTGCGCCAACTCTAACCGTTTGACAATTTCATACACCATTCGCGTGACCAAAATAGTCTCGCCTGGGAAGTGCCCATCAACAAATGCTGCAAAGGCAGGAATGTTTCTGTATGTATAATTTTTATCAATTAGTTGTTGTACAATCTCACGATACATTTGTAAAGGTTCGTTTTTTTCTAAGAACGCTAAATCAAATACATCGTCTTTGCGAATACGATATGAATCTCGGAATAATTCGTTCCCAACACTATCAAACCGTGGGTCGTCTTTTGGCATAGCACTGCGTGCATAATCTTTGACTGGTAGAACATGTGGGGTCAATACAATGATGACTTCTGTTCGTGATGTCGTAGTTTTCTCTGATTGAAATAAATTACCGATCAGAGGTAGGTTTGAGAGAAATGGAACTTTGTCAACTTGAACGTGCTTTTCCTTGTTGACAAGTCCACCTATGATAAATGGTGTGTCATTTGGTATTCGACCATACGTTTGTACACGACGGCTTGATATTGTTGGAGCCGATGCAAGCAGTAGACCAGCGTTATCACGAATTTCAAGATCTTGACCCGGTACAGTTGAAGAAACAACGGTATCAATAAGCATACTGACTTCAGAACCATCTGCAGAAATACGCGGGCGAATGTTCAACATGATTCCAGTTGGAAGATATTTAAAGTTGAAAGAAAGCATGTCCGCATTCGTAATTCCTGCAGTGCTTGTTGCAATAGGAATGTCCTGCCCGACACGGATTGTAGATTGCCTATTGTTTAATGTGAGTACGCTTGGGCGAGAGAGGATTTCTGCCTTTCCATCTCGGAGCATTGCTCTTAGCTCCATTCCTAAAATCCAATTGCTTGCATTACCAAAAGGATTACTTAGATTTATTCCTTCAAGTAGAGTGGTAAACGTGTCAGTCCCAGTGCCAGCATTGAGATCTCCAGCGGTTATGCTCGTTACTCCGTTGGGTGTGTTTGTCAAATTCCAATCAATACCGAGGTCTTTTAATCCATCTTCATTGATTTCAAGCACCATACCCTCGATAAAAATTTGTCGAGCAGGTCGATCAATGTACGTGCTCAGAAGTTTATTAATTTTGCTGAAATGTTCAGGATGTGCTTCATCAAAGAAGACGATTAGTTGTGTCATTGGCGATGCGATCATGTTGGAAGACAGTTCGCTTGCAATATTTGGCACCATTGACATTCCAAAAGCACCACCTGAAACGCTTCCGCCTACGAGCCCAGTGTGTTCGCTCGATGGCTCAGGAACCAAGACAATGTACGGAAGTTGATCCCAGTTGATATCGGTTGGGATCTCAGAAGGTTTTGAAAACGTTGTAATTCCAAATCCTCGAAGTAATTCAATCGCGGTTGGGGCATCTATATAACTAAGTTGTACTATTTCAGTACCGAGATCGTCAATTTTTAGACTTGCACGTTTTTGAGTTAATGTGTCAAGTGATTCTCTTGTGAATTGAAGTATGTGCTTAACATCATCATTTCGAAGTAGTTCATTGCACTCAATTTTCAACCCTTCGCACCAAATATGTGGCGGTTGAGACAAAAACATCTTGTATCCAAGGCGAATGATGTGTGTCGTGTCGAAACTTTTCTTTGCAATAGAAATATGTTCGGTGACACCATCCGGCGGAATAGATAAAACCCCATCGAGCGTTCCGCTCGAATTCAAGTAACCATGTTCACCGTACTTTGTTGCAATTAGTTCAATCAACTCACTAATTTCAGTAACGTTCATTGGTTCAAGGGGCACGAAGATGTGCTTGGACTGCGTACCATCCTCTTGTTGTGGAACTAAGGAAGCAATTTCTTCTGGAGAAATGTCATGCGATTGAACTGGCACGGGAACATCTTGAGCGAATGAAACAATATCTGGTTCACCAATTGCCTCATCAATTGCTGCGGCTAATTCCGTGAAGTCTACAGAGTCGTCAGTCTCAAAAACAATTCCATTGCTTTTTGGGTTTTCCAAAGCAAGCATGTTCGAGCTTGTTGTAGATGAGCATCCAAAGAACAAAGAAGTGGCAAGAAGTAGCACGCCAAGTTTTGCTGTTGGGTGTTTCATATTTGGAAGAATGTTTGCTTGATCTTTCATAATGGTTTTTTTGTCTAGTGTCACAACACGTTGTACGAGTTCAAGAATTGCTGGATCATGAGTTACTATTATGACGGTTCTTCCGGACATATGGTCGAGCACATCCTTGATAATTTGTTTTGCTGCTCTGGTCTCAATAGATGCAGTTATCTCGTCAATAATGAGAGTTTGGGGTTTTCGCACGAGTGCACGAGCGAGATTAATTCTCTGTTTTTGGCCATGCGAGAGCTCAACACCCTGGTCACCGATGCGTGTGTCGTATCCTTTTGGAAGCCGGTCAATTACTTCGTGTGCTCCAGTTAGTTTGCATGCATCTATTATTTCTTCTGCAGTAGCAGTTGGTCTTGCATATCGCAAATTATCAAGAATTGTAGAGTTGAATAAAAATGCATCTTGGAAAGCAACTCCGAACATGCCTCGAACATCTTGGAGCCGCATATCCCTAACATCGTGCCCTCCGATTGTGATTGTGCCCGTTGCTGGATCGTTGAATCGTGGCATTAAACTGACGAGAGTACTTTTCCCTCCTCCGCTTGGACCAGTGATTGCAATATGTTCACCAGCATCAATCAGTAAGTTGATATTTTCAAGTACATCAGTGCTTTCGTCATATAAAAATGAAACGTTTTTCAATTCAATCGGACCAACTAAGTGAATGGTCTGTGTGCGAGTCCGCATGTCGTAAGCTATTTCATCAACAGGTTCGCTAAGCATGTCCAGCACTCGGTCGACACTTGCGGATGTTTGGGAAAAATGTCCTGTTCCACTGATGATTTCCAATACTGCTGGGTATAACATTCGAACGTACCAAAAGAACATAAGGAACATACCTATAGTCATGCTTCCTGCGTAAACTTCCCACGCACCGTAACCAAGGAGTAAAACAGTTCCAGCACCCACAAGTAAGTCAGCAATTACTTTTTGTGCAAACTGGAATCGTTTTGTTTTAATTTGATCTTCTCGACCAGCCCGAATTGTTTGTAGGAATGATTCAGACTCTCTTTTTTCAGCAGAAAATCCCTTAATCACCTGTGCTCCCATGAACGTTTCAACAAGGTTTCCGTGCGCTTCAGCGAGAGACTCTTGCGCGCGGTGGTGGCTATTCCTAATAGGGAGATAAAACTTTTTATACGTCCACAAATGTAATGGGAGGACAAGAGTACTTGCGAGTGCGAGTCTCCAGTTGACAATATACAGAAGGATTAACAGAATTTGAAATTCAATAATGTATCGAAGCAGGGTTGGCAATTTATCTTGTATGAAAGTTTGAATCCGAAAGGTGTCGTCCATTACTCGAGAACTAATTTTCCCAGGACGATTTGATTTATAAAAATCCATGCCGAGTTGTTGCATGTGATCAAAAAGTCGTTGCCGTAAATCAAAACAGACATGTTCACTTACTCGAACTGAGATCATGCGACTAATGAAGAAAAGAACATTCCGCATCACATAAATTGCGCAAAGCGATGCAAGTATTACTATGAGCAATTCCCAGCCGCCATTATTGTCAGCGAGAGCGGGGAACACATCATCGACAAGCAGCGCAAGTGCCCACGGCAAGACCATGTCAGCGAGTGCGAGCATACCAACAAGAATCACAACCATCGTTATCTGTCCGCTCCATGGGCGAATCAACTGGCTAAAACTGCGTAATCCGTTGGTTTCTCTGTACTCTGGCATTTGCCCTATCGTATCAAAGAAGGCGCTTTAGTCCTAACAGGGGACAGTCCCCAGGGGACTGTCCCCATTTTTTTTAGAGTTATACGTGATTAGCGTATGAAAAACGCCGTTTTTCAGTACTTTCATGGGGACAGTCCCCTGGGGACTGTCCCCATGCAGTGCGTGCTGCAACGCGGATGGCTTCTTTATCCTTCGCTGCCTGCTCTTAAAGCGCCGTAATGGGGTTTTCCACCAACCCATACGTTTATGGCATCAACAATGAAAAGACCTTCGTCGTTGATATCGTAAACAGTTCCTTTGATAACGACATATTTCAATGTTTTCAAACCATGGTCATCTTCGACTGAAAAGGGATAGGCTTCGTTTGCGTCCTGCATAAAACGGATTGTTGCTAAGCCAGCGTTGAGCAACTCTCGATCTTCGCAGCAGTAATCTTCAGGAGTTGCACAGTGTTCTTCCTTACTCATCACTTCGCACGATTTAAGGGATGGATCCGCAACAATCATCATCGCAAGTGTTGGGACAAATGAAGCGTTTTTGCGACCACCAATTCGGGCAAGAAAGATTATTTCGTCGCCTTTCTTTGCGTTTTTTTTTACCTCAACCAAATCTTTAACGTTCTCAGGTCTCTCTGTTGTAAAGAAAAATTCAGGCAACGTGCTCATTTGCTCATTTGTATTTGAATCATTGTCTTTGGTTCCTCCGCATCCAATGAGAATGCAAGCGATGATGGATGTAAGTATAAGTTTCATGAGAAGTCCTTTATTATTCTGAAGCGCGTAATGCTTCTGGGATTGGTAAACGTAGGCAACGAAGCGCAGGAGCAATTGCACCAACTATACCGAGCAACAAGCCCGATCCAATTCCAAGCGCGACGATGCCCGCAGTCATAGTGAGTGTAAATGTTCCCATCGAAAAACGAATGCTGTATCCGTCAAGAACGAAGAGCGCAATTACAGAAGCAATAATTGCGCCAACCGACGCAGAAAGCACCGACTCTTGTACGAGTGACCATGCAATTGCCCCACGTTGGTATCCAAGAGTTTGCAGAGTTCCAACTTCTCGAACGCGGCTTGCAAACGCAGCATAGGTCGAATTAAAACCACCGAGCATGCCGCCAACGGCAATCATGATGCAAGTGATAATCACCATCAATTCAATGGGTTTGTAAAAATTGGCAAGTGCTGAAAAATATTCGTCCTCAGAAATAGCGGCGAGTTCTAAATCTATTCTGCTTGCAGCAAACATATCAAGGTCACTTGGTTTAGCAGAATCAAGTGCAACGATGACACACGAAAGAGTATCTCGTTGGCTTGTGATGAGCAAGTCTGTCAGCGAAGTCCATATTTCACCCTCGACAATCCCGCCATCTCCTGAGAATACGCCCGACACTGTGTACGCATCATCATCGAGCATGATTTGCTTGCCAATTGCGTCTTTTGCGCTACCAATTCCTAGAGTCAACGCGGAAAGTTTGCCAACAACCATTTCGTTACGACCGTTTCTTGGCGCAGTGCCTTCGATTATTTGTACTTGATCATGCACAAGGAATGCTTCAGATCGAACCCCACGAATTAAAATCAGTCTGTCTTCCCCATCAACTTGCAACGGCATTTGAATATGGACTTCTGGCGAAACACCTTCGATGCCTGCACGATTACGAAATCCATCAATGCTACCTGCGACAATGCCAGCAGTATCCATTCCAATTTCACTGCGTTCGACACTTTCAACGCTTCCAGCGCCAAGAAGCATGATGTTTTGCTTGGCTCCACTCACAGCAAGTGTTGTTTGCATACCAACCATAAAACTTCCTGCAGCCATAATGAGAAGCACAACAAGTGCGCTGCCAAAAACAGTCAACAATAGTCGCATTGGAGAACGTCCAAGGTTTCGAGTTGCGTATTCAAAAGGTAACAATTTCATAGACATTTTTTTACACCGCCCTAAAACAAGTTGCGATGTCAGTTCGTGCAAGACGTAAAGCAGGGAGAAGTGCAGCAAACAATCCAAGACCTAGCGCAAGCGCTATACCCATGATTGCTGCAGAAGGTCCAGTCGCCATCTCGATGTTGACGCCTTCCATTGTCATCGTGAATCGCCCCAATTGCACAGTTACATACGCAGCGATTCCGCCAATAATGCCACCAATGAGTGCAATTGAAGCTCCTTCAAGTAGCACCATCCAACCGATGAGCCAGCCGGTATATCCAAGTGTTTGCAAAACCGCATGGTCACGAACTCGGTCGCGCATTGCAAGAACAACGGCATTTGCAACAAGTGCAAAGACTGCAGCAAGCGCACCCCAAGCAAGGATGCCAGCAACTTCTGCGAGGTGCACAATGTCTCGAGCCGCTCGCCCAACGAATGCTTTTTCAGGGAACGTTGAAGTGGGATGTTCGTCGTGCGCAAAGGCATCATCAATGGATGACGCAACAAGGTCAAGTTCGTTGGGGTTGTCCACTTGTACGTTGAACTGCGTCACGATGGTGCCTGTTCCACCTTTGCGTGCTGCTTCTTGCAAGAAGGGGAGTTGAACTATTGCAGCGTTTTTATCTTGGGCTTGGTTAGTCTCCTGAATGCCGGCGACAAACACTTCAATACCTGCAGCAGAAAAACGGTCTCCAACTTTTATGCCACGTCGTTTTGCTAAAGCAGAACCAACAATTGCTCCATCACCACGTTTTTTCCAATCCGCGATTGATCCTTCAACTATTACGCCATCTTTTGCTATTGCGTTTTGGATAGAATCTCTTGGAATACCTCTAAAGGTAACGACATCAAGCGAGGCACCACAGTTTGAAACATGTATTTGAATTGGAACAACACTTGCAACACCATCGATCTGTTCGATGCGATCTTCGTAGTATTGAGGCAATCGACTTGAGAAGGGACAGTACCTGTTTTCACGATACACAACAAGTGTTGTTTCACCCGCAGTTATTTCAGTTGCATCTTTTACACCTGTTTGCATTGCTTCTACCACAACAAAGAGAAACATCGCAATAGATATACCGCCAAGTGTCAGTGTCGAGCGAATTGGCGAGCGCTTAATCTGCTTAAGAACAGTGGGAATTACACGTAAAGATCTCATGTCGTCACCTGCTCGATGAGCTGCCCTTTTTCGAGGTGTAAAAGAGTGTCTGCCCACTCTGTCGTACGCGGGTCATGCGTCACCATGACAATGGTTTGCCCTTGTTCTTTTTGCAATCTCTGTAACAAGTCCATAATTGCAGTTCCGGTTTCACGGTCAAGATCGCCAGTGGGTTCATCCGCGAGGAGGATTGTTGGTTCGGTGACAATGGCTCTTGCTATAGCCACGCGTTGTTCTTGCCCGCCTGAAAGTTGTCTTGGGTAATGGTCGAACCTGTCGCTAATACTAACGACATCGAGTGCGTGTGCAACTCTTCGGTGCCGTTCTTTGCGAGACAAGTTATGCAGAAGGAGTGGAAGTT
>CAYSYI010000031.1:0-22862 GCA_964435395.1 uncultured Isosphaeraceae bacterium
GTTTCTATCAATAACGGTAATGGTCTGCTTTGTATGGCCCTTCAACAGGAACGTCAATATATTCCGCTTGCTCTTTTGTGAGTTCCGTTAATTTTACGCCGAGTTGATCAAGGTGCAATCTTGCGACCATTTCGTCGAGTTTCTTCGAAAGTGTGTAGACCTTGTGTTCGTAATTGCCGTGGTTTTGGTGCAACTCCATTTGTGCAAGTACTTGGTTTGTGAACGAATTACTCATCACGAAACTTGGGTGACCAGTTGCGCAGCCAAGATTCAAAAGACGACCTTCGGCAAGGACAATAATGGAATGACCGTCAGCAAATTTCCACTCATCAACTTGCGGCTTAATGTTGATTTTTTCAATGCCTTCAAGTTTCTCAAGACCAGCCATATCAATTTCATTATCGAAGTGGCCAATGTTGCCAACAATTGCGTTGTGCTTCATTTTTGCCATGTGCGCAGCTGTAATGACATTGAAGTTGCCAGTTGTTGTGACAAAGACATCGATGTCGCTAACAACTTCGTCCATGCGAACGACTTCGTAGCCCTCCATTGCTGCTTGCAATGCACAGATTGGATCAATCTCGCTGACCATCACGCGGCAACCTTGCCCTTTAAGTGCTTGGCAACAACCCTTGCCGACGTCGCCATATCCAGCAACGAGCGCAACTTTGCCTGCAAGCATGACATCCGTTGCTCGCATAATGCCATCAACGCATGAGTGTCGACACCCGTAGAGGTTGTCGAATTTACTTTTTGTAACAGAGTCGTTGACGTTGATGACAGGGAATAACAACGTGTTGTTGTTTGCCATTTGGTACATGCGGTGAATACCTGTAGTGGTTTCTTCGCTCACGCCGTTGACTTCTGCTGCGTATTGTTCCCAAAATTTATTGTTCCACGCTTGCACATCAGCGAGCAGGTCAAGAATGATTCGCTCGTCTTCGCTGCTTGCGGTGTCGCTACTTGGGACAGATCCCGATTTGTTGTATTCCACGCCCTTGTGTACAACGAGCGTTGCATCGCCGCCATCGTCAAGAATTAAGTTAGGTGTTTTACCTTCGCCCCAATGTAAGGCCTGGAAGGTGCACCACCAATACTCTTCGAGCGTTTCGCCCTTCCAAGCGAAAACTGGTATGCCTTGTGGATTGTCGGGCGTGCCATTTGGACCAACAGCGACAGCGGCGGCCGCATGATTTTGCGTCGAGAAGATGTTGCAACTTGCCCATCGCACCTCTGCTCCAAGGGCGACAAGTGTTTCAATCAAGACAGCGGTTTGAATTGTCATGTGGAGTGAGCCAGTTATTCGAGCGTCCGAAAGTGGTTTTGATTCGGAGTACTGTTCACGCAATGCCATAAGTCCTGGCATTTCATATTCGGCGATCTCAATTTCTTTTCGTCCAAACGCCACTGTCTCGGGCGAGAGATCAGCCACCTTGAAGTCGCAAGGGGCAAAGAGGTCTAGATTGGTGTTGAGAAATGTTGTCATCGCTGGTGCTTCGGTGGTCACGGTGCCGTCTCCTATGTTTTGTTTATGCAAATATCCGGATTCTCGGATATAAGGGGATATTGTAACCGAGAAAGAAGAATTGAGTACGTATTCGTTTCATATTGGGTATCATGTGCAACCTTCAAATCCCTTTAATTAGATAGGAAAGACCAGTGGCAAACACATTCCCTTGTAAAATCGTAACTCCCACCGAAGAATGCTTCGATGGTGAAGCAACCTACGTTTCCTTCCCTTCATGGGATGGGCAATATGGCATGATGAAAGGGCTTGCGCCACTTCTCTCCACACTTGCTCCCGGAACACTCCGGATTGATACTGAGGGTGGATCTCAGAGTTATCTCATCGAAGGAGGATTTGCACACGTCGATGGCGAAGGACTGTCGCTTGTGACCGAAGGTGCCATTCCAGCAAGCGACCTTAATCTTGAAGAAGCAAAAGCGGAACTTGCTGAGGCAAACGCTCGCGTAACTTCCGATGAAAAAGACCGCGTTGCTGTGGAACGTGCGCAAAAAATCGCAACCGCAAAAGTTGCACTTGCGGGTAAATAATGGCGCAGTCGCAAGGCAACTTAGATTTGCAACAAACACCTTGTTCGACTCTTCCGCTCGAGCAACGTGTTGAAGCGTTGCTTTTTGCAAGTGAGCGCTCGCTTTCCGAAGCAAAATTAAAAACTGTTCTTGGCATTGAAGATGATGATGCTGCCAAACAAATTAAAGAAACCATCAATGCGTTGAATAAAACGTATGATGACGAAGCTCGCGCATTCCGCATCGAACGAATTGCTGGTGGCTACCGCGTAATGACTCGTGAAGAACTTGCGCCACTTGTTTCTCGTCTGCATGCAGAGCGACAACAGCAAAAACTTTCGCAAGCAGCGCTTGAAACCCTTTCTATTATTGCGTACCGCCAACCAGTGATGCGTGCTGAAATTGAAGTGATTCGCGGTGTTGCAGCTGGCGATGTGTTGCGTGGTTTGATGGAACGTCGCCTCGTCAAAATTGTTGGTCGTGCTGAAGAACTTGGCAGGCCAATGCTGTACGGAACAACAAAAGAGTTTTTGACTATTTTTGGGCTCGCAAATTTGAGTGATTTGCCAGAAGTGCAAGGTCTTGTCCGTGAACCATCATGGAACCCATCAAAGCCAGAAGTGGAAGCTGAAGATAGCTCAGAGTCGCCGGAATCTACCGAAGTCGCCGAGCAAACGGCTGAATAAATTCTGCACCTGACATACCATTCAGTGGATGGAAACCAGAAAAGCTTCAATTCATCCGACAATTATTTTTGTTGTATTGGTGTCGCTTGTTGCGCCTTCAGCGTTCTTTCAGAGTAAAAATTTGCCGATGTGGCTGCTTGGTGCAATGGTCACGACAATGGCAATCACTTTTGTGTGGACAAAACTCGTGTTACGGAACATAGAAGTTCGCCGAGTTGTTCTTGAGCCGGCTAAAATGGGCGAGCCCTACATCGTTCGCTATGTAGTAACAAATACAGCAAAGAGAATTGCTGGGTTTAGTTTATGGATTGAAGAACAAACTTCCTCGCGTACAACGTGGCATGAGAACTTTCGAAAAGCAAGGGGATGGGTGATGGAGGTTGGCGCTAGTGAAATAGTGCATGGTGAGGCAATCTTTTGGCCAACAAAACGGGGTGAAGCGACATTCGATCGAATTCGAGTTACGACAAGCTTCCCGTTTGGAATGATTAGATCAACAAAAGTTGTTTCTCAAAGTGCCTCAGTGCTTGTTCAGCCCAAAGTGGAAGTGCTTCAATCCTCAATTTTGCAAACGATTGTTTCAAGCGGTCCCCTTGGTCAACGAAGTAATCGCCGCTGCCGAGGAGGAGATGATTTTTATGGGCTTCGCGAACTTGTCAGTGGTGATCGAATTGGCGATATTGCTTGGAAAGCATCTGCAAAACGTAGTGAACTTGTGTGCATTTTACGAGCACGACCATCTCTTCCAAAGATTAGAGTGGTCTTAGATTTGACAACACCAACAGATGAACTGAAATGTAATGGAGACCATCGTGAATCAGAAGAGAAGGCAATTTCTTTTTGCGCATCTTTACTCAATGAAGCAGTTAGGCAAGATCAAGAAGTTTCGTTAGCAGTTCTTGGAGTGCAGGTGCAGAGTACTGTTGGATTTCATAGTGGAGTAAGACATCTTGATCGTTTGCTTTCAATACTTGCAAAAATAAATCTGGAAGAAATCCGTTGCTCTGTACCAATGCGACCAATTGCAAATATGCAGCAAGTTGGACTGTGTGTTATTCGGCCAGACCGTTCAAAGCCGATGCGATCATTAAGTGGTGCGTGGTATTTTCATGCAGCACAACTCGATGAGTTACTCCTTCGACATTCAAAGAAGGTGTCAGCATGAAAGTGCTAAGGCCATACCGCCTGCTTCGTTTTTCGCTCGTTCTCTCAGCGATTCTTGCGCAGTGTGTTGCACTCAGCAGCATTCCTGTGCTGGTTGTTTCGGGGACTCTCGCAGCGCTTAGTTGGTATGTCACTGAAGGTCCTCGTGGCAAATCAATACCTGCTTGGTTCTCTCGGTTCCTTGTCCTCGCTGTTTTTGTGTACTGCTTATTTGATGCAATTGCACTAGAAAGTCAATTGCCAGAGGTACTCGGTCGATTTGTTGTTTGGCTTACTGTCATTAAGTTGTATGGAAAGAGAACCGTAGAAAATGAAGCACAGCTTTTATTGTTAAGTTTGTTGTTGTTCGCAGTTGGTGCGCTGTATGCAACGGGCTTGTTGTTTGGGGTATTGCTTGTCGTTTGGACGGGGTTGGCGGCATGGGTGCTCTTGCTTTACCAGTTGCATCAAGGAATGGAAACGATGCGGAGTGAGCGGTACGAAGCGGTTCCAGTGGAGTATCCGACTCCGTGGACAAGACCAGTTTCGGGGTTGCATGTCCGAAAGACATTCTGCCGTTGCGCAACGATTCTCTTATTGCTTGGCCTTTTTGGTTCAGCGTTCTTTTTTGTTGTGGTTCCACGAAAAGTAGCAGTGGTGTCAATTGAACAATCGATGGCGATGGATGACCAACTTGAACGAATGGAATTGAAGCCAGATCAAGATATTCAGTTAAGCAATAAGAAAATTATGACAGTTTCATTACAGAATAATTCTGGCGAATCCGTTCGATTGCCTCAAGGTCTTCGTTTGCGTGGAGCCGCGTTGAACGAGTATCAAGGTCAGGGAGTTTGGGAAACTGGATTGCACTTTAAGTCGAGTATCGAAACGGTTTCAGATCAATTCACACCTTTGTCCGTGACGGGCAACAGAACAGATGTTCTTGTGATGGACGTTTCACTTTATCAACCCATGAGCAAGGTGTATTCAATCTACAGACCAATTGGAATTGAAACAGATCCGCCAACGACCGTGACGACGAACTTAGCAAACGCAACGATGGGTCTCGTGTTGGGGTCTACGCCACTGCTAGGTTATCGAGTGCAAGTTGATCTTGAAGATACGATTATTTCTCCATATTCTCAAAAACAAAATCAATATCAGAACGAAGAAGTGTATGCGTTGGCATTGGAGATTTTAAAAAACAATTCGATTGCAAAAGACGAGATTCCTTCTTCGTTCGAAGCAAGGCGCCGTGCGGCGAGAGCGTTTGAGTTGTTCCTTCATTCAAGTGAGTTTACTTATTCAACAAGTAGTTCTGGTGTTCCAATTTTAAGAAAAGCAGCAATGCTTCGTGCGGATGATCCAACGGCTGAGTTCCTTTTACGAATGAAGAGCGGACACTGTGAGTTTTTTGCAGCAGCTATGGTCGCGCTGTGTGACACCGTGAATATTCCTTCTAGGATAGTGACGGGTTATTACGCAGATCGCTGGGATGCCTCGACTAAGTCATATGTTGTTCTTGGGCGAGATGCACATGCGTGGGTTGAAGTTGAAACGGAACCGCTTGCGTGGGAGACGTTTGATCCAACGCCTTCATCTGTTGGCTCGCCAATTGTGCAGGAGCCAATGACGTTTGCTCAGAACATTCGTATGAATTGGGATTATTTGAATAGTGCTTGGCAAGAGTATGTGTTTGGATATGATTCTTCGATGCAGAACCGTTTGGTTTCAGGGGCAAATCCCTACTGGCGTGACCATTTGAAAACGGTTGTGAACTTATTCAAGACAACAGGAAGTCGTGTTTCTGGGTGGTTTGATATTGGCGCAGGTGGTCGGTTATGGATTGACCTTGTGATGGGTGCTACAATTCTTTCGGGAGTTGCGCTCCTCATTCTTCGGTGGCGAAGAAAGCGGACGACGCAATTGCTTCGGTTCTCACAACAAGTTGAAGAGGGTGTTGCAGTTGTCAATGTAGAGTTCTACGCACAATTACAACGAGTGTTTGCGCGACAGGGAATCGTTCGACCAGCACATATTCCTGCAATGACGTGGGTGCATTCCCTGCATTTGTCAGTAGAGAGCGATACCATTGCCACTTCATTATCATCAACGTATTACGAAATACGGTATGGTAGTTACTGCCCAAGTCGTAGTGAGCGAATTGCGTTGATGCAACAAGTTCAACAACTTGCGATGATGTTACGAAAGGAATTGCGATGAACGAATGGTTCCCAATGGATGATGAGCAATCTAAAGTGCAAGTTGAGACGATCGTAGAATTGCTTGGCGATTCTCCGCAAGATGTTATTGATATAGGTTGTGGAGATGGACGGATTTTGATACCACTCGCAGTGGCGGGGCATCGTCTAATTGGGATTGATAATGATCCTACTGCAATTGATGCGTGCGCTGCAAGGTGCGCTGAGATAGATATAGATGCTAATCTCATTGATGCAAGTTTGTATGAAGTGTTGCCATTTTCGGAGCCGGTTGATGCCATCATCTGCTGTGGGCAAACATTTATGTTGCTCCATGATGTGGATGAGGCAGTTGCTGCACTTCGACTTTTTAAACAATCGTTGAAAAAGGGAGGAGTTGTTATTCTTGATGATATTCCCGGAGATTTGTGGCCAGAAGTTGCGCAAGGGGGATGGGCTAATGGAGTAAATGAAGATGAATCATTGCAACTTGTTTGGGAAGAAAATGATGCAGTGTTCACAATTAGAGAGGGTGAGAAAGTTGACGTGGATTCTTGGGAGTTGAAAGAAGGAGATCGCCGCGTTCGCTTGTGGACGATTGGTGCGTTGAAGTTGGCTGCTCAACTTGCCGACTTATCGGCACCAGTTGTGCGGGCTGCAGGGGCAATTCTGGTCATGCGGGTGGAATAAGGGGTAAATAGAGGCATGTGTGGGTGTAATACTTGATTGAGTTGGGGGAGCGGACGATGTGCTGACTTCGAACATCATTTTTTACGGAGATATGTTTTATGCCAGCTCATCGCTCACGAACTACTGGATGGCGTCGTTGCCTTCAACAACTTGTGGATCACAAAGGTTCACTACAAATAGCTCTTGCACCGATTGGTCCAACGGGGCACGATTTTGTATGGAGGGCGAAGTTGATTTCGACTTCAGACAATGAAATACTTATAGAGATGCCGACCGCAGCTGGTGAGCCACTTCCACTTGAGGAGGGCGTTCGGTTGCTTGGGATTATTGCGATTGGGCAAAATCGCTGGATGTTTAGAACTGTTTGTTTGGGGAATATTACCTATCGAGCCAACGGTAGAGATGGTGTCGGATTGAAATTGCAGATGCCAACGGCAGTTGAACGATGCCAGAGGCGTCGAGATTATCGAATTAGTACCGACTCCCTGGCAATGCCGGAAATTACGTCGTGGCCGTTGCTCGATCCACGTTCTGTGGCATTTCCAGAACGCATGTGTCAATTACAAATGGAGCGGCATCTTACTGGTGATACTAAACCGAGGGCTCTCGAGGAGCAGGACGTGATGCCAGATGTGGGTCCTTCATTTTCTGCAACCCTCGTAAATATTGGTGGCGGGGGTATCGGTTTGCAAGTTCCAGTTGGGGATGCAAGTGGAGTTGGTCGTCATCGATTGCACTGGCTTCGGTTTCCACTCCCAGGCGTTGATGGTCCACAACTTGCCGTGACGGCAAAATTAATGCACTGGCACCTTGAGGCGGGAGGCACAACATACATGGGCATGATGTTCGACTTTTCGTTCAACCCATCGCACCGCAGATTTGTTACCCAACAAATTACCCGAGCCGTCGCTATTCAACAAGGAGAACAACTCCGCGCCGCCTAACAGAGGGTCTGTCCCCTGGACAGACCCGGGGACAGAGCAAGGGACAGACCCGGGGACAGACCCTTTGCAGGTACTAATCCCATGTAATGCCCGCGCTATGAAGTTCGGACTTCTGAACTGACCTTCGAATTTTGTCAAGAGTCTTTGGGTCAAGCATTTCTTTAGACCACCATTCCTTCATTATTTCGCTTCCCCACCAAGGAGGTTCTACAAGATAATTTGGTTTAGTATTGCTACTTCGCATGAATGCACTAGACCATTCCCATTGATCTGGAGAGCCAATCAACTTTGCTCGAACTGGATTTTGCTCAACATATCTCCAGCAAGTTCCAAGATGTCGTCCTTCAGCAATTGGTTTAGCAAAGAAGCGATCTTGCCATAAATGACCACATCGCTCATACCGTTTATTGAAATATTGAGCATAAATTCCAGTAACCCACTGCATGCAAGAACTTACATCTTCACCAAGAATGGCCCAAACAAGTAGATGAAAATGATTTGGCATGAGGGCAAGTGCAACAATGCGTACACCATATTTGTTACATCCTCTGTCGAGTAATCCCAAGAAACTCAGGTAATCCTCTTCATCTAAAAAGGTTGGTCTTCTTGCGACTCCTCGGTTTGTGACGTGGTAATACCCGTTGTTTTCTATTATTCGTAGTTGTCTAGACATGCGTACACATTAATCACTACTTCTCGCCCACCTTGAAAAAACGAAACTATTTTTCATAACGAAAAAACTCAGTCGGCTGCCAAAAAGGGTCTGTCCCCGGGACAGACCCGGGGACAGAGCAAGGGTCAGACCTGGGGTCAGACCCTAAGCTGGAGGATATGCGTTTTTACTTCGGATTCGAGGAGTTCGGTGTCGGGGTCAGATTCAGCAACAATACCGCAGCCGGTGCTGTATTCCAGTTGTCCCACAAAATCATGTGAGGAGCCAGTGCCATGAAACAGCGCTGTCCGAATGGCAACATTGAGCATAAGAGATTTGCCGAGTATTCCTATAGCACCGCAATAGGGTCCCCTTGGAGTTGTTTCAAGTTCACGAATGATTTGCATCGCCCGAATTTTTGGCGCACCTGTGATTGATCCAGCTGGAAAGGTCGCGCGTAACACATCTTCAACATTCATGTGGCAGCTAACTTTCCCCTTTACTTCGCCAACACATTGCCAAACAGTGGGGTGCCGTTCAATAGAACGAGCATTGAGCACTTTAATCGAACCAAAATCACAAATTCTGCCAAGATCATTTCGCATTAAATCTACAATCATGTGCAATTCGGCAGCATCTTTTGGGGAATCTAGGAGTTCCTGCGGATTGTCAATCTCAGGTCGAGTTCCTTTCATCGGCCGAGTGATAATCTCCCGCGTTTCGCCATTGAATTGCAAAAACAACTCAGGGCTCATCGACATGAGATACCGACCATCCTCTGGAAATTCAATCCACGCACCATACCAACCACCAGGACTATCCAACATGGACAACGCATGTGAACGAATGTCACCACAAACTTCTGCAGAAAAACGCCTTGTAATATTCGCTTGAAAAATATCTCCAGCGTGAATGTAGTCAACGCTACGTTGCACTGCAGTTTTAAAGGCATCGCAGCCAGTTGTATCTCTCAATTCCGTCCAAGTTGCTTGGGTCGCCTTCATTGGACGAAGTTCAGGAGGCTCGCAGCCGCCAATGGACCACCAAGAGTCGAGTTGAGCATCATGAATAAGAGCACGATCACACCAAATCAAATCAACAAGCGGCCAAGTTTTCGACTCTCGCGAACCGCTCGAAGGTTCAATCGCATATCCAAGTTCATACCCAAGAAATCCAATCCAGTTTGGTAACAACGAGTCACTCCCTTTTTCCTGAAGACACCGTCCAAGATCTTCAAGGGTCTGGTCGTTACGAAGTGTTATCCGCTCGCCATCTGCAGGGGCAATAATGCTCCATCTTGACCATGCAGCGTGCTCGCCATTCCCAATAAGCGCAACGATTGGTTGGTTTGATGACCACGAGGAAGCAACTTGCGCTGGCGTTGCTCGCAAGTGTGGTAAAGGTTTTGCGTTCTTGGGGAGCATGAAAAGTACACAGTGTACATGGGAGGGTATCATGTGCGTTACTGCGCTATAAAAGGAGACGCATAACCTATGGCTACTGCAACAACTCGCCGAAAAACAACTCGAAAGCAAAAAATGACGTACTGTTGGGGCGCGGGGAAGACAGAGGGGAATGCAACGAAAAAGGAACTTCTGGGTGGAAAGGGCGCGAACCTTGCAGAGATGACATCAATTGGGTTGCCAGTGCCTCCCGGTTTTACAATTCCGACAACTATTTGTGAAGCGTATTATGACCAAGGAGCATGCATGCCGAAGGGGCTTGACGAAGCAACAGTGAAAGCAATTCGTCGAGTAGAAAAGGAAACGGGAAAACAGTTTGGTTCAGAAACAAATCCGCTTCTCGTTTCAGTTCGTTCAGGTGCAGCTGTGTCTATGCCTGGCATGATGGATACCGTGCTAAACTTAGGGTTAACAGACTCTGCAGTGCAGGGCATGATCGAGTTAACCGGCAACTCGCGATTTGCGTGGGATGCGTACCGTCGTTTGATTAACATGTTTGGCGATGTCGTCATGGGAATGTCGCATGAAGACTTTGAACATGAATTTGATATAGTAAAAAAGAAATACGGTGTCGAGCTTGATACTGAGTTGAGTGCAAAAGGACTTGAAGAAGTTTGCGATAGATATAAAAAGTTATACAAGCGTAAAGTTGGCTCACCTTTTCCGCAAGATCCATACAAGCAACTAACACACGCAGTTGAGGCAGTGTTTAAATCATGGAATGCTGACCGTGCAATTACGTATCGGCAAATTGAAGGCATACTTGGTTTGAAGGGCACAGCAGTAAATGTTCAAGCTATGGTGTTTGGGAATATGGGCAAAGATTCAGGTACTGGTGTTGGCTTTACCCGTAATCCATCTACTGGTGAAGACAAATTCTTTGGTGAATTCTTGATTGATGCCCAGGGCGAAGATGTTGTAGCAGGTATCCGCACACCAAAGCCGTTCTCTCAACTGAAACGTTGGAACAAAGAAATTTACTGCGAAATCCTGCAGTACAAAAAGATTTTAGAAAAACATTATAGAGACATTCAAGATATTGAGTTCACGATTGAACGTGGTAAACTTTGGATGCTTCAAACAAGGAACGGTAAGCGTACAGCTGCTGCAGCAGTAAAGATTGCAGTAGATTTAGTCAAGAGTCGTTTGATTACTCGTGATGAAGCACTTCTTAGGATACCCGCGGGTGACCTTGTCCAGCTTCTTCTTCCAAGTTTTACAACCAAAAGTAAGCACAAAGTAAAAAAATTAGCAAAAGGTTTGCCTGCTTCGCCAGGAGCTGCGACGGGCGCACTTGCATTTTCTGCAGCTGATGCAGTGGTTAGAGCAGAGGCAGGTGAAGATGTCCTTCTAGTTCGCAAAGAGACATCGCCAGAAGATATTGATGGCATGCAACACTCGGTTGGCATTCTTACCTCAACCGGTGGTATGACGAGCCATGCAGCGGTTGTTGCTCGAGGATGGGGAAAGTGTTGTGTTGCAGGTGCTTCTTCTTTACATATAAATGCAAAAAGAAAGTCCGTCACAATAGATGGCGTAACGTATTGTGAAAAAGAAGTTCTCTCGATTGATGGAGGGACAGGTGAGGTGATGCTTGGCGCTGTTGAACGGCATGAACCGAAATTTAGTGGTGATTTTGAAACGATTATGAAGTGGGCGGACAAACGTCGCCGTATGAACGTAAGAACAAACGCTGATTCGCCTGAGGATGCAAAACGAGCACGATCTTTCGGAGCGGAAGGGATTGGCTTAACACGAACAGAGCATATGTTCTTTGAAGGTGATCGAATCCTTGCAATGCGTCAGATGATTCTTGCTGATACTAAAGAGAAACGAGAGAAAGCTCTTGCGAGATTAATGCCGTATCAATGCGATGATTTTGTGGGCATCTTTACTGCGATGAAGGGCTTGCCTGTCACGGTGCGTTTGCTCGATCCACCATTGCATGAATTCCTTCCACACGATCCGATTGGACAAAAAGACGTCGCGCACGCTCTTGGTATTAAACCTTCACTGGTGAAACGCCGTGTTGAACAATTGCATGAGTTTAATCCAATGCTTGGGCATCGAGGATGCCGACTTGCTGTGACATACCCAGAAATTCTAGTGATGCAAGTAACCGCGATTGTTGAAGCAATGATTGAATGTAAGCGTAAGAAAATCGATGCGAAGCCTGAGATTATGATTCCACTCGTTGGAACGCATGAAGAACTTGCTCAACTCAGGTCGCTTACTGAAGAGACAATTAAGCGTATCAAAAAGAAAGAGAATTACAAAGGAAGGTTGAACATCCCAATTGGCACAATGATTGAGATTCCACGCGCAGCAATTATTGCTGATCATATTGCAGACGTCGCAGACTTCTTTAGTTTTGGCACGAACGACTTAACGCAATTGACGTTTGGATATAGCCGCGATGACATTAACTCATTCCTCCCGCACTATCTTGAAGATGGAATATTAGAGCGTGACCCATTCCAGACTATCGATATCCCCGGAGTAGGAAAACTCGTTTCGATGGGATCTGAAGGTGGCCGTTCAGTAAATCCTAAATTAAAGATTGGAATTTGTGGAGAACATGGGGGTGACCCAATCTCAATAGAGTTTTGCAACTCTGTTGGACTTAATTATGTAAGTTGTTCACCATTCAGAGTACCCACTGCGCGGCTTGCATCCGCACAGGCCGAAATAAGAAGCAAGCAATGAGTCAAACAATTTTTCAGAAAATAATTAATGGTGATATCCAATGTCATCGGATTTATGAGGACGAGTATGTGCTCGCTTTTTTAGATCTAGCTCCACTCAGTGAAGGACATACTCTTGTCATTCCAAAGGAGCCAGTCGCGTCGTTGCATGAACTTTCATCCGAAAGTGGGGCGGCTCTTGGTGAGGCACTCGTTAAAGTTGCAAAAGCAGTAGTGCAAGCGACAGGATGTGAGGAGTACAATATTCTGCAAAATAATGGTGAAGTAGCACATCAGGCAGTCTTCCACGTTCACTTTCACATTATTCCAAAGAATTCAAAACAAGACGGATTATTTATTGAATGGAAGCCTCGAGAATTAGGCGATGGAGACTCTCTAGCCAAAAAAATACGCGACGCTTTCGCTTAGGAACCCAATAAGCCTCTTCCTCGTATCATTACACAGTTATGCAGGATGATTTCAACACAAATCATGAAGATGAAACACACGACGCATCTGATCCAAACGCAGAAACAGATCATGGCGATACTGCTGAAAGTGGATGGCTCGATTCAAATGTAGGCGTTCGTGGTGATGAATGGATTGGTCGAAGAATTGGCGACTTCGAAATCATTCGTATTATTGGTACTGGTGGCATGGGGAATGTGTATGAAGCAAAACAAGTGCATCCACATCGCTCGGTCGCATTAAAAATTGTTAAATCTGTTGCTGCAACTCCTGCAACACTACATCGATTTGAAATGGAAAGCGAATTACTAGCCCGATTGCAACATCCTGGAATCGCTCAGGTGTACGACTCGGGACATCAGACGCAAGATGATGTCTTGCTCCCGTACTTTGCCATGGAATATGTTCCTGGAAGTCACTCGATAACAGATTACTCTGAAGCCAATACGTTGAGCCCTGAGGGTCGACTGCAATTGTTTTTGATGGTTTGTGATGCAGTGCAATATGGACATGGTAGGGGAGTGATTCACCGAGATTTAAAGCCTTCAAATATACTGATATCCAGTGCAGGAAGACCAAAGGTTATAGATTTCGGAGTCGCGCTTATGACGGGTGCAGACGAAGTTGAAAGAACAGTTACAGTAGAAGGCAGGTTTGTAGGAACTCTGCAATGGTCTAGCCCCGAGCAGTGCGGGGATGATCCTCACGATGTTGATGTTCGAACAGATGTGTATTCGCTTGGGGTTGTGCTGTTTCAACTTATGACAGGTACGCTTCCGTATACTTTGAAAGGAATTCCGCTTTATCGAGCACCGCTCGTTATTCGAGAAACTCCTCCAACTCCTCCACGCATCCTAGACAGTTCGATTTCGGTAGAAGTTGAACAGATACTTTTGAAGTCGCTTGCGAAAGATCGAGACTCCAGATATGGCTCGGTTTCAGATCTCGCAATGGATATTCGGCGTTTTTTGAATAACCAACCCATCCTTGCTAAACCTCCATCAACACTGCGTAAACTTCGGTTGTATGCAAGAAGAAACCAACTTAAATTCCGAGCGAGTATTGTTGTCGTACTTGCTCTTGTTCTTGGATTAACAGGATTGATTTGGGGTTTTGTGGAATCCGAAGCGAGGCAACGGACCATGAAAGTAGCATTAGAAGACGAAGCGAATGCAAGGAGCGTTGCTGAGCAGAAGGCATATGTCGCAACGATCGGAACAGTTCAAGCGGCTATTGCAAATAAATCTTGGGGCATGGCGAGGCATCACCTTGCATCAGCGACTCGAAATCAACGGGGTTGGGAATGGCATTATTTGCAGGGAATTGTTGATCAATCAGTGCGAGCATGGCTTTTTGGAGACCGGCCTGTGTCGCTCTCTACCTCGCCTGATGGGATTCACCTTGTCGTCACTTTTGAAGGTGGAAGAGTAGTGCTCATTGATGAGTCGAGAAATGTGACACGAGACATTGCACTTTCTTCAAAAGTAAATGCTGCTAGTTTTTCAAAGAATGGGGCCTATGTTTTTCTAGGAATGGAAAGTGGGAACATTGCTGTTTTAGATATTGAGAATGAAACTATGACTCTGTTCGAAGAGGAACTTACATCGATTGAGTCAATTGTTGCACTTGAAGGAATAAGGTTTGCAACCGGGCATGCTGACGGAAATGTGCAAATATGGAATGTTGAAGGAGAACACATCGCATCTATACTTGGTGCACGTGGAATGGTTCTCTCGCTAGATTTTGATTGGAATCAGAAGTTCCTTGCAATCGGCACAATTGACGGTACCGTTCAAGTTTGGGAATTAGATAAAAATCAGCCGTTACTTCAAGAGCATATTCATGGTGGTGCTGTGCATGCGGTTGTTTTTGTTGAAGATGGCACGCTTGTTTCAGGTGGAGCAGATGGAAAAATTATAATTTGGGATATTGCTAAGAATTCACACAAGGTTATCGATTCAAATCACGGGGGAGTGATGGATGTGTCCTCTCTCGGAAACACGTTAGCATCGGTTGGTTCGGATGGAGTTGTGCGACTCTGGTCGACGAAGAACTTGCAATTACTCGACACACTTAGAGGCCACACTGGTCTGATTTGGTCTGTTGAACCAGCTGAAGACAGTCGTTTTGTGAGTGTGGGACAGGACGGAAGTATTCGTTGGTGGAGCGCGGCGCCTTCAATTCCAACAACACATCAAGCAACAAGTGACATGCCGACTTCAGACGTCGCTTTTGTGTGGAATGATGTACTAGCAACCGTTTCTGAGTTTACATCTGATATGCAGGTGATTGATATTGTCACAAATGAAAGTCATACCATTTCTTCCGAGGGTGCCGAGCTCTCAGTTGTTGCTTTTGTTCCAAATACTTCGTATGCAGTTACTGGAGATTTAGATGGTGACATTCGATTGTGGGATATCGAGAAATTGCAGATGGCAGAGCTGCTTGGTTCTTGTGAGGGACAGATTACAGCAATTGATGTACTGACAAATGGGAAATTAATCGCAGCCGCAACGCTAGGTGGACAGATTCATGTTTTCAAAAGAAGAGAGAGGAAAAGTATTTTTGAAAGTGATATAATCGAATCAATAATTCTGGCAATTGCTTTTAATGAGAGTGGCAGCGAACTTTTTGTTTCTACAATTGATGGAACAATTTTGGCTCTCGATCTGAACACGGGGGAAATTTTGTGGGAGCGAATTGGGAGCGGCAGCGACATTGTCGCAATGAAATTTATTCGCTCTAAAAATGCAATCTTAACAGCGACAGCGAGTAATACGTTGCAATTACTTGCCACGATAGACGGTGAGGTGATGGAATCAAGTAAGGCCGCGGGTGGAATTTTACGCGATTTTGCTTTGTTTCCAGATGAAACTCGTTTCGTTACTATTTTGTCAGACGGAACAGTTGGCGTGTGGGACACGGAATCATTTAGTCTCATTGCTTCCTTGACAGCGAAGCAGGCGCTTGAATGTGTCACTGTTTCTAGTGATGGGCATCGCTTGGCAATCGCAGGAGGAACTGCAACAATACAAATAATGGACGGCATGTCTCGTAGAGCGAGGTTAAAGAATTCAACACATGAAAACAACGATTGAATTGACAACGTATATGCAAAATTTATTGCAACGGTGCATCGAAGAAGACGGTGGCGGGTGTGATGTTACGACGGAATCAATAATTTCTCCACAAATCAATGGCAGCTTTGCATTCCATATTAGAGGGCCCGGCATCCTCGCTGGGCTTACTCCACTTAAAGATGCAATAGATGTTTTCGAAGATTTGTCGATAGTCGCACTTCGCCGAGATGGCGATGAAGTGAAAGACGAAAAAGTTGCTTTGGTGGAAGGGCCGATTAGTGCTATTCTTGGCGCAGAACGAATACTGTTAAATATTCTTGGACACGCTTCAGGAATTGCCACTCGAACGAAAATGTTTGTAGATGCTGTTGCCCAATGTAGCTGTGATATTTGCGATACACGAAAAACAACGCCAGGTTTGAGGCTGCTAGATAAGTACGCGGTGGTTTGTGGTGGCGGCACTTCACATCGAAGTGGTTTGCATGATGCCGCGTTATTTAAAGACAATCATCTTTCGGAGCTTAAAGATTTTTCGACCGAACTTGAAAAAGCAATTTCTAGATTGAGGGTAGAAAACAAAGTCAAATTTATTGAGGTAGAAGTGGATACTATTGAGCAACTCGAAAAAGTTTTGTTGTTGCAAGTCGATATTATTTTGCTCGACAACATGCCTATGGATGTTTTGCGTGAAGCGGTTGCCATTCGTAATGCCTCTGATTCGTCACCTAAACTCGAAGCTTCGGGTGGTGTGACTTTGGAGACAGTTCGCGAAATTGCCGAAACTGGTGTCGATCGAATATCTATAGGTGGTCTAACACATCAGGCGACATGGATAGATTTTGGCCTGGATGCAATCGATGCCTGACCGACGGACTCTGATTCTTGATGAAGTGCAATCCACACAAGATGCTGCAATTGAACATGGTTTAGAAGTAGGTGATGTTTGTATTTCGTATCATCAAACAGCAGGACGAGGTCGCCGTGGCAAAGAATGGAACTCAACTGGTGGTGTTGCAGTTACTTTCGTGTTGGAATCAGTAACTCCGCATTTTCCCATTGCAATTGCAGCCGTACTCGCCTCTCAACTGAACAATCTCGTTCCAAAACAGACCGTTGCTATCAAATGGCCAAACGATCTGTATGTTGAGGGGAAAAAATTAGCCGGAATCCTTATCGAGCAACGAGAAGGGATGTATTTGGTCGGTGTTGGCGTAAATGTGCTTGAAGCAACGCTCTCAACAGCAGTGTGCCTCAAACAATGTGGCTCAGACCCATCACTCGAGAGCGTGTCGGATTTAGTTGTCGCAAGTGTCCTTGATGCGGTGCAACTTGATGAAATTACAGCGGTTAGCGAGTGGCGAAAACGAGATGTCCTCATCGGAACCACCCAAATCGTTCAGTCTGGAGATAACGTCATTGAGGGGCTCGTCCTCAATATCGATCCCTGCCACAACCTTCTCCTCCAAACTCAGCACGGTATCTTCGAATTACCAGCGGCAACATCCGCAATCGTAACCCCTTGCAATTAAACAACATAAATTAACTCAGAGCTAATTAATTGCATTAATTAGCTCTGAGTTAATTTTGCTAGAATGCGGGACTATGGAAGAGATGGTTCAGAATGAGATGAAGTGGAGGGTGTGCCCAGCAATGTTGCAGCCGTGGAAAGGGGCTTTTGCGTGGTTAGCTATTGCTGGTACTGTCATTATGATTTTTGATGTCAATGCGATTGCAGGGATAGGATCACTAGTTTTTTTGTTATCCACTTTAGGAACGTTCATCTTTCCCTCAACGTTTACTATTGATAGCGAGGGAATCCATGCAAAACACACAATCTCAGCAAAATACTACACATGGGAGCAAGTTCGTATGGCAAAGTTCTTTAGTGATTCATGCACCCTTTTTTCTCGAAAAAAAGTTTCTTTGCTCGGTAGCAATGGGATGCGTGTCTTTTTTGGGAAACAAGCAGAGGATGTCATTTCAACAATCAAATCACACCTCCTTGAGGGAACTGCAACATGAAAAAGGACTGGCTTAAACATGCGTTTCACGTTGATGGTGATGAACCAATTGAACCTAATGAAACACAAAAAAAAGCCCTAGACAAGCTCTGTAAGGGTATCATTCGCCGTGGATTAACGACTCCAGCCATCATTGGCGTGGAAATGGGGCGTCCCCTTAACTTTATTGGGTCGCAGACAATGCATTTTTTCACTCCGCTGATTTCAGCGTTTGTTCCAACTGAAAGTTGGAGCGCTGTAGCGGAGTTTTTAGAACACCGCGGTTCGGTCGATTGGATCCGAAACCGCATCGAAGAGTTAGAAAACGAGACACCAGAGAAACCAAAAAATGACAATCGACTTAGCAAACATTAATGTCATCCTCGCAACGGACTGCGGGAGTACGACGACCAAAGCAATTCTTATCGAAAAGGTTGACGGTGAATATCGCCAAACGTATCGAGGCGAAGCACCCACAACAGTTGAAAAGCCGTTTGCGAATGTAACCATCGGTGTTACAAACGCAGTGACCGAAGTTGCTGAACTTGCAGGAAGACAACTCACAAATGAAGATGGCACAATTAAGCAACCCGCGAAGGGCGAAGTTGGTTGCGATTTGTATATCTCAACATCAAGCGCAGGCGGCGGTCTTCAAATGATGGTTGCAGGAGTCATTGCTGAAATGACTGCGGCATCTGCAAAACGTGCAGCACTCGGCGCTGGCGCAATTGTGATGGATGTTATTTCCTCAAACGACAAGCGACGACCACACGAACAGATTCAACGTATCCGCGAACTTCGTCCCGATATGATTTTGATTTCAGGCGGAACCGACGGTGGCACGACTGAAAAAGTTGTGCAACTCGCAGAACTAATTGCGCCGGCTAAACCGCAACCACGTTTTGGCAGTGAGTACGAAATGCCAATCATTTTTGCAGGCAATAAGATGGCTGCCGATGAAGTCGAAGCAACCTTGCAAGAGGACTGGATCGACCTTGCGGTTGTTGAAAATCTTCGACCAAAACTTGAACAAGAAAATCTCGGACCAGCCCGCGACAAAATCCACGACGTCTTCCTTGAGCACGTGATGGCACACGCGCCTGGTTACGACATGCTTATGGACTGGACAGACGCTGACATCATGCCAACTCCAGGAGCGGTGGGCGATATTCTCCAAACAATTGCAAAGAAGGATGGCATTAACGTTGTCGGCGTTGACATCGGTGGTGCAACAACAGACGTCTTCAGTGTCTTCGATGAAACATTTAACAGAACAGTTTCAGCGAACCTTGGCATGAGTTATTCCATCTCGAATGTTTGTGCTGAAGCAACCATGCCAAACGTCTTGCGCTGGGTGCACTTCGACATGGACGAACGACAACTTCGAAATCGTGTGAAGAACAAAATGATTCGCCCTACAACGATTCCGCAATCGCTTGAATCACTCATTTTTGAACAAGCGGTTGCGCGCGAAGCATTGCGCCTTGCGTATAAGCAACACAAAGAGTTTGCGACAACGCTCAAGGGCGTGCAGCAACAACGAACCGTTGGCGACACGTTTAGTCAGCAAACTGCGGGTAATACTATTGTCGACAATATGAAGCTCAACCTGCTTGTTGCCTCAGGAGGCGTTCTTTCCCACGCACCATCTATGAATCAAACAGCGATGATGCTCATCGATGCGTTTGAACCAGAGGGTTGCACTAACTTAGCCAAGGACTCCATCTTTATGATGCCGCACCTTGGAGTTCTTTCCGCGGTTCACCCTGAAGCGGCAGCACAAGTATTTGAACGCGACTGCTTAATTTACTTAGGAACATGTATCGCCGCAAAAGGTCTTGGAAAAGAAGGCAAGCCATGTTTCAGTTGGACACTCTCTGGTGATGTAGACGCATCTGGCACATCCAATTTTGGCGACATCGAACTCATCGAAATGAGTGCAGAGCAGACAGCAACTATTGTCTGCGAACCCTTCCGGGGGTTTGACCTTGGCGCTGGCAACGGCAAGAAAGTGACGCACGAAGTTCGCGGTGGAACCGTTGGTCTCATTATCGACGGTCGCGGCCGCCCGCTTGGACTTCCAGAAGACAGACAACAATGTCAAATGTCCATGAAAACATGGGTAGAAAATATGGCACTCTACGAAGAAATGGAGCAAGCAGTCGTTACTGCATAACAAAAAATGGCACACGCATACACCCCCGGATTAAAAGTCACAAACAGAATGTCGCACACCATCGCGCGAATGTTGCCAATTAAGGGCGAAGTAATGGTGAAGGTTGGCGATAAGGTTACAGCCGATCAACTTGTCGCTGCGACCTATATGCCTGGCGACGTTTACCCACTCAACATGGCGAACCTTCTTGCCGTTCCCCCTAAAGATGTGGCAGGATTAATGTTGCACAGCGAAGGCGAAAAAGTAGAAGAAGGTGAACCTATTGCAGAAACGGCGGGCATCTTCGGTAAGTTCAAAAAGAAATACAATTCGCCCTACACTGGAACAATTGAAACTGTCTCAGATGTCACCGGTCAAGTGATTCTTCGCGGTCCAGACATTCCCGTTGAAGTGAAAGCTTACGTTACTGGAACAGTGACGGAAGTCAATCCTGAAATTGGTTGTACCATCGAAGCAGACGTCGCCTTTATTCAAGGCATCTTTGGCATTGGCGGTGAAACGTCCGGTCCAATTAAATTTGCAGTCGAAAACTGTGACGAAACAGTAACCGCAGCAAACATTTCCGCTGACATGAAGGGATGCGTTGTCATCGGAGGGGAACGGCTCACCGACGATGCAATCGAAGCTGCTCGCAAAGCTGGCGTTGCAGCACTCATCGGCGGCGGCATGGACGACCAAGACCTCAAAGAATTCCTTGGATATGACCTTGGCGTTGCAATTACTGGCAGCGAGAAAAAAGGAATTACCGTCATCGTCACGGAAGGCTTTGGCGATATTGCGATGGCAACCCGTACATTCGACCTTCTTAAACGATTCGAGGGACACGAAGCGTCGGTCAACGGTGCGACCCAAATTCGCGCTGGTGTGATGCGTCCAGAAATCATAATTCCTTTAGAGGCAGGGGATTGCGAAGAAGAGCAAGAACACGCAGGCGGCTATCTAGAAATCGGTTTACCGCTTCGAATCATCCGCGACCCTTACTTTGGAATGCTCGGGACCGTGAGCGCACTTCCACCAGACCCACACGTGCTTGGTTCTGGCTCAAAAGCCCGCGTTCTTGAAGTAAAACTAAGATCAGGAGAATCGGTTATTGTGCCCAGAGCAAATGTGGAACTTATTGAGGCATAACCCCCGAAAGCAAAATATGAGAATACGAAACATACTCGCTGTAGCGATTGCAATGTCAATGACTTGCTTTGCCGCAGCCCAATCGCCATCCCCCGAGCCACCAACCGATTTGGTCGTTACTGACACGCCAGACGATGCTGGAAACTCTGTTGAGGTGCATTGGAATCTTTCGCCGAACGATGTGTTTAATACATTGCTTTCGGATACCCAAGAAGTAGATCCACAACAGATTGTGGCTACGTATTCTATTGAACGAAAAGTTGCAGACGGGAATGGGAACAAAGTCAGCGATGAGGATTTGTCATGGCGCAAGGTTTCTGAAATTGGTGCTGGCGAATCAGAGTGGACCGACCGAAGTGTAGAACGTGGATGGTCGTATGACTACCGAGTCTGCGCCGTCGACAACCAAGGCGACGAGTCAACATGGTGCGACGCACAAGCAAGCGTTTCCCCAACGATGCAAATGTTCAATATGTCAAAAGCGTGGCTCGCAATCTGGATGATCTTATTCGGTGCGTTTATTGCCTACTTTATTAACCATGCACGTTCGGGGAAAAAACTTTGGGTGCGAAAAATTGCAGGGCTTGAAGCAATCGACGAAGCTGTTGGCCGTGCGACTGAAATGGGTCGCCCCGTTTTGTTTGTTGCGGGTATTCAGGACATCAACGAAATCCAAACGCTTGCTGGCTTAACCGTTCTTTCGCGTGTTGCAAAAACAGCGGCTGAGTACGGCGCACAAATTGAAGTACCAACGTGCAGGTCACTAGTTATGGCAGCAGCACGTGAAACAGTCGAAGCCGCGTATCTTGCAGCGGGTGCTCCCGACTCCTACCAGCCAGACAGAATCCATTACCTAACGGACGAACAGTTTGCGTTTGTTGCGGGCGTGACGGGCTATATGGTTCGCGAAGAACCAGCAGCATGTGTTTACATGGGTGGTTTTTATGCAGAGTCACTCATTCTCGCTGAAACAGGCAACCACATCGGAGCAATCCAAGTTGCAGGCACGGCGATGCCAAGTCAGTTGCCGTTCTTTGTTGCCTCTTGCGATTACACGCTCATCGGCGAAGAATTCTTCGCCGCTTCAGCATATCTTTCAGGCGACCCGCTTCAAATCGGTTCACTCAAAGGTCAAGATTACGGCAAATTCCTCAGCGTATTGGTGTTAGTCATTGGCATTTTCTTTGCAACCATTGGTTCAATGACTGAAACTGAAAACAGCGATGGTTTTGGCATCAGCGCACTTAACTATATTAAGAACAACATACTCGGCGATGAGGGCTTTGGTTCCTTCGGCGGAGGTGATACGGACATAGAGGGAGATGACTCGTGAAAAGAACAGTCCCACTTGTAATTGCAATTGTTGCGGGCTTCGTCTTGCTCATTGCGAACTTCATCCCCTTTGCTGAGGATTGGGGTTTAACAGCACAAGAATGGTTTAACATTCTTGCCGTTGGCGCGATGGTGTTGGGTGGCGGAAACCTCATAAAACTTCACTTGATGAAAGTCTCTG
>CAYSYI010000032.1:0-22276 GCA_964435395.1 uncultured Isosphaeraceae bacterium
TGTCACTTTGCGCTCGCGGACTCGCTTGGTGTGACTTTGGCAACTAGCGCCTGCAGTGTAGGAATACACTCCAATGTGCAGACGGGTCGTAACGGTGTGACTGTCACTTTGCGCTCGCGGACTCGCTTGGTGTGACTCTGGCAACTAGCGCCTGTATGCTATATGTAGACCCCAATGTACAAACTAAGCATAACGGTGTGACTGTCACTTTGCGCTCGCGGACTCGCTTGGTGTGACAGTCACGAAGAGTTTCCCAAAAGCAAATTGCTGCACGAAGGTGCAGAATTTGCGGGAAAAATGGAGCCGGGGAGAATCGAACTCCCGTGCCGGAACAGTCAACAATACACGTCTACGCAAGTAGTCACATGTTCAATTTCGGTACTGCGTCACTACATGTGACAAACTGACGCGTACCACTGCAAACTAAGTTTCTCATTCCTCCGCGGCTTGCTAGCACTTTGGAACCAGCCCGAGTTTTGCACACCGCGCTGTATCAGGCGTCGAGAACGATGTGTCGCAGGTTATGCTGCGAGTGCGTAGTTAGCGTTGCCAACTAAAAATTGTGCATCCTTTTTACGTGGCAAGGATGCTCCACGTTACGCAATGTATTGCCTTCCCTGTCCGGTCGAAACCAGGTCGGCCCCTAAGTTTTCAAAGAGCAAAACACAGTATACCCCCGAACAACTGAATGTCCAGAAGATAACAAAGTCGAGGAACTAATATTTTTTTAGTGCGTTGATCGCAGGTACAACTTCTGAAAGTACGCGTAAGAGCACTTCTGCTTGTGTACCTATTGCATTAACATTCGAGATGATCGAATCGTCGTAGCAAGCAAGAACAGGTGCAGTTTGTTCTTTGTAGACTTCGAACCTTCTTCGAATGACCGACTCATCTGCGTCGTCTGGGCGTCCTTGTTCAGTGGCTCTTTTTTGCATTCTGCGAACCATTTCGTCGAGATCTTCACATACAAGGTGAATAATCATGAACGGGTCGATGTATTCACGCATCGACTCTGCCTGAGGTTCACTTCGAGGGATGCCATCGAGGAGCAAAATGTCATTTTCTGGATTGTATAACTCTCTTGAAATCAGTTGCTCGACATGTTGTCTCCACAATCGTACTGTCAAAAAATCAGGAACCAGAAGCCCTTGTGATGAATATCTTGTGAATTCCAGCCCAATTTCAGACTCCTTATCAAGAGATCGAAACATGTCGCCCGTTGCAAGATGAAAAAACCCTGGAATAGTTCCAAGCATCTTTCCCTGCGTACCTTTCCCAACGCCTGGAGGGCCAATCAACAAGATAGAGGAATAGCGATTTTGCAATGACATTGTGAATTAGGTAACGTGCGGATGATAGTCAAAATTGGGTACGATGTGGAGATGAAGGGAATGAAGAGGATATGGAAGTCGCCTCCACCGACAAATCCTGCACATAATTTGCGAGATCGGATCTTAGAGGCTCGAGGAATCTCCAATCAAACTGAGTTGGAGGCGTTCCTTAATCCGACGCTGATGGATCTTGATGATCCGAGTGCACTCGATGGCGCCACAGATGCAGCGGAAATTCTCGCACAATCGATTCGTGATGATAAAAAAATTCTGATTTTTGGTGATTATGACGCTGATGGAATTACCGCCGCAACGGTTCTGTATCACATTATCAAAGCGGCTACAGGGAAGGAAGGACCTCCAGTTTATATTCCGGATCGAATTGACGAAGGGTACGGCATTCAACCCGAGGCAATTGAAAAGTTTTCTCAGATGGGAATTGATGTTGTCATTTCAGTCGACTGTGGAATTACCGCCAATGAAGCTGCCAGCCGTGCTCGTGAACTTGGCATTACACTTATTATCACTGACCATCACAAGCCGAGTGATTCAGGGGAACTTCCACAGTGCGCAGCAATTGTTCACCCTGGTATCAAGTGTGAGCCTAGGACTTCGTTTGCTGGAGTTGGCGTTGCATACCAGTTGGCTTGGGCGTTCGCTCGAGTTTGGTCGGAAAGTCAAACAGTGAACGAACGGTTAAAGCAAGTGTTACTCGACATGGTTCCAATGGTTGCTATTGGCACAATTGCAGACATGGTTCCACTTGTAAATGGGAATCGAATTTTGGCTCGATGGGGGTTGCAACTAATGCCAAGCACAACAAATCCCGGGTTGTGTGCTCTGATGAAGGAACTTGATACACCAAACAAAAAACTCAACTCAGCACACGTTAGTTTCGGCATTGCTCCGCTCATTAACGCAGTAGGCCGACTTTCTCAAGCAGCAACTGCTGTTGATTTGTTCACCCATCTCGAGGGCGATCTCGCAATGGGTGCCGCAAAACACTTAGCAACTCTAAACCGAAAGCGTCAACATATACAGCTGGAGATTATTTCTTCAGCTCTTGAGCAAATCGAAGAGAAGCAATTAGATAAACACTCGATTCTCATTCTGCAAGATGACACGTGGGCAAGAGGAGTTGTTGGTATTGCGGCAGGGAAATGTATCGAAACTCACTACCGGCCAACAATACTTCTCTCAGGTGATGGCGATAATCTTGTTGGTTCTGCTCGAAGTATTTCGGGTTTTTCTATTTTCGATGCATTGAGCGCATGTCAGGAACACATCGAAAAGTTCGGCGGGCATGACATGGCGGCCGGTCTTACAGTTAAGCGAGATTCATTCGACAAATTTGTTCGTGCGATGCAAGAGTACGCAAAAGAACATATTACCGAAGAACAATTAATACCAAAAGTCAAGCCGGATGTTGTTGCGGATCTTCACGAGATAACACACACCGTCGCAGTAGAAATAGAAAAGATAGGACCATTTGGAATTGGCAACCCAACCCCAGTGGTGCAAGTGATGAATGTAAAGGTGCAAGAGGTGCATGCGATGGGAAGTGGGAATGCGCACCTTTCACTAAAAGTAGGAAAGGAAAGGATTCGTTGTATCTGGTGGGGGCACGGTGATCTCGTAGAAAAAATCGTAAACGGCGCTCATATTCACATTGTGGGAAAAATTAAAGCAAATGAATTTCGGGGACACCGAAGTGCTGAAATTGATATCCTTGATTTGAATATTGCAACTTGATTACCACGCTGCAAGTTCACCAACAATTGGCTCAACAAGATCTTTGAGGGTGACAATTCCGAGAGGTTTTTTACCATCAAGAGAAACAATTGCCATTGCTTTTCCACTTTTTCGTAATTGATGCAGGGCGTCTTGTACTTTTGTTTGCGGTGTTACAAAGAGTGGCTCTAGAATTAGTGTATCAGTTGGGCTTTCTGGATTGAGTAGTACGTTTAGTACTGGCAGGATTCCTCTAACTCTTCCGGCAGAGTCAACAACAGGTATCCTTGTGTGCGAGGAACGTTGCAATACCGCTGAGCGTCTTTGAAGTGGCATATTGCTTCCAATACATGTGACGCGTGTCCATGGAACCATTTCGCTTTGTACGGTTAGGGACTGCATGGCTAGGATTCGATCAGCAAGCGTGACCTGCTCATCGCTGAGCACGCCATCGCCAAGACCCTCCTTAAAAAGTAGACCAAAACGTGCTCGCGGTGTCGATTCAAATGAAGATTCTGAACCAAGAATAGACCGAGCTATCGTTCCAATTTTAGAAAGCACGGGCACAATTCCGGACCACCACAAGAATTTGTCAGACCAAGATAGTGGTCCGCTGCAAGCATATGTCCAAGAATCAGTATGTGTTCGAAATAAATCTTTTGGAAGAACTTCGCCGAAGATAAAGAGGAGTGGAATCATGACTACTGCGCTAACTAGAATCGCAACCCACGGTGAGAGTGATGTTGTGTCGAGAAACATCGCCGCACCATAACTTGCAAGGTAGTTTGCAACATTGTTACACACAAGTAGAACGGCAAGCATTCGGGTTGGATTGTCAACAAGAGAAAGAATTCGTTTTGCTCGTGTGAGACCACTTGAACAACGGACATCGAGTCGAATTCTATTTATTGTGTACAACCCAGTTTCAAGTCCAGAGTACAACGCACTCAGCGCAAGGCCAATACAAGTAAGTGTGATAGCGATGTATATTTCAGTCATACTTCCTTCTCGCTATCGGAAAGTGAAACGATTACTGAAGCAACTCGATACTCATCTAACGTATGGACTTTAATGGTTAAGTTGCCAAGCTCAACAGAATCGCCGACAGATGGGATACGCCCAAGTTGCGCAGCAATGAGCCCACCCATTGTTGCGGCAGGACATCTGTCAAGGAACATACCAGTTGCAGCAACCCACTCTCTTACGCCAGTATTTGCATCGATGAGCCATTTTCCATCAGCTAATTCTTTTGGTTGAGCAGAATCGCGAAGTGGGTTGTCGCCGATTTCGCCAACGAGTTCTTCGAGAACGTCTTCAAGTGTGACAAGGCCTGCAGTTCCACCAAACTCATCAACAACAATTGCGAGTCTTGTTTTTGTTTCACGAAAACGTGAAAGGAGTTGATCGAGAGTTGCTACCTGTGGGATGAATTGTGGTCGAGTCATGCTCGCTTGCATCATTGAGTGGCCATCGCTACGTCGTTGTAAGTAACGCTTGGTGTGTAGCATGCCAACTATATCATCGAGATCTTCGCCAAAGATTGGAAGTTGAGTTAATCTACTTTTTGAAATGATTTCTCGTATTTGTTCTTCGGTTGACGAAGAAGTTGCAGCAATCATATGAACCCGAGGTGTCATTGCTTCTCGAACCCTAATACGACTAAGTTCAACAACTTCAAACAACGCCCGTTGTTCGTTTTGATCAATTATGCCTTCTGAGTTTGATAATTTGACGAGTGTAGAAAGTTCTTCAGCTGTAAGTGGTTCTGGTGTTGATGTTGTTGCAAGCCTTGAGAGTGGTGAAATAATGAGAATGTCAACAACTCTTCTCAGCGGGGATATGATTCGGTGCACCAAAACAAGTGGAGGAGCGAGCAATATTGCTATTCCAATTGGTCGAGCGGTCGCTGCCATTTTTGGCAGCACTTCGCCAAAGATAATGATTGAAAACAAAGTTCCCAAGGCGATACCAACTTCAGCAGCAACGCCTCCGGTTACATGCAGCATCAAAACAGAACCAATAATGAAATACAGTACGTTTGCAGACATGTTTCCAATAAGGATTGTGATGAGAACATTTCTTCGATTGCGAACGAGAAAAAGGACGGCGTTTGCAGGAGGTGTTTTTCGTTGCTTTAATTCAACAAGTTCAGCTTGGCATAGTCGGAAGAACGCAGTCTCACTACAACTAAAAAATGCGCTGAGTAAAAGTAAAGGCACGAGTGAAACGAGTAGAACTATATCTACGCTTGACCATTGTGTTGGCTCAATTGTATCTATCATGCGTTCTCTGCCATCGCTCGTACTGCTGTTTCAACACGCGCCATAAATGCTGCGGAGCTTTCATCTTCCCTAAAGTGTACAGGTTCTCCGAAAGAAACATGAATAGAACCTGAGAATGGGATGTATGTTGCCTCTGGAAGTACCTTCAAGCCACCTTGTATGTATACAGGAATTACTGGGCAGCGACTTTTTTTAGCAACGATTGCAAGCCCCGGCTTGAAGGAGGCAATTTCACCAGTGCGACTTCGTGTTCCTTCAGGATAAATAACAAGTGACCAACCTCGGGACAATAATTCTTGCATTGTGCGAATTGAACGAAGCGGTGACTTAATTCGTTCAATACCAAATGCGTGCCAGAGAGCAGCGACAATAAATTGAATTATTCGTTTTTTTAAAGAAGTTCCATCACTATCTGCAAAATGATCAAACGCGGCAGCAACGGCTGTTTTCTTTCTGAACATTTTTGGAAGCGTTGCGAGAATAACATGCGTATCAACATGGCTTTGATGGTTTGATGCAAAGATAACAGGAGCGTCAACCCTTGACAACAATTCAACTCCACTTGCTTTCCACGTTACACGCCTAATCCACTTCACAATACGCAAGCAACTGAGAAGAATAGCCCTGCAGAGTAGAAGTACTGGGCTTGAAAATTGTTTCAGGATGGCATCCGCGTTAGGCGGTGGCTTCGGCTTTGTCAGTTCTTGGGATGTCATTGGCGTGTTCAAGTACTTTTTCAAATGCCAGAGCGTACTGGTCAAGTAGCGCATCATCTGCAGAGGGGAACGAAGGCAATTTTAATAAGGACCCATTCCCAAGTGTTGTGTTGGGCAAGTCTGTTGGGTTGTACACATGGATAGGATTTTCTTCAGTCGCGGGCAATCGTGCAATTTTTGACCATACATTGTGTGTAAAGACTGGTTGCTGGTGCAGAAGCGGGTAGCGAGGTGCTGCCACAAGTGCGCCTTCAGCCTGTAATGCATTGGTGAGATCGTTTATTGGCAAACCGGTTTTGCTTTCGTCGTACTGGACAAGAAATTCAAAATACACTCGTTTTGCGTCATCTGTAGACAAGAAAGTTTCAATCCCGAGAGATTCTAGTTTTCTTGAAAGATAGGCACAGTTTTTATTTCTACGTTCGTTCCGTTCATCCATCTTCTCTAGTTGCGAGACGGCAAGTGCTGCAGCCATAGGTGCCATTCGGAATTTAAAACCAAAACCAGTTGCTGCAAAATATTTGTTTTTTGATTCTAGACCTAACAATCGCTCGTAATGGCCAAGTCGAATGGCGGATTCAAAAACTTCTTGATCATCGCAAAGAAGGATGCCTCCTTCGCCAGAAGGACAGAGCTTATTGCCTTGCATGCTGAAGACGCTGACATCACCAAACGAACCAATAGGTTTCCCTTTATATGTGGCACCGTGTGCATGCGATGCATCTTCTAGAATTTTAAGGTCATGTTTTTTTGCAAGAGCAAGGAGCTCGTCCATCTTTGATGGCACTCCAAACAAGTGAACGATCACAATAGCTTTTGTTTTTTTGGTAATTTTCCGTTCAACATCGTCAGGGTCTAGACCAAGACAATCTGCTTCTAGTTCTGCAAACACAGGAACTCCTCCACAGTGAAGTACCGGCATCACGCTCGACCACCATGTTGCAGATGGCACAATAACTTCATCGAATGGTTGAATGCCAATGGCGTGCAATCCAGCAAGGATTGCAGACGTGCCATTGTTGTGCGTTAGCGCAAACTGTCTTCCCGTTCGTTTTTTATATGCCTCTTCGAGCTCATCGACAATTGGGTGCAACGAAAGATTTCCACTACGCAGCACATTAAGAACGGCTTGTTCGTCTTGTTCGGTAATAATTGGCCATTTGTTGGCATCACACTGTTCAAGGGTTACAGCTTGTTCACCGCCAAGAATTGCTGGAAGTGTTGTTGCAGTAGTCATGGGAGTTATGCTTCGGGAGTTTCGCCTGCAATGGATGACCGCATGTCAGTATCTGAAATGACATTTTTCATGTTGTAATAATCCATCACTCCAAAGTTGCCTTTTCGAAAGGCGTCAGCCATGGCTACTGGAACATCGGCTTCAGCAAGAACAACAAGTGCACGGTTCTTCTGTTCTTCTGCTCGATACTCTGCTTCTTGAGCAACAGCCATCGCTCGTCTTTTTTCTGCTTCGGCTTGAAAACGGGCTTTGTCTGCTTCGGCCTGATGGGCTTGCAGAGTTGCACCAATGTTTTCGCCGACGTCTACATCAGCAATGTCAATAGAGAGAATTTCGAATGCTGTTCCGGCGTCAAGACCCTTTGCAAGTACGGTTTTGGAAATATTGTCTGGATTTTCAAGAACTGCAAGGTGTGTTGAAGCGGAGCCAATCGTTGAGATGATGCCTTCGCCAACTCTTGCAATAATGGTTTCTTCAGTTGCACCGCCAACAAGCCGTGCAATATTTGTTCGCACGGTTACGCGGGCACGTGCTCGCAGTTGAATACCGTCACCAGCCACAGCATCAATTGTTTTTTTACTGCCCCCCACATGTGGACAATCGATAACCTTTGGGTCTACACTTGTGCGGACGGCTTCCAAAATGTCACGACCAGCAAGGTCAATAGCTGTTGCTATTTCCCATTGCAAATCAATACGCGCCTTATCTGCAGCAATCATTGCTCTGACGACATTTGTGATCCGACCACCTGCTAGGTAATGTGCTTCGAGTTGGTCGGTTGTGACTTCTATGCCTGCCTTCTTAGCACTAATTCTGTTAATAACAACGGACTTTGCGTTCACTTTTCGAAAGCGCATCATCACAAGATCAATAAAGCCAACCTTGGCTCCACTGACCCATGCTTGAAGATAAAGGCCGACGTATTGAAATGCAAACGCAACAATAATCAGAAGAAAAATGCCGCCAATAATGACGCCGCCAAGTAACCATGGTGAAAATGCAATAAATGAGTTCATACGAACCTCCTTCTCAAAACTGTATTATATCACTCTTGGGGCAAGACTACCCGAACCTTGACTTGATTGTCGTAGACAGAGGTGACTTCAATGGTGCTGTTTGCTTCAATACTCCCCGTCTCGGCCATTGCATCGACTCTTTTGCCATCGATTCGGATAACGCCAACTGGTCTCAGAATTGTGATTGTTGTACCTTGTTTTCCAATATAGGATTCCAATTGTGCCCGCTGATCTTGCTGTCGTTGGGTTGAACGTTGTCTTGCCTCGGTTTCATCTTCTTCAACGATGCCACCGAGCACCATTCGTTTTGCGAGAGGGGACGCAGCCCAAATCCGAAATCCAATCCACGCAAGGACTGGCCCAAACACAATGTAGATTCCTGTTGCAATTAAGCCTGTGTTTGCATCGTGCATGAAGAACGCTATAAGGGAAGCAATTACAGAGAGTGCACCAATCAATGCGATGAGACCACCCGAGGGTACAAAGACTTCAACAAAGAAGAGTAAAAGTGCGATGCCGATAAACACGAATGCCCAAATGATTGGGGAGGCGTTTCCAGCAGGAGCAGTTTGTGCTAATAGTTCAATCATGATGTTACTTCTTCAACTTCAATAGTCAATCCACATTGCATGATACGTACTTTTGTACCTTCTGTAATCCAACCTCCTTGCGAGGTTGCGTCATAGGGGACAGAATCACGCTCTATTTTTCCACTCGGCCGCAGATCTGTAATTGCAATGGCTACATCTCCAACTTCTAAAACGGAAGATGTTGGAGGCGAATACATGCCGACCTCGTCCTTTAGCACGAGTTGACGCATTGCATTCGCATTGCCAAATTGTTTTAAGATAATCCAACTGCCAATGATTGCGAGGAAGCAACCGCCAATAATGGTGCCAAGACCAGTGAGGAGCTGGGTTTGTCCAGCAGAAGATCCAAGGTCTCCTGAGACAAAACTGCCAATCATTCCAGCAAACAAGCATGCAATTCCGGCGAAGCCGGTGAAGCCAGTTCCCGGAATAACGAGCATCTCCGTTGCGATGAGGGCAAGACCTGCAATGACCAGCGTAATGTCCCACCACTGAGCAAGCCCCGCGAGCCAAGGTGCACCTATGAGGAGTGCCATCGAAACGGCTGCTCCAACACCGAAGAGTCCTGTGGAGCCAGTAGCAAACTCAACAACAATGCAAATTAAAAAGAGTGCGATTAGTGCAAGCCGAACAGGCCAGCTGATGAGAACTCCAACAAGATTTTCAGACCATGTTGGTTTGAGTCGTGAGATTGTTTTTGCGCCAAACCACTGTTGCAGTTCCTTATCATTGGCAACAATTCCCGCGACGAGTCCATACAGTGCGCCATCGCTAGGTTTAAGAGTAAGGAGTCTGTCATTAGGAACAACTTGTTTGACGAGTTCCCAATCTGTGGAATCTTTTTCGGTAAGAAGAGTGCGGCTTGAGGGGAGTCGTTGGGAAAATGCAGGGTCCCATGTTGGGTCAGCTTGTTGTGACCCACCCTGTAATTCAGCAAGTGTTTCAAAGAAGGGAGTAAGGGCAGTCTTTGCTGTGGTCGATGTTCCAATCGCAGAGAAGTGTTGTGGAGGTGATTCACCAAAAATCGTTTTGTATTCATTCTGATTGACACAAATAACTGTACCGGTCGTTTTATTTTTGATGAGCCACAATTCAATTCCAACACTGACAAATGCTTCAACAAGATGTTCGTCGTAATGGTTTCGTCGTGCCGAATCAATAACTTCAGCGAGCACAGGCGACTCTATTTTTGCTCGTTCAGTAGCGGGGATGGGTTGGCCTGTTGCGTTAATTGGGGCAGCATCACCAAACGTGCTTCCCGGTGCAATAATGATTTCTCTGCACGCGAGTGCAATAATTGTTCCTGCGGAAAAAGCGTGTGGATGAATCCATGCAACGGTGTTTTGGGGGGCGTTGTTTTTGATTTCATAACAGATTTCAAGCGTCGACATTAAGTCGCCACCGGGAGTGTTGAGTTCTATGACAACCGCATCGGCATCGGCAGATGCTTCTAGACGCCTTTTGAACGATTGTGAAGTGACGGTGTCAACAGCGCCATCAATTGTAATAACCACAACATCAGTTGCTTGCCTGTAGCTCGGTACAGGCAGTGCTTGGGCGAAAATGGTTGTTGCAAGTGCTATCAACATGTGTGCATCATAACGAGGGCGCAGACCCGCCGCGTGTAACGGGTCTGTCCCCAGTCAGAAGCGAAGAAGTTTTTGTGCACTGGCTTACCCATATTCATTTCTAGTACTTAAGTTGTGTAGTGCGGGACTGACCCCAACTCTGCTAGGGTCAGACCCTTCTTAGGTCGTGTTCGCACTAACGTAAAAATGAGAATCGTCTTGAGAATAACTACTACGTTCTTCAGTTTGGGTCAGACCCGTCGCGAATCGTTTTGAGAATAACTACTACGTTCTTCAATTTGGGTCAGACCCGTCGCTGACCCCTAACTGCCAGTGTCAGACCCTTCGCACAAAAAAACAAGCCGCAACATGAGTTACGGCTTGTTTGAAAGTAAAACTAAAGTTGATGCTTAGTCATGCAAAAATGCATCGCATCGTCCGCCTTTGCCATCACTGCCATCAATGTTTCCAATAGTTTCAATGACATGTGTTAACAAGACATCTTGACCTTGGCCAAGTTGGCCGGTCATATAATCAACATCGATTGCCTGATCTGGTTCTTCGTAGAAGATATTGTCAGGGTTCGCAACGCCATTCATCGTGAGGTACGTTGTGGACGTCGGGTAAAATGTTTCAAGAATTTCACCGTGCCCATCTCCAAAGAAGATAGCACCTTTCCAGTCACGATCGATTCCGTGGAAAAGATTGGTTCTTGAATATTCATCTGGAATGCCGTCTTCTGGTCCACGTGTTCCAACAATAGCAAACGACGTTGGTGAGTGTGTACTGACACCCCAGTTTTGTTGCTTGCGCTTACCTGTGACAGGCATGAAACCATAACTGTTGTTACATTCGCTATCCAAATCGTTGGCAAACTCAGGATCCCAAAGTTGCCATTCATTTCCTTGTGGGCTTGGTTTGTAATAATTGTAGTCGTACGATTCCATTGGAAAGACGAAGTCGCCTTGCTCAGTTGGTGCGTAGAGAAGATCTGTTGTGAACAGATTTTGCATCACGCACATAGATAACACTGCCGCGTGATCATTTTTTGTTAAATCTTCTGGCCCACGCCCTTTAATGATTGGACCACTTCCACCTTGCGTGCCAAGGCGTGCTTCTAGTCCGGGGATTGGGTACTTGCCTTTGTGAGAAGATGTCCAGAAGGAAAGCCCAGAGAAGATAGCCTTAATTTGGGATTGATCCTTGGTGAGCATTGCTTCTGCTTTGGCACGACCAAGTGCTGGCATCAAGATGCTCAAGAGCAGAGCGATAATGGACATCACGACGAGCAATTCAATGAGCGTGAAGCCTTTGTGTTTTTTTGTGTGTTTCATAGGTTGAAACCTCCAGTTTGTTGAGGTAATTTTTTCATAAGTCTCATGACTGAGTTTGTGTGTTGTTAAGGAAGTAACTCGTCGAAGACGGGTGTAACAGTTTGTTCTGTAGATTCAACATTCAATACTAAGAAGTTGTCGCCAGAACCGTGTCCATCATCGGTGTCGTAATCTCTGAATTCAGACATAAAGGTGTTGTCCTTATAGTTTGTCCAATCCGCCTTGGAAGTGTATTCCTTGTTGTTGTGCCACATGTCATTTGCATAATGTGCAGAACCATCGCCGCCTACAAATATGCCTTCCCACAATTTAGTAGGACCATACAGAAGTAGTGTTGGTGATTTCGAAAAGTTTTGCGAAGTCATGTCGTTGCTAGTTTCAAGTTGAGGGCCACGACTTGAGAGAATGACTGTGTTGCTACTGCCATCACTCCAATTGCTTAATCTCTTGCCACAAAGAGCAAGGTTTGCATAGGAGGTGTGGCAAACACCCTCTAGTTCAGACAGGGTTCCAATGGGAGTTGTGCCAGCACCAGAAATGTCACCAGAAAAGATTGGATCCCAATATTGGTCATTGGCGATGTCGACTGAAGAAAAGTCGTATGCCATTTCGGCTGGGTTCGCAGCTTCGTCCCCTTTGGTTGCAACGGTAGGATTTTGTTCGTTTGAGCTTACAAGGATTTCAGGACCGTAGTAGTTCGCGCCAATCATGAATGAGTGGAGATATCCACTTGCATTGACGGTGTCATCTGGATCGCCAAGTCCTTGGACTTCGCCACTTGTGACACCTTGGTATACACCATTGTTGCCGGTGTTGATATTGACAGCTTGTCGATCAATTCGACCAGGAATTGGGTATTGTTTCTTTTTATCTGATTCACCATAGATTGAAAAAGATGCAGAAATCCCCTTGAGTTGTCCTTGGTCCTTTCGGACGCGGGCGTTGCCGAGTGCTTTCGCGAGTGCTGGCAACAAGAGTCCCATCAATAACGCGATAATCGCGATAACGACGAGAAGTTCGATGAGGGTAAAACCTCGGGAGTTGCGTTTCATAATTAGTTTCTCCGTTCGTAAAAGATAATATGAGAAGAAATGATGCGCTGTTTATGGAGTTGATGGGCATTGCTTGTGTTGCTACTTCGCTGACTCGAAGGGAGGCAAAAACGACAAATACCTATAGAACTTCCAAAACAGTACTGACGAATCGAGAGGTGTCTCATAACACCGGCGATTCGTGGCGGTTCTCATCAATTCGATTTGAGAAACTCGCCGCACATGCCAACTCGCACCAACAAGGTGGGGTGGCGTCGAAATGTCGACCAGTGCGGCGGAATGAAAACGCCCCGTAGGGCAATAAGTGCGGTCAACTGAATCGCGATAATAAAGTTGCCACGCCGGTCATATGTTCCCCGAATATGTACATATACATTCTTGGTTGTAAAGCGGATGCAGTCAAGTGTAAAAAACGAGGAAATTAAGAAAGAAAACGATTATAGTCCGATAATATCATTCATTATTCCTAACCTGAAAGAGCACTTCGACCTCAACAGTGGATTCAAGTGGAAGACCACTTGCTCCTGTCGCCACCCGGGTGTGACGGCCTGCATCTCCAAAGATAGCAACCATCAAATCACTCACTCCGTTTGCAACAATGGAGTGATCTTGGAAGCTGCTCTCTGATGCAACAAATACCCAAAGTTGCAAGACTCGCGTGATGCGTTCAAGATCACCATCAAGCAGGGCTGTTGCTGCTGCAATCGCATTTAACCCACAAATTTCCGCTGCTTCTACGGCATTTTCCACACTCTGGATGTTTGGAACACTTCCCTTGAAAAGCACTTCGCCATCTACCATCGGAATTTGACCACTTGTTCGTAGTTCGTTTCCAACCAGAATCGCTGGAACGTAGTTCGCAACTGGTGTCGGCGCTATTGGGAGGGTGAAGCCCAACTCTTGTATTCGTTCGATTCTAGTGCTCATCCCTATCATCATATCCCCACTTGCCCTGGAGATGACCTTAGAGGTAATGCTCTTGGTATGATTCCAGCTATGGAACTTTATATTGACACAGCGAATATTGATGAAATCCGCGAGGCAGCAGCATTAGGTGTTCTTGACGGCGTGACCACAAATCCAAGTCTTATCGCAAGGGAAGGAGTGGGATTCCATGACAGAATGGCTGAAATTTGCAAAATTGTGTCTGGTCCAGTGAGTGCAGAAGTCGTAGCTCTTGATCATGAAGGTATGGTTGCAGAAGCAGACGAGTTGCTAAATATTGCGAGCAATATCGTTATCAAGTTGCCCTGCACAGTGGACGGGCTGAAAGCATGCAAAACTCTTTCTGATCGTGGCGTACGTGTGAATATGACATTGTGTTTCCAACCACTCCAAGCACTCATGGTTGCAAAGGCTGGCGCTTTTTTGGTTAGTCCATTCCTTGGAAGAATTGATGACATCGGTGGTGATGGGATGGATATCATTACGCAAATCCGAACGATTTATGACAACTTCGGATTCACTACAAAAATCCTTTCTGCTTCAATTCGACATCCACTGCATCTCGTGCAATGTGCACTCGTTGGGTCTGATGTCGTGACAGTACCGTTCAAAGTGATTGGTCAAATGATGAACCATCCACTCACAGACAAAGGTCTTGAGGGTTTTCTTGCAGATTGGAACGCAAGGAAGCAAGAACAATGTTGTTCGTAATGAACGTTACTAAGAAAGCAACATAACAATTAAAATTAAATTAACAAGAACGCTGACTGCGCCAGCAACAGCAAGAGTTGGTGCCCATGTTGCTAACGAGCCCGATGATGTTGCATGTGCTGTTGATTGAGGGACAGGCGCATTAGACGATGATGTTTTAGCGACTTCTGCAAGTTTTGCGAAGTCCAAGGTGGGCTGCGCAAATTGTGGGGATCCGCCAGCTGCAACCGCGTCCAAATCTTCAATCAAATCGTGGGCGTTCTGGTACCTCTGTGAAACATCTTTTGCCATCATCATTTCAATAACTTGTGAAAAGCCTGCAGACAGAGATGAGTTGATGTGATCTGGCGGCACAAGCGCTTTCTTCAAATGGCGGTGCATAACATCGGATGGGTTTTTCCCAGGAAATGGGACGTTTCCTGTAACCATGTGATAAAGTGTTGCGCCTAAGCCGTAAATGTCAGCAGCAGCAGTGATATCTTTTTTCCCTCTAATTTGTTCTGGGCTAATGTAATAGGGGGTGCCGTACGCTCGTCCTGCTTCGGCTTCCGCAGCTTCACGATCATTTAACGCGCGAGCTAAACCTAAGTCTGCAAGTTTGACGTCCCCGTTTTTTGAAATCATAATATTTTTTGGTTTGATATCACGATGTATGAAGCCACGTTGATGCGCGTGCTGCAGTGCTTTTGCAACTTGCCTAATTATTGGCATCGCTTCTTTTTCGGACAATCTTTTTCTCTCAACAACAAGGTCATGAACGGTTGTTCCTTCAACGTACTCCATGACAAAATAGTGGTACTCGCCAGATTGCCCAACGTCATACGCTTGCACAATGTTCGCATCGTTTAACTTTGCTGCAGCTCGGCCCTCTTTGTAGAACCGTTGAAGAAAATCTTCATTTTCTGAAAACTTCTTTGGTAACACTTTAATCGCAACAGGTCTATCGAGACTTTCTTGTTGGGCGAGGAACACTGTAGCCATTGCACCTGCGCCAAGTTTTCTAATAATTCGATACCCCTGAATTCTTTGTGTTGACTTGCGTGTATCAAAGTCTGATTGAAGACGATCTAGCTGTCGCCTAGTTACAAACTCGTGATTCACTAAAATATCAGCAAGAGTACGGCCAGTTGCATGGCCATCAGAATCTTGCAGTAGACTAGTGCACTCATTGAGTTCTTCAGGAGTGACCAGCCCTGTATCAACAACAAGTTTTCCGAGAATCGTTTCGAAACCAAACGTAGAAGCTCCGGTACTACCACTTCCACTTAAATGACCTGTTCCGCCAGACGATGATTCGTTTTGGGCATCTTTCTTGTTTTTTTTGTCTTCACTCATGATCGAATAATGCTCAGTGTTAGACTATTGTTCCCAAATTGGCATCTGTCAAGTCGAACAACCTAGGAATCTCTGTTTTCAGCAGAATGATTGACAGGGTACGATGCACACCCCCATGTCTGGCACTTCTCCAAAACGCATTTTATTCATCCGTCCCAGTGCACTTGGTGACGTCTGTCGAAGTGTACCTGTGATTGCGTGCTTGAAGAAACAGTGGCCAGAAACCCCTATTGACTGGTTAGTACAAGCGGAGTTTGTTGATGCAGTTTCTGCTCACCCTGCAGTCGAAAACATCATCCCGTTCCCTCGGAGAGCGATGCGACGCTGGTATTTACCGAATGGTTTTCTAAAGATTGTGAATTTTCTTAGGTTGTTAAAAGCAAAACAATATGATCTCGTTGTTGATGCCCAAGGCTTGGGACGAAGTGGATTGTTCACTTGGGCAACTCGTGCGAGTACTCGAATCGGCCTGTCATCTGCGAGAGAGTTTGGTTGGCTTGGATATACTCAAAAAGTTCAGACACAATCTGTGCACACCGTAGACCAGATGCTTGCTCTAAGTAAAGCTGCCGGTGCAACAACTACAGCTGATATGCAACTCTATGTCAATCCTCAGGACAGTATTTGGTGGGAATCGTACAAGGAAGAAAACAACATCGAGGCATATATAGTCATCGCACCAACGTCCCGTTGGAAAAGCAAACAGTGGCCGGTCGAAAGATTTGTCTCTGTTGCTGAGTATGTGTTGAACAAAGGAATTCAAGTCGTAGTAGTTGGCGCACCTCATGAGGCGGATCAAATTAAGCCACTCCTTGGACAAGAGGGTGTAACCAACTTGCTCCCCCTAATGACAATTGGAAGGATGATGGCTGTCATCGAAGATTCGAATTTTGTCCTTGCAAATGATTCAGCAGCACTTCACATGGCTGTTGGTTTTAAGAAAAGGTGTGTTGGTTTGTTTGGTCCTACGAATCCAGAAAAAGTAGGGCCGTACAACTGTGACAGTTCTGTAATTGCTGCAGATGTTGATTATGACGAAGTGCAGTATCGAAACTGTGCTGACAATCACATTATGCAACAAATAGAAATAGATGAAGTCATCACACGATTCGAAGTCATATGTGGGGCAAAAGACGAGTGATTCAATGGCAATTACCAATCTACTTGGCGAGTGCATCGCCCCGTCGGGGAGAATTACTTGCTGAAGCTGGAATTGAATCATTTTCGTTTCCGCCCGATTGTGACGATGGCGTATTCACTTGTGGAACGATGCCAGTCAATCGGTGGGTGCAGTCACTTTCTGTGTTAAAAATCCAGAATGTGTTGCAAAGACTTGTTGAACCCAAAGGCACAGCGCTCGCGGCGGATACAGTGTGTGTAGTTGATGACAAAATCCTAGGCCAACCCAAAACAAAAAATGCTGCAAGAGGTATGTTGCAATCGATGGTGAATCGTTCGCATATGGTTTTTACTGGTTGGTGTCTATCTTCAGTTGACCAGCAGCACTTTCTTTCTGGCTGCGAGCAATCTGAAATCACAATTGGCTTCATAGATGGAGAAGAAATTGAGAAATATCTTTGTACTTCGAATTGGAAGGGGAAGGCTGGAGCGTACAATCTCAGTGAGCGGGTGGCTGCAGGTTGGCCAATAACATGTGATGGTGACCCGACAACTGTTATGGGATTACCAATGAATCGATTAACTCAAGAAATCTTTCGAAAAACAAACTAATGCGAACACCACTTCCGAACTGGTTAGATTTTTTCGCGATTCCGGCATCGTGGGTGTACGGAAGTATCGTTCGTATTCGAAATCGCTTCTACGATCGAGGTAATAATATCCACACGGTTTCTCGTCCAGTGATTGCCGTTGGAAATCTGACAGTTGGAGGCACTGGAAAGACCCCACTTGTGACATGGATTGTGAGGCGCTTGCGAGAACACGGTCACAATCCCGCGATCGTTATGCGAGGGTATGCAGCTATTGATCCGGCAAACGCAGATGAAGCTGTTGAATATCGCCAACGACTCAAAGACATTGAAGTTATTGTCGGTGCGGATCGAGTTGGCATGGTGAATGCTTACATTGATGGCGGAGGCCAAGCAGATTGTTTTGTGATGGATGATGGTTTTCAACATCGCAGAATCGCTAGGGACCTTGATATTGTTGTTATGGATTATTTACGAGACCCATTTAAGCAGCGTATGCTTCCGGCTGGATGGTTGAGAGAGCCTGTCGAGGGTTTACAACGTTCAGATGCAGTTGTTGTAAGCCATGCACAAAAAATTGTTCCAGAATTTGCTCGAGTTGTTGCAGAAGTTGCAGGAGATCCGCCAACTGCATGGACGACACACCATTGGTCGGATTTAAAATTGCATGACGAATCAGGAACACGTGAAGAGACACTTGACTGGCTAACTGGAAAATCAGTTGCAGTTCGTTTAGGTATTGGGTATCCGGGTTCTGTCATCGAGGCATTGGTTAGACTCGGCGCGAAGGTTTCCTACCAACTTCATGCAGGAGATCATCAACCCTTTTCAACAGATGAGATCGCAGAGCTTGTATCGATTTCTCCAAAAGTTGACGCGATTGTGATGACACTCAAAGATTGGGTAAAAGCGAAAGATGTTATTGATTTGAAAGCATTGCAAAGTCCAATAATTGTGCCAACCCTCGAATTAGAGGTTGTGGACGGGGCAGAGGCATTAGAATCCAAACTTCTGAACGTATTCAAGTTACGATGAACATATGAATACACTATTTGCACAAGTATTGCGAATTAAAACACCCTCCATTCTCGTTGTAGGCGATTTTATGCTTGATGAAATTGTTTCGGGTGATGCAGAGCGCTTGAGCCCAGACGCTCCTGTTCCAGTACTTGAGGTAAAGAGTGTGCAATCCCGCGCTGGCGGTGCAGGAAATGTTGCACGTTGTCTTGTCGCTCTGGGCGCTCAGGTGGAATGTTTGGGAGTTGTAGGCAAGGATAAGGAGGGTGAGTTGTTAACACAACTTCTTTCATCGGATGGGATTGGTACAGCAAATCTTTTGCAGGTAGATGATCGGCCAACAACAGTGAAACGAAGTATTGTTGGGCTTGCGCAACATCGCCATCCGCAAAAAATGTTTCGTGTTGATCATGAATCGCAGGAGCCTCTGCAAAGTGAGCATGCAGAACTTCTGTTAAACAAACTTAATGAAAGTTTGCACCAATTTGATGTTGTTTGTGTTGAAGATTATGGCAAAGGTGTCTTGGCGGAGTCAACTTGCATTCGAATTATCGAACACTGTAAAGACGCAGGAATTGAAGTGCTTGTTGATCCTGCTGGTGTCGAAGATTATTCAAAATATTCAGGGGCTACTGCGATTACACCAAATAGAACCGAAGCAGAAAAAGCAACTAGCAAAAGATTAGATGATGAAAATCCAATTGAAGGTGCAGGTGAACTCGCAGCAACTTTGAGCGAATCACTACAAATGCACGCTGCGATTATTACGCTTGATCGCCACGGGGCAGTCTTGAAGGAGCGGGGATGTGAAGCAGTGCATGTTCCAACTCGTGCACGTTCCGTGTACGACGTAACAGGTGCAGGTGATATCGTGCTTGCTGCAATTGCTGTTGGGCGAGGAAGTGGTCTTGAGTGGAAAGATTGTGTTGAGCTAGCAAATGTTGCTGCAGGTTTAGAGGTTGAAGTGTTTGGTGCGACTCCCATTCCTCTCTCTCTTATCCAAAAAGAATTGTTGCATATGCAATCAGATGTAGAGGGGAAAGTTCGTACTTCAGATACGTTAGCAATTGAAATTGCCGCGGCTATTGAACTTGGGCAACGGGTTGTCTTAACTAACGGTTGTTTTGATGTTATCCACGCTGGCCACGTTTCGTATTTGCGAGAAGCTGCAAAGCTGGGCGATATATTAATTGTAGGTGTCAACAGTGATGCGCAAGTTGCAGAACAAAAGGGCGACGGTCGACCTGTGTATGGCCTTGAAGAACGAATGGAAATTCTTGCAGAGTTGCAGTGTGTGAGCTTCGTTGTTGCATTTGAAGAACCAACCGCTATAGAATTGATACGAAGTGTCCACCCAAGTTTGTACGTTAAGGGTGGTGATTATGCGCCCGAAGATGTTAATGAATATGCATTGCTGACTGAATTGGGAATTGAATTAAAGGTGTTGTCTGAAAGACCGGGCAGAAGTAGCACCGATGTTGTTACACAGTTGAAAGAAACACATTGATGATTCCGTTAAAAGAATATGCCGCTAGACGGGCGAAAGTTCTAAAAGCATTGAAGGGCGCCACGGGCATCCTCTTTGCAGGAGATTGCGCCGGCGAGTTGGAAACAGCGTGGCGACCAGATGCAAATTTTGAATATCTCACCGGAATAACAAACGAAAGCGGCGCCATGTTGCTTTTGGATTCATCGAACCCTACAAAAACCCGGCGGGAAGTATTGTTTTTGCTTTCTCGTGACCCAGAAGTAGAACAATGGGACGGTTTACGGGAACCCCTTGGGAGTTCTCTTCGTGATTCGGTTGGCATAACGACGATTTTGCGAACGAAATCACTGCCTATGGTTCTTGCAGACATTGCTTCAAGAAATTCGAAGTTCGCGACACTTGCACAGCATGCGACTATACAGAACCCAATTTCAAAAGAGTTAGAATTATGGAATAAAGTACTCAGTCGATCGCCAAACTGTGAAATTATTAATCGATCAGAGATACTTCCAAAACTGCGAAGTGTGAAGTCCTCGGCCGAAATAAAAACAATCCAGCAAGCGGTTGACATGACTGCACGTGGTTTCGCAGACGCGTTTGCATTTGTGAAGGGTGGTGTGAATGAATATCGAGTGCAGGCAACCCTAGAGTATGGGTATGCGATGGCAGGGGGCCGGGGTTCGGCATTTCCGCCAATTGTCGGAGGTGGGCTAAATAGTACTGTTTTGCATTACAAAGAGAACGACCAAGATTTGGTTTCCGGTGATGTAGTGTGTATTGATTCGGGCGCATTTAATGCAGGCTACGGTGCAGATATTTCGAGAACAATTCCCGTTTCAGGAAAATTTTCAAAACGGCAAAAAGAGATTTATGAAATTGTATTGAAAGCAGAAGAAACTGCAATTAATGCGGTGAAGCCAGGTGTCACGCTAGGCGAGCTTGACGCTATTGCGAGAGCAATAATTGTGAAACATGGCTACGGTGATTATTTTATTCATAGTATTGGTCATCATTTGGGTCTTGAAACACACGATAGTTGTGGACAGATGGCACCTCTGAAACAAGGTGCGGTGATTACGATTGAGCCGGGCATTTACTTGCCCGACGAAGCAATTGGAGTTCGAATAGAAGATGATATTGTGGTGACAGCAGATGGGCACAGAAACCTATCGAAACACATCCCGAAATCAGTTGCGGCCATTGAAAAGGCGATGCAGAACACGTAATACTATGGATATATATGACGAAAAAAAAGCGGGTGATGCAGCGTGGGCTTTTTTGCGAAGCAATTCGACAGCAACGGTGAAGTTCGGGGAAAACACACGGGATGTTGCGTATATTGTTGCGCCTGATGGTCGGCTTATTATTTCTGCAATGGTTGCGATGTTACAGCCTTGCGACATCGTGATGTTTGTCCCTGAATATATTGATGATTGCATGGAAATGCATGTCTCATTGCATCAATTCGAAGAAGATGGAGATGCTGGCATCCTTGCAGATCGGTGGCAGGTGTATCACGGTGAGCCGCCAGATGTGCAATGGGCAGTTGTTGATATTGACGCGGCTCGATTTCATGAAATGTTTATAGATGGCGAAGCCCTCTGTCGCGAAAATCCACTTGCTGAGATTGAAATTTCTCTTTGTAAACAACTTAATTCTGACAAAAATATTCTCAGAGAAGTGTGCGAGTCTAAAACTAATATAGCGGTGACGAATCCATTTGTAGTTGGAGTTGATTCGCTCGGATTAGATGTTCGCGCGCCCTTTGGAATTGTTCGTATCCCTGCAGCCTCGCCATTTGCATCGGCCGATGATGTTTTGGCATTGTTTCGTTAACAGTGATTTGGGGACAGTCCCCTGGGGACTGTCCCCAAAAAAACTGTAGGTGTCCCACGTTTTCGTCTAACTAAGGCATGTTTTGCATTACAAACTTGGGGACTGTCCCCTGGGGACAGTCCCCAAGAAAAAAGGCAGCGACGGGTCTGTCCCCAGAAGTTTGCGTAGAAGTTTTTGTGCATCGGCTTACCCGCATTGACTTGCAGTAGACAAATTGCTTTGTGCGGGACTGACCCCAACTCTGCTAGGGTCAGACCCTTCTTAGGTCGTGTTCTCACTAACGTAAAACTGAGAATCGTCTTGAGAATAACTACTACGTTCCTCAGTTTGGGTCAGACCCGTCGCAGACTCTTCTTAGGTCGTGTTCGCACTAACGT
>CAYSYI010000033.1:0-18290 GCA_964435395.1 uncultured Isosphaeraceae bacterium
CTGTAAGTGTAAGGCGACCATCTTGTCCAGATATTTTGACACACTGTAGTGCCGGAGTAGGAGTTCTACCGGCGACGACGCCGGTAACAAGTCCCATTGCTTCAACAAGTGCATCTCGATTGCACTCAGCTTTTATGTTTGTTGCTTGTTTCACTGTCATTTTTTTATCTCTTTTCAGACTCTACTACGAAAATTTCCTTTGCCAACATCGGCATATTGCTGAGTGTACCAAGTGGGCGAGAGAATCTCTCGTTCCCGAGGTTTTTCCCGCGTTTTTGCGTTGCTCATACGGGCTGGGCATGCAATACTGCACGCTTAGAATCAGAACTATGAAAACGCTAGTTTTCGTGTAAAAACCCACACTCTACAACGGAACCAAAATGGAAGGATCCATGATGTCTTTTGAAAACGCCATTCACTCTCGAGCAATTGTGCTCGACGCCCTATCTCTAGAAATGTGTGCCGAATCAGGCAGTGGGCACCCCACGTCTGCAATGAGCATCGGGCATCTCATCGCGGTTTTGATGTATCGAACAATGCGGTGGCTTCCAGAGGATCCAAACTGTGAAACAGCAGATAGACTCGTTCTTTCCGAAGGCCACGCGGTTCCAGCGGTGTATGCAGCAATGGCAGATATTGGCGCAACCGTGGAGTGGAACGGCGAACCAGTCAAACTGAATCCTGATCATCTCAAAACACTTCGCGAAGCAGACTCTCCCCTAGACGGACACCCCAACCCAAAAGAGGGTGTTGCATTTTTCGATGCAGCGACCGGTTCCTTGGGACAAGGGCTTTCGGTTGCAGCGGGACTTGGACTTGCTGCAATTGCAGATAAAACAGGAAGAAGAACGTATTGTATTATTGGTGATGGTGAAGCACGAGAAGGTCAAATAACTGAAGCACTCGACTTCATCATGGACCATAATTTGACAAATGTGCTTCCTATTTTTAACTGCAATTCCTACGGCCAGGCTGGAGCAGTTAGCGAACAACAATCTCCAGAACGAATTGCAGCAAAACTAGAAGCGTCTGGTTTTGAAGTTGCAACAATTGATGGACACGAACCAAGTGCAATTAAGGCCGCCTTCGACCAATTTGCAATTGAAGGTAGAAAACAACCAATGGCTGTTGTCGCAAAAACAGTGAAGGGCTGGGGAGCTCCATCAATGCAAGGTGGAAACTGGCACGGAAAACCAGCATCAAAAAAACAAGTGCAAGAAGTAATCGCAGAACTAAGACAAACAGGAATGCAACTCACTTCATCTCTTGCAACTGTCTCGGTTGAAATTCCATCTCCACCAAAACCAACAGAGTGCACAGGTGCTTCAAACACAACAATGTCATTCAGAGAAGCCATGAAAAAATGGGACATGACAACCGTGTTGCAATCTGGAAAAATGGCCACTCGCCGAGCGTATGGCATTGCTCTTCGGGCACTTGGATACGGAAACGTAAATGTATGGTCTGTTGATGCAGATGTAAGCAACTCCACCTTTAGCAATGTATTTGGAAATGACTCTGAACTTTCAGACCGCTTTGTTGAATGTAAAATTGCAGAGCAAAACATGTATTCAGTTGGAGTTGGTTTAAGTGCGGCGGGCAAAATTCCATTCTGTTCCACGTTTTCTAAGTTTATTACACGAGGATATGATCAAATTGAAATGGCAATTAATTCTGGTGCGAACATAAAAATTGTTGGTTCGCACAGTGGTATTTCACTCGCAGCAGATGGTCCAAGTCAAATGTCTCTACCAGATATCGCTTGGTTTAGAAGCTTTGGAACAATGAAAGATCATTACGGTAACCCAGGATGTTACGTCTTGCAACCAGCGGATGCATGGGCGGCATACGGCTTGACTGTCGCAATGGCTGATCATGTTGGATGTTCCTACTTACGAACATTTAGACCAGAAGTTGAAATGATTTATGATGAAAACACCAAGTTTGAACTTGGTGGAATGGAAGTTCTCACCGAGGGTCGCGATGTCCTAATTGTTTCTGCTGGGTACATGATTCACGAATGCAACAAAGCTATTGATGAACTCGATCGATTAGGTATCGACGCCTCTTTGCTAGACTTGTACAGCCTTCCATTTGATGAAGAGCGTCTTCTTGATTTGGCAAACGAAAACAACGGCAATGTTTTTGTTGTGGAAGATAATTATGGTGGCTCACTTGGGTCGGCAGTTGCAGACGCATGTGCTGCTTCAGGTGATGCGTTCACGGCCGAACAACTGCACGTTCGTCGTATTCCAAAATCCTGTCGCACTCCCGAATCGGTTTTAAGAATGTGTGGCTTGCACTTCACAGATATTGCGAAGGGCGCAGCTTCACTTTTAGGTGTTCACGCAAACAGCTAGGAAAAACACAATGGCTAACAAAGAACTTTACACTGCAGTAAATGACCAAATTACGCATGAGCTTGGGGCAGAAATGCAATATCTCGCCATGTCATTTTGGTTTGAACGTGAAAATCTGCACGGCACGGCAAACTGGTTTAAAAAACAGGCGATTGAAGAGCATGAACATGCGATAAAAATAGTTGGTTTTATGAATGAGTGGGATATTCCCATCACACTCAAGAGCCCGCCGAACCCAACGACCAATTTCGAAAGCCCAGAAGCAGTTTTCGAGGCCGCTCTTGCTCATGAACAAGTAGTAACAACCCAAATCAACAACATTTTTACAATGGCTCGTGAAGCATCTATATGGCATGTTGAAGTTGCTTTCCAGTGGTTCATCACTGAACAGGTCGAAGAGGAAGTAAACGCTCGCGACAATCTCGCCAAAATTCGCATGGTTGGGAATAATCCGGCGGCACTCCTTGAGTTTGACCGGCACCTCAGTTCGTAACACCCGTGTTTGGTTCACATCTTTCAATCGCAGGGGGCATGTATCATGCACTTGAAACGGCGGCTGTCCAAAAGATGGATTGCGTACAAGTGTTTACAAAGAACCAGCGACAATGGAACGCAAAGCCACTGCAAGACGAAGATATCGCGCAGTGGTTCGACAAATTAGAAACTCTTGGATGGCGAGGCGAAAACCGAGTTGTTAGCCACAATAGTTATTTAATAAATATGGCATCACCAGATTCAGCATCGTGGAAAAAGTCCATTGGATTACAGCGGGAAGAAATAGAGCGATGTGAGACACTTGAGATTCCATATCTCGTGGCGCACCCAGGAGCTCGTCTAGGAGTAGCTCGAAAACGAGGCGACCCAAACCAACTTGGTAAAGATCCCACCAAGGAGGAACTTGCAGGACTTGGGCGGATAGCAAAAGCAATCAACAAGTTACATGACGAATTGCCTGGATACAAAACCGTAACCTGCTTGGAAACAACCGTCGGGTCTGGAACAAACCTGGGATACGATTTTCAGCACCTTGCATGGATTCGAAACCATCTCACCGAGCCAGAAAGGGTGGGATTCTGTTTTGACACATGTCATGTAACAGCAGCAGGATACGACATGACATCAGCAATAAAAGCGGATGAAGCGCTCACTGTTTTTGAAGAGACTGTTGGGCTTGAGCACATTTTTGTCTTTCACTTCAACGATTCTATAGGTGAAGTGGGTTCACGACTCGATCGGCACGCTCATATCGGGCAAGGGACATGTGGATTGAGTTGTTTTCGTGCAATTCTTAAGAAATCCACCTTTGATACCGTGCCCAAAATACTTGAAACTCCAAAAGAGGAGAATCAAGCGGGCAAACCGATGGACATGGTTACCATTACGAAGTTGCGACACATGGCGAAATTGGCAAGAAAACACCGATAGTCCCTATTGAAAGTATCCTAAGCACGTATGACACGATTCTGTCACATTCTATTTTGTTGTTTTGCGACCTGTGTCGGTTGTCATGCACTCGAGCCAGTCACAACTCCAGAAACACCTGTTGTGGTGAATCCAGTTTCAATAACAGATGTGCAACGGGTCACCATCAACGCAGCAGAGTTAGCAAAAGGGCAAGGTGACTATACCGAAGCCTTAAGAATGTTTAGAGAAGTGTTGAATCAAAACCCTGTTGCAACAGATGCGTTCGTTGGGATTGGTGATATCTATCTCATTGAAAAGAACTGGCAGCGTGCCGAGCCCGCCTTTGCTCGGGCAGTGAAACTCGAGCCTCGAAATTTTGGCGCACAATATGGACACGGTGTTTCACTTCAGATGATGAAGAGGTTTGTTGATGCTGTTCGCGCGTATCACAGAGCACTCACGATTAATCCAGAAGACATGGGTGCAAACATGAACATTGCAACAACCTATCTTCAGATGGGTCGACCACAAAGCGCCCTCGTTTTTGCGGAGAGGGCGGTAAAACTTGAAGGTGAAGTCGCTCCTGCTCAAATCACACTTGCCGCAACATACCAATTGTTAGACCGTCCTCACGACGCACTTAGTGCATACATCGCTGCATCAGAAGCAATGCAAAACCCATCACCAGAACTCATGCGTAATATTGTGTATCTTTTGACAAAAGAGAAACGGTATCAAGAAATAGTAAACACAATATCCCAATTGATTCTTCTTGACCCAACATCTAGCACCTATGAGCAACTTGGCTGGGCAGAGTTTCGACTTGGCGATTACGCAGCATCAATACAAGCCTACAAATCTGCCGTGGAGCACGACCCTGGAAACTGGCAAGCTCTTAATGGCATTGGTGTAAACGAGCTAAACAATTGGTTGCTAGGTGACAAAGAAGATGCTCTTTCGTTCCAAGATGCTCGATCAGCTTTTCGGCAATCACTAGCCATTGAACCCGACCAACCCAAAGTTATTACGCTGATTCTTCGGTATGGCCTTTAATTAGGGTTTGGTTCAACTCCTGGCATCGTGTCAGACCCTAAAATACACGAATGCCAGACACGTCACTATTAGAAACTTTTGAGAGCCCATCAGAAACACCCTTTTTGATTGAACACACAAACGAAGAGTTTACTTCGGTGTGTCCGGTGACTGGACACCCAGATTTTGGAACAATCCTCCTAAGGTACGAACCATCGGACCGCTGCGTTGAGTTGAAAAGTTTAAAGCTGTACTACCAATCATTTCGCAACGAAGGTATTTTTTATGAAGCGGTGACGAATCAGATTCGCGACGATCTTACTGCGTGCATGAATCCGAAGTGGATGCAAATTATTACTTCATGGAGAGGCCGCGGTGGTATTCGAAGCACAATCACCGCAACGCACGGTGAAGTTCCTACGTGTTGGCAGGGATAAACATGCGACTACTTCTTGCAACATCAAACCAACATAAACTAGATGAAGTCAAAGAAATTCTTGAGCCACTTGGAGTTTCTGTTGTTGGATTAACTTCTCTGGGCGAAACATATGAAGAACCAGTTGAAGACGCAGATACTTTTGAAGGCAACGCTCGGTTAAAAGCTACTGGCTACGCTAAAGCAACAGGTCAGCGATGTATGGCGGATGATTCCGGACTTGTTGTCGACGCGTTAGATGGAAAACCAGGTGTTTTTTCTGCACGGTTTGCAGGTGTTGGTTCAACGCGTACCGAGCGGGACGCTGCGAACAACGCCCTGCTTCTCGAGCAACTTCATGATGTTCCACCTGAAAAAAGAACCGCTCGTTTTGTGTGCGCAATTTGCATTGCGGATCCAGATGGAACAATCGTTGGTGAATCCAAGGGTGCTTTTGAGGGGGTCATTGGAATTGAGCCAAAAGGAAACAGTGGGTTTGGATACGACCCACTACTGTTTGTTCCAGAAGCAAATAAAACAAGCGCCGAAATGAGTCCGGATGAAAAGAACACCCGGTCACATCGGGGAGAAGCTGTTCGGAATATTATGGTGTGCTTCGAACAGTGAGAACAGCAACTTCTGCAGGGCAGTTCACACGAAGGGGAAACCAAGCCCCCACCCCAACTGTAACAAACAACCGACTGTCACCCAGTTCATACCCGCCAGCAGAATAGCGATGAGCAACTGCAAGGTTCGTATTTTTTTTGTTTGGTAACGCCATTTGCCCACCATGAGTATGACCAGACAGTGTTAAAGGAATGTCCATGGATGAAGCAGGTTTAAACGCTTTTGGATTGTGTGACAAGAGAAGGTGTGTTTCATTTGAACAGACTTGCTTTACTTTTTTCTTGCACTGATTTGAAGATTTTGCCCAATCGATACCTGCAATGTTAAGGATGTCTCCACCGGATTGAACACGGCAAGAAGCGTCTCTTAACAATATGACTCCAGCGTCGATCGCCATCGAACTAAGCGTAGTTACACAGTCAAGTTCGTCGTGATTTCCTAGGACAAGCATTGCTCCAAATGGGGCGTCGATTTCAGCCAACGCTTCAAGAAGCGGCAACGCACCATCAACATGTAAATCGACAACATCACCGGTGCACACAACAAGGTCGGGTTCTTGATCTGCAAGAAGTTGGATTGCGTGTTTTGCTCGCTCAAGTGGCATGAGATCGCCAAGATGAAAGTCGCTTACGTGACCGATTCGAAGACCATCAAATGCTTTTGGCCATCGTGGTGAACAAATGTCGACAGAGTTCAACGCTGTGGATTGATCAAAATGTTTTTTGTAAAGACGCCCCTTACTCAGTCTGTTCGGCCCCGTGGTGAACAGGAGGTGCCGCGCCTTTGCTCGGAGGAACTTTCCAGATGGTCGCTTTGGTGGCATATAGGAGGGTACGAAGGAGCTTCTTTGCCCGTTCGTTAAAAACGAATTTCTCCACCTACAAATAACCCCTGTAACCCCGCATCGAACGTGTAATTCCCATCCTCACCGTTTAATTCTTGCAAACGGTATCCAAAAAACCCCGCAATCGAATCGGTAAAATATATAGAGAGAGTTGCCTGGATGCTTCCAATAAACCCACCATCGCCACCGATGAGCGTTCCGCCTAGGATTTGAGCAGAGATACTCATTGCATCAATAACATCAGTCGAGTGCGACATGTCCCATCTGAAATCCATTTCAAGACCACCCTGCAGTGCAATCCAACTGTTTTGGTGTGTTACCTCTTGTGCTGTCGTTACATTTTCAAGCCGAGTTTTTACACCAAACCACCGCATGCTTGCAATGGGCGCAAACGAAAGTGTTGTCGCATCACCCGCATCGTACGGTTGCCAGACCTCCCAAGCTGCCTCGAATCCAACGCTTTGCAAGTCAGTTGATGCAGACCACAAATCCCCATTTGCTAATGCCATGCCACCATACGTATCGTTGCCACTGTATGAACCACTTCCGTCTGTTGCAAAATCGAAAAACGAAAGGGACACAACGATATCCGCAATTGGCTCGACTTGGAACTCAATCATCGGCACACTTTCTTTGTTCCTCAGATTAATATTCGTTTCAAAATCAACCGCACCGCCGCCATCGGTAATTGTTCCGCCAAGTCGTGGTAACCAAACACCGCCTCGAAGTTGTGCTGGCTCTTGAACACCCTGCGTACTTAGACAGATTGAAAGGAGTATTGTAATCATTGTTACTCTCCGGAAACGAGGTGAACTTTTCCAGAACCCTTCGTAATTTCACCAAGAACAATTGGTGTTTCGCCAAGTTCTTGTAAATGTGTTGTAATAGAGTCGGCGAAGGATGGGCGAACAATAAGAACATATCCAATTCCCATATTAAACACACGAAACATTTCCTCTGTTTCAATATTGCCCTGTTTTTGCAGAAATGTAAACACTTTTGGAACATCCCATCTGTCAAGATGAACCATCGCATCAACGCCATCACAAAGCGAACGGCAAAGATTCCCAGCAATCCCACCACCCGTAATGTGTGCCATTCCAGACACAACCTTTTTTACTCGGTAGTGTCTCAGCAATTTAATTATTGGTTCAACATAAATGCGTGTTGGATCAAGGAGTACTTCACCAAGCGTGTGTTCACTCTCGAGTTCGGGATATACCTTTGTAAGATCTAAATCCTTGACGGCCGCTCTTGCAAGTGTGAAACCATTTGAATGCACGCCACTTGACGGTAATCCAATAATAATATCACCCGCCTCAACTCGACTTGGATCTATGGCGCGATCAAGTTCAACAATACCAACAGAGAAACCAGCAATATCAAAATCACCCTCAGCATAAATGTCGGGCATCTCTGCACACTCGCCACCGATTAAGGCACAGTTTGAAATTTCACAACCCTTTGCAACACCAGAGACAATAGCGGCAGTCGTTTCGGGGTCCTGTGTGTGAAGACCAAGATAATCTAAGAAAATAAGGGGCTCTGCACCCTGCACAATCATATCGTTGACGTTCATTGCAACACAATCAATCCCAACGGTGTCATAAATTTTCAACTCGCACGCAAGTTTTACTTTGGTTCCAACGCCATCCGTACACGCGACAAGCACTGGGTCCTTGAAGTTTCGCTTAAATAGTTTTTCATTGAAATCGAGCCGAAACATGCCCGCAAATCCCCCGTGTTCGCCAAGAACTCGAGGCCCGTGCGTTCGTTTCATCATGGTCTGGATGAGACCAACAAGGCGGTCACCAGCTTCGATATCGACACCGGTCTCGGCGTAGGTCAATTGTGTTTTTGTATCAGAAGACATATGTGGGAGTGTAGTCACCTTGAGCGGTTGGCGGTATCCTGTGGAGTCTTAATTGGAGTAAACCATGTCGATTCTAGTAAACGGAACAACAAAAGTCATCTGCCAAGGTATTACCGGTTCAGCCGGCGCCTTTCACACGAAGGGATGCCTTGAATATGGCACCCAAATGGTTGGTGGGGTTACACCTAAAAAAGGTGGACAAACCGACGCAAACGGTCTTCCAATTTTTGACACGGTCGCTCAAGCTATCAGCGAAACCGGAGCAACAGCTTCTATGATTTTTGTTCCACCTCCATTTGCCGCGAATTCTATTCTTGAAGCAGCGGAAGCAGGAATCGAACTCATTTGTGCAATCACAGAGGGCATTCCAGTTGCTGACATGATGCGAGTAAACGCAACGCTTTTGCGATATCCAAACACAGTGCTTATTGGTCCGAACTGCCCAGGGATTATTACACCCGGAAGAAAGGTGTCTGGAGATGGCGCAGCTTCTGTGTTTGAAGATGGTTGCAAAATAGGAATTATGCCCGGGTACATTCATACAGCGCCCTGCGATGCAGAAATGGGTAAAAGTGTAGGCATTATCAGCCGAAGTGGGACGCTGACATACGAAGCCGTCTGGCAAACGAGTTCACTTGGACTTGGCCAGACAACTTGTGTTGGTATTGGTGGCGATCCAATAAAGGGCGCAAACTTTATTGAATTGCTTGCCCTTTTTGATGCAGATGATGAGACTGACGGCGTTGTGATGATTGGCGAAATTGGCGGCAATGACGAAACTGACGCAGGTAGGTGGATTCAAAAGAACATGTCAAAACCAGTTGTGGCATTTATTGCGGGGCTGACAGCACCAAAAGGAAAAAGAATGGGGCATGCTGGTGCAATTATTGGCGGAGAGAACGATACAGCGCAAGCAAAAATCGAAGTACTGCAAACATGTGGAATTACAGTATCTGAAAGTCCAGCAGGCATTGGCGCCGCAATGGCGGATGCACTTGCAGTGGTACGACAGGACTGTCCCTAATCTGCTTTGGTCAGCCCCGTCGCTAACTCGGCGCAATGAGAGAATATTCGGTATGCTGTTCATAATCCCAAGGAGGGGATAGCACGTGACAACAATTAAGGATCGATACGAAAAAGTACAAGAACGAATTCGCGAGGCAGCAATTCGTGCACACCGCGATGTAAACGACATTCATCTTCTTGCGGTAACGAAATACGCATCGGTGGACGACGTTCGACAACTCGTTGACCTTGGTCATGTCGATTTTGGCGAAAGTCGGCTTCAACACTTCACCCAGATCGCAGCTCAAATAGAAGAGTATATTGCTCGTCGTAAAGAACTTAGAGAACCCGATTTGGCCAATCCAATCCGCTGGCACTTTATTGGTCACCTTCAGCGAAATAAGTGCCGGAGAGTTATACCACTTACTCGCATGATTCATTCAGTTGACTCGCTTAGACTTGCTGAAGAGATTCAGGAAATTGCGTGCAAGAAAAACAAGGTTGTCGAAGTACTGCTTCAAACGAATATCTCCCGAGAACGTCAAAAGACAGGTATCGCACCAGCCGCTGTCGGATATCTACTTGAGCAACTCTCAACAATGCCAAACGTAACACCACGCGGGATGATGTGTATGGCACCTGCAAGCGATGACCCAGAACAATCGCGACCAGTCTATATGCGGTGTAGCGAGTTATTCACAGAGATGCAGTTAAACCCACACTGTGGCGATGCGTTTAACGTGTTGTCCATGGGCATGTCAAGCGATTTTGAAGTTGCTATCGAGTGTGGCGCAAATATTGTACGTGTTGGATCAGCCCTGTTTGGTGAGAGCGTTGTCAACAAACCAGTAGCAAGTAAGTCGAGTGTTCAATAGAAGAACTTCGAAATAAAAACACTCAACAAAAATCGATTGAAGTTTCGAGTGCAAGTTGTTCGAGCGAACGAGAAAAATCGACACTTGAAACTCCAACACTCTCTGGCACCTTAAGTCGGACTGGCGCAAAGTTTAAAATACCAGTAATCCCCGAAGCAACAAGACGATCAGCAGTTTCCTGCGCAACAGAGACCGGCACAGAAAGAATTGCAAGCCGGATGTTTCTTAGTGGAATAATTCGCGTCATGTCTGCAACTGGTCGAACCTTGTGATTTGCAATTTTTGTTCCAATAATATCAGGATTACTGTCAAACACGGCAACGACCTTAAAACCACGGTCAATGAATTTTGGGTATGCGGAAATGGCCTGCCCAATTTTTCCTGCACCAACTACAGCAACATCCCAAGTTTGGTCAGTTCCCATGATTTGTCGAATTTCGTTACACAGGTGAGCAACCGAATACCCAACGCCCGGTCTACCAAAAGTTCCAAATGTTGCAAAGTCCTTTCGAACCTGCGCACCTGTGAACCCAAGAGACTTTCCAAGTTGAGTCGAATTTATTGATGTTAATCGGGCTTCTTTAAGAGCCTCAAGCTCCCTCAGGTAGAGACTAAGTCGCCTAGCAGTAGGCTTTGGTATACGGAGTCGGTCGTCCATAAAAAAGAAGTATAAAGACTATCTGTCGCTACTGAAGGCACCAAGTGGTTCTACCGTGCACTATCCTACATTCATGCACGTCAGCGATATCCTAAAACGTGACAAAACAATATTCAGTTTTGAATTTTTCCCGCCCAACACAGAGGGTGGTTGGGATTCGCTCACGAAAAGATTAAGCAATTTTGAGAGATTAGAACCATCTTTTGTTTCAGTAACGTATGGAGCCGGTGGCTCAAGTCGAGCGCGAACTCGAGATTTGGTTTGTCAACTTGCTTCAAACACAACGCTTGACCCAATACCACATTTGACATGTGTTGGCCATTCGCGCGAGGAGATTCATTCCATTCTCCAAGAGTATGCGGATGTTGGCATCGATAACGTTCTCGCTCTTCGTGGAGATCTTCCAGAAGAAGGCAAGTGCGATGGTGATTACAAATATGCTGCAGACTTAATTGGTGCTATTCACGAATTCCAGGGCGCATCGTTTGGGGTTGGAATTGCCGGTTTTCCAGAGGGACATCCTGAGACTCCAAACCGGTTGATTCAACTCAACCACTTAAAAGCAAAGGCTGATAAAGGTGTCGACTGGATGTGCACACAATTATTTTTTGATAACAATGCGTTTTTTGATTGGAGCCAACAGTGTGAACTCGTTGGTATTGATGTCCCAATCATTGCGGGCATCATGCCTATAACAACTCTTTCGGGCATGCGTAAGATGGCAGAACTCGCTGGCGGAGCAAATTTCCCCGCTCCACTCCAGCGCAGACTGTATCGATTTCAAGATGATCCAGAGTCTGTGCGAAAAGTTGGAATAAGTTGGGCTGCGCAACAATGTGCCGAGCTGCTTGATAACGGTGTCCGTGGTATTCATTTTTTCACAATGAACCAATCTTCGGCAACAGAAGAGATTTATCAATTGTTAGGCGCACCAAGCGGGGCGCAACTCAGGGGGGCACATGAATAAGACATGTACGCTATCCTGTGGCAATGCTTAGGATGCGAACCATATTGTCTGCCTGTCTTTGTTCCCCAGCTGTAGCAGCAGTGGTGTCTGCAGCATCGACTGTACCACCAGAACCGACCCTCCGAAAACCACCCGCAGCATGGGTTGGGTTTCTTCTCATGTTTCTGTTCTTTGGTGTTGTTATTGCAGTGAGTCTTATGTCTTCAAAACGCGGCCATCAGGATTAACAGACATGTCAAACATAAAATCATCGTCTCGAAACGGTGTCATTGCACTTAACATGGTGCTAATTGCGCTGCTTTGTCTTATTGTATTTATTCCCAAAACCGAGGCGCAACTTTCTGGAGAATCTACGTATATCGCTGTGCCGAGTGAGGCAAACGGCTTAACAACCGGCGCCGTGTATATTCTAGACACGTCACGGCAAGAACTCGTTGCTGTTGCCTGGAACCGAAACAAGAACAAAATAATGCCACTTGGGTATAGAAACATTTCAAGCGATGCAAACTCGGTGGAGAGTGAATAAATGGATACAAACGCAAACAACTCATTGTGGGCAAGTGCATTTGTACTCATGGCATTGATTTTATTTGCAGCTAGCAAACACACCCCAAAAGCAAACGCTGATGCTTCAATTTCAAGTAATGGTTTTACGATGGTCACAACCCCAAGCGGGCGGGGTACCGACTTGTTGTACGTTGTCGATAACTTGAACGAAGTGCTTATGATTTATTATCTTCCAGATCCCAGACAGAAGACCGAAATAGAGGCTGTTGCTGCCTGGAAGCTTCCAAACCTCTTTTCCTCGGTCAGGCCATAGTCACACCCTGTACACTACTTCGATGCGTATTCCAGTTGACACCGTAATGGTTCAGCAGCGTGCAGCTTCTTTTGCGCGCCGGTCCATTAAGACAGAATCAAAACAGCAAGGTCTTCTACTTGCACTCTCTATGATTGATTTGACTACTCTTGAGGGAAAAGATTCACCAGAAAAAGTACGTTCACTCTGCGCGAAGGCTAGAACGCCATGGGAGGGTGATATAGAACCTCCCCTGCCCTCTGTAGCGGCTGTTTGCGTGTATCCAAATTTAGTTATGGAGGCGAAACGTGCACTTGAGGGATCAACAGTCTGTGTCGCATCGGTAGCTACAGGCTTTCCAAGCGGACAATATCCACTCGATGTTCGGTTGGATGATGTTCGCGAGGCGGTAGAGTCTGGAGCGGATGAAATTGACATGGTGATTAACCGAGGCGCGTTTTTGGCTGGTGCGTACGATGAGGTTTCAGATGAAATTACCCAAGTCCGAGAGGCGTGTGGAAAAGCACACTTAAAAATCATTCTTGAAACCGGAGAACTTGAGACGCTCGAAAATGTTCGAATTGCATCTGACCTCGCAATTCAAGCTGCAGCGAAGGCGGGAACAATTCACGATGGCGAAGTTTTTATTAAAACATCAACAGGAAAAATTAGCCCAGCAGCTACGATGCCAGTCACGCTTGTGATGCTTGAAGCAATTCGAGAGTATTACAACGAAACAGGGATTTGTATTGGGATGAAACCAGCGGGTGGGATAAAAACAGCAAAACAGGCACTGCATTACCTTGTGATGGTGAAGGAAACACTCGGGGACCGCTGGTTAACTAAAAAATTATTTCGATTTGGTGCATCAAGTTTGACCAACGATGTATTGAGACAACTGGTACGACAATATACTGGGCGATATACCGCTTCGTATGATTTTAGTGAGGCGTAATATATGGCAACACAAACACAACAAGACGAAGCTGTTCAGTGGGAGTACAGTTCTGCTCCAGAGAGCACAAAAGTGCACATTGAACCAAAAAACAAATTGTTCATTAATGGCAAATTTGTTTCACCAAAATCAAGGTCTTGGTTTGCAACGATAAATCCAGCAACTGAAAAAAAACTCGCTGACATTGCATGTGCTGGAAAAGCAGACGTGAACGCGGCTGTTCTCTCCGCAAAAAAAGCGTTACCAAAATGGTCGAAGATGGACGGTTCTGTACGGGCAAAATATTTATATCGAATTGCTCGCCGTATTCAAGAGCGCGCAAGGGAGTTTGCGATACTTGAAACCATGGACGGTGGAAAACCAATTAAAGAATCAAGGGATGTCGACATTCCTCTTGCCGCGCAGCATTTCTTCTATTATGCGGGATGGGCAGACAAACTTAGATACGCGTTTCCAGGACGAGATGTTTCGCCGGTTGGTGTGTGTGCGCAAATTATTCCCTGGAACTTTCCCCTGCTCATGGCTGCGTGGAAGCTTGCGCCGGCACTTGCGTGCGGAAATACTTGTGTATTGAAGCCCGCCGAGACAACGTCGCTCACCGCGCTGCGGCTCGCTGAAATTATTCAGGAAGTGGGCGTGCCAGAAGGCGTTGTGAATATCATTACTGGGGCGGGTAACACTGGTCGCAATCTAGCCGAGCACAAAGCAGTGAATAAAGTTGCGTTCACGGGTTCAACTGAAGTTGGCAAGTTGTTGATGAAGGGTGCTGCTGGGTCTGGAAAAAAACTTACACTGGAACTTGGTGGAAAGAGCGCAAATATTATTTTTGCTGATGCAGCAATTGACCAAGCCGTTGAGGGGATAATTTCTGGAATTTATTTCAATCAAGGACATGTTTGTTGTGCAGGTTCGCGCCTATTCGTGGAAGAATCTATTGTTGAAGAAGTAATTCAAAAATTACACCACCGGTTACAGTCGCTTCGAGTTGGCGACCCTCTTGATAAAAATACTGACCTTGGCGCGATTAATTCGAAAGAGCAACTCGAAACAGTGAAGCGATACATTCGAATTGGCATTGACGAGGGCGCTGAATTTCACGAAGCTCTTCAGAACAAACTGCCATCAAGTGGCTATTGGTGCAACCCCTGCTTCTTTACAGATGTGCAGCCAAGCCACACGATTGCTCGAGAAGAAATATTTGGCCCTGTCTTAAGCGTAATGACTTTTAGAACGCCACAAGAAGCTATTACAAGAGCAAACAACTCGCCATACGGTTTGGCGGCGGGTATCTGGACAGACAAAGGATCAAAGGTGTTTGAAATTGCAAAAAAACTTGATGCCGGCGTTATATGGTGTAACACCTACAACAAGTTTGATGCAGCGTCTCCGTTTGGTGGTTTTAAAGAGTCTGGGTTTGGACGAGAGGGTGGAATGCAAGGGTTGCGACCGTATGTTCGACTTGAATACACAAAAGAGAGGACAGCAAGATGACTCGATTAACCGTTCCAAAAACGTACAAGTTGTACATTGGTGGCAAGTTTCCCCGAACAGAATCAGGACGTTCTATTGCGATTGAAAACCAGAAAGGTGAAATAGTTGCACATATATGTCACTGTTCTCGAAAAGACTTTAGGGAAGCTGTTGAGGCAGCAAGTAAGGCGTTTCGTTCGTGGTCTGGAATCACGGGGTATCTTCGTGGGCAGATTCTCTATCGCATGGCAGAGATGCTTGAGGGGCGACGTGAGGAGTTTGCCGCAGCAATTCAGGTGACCCAACACGTGACAATTTCAACTGCGAGAAAAGAAGTTGAAGCTTCAGTTGATCGGTTGATACGATTTGCGGGCTGGACAGATAAACACCAACAGGTTCTTGGCTGTGCAAACGCTGTAGCTGGAGATTACTACAACTTTACCGTTCCACAACCCCAGGGCGTTGTTGTTTCGATTGCGCCGAAGACTCCATCACTTCTTGGTCTTATTACAGCTATTGGTGCCCCGCTTTGCACAGGGAACACCGTGGTTGCAATTGGGTCAGGGGAACATCCGATGCCGGCGGCAATTCTTGGAGAGGTTTGTCAAACATCAGATATCCCAGCAGGCGTTCTCAACATACTCACGGGATCGCAGAAGGAACTGTTTGAGCACATTGCAACACACCGCCAAGTTGCCGGTGTCTATGCTGCAGGAATATCCAAAAAAGATAGGGTCGTCCTAGAGGAAGGTGGTTCCGACAGTATGAAACGACTCCATTTTGTTTCGGTTGCTGAGGACGCATGGTATGACAACGCAGCAACCGCATCGCCATGGGAAATCGAACCATTTGTGGAAATGAAAACTGTTTGGCACCCTTCGGCATGTTGAGCGACGGGTCTGACCCAAGCAGCTTGGTTGCAACCCAGTTTTCAATACTTTTTAATATGGCCACACACAGAGGCGCAGAGACACGCAGAACACAAAAAAATATTTTTCCTCTCTGTGTCCTGGACAGACCCGTTACAGGAACGTTAGTTTTTGTTGATGATGAACAATTTGCTTCGAACCGGTTTTTTTTCTTCCGAAGTAAATGTTGCCCTTGCCGTAACTTGAGTTAGGTCTTTTGGCACACCATTAAAGTGTACTTTATACGTTCGAGTAACAGAATCAAAATGTTGGCGATTAACTTCTGGACTATCTAGTGAAATAGTTTCTGTCACTATAGAGTTTCCTTGCATGTCGGTGAGTGAAACGTGTAGGAGCCCAATTGCCCTGCATGCAAAATTGTCCCCATCTTTGAACTCCACCTGAACAATTATCAAATTTTCTTTTTCAGGATTACTCGAGTTTCTAAAACGGCTTAGTGGGTGAATCTCGACACTGTTTGGAGCGTAGGCTAAAAACTGTTTTGTTTCGGTTGGTCCAAGTTGTACTGGGTAGCATTGAATACAAAACAACGCCATAACACAAAATGCTATGGCGATTGGAAAAAGTTTAGCTAATTTTTTCAAGCGTGTGTTCGCTATTATCCAACCTCATCAATCATTCGGTTGATTGCTAGCGTAAGTGTTTCATCAGTTAGGTATGTGTTTGTTGCAATTGCTTCTTTGATTGCGTCAATACGATCTTGTCGAACAGCTGGCAACTCTTGTATTTTTTCAAGCAGTTGTGCTTGCTGTGAAAACTCAACTTGGTCTGTTGTTGCAACACCACTTGCATCAATTGCTGGAGCAGCTACTTCGGCAGGAGTTGTTGGTGCAGTCGGAGCGGTTGCTCGCACACTTCCTACTGCTGTATTTCCGATAGCGGATATTTCAGTCATTTCTTTTACCTTTTCTGTGTCGTCAAGCGACAGTTTCCTCAAGTTCCTAACACTTCCCTGTCCCACAAAACGCAAGTCGAAGCCACCAAGCAATACGACTCACACCCTATTTTTATCGAACATTTAGGTCAATTTGCTTTAACTTTCCTGTTTTTTTCAAAGTTTTCATAAAGTCCGATATCACCATGCATTATGGCACAAAAAACAGCGTTTTTACGTACCCCAAATTGGGGAGTACGATAACAATTATGACACACTTGTATTCCCGCGAGGCTTCCGCCCTTCTTTGCGCTTTTTTAACCTGTTGTAGCCCTGAAACAAAGCGGGTTCAATCACCTAAGGAAGTGAACCGAGGCGACATTATGGATATCTCAACTTGGGATTTTGGTGAAGGAAACCCTGAGGTTGTTGTGCAGCCCCAGAAAACAGTACAACAAAAAAATCAGTACGCAATCGTTGTTGCAACATTTACAGGAGACCAACACGAACAGTCTGCATCCTCCACCCGTCAACAACTCTCAGCGCAATACCCATCGATTGGTCGTCAACTAAAGATACGACCACGAAGTCGCGGAAGTGCATTGACGTATGGGGATTATTTGGGATACGACGATGTACGAGCGAAAAAAGATATCGCAATGCTTCGGGAGGTACCAACAGCAAGGGGTACACCCCTCTTTGCTCAGGTTATGTTGATGAGGTTTAAAGCATCTCGGTTAACGCAGAATCTTCATCCACACGATTTATGGACAGTACGACGAGAGTTTCCAAAGATTGTTCCAATTTACACACTTGAGGTTGGAGTCTGGGGTGATTTTGATAGTGGAGAATTTCCCAAAGAAAGGAGAAGGGCAGCAGCGGAACAGTACGCGTCTGAACTTCGCAGAAAAGGGTTTAAGGCATATTTTTACCACAACGACGAAGCGGAGATGAGCTCTGTTACCGTTGGTCTCTTTGGACCATCAGCAGTGGATGCTGAAACAGGTTTTTATAGTTACGAAGTGGAGGCAATGATTTCAAAGTTTCCATCTCGCCTTATAAATGGGCAAGAAGTGATGGCATATTACAATCCCGCCAAACCTGAACTCGGATCAAATGTGCAGCCGCCGTGCCTTGCAGAAGTTCCTGTTGATTAATAAAGGTTTATTGAGGGTCTGTCCCGGGGACAGAGCAGGGGACAGA
>CAYSYI010000033.1:18390-20169 GCA_964435395.1 uncultured Isosphaeraceae bacterium
GGGGACAGAGCAGGGGACAGACCTGGGGACAGACCTGGGGACAGAGCAGGGGACAGACCTGGGGACAGACCCCAGTGTTAAACATTCAAGTCTGCATTAATTTCTTCTGGACCCACTGAAACAAAGGTTAATTCACCAAATTTTCGATCTGATAGCCACGCGTTTACATCATCACGGCTAACACCCTCGAGTTCCTGTAAACGGTCTGCAAGTGAGCGAGTTTTTCCAAGGGCGTATTGATCTCCCCACAATGCAGCCGCTCTCGCAGCGGTTGATTCTCCGTGCATCACAATTCGCGACTTCATTCTTTGGATGGTTCGATCAAACTCTTCTTGTGTAATTCCCTTTTTAAGTTCTGAAAGTTGCTCAAGACAGACCTGCACAGTTTCCTTTGCCCGCTCTGGAGTTGTGCCAGCGTGGACCCTGACTGCCGAACGGTGTTTTGCGGCTGCATATTGAGCAGAGACGCTGTAACACAATGAGCGCCGTTGTCGAACTTGAGTGAACAGCCGGCCGCTTGTTGCTCCACCAAAAATAGAAATGGCCACTGATTCAAGAATAGAATGCTCATCCGTAGCGTTTGGAGCATCAAAAGCAAACGAAATGTGAACCTGCGAGGTCTCTTGTTGCATCCAGTGTGTACCGCGTATTGCTGGAGTGGTATGGATTTGATTCTCATCTCCAGGTTTCCAGTCCTTAACGAATTCCTCTATTACTTCAACAACCCGACCATGTTCAACATCACCAGAGATAACAATGATTGAATCGTTTGGAATACACGCTTGTGCTTGCACTTGTCGAAGTTGTTGAATGGTTGTGGATGTAATAGTTTTGGCTGTTCCATAAGCAGATCGATTAAATGGAGCAGGAAAGTGGTTTGCATTTAACTCAACTGAAGCAAGGTGGGAAGGATTATCAGAGAGTGATTGGATGGACTGAAGGCACAAACTCTTACAAGCAGGCAGGTCTTCTTCTGGAAGTGTTGGGCTCAGGAGATATGCTCCAAGCAGTGGAATCGCCTCTGATAGCCGATTTCCTAGCAAAACAGAGGAAACACGAAGGAATTCTACCCCGCAAGATATATGGCGATTAATCCCCAAAATATCAAGAGAATCACTGTGCTCCTTCGCGCTCTTGCCACGCACCCCCCGTTGAATTAACTCGGCGAGTAATACGCTCTCGCCATCATGTGTGTTACTTGCAACTCCCGCCCGAACGCCCCAGTTCAACGCAACAGTCTTTAAACTTGGGTTTGTTTCTGTAACAATCTGGATACCATTTTGGCACGTGTGATGTTGAATGGCATTCATGGTATTTTGGAGGATACCGATGTTATTTCTGAAATGGTTACTTTTTTTAATTTTTATTTGTATTCAATAAAGGGGATGAACTTTGTAACTTGTTTCGTTTGCAAAACACTTGTATAAACTTTAATGTTTTATTATTTTTGTTGCGTTGTAAAAAAAATGTAAAAAAAATTGATGTAAGTGTAAAAAAACAAAAAACTTACAAACACAACAATTGTTTACAAATTAGAACAAAAAACATTGCTCAGTGCGTCTTGCACGCACTTTTTATTCACTGTGCGCGTAACACAACAACACATAACACCTTGTGTTTGAGTGTGTTGTTAAAAAAAATGTGTAATGCATCTTCCAAAGTACACCCGATACGGTTACAACTCTATTGACGGAACGTCCGTCAGTGGTCCAAACGCGCGTATTATTGTTGAAACAAGGAGGTCAATGATCATGGCCAAAAAGAAAGCAACGAGGAAAA
>CAYSYI010000034.1:0-19275 GCA_964435395.1 uncultured Isosphaeraceae bacterium
AGTTGCCAAAGTCGACACTGGCGCAAGCACCTCTTCGCTGTACGCGACGCACATCAAAGTCTTTGAAAAGGAGGGCGAAGAGTTCGCAAGTTTCAGAATAACGTATGGCAAACCAAGCCAACGAAAATACACAACCGCAAAAGCACCACTAGCTGGCTTTCGTAAAGTAAAGAGTTCCTCTGGTGAAACTGAGGAACGGCCAGTCATCAAAACTTCTGTCTGCATCATGGGACAGTGTTGGAAATCGGAAATTACTTTGACATCAAGACAGTCGATGCAGTTTCCAATGCTACTTGGAAGAGCGTGCATCAAAAAGCGATTCCTTGTTGACCCAAGCCGAGCCAATCTATCAGCAAAACAAGAAGTAACAATATGAAAATTGCACTCTTATCACGCGCACCAGAATGCTATTCTTCTAAACGCATTGTTGAAGCAGGAGAAACCGCAGGACACGAAATGGTTGTCCTTGATTACTTGAGGTGCAGAATGGATATTGCAGCCGGAGACCCTGCTGTCTTCTACATGGGCGAGCGTGTCAACGTTGACGCAATCATTCCTCGCATCGCGGCAAGCTACACTTTCTATGGCGCTGCAGTTGTACGACAATTTGAAATGGGCAGCGTACTTACTGCAAACTCCGCACTTGGCATCAGTCAGTCGCGTGACAAACTTCGTTGTCACCAACTTCTTTCACGAAAAGGCGTTGACATGCCGGTCACTGGGTTTGCCCATGACATTCGTGATATCGACACGCTACTTGAATCCGTCGGTGGCACACCTGCAATTCTTAAGCTGCTTGAGGGCTCGCAAGGTAAAGGCGTTGTACTTGCAGAAACTAGGCGTTCTGCAGAATCCATAATCGCTGCATTTCGTAAACTTGATGCAAACTTCCTCGTTCAGGAATACATAGAAGAAGCGGGCGGTTCTGATATTCGAGCGCTTGTTGTCGGCAACACAGTCGTTGGCGCCATGATGCGAACGGCAGAAGATGGCGAATTTCGTGCGAACTTACATCAGGGTGGAAATACAGTTGTACTAAAACTAACTAAAGAAGAAAAAGCACTTGCGTTGCATGCGACACAATCTGTCAACTTAAAAATCGCTGGCGTTGATTTGATTCGTTCAAGCCGAGGACCTCTTGTCCTTGAAGTCAATTCTTCGCCAGGGCTTGAAGGCATCGAAAATGCAACGGAAAAAGACATCGCTGGAAGAATTATCAAGTTTCTTGAGAAGAAACAAAAGCCAGCTCTTGCAACATAAGAAAGTGCGAATAACGCCCAAAAACATGGGTGCCACAAAGATTTGAAAAAAAATTAGGTCGTAATTTGATGCTTTTATGCTATACTTCGCAATGGGGTAATTGATACTGATTCTCATGAACGAAGAAAAAAACAACCTTAATGTCTCTAAAAACGCTATTGCCGACTCGCTCCCAGGTGGCGGGACCCTTCTGAGCAGCTCAAATCCGGTTGAGGAAGACACCGCTTTACTCAAGGAAACGTTCAATGAAAAGTATAAGTGGGGTTTTGTCACGGATGTTGAAGCGGACTCTGCACCTCCCGGTCTAGACGAGTCAACCATTGCATTTATTTCTGCGAAAAAGAATGAACCAGAATGGCTTCTTGAATGGAGATTGAATGCGTATCGTCACTGGCTCACGATGGAAGAACCCGACTGGGCGCATCTCAAATACAACAAACCAAACTACGACGAGATTATTTTTTATTCTGCGCCAAAATCATTAGAAGATGGTCCAAAGTCACTTGATGAAGTTGACCCAGCACTGTTAGAAACATACAAAAAATTAGGCATACCCCTAGCTGAACACGCCGCTCTCGCAGGCGTTGCTGTTGATGCTGTGTTTGACTCCGTAAGCGTAGGCACAACATTCAAGGACAAACTTGAAGAGGTCGGTATCATCTTCTGTCCAATCTCAGAGGCAGTGCATTCGCACCCCGAGCTTGTCAAAAAATACTTAGGGACAATTGTTCCTTACTCTGATAATTACTACGCGACGCTAAACAGCGCTGTGTTTACTGATGGTTCATTTGTATACATTCCAAAGGGCGTGAAGTGCCCAATGGATTTATCCACCTACTTCCGCATCAATGCAAAATCAACTGGGCAATTCGAGCGTACACTCATCATCGCTGAAGAAGGCGCAAGTGTTAGTTACCTTGAGGGTTGCACGGCTCCGATGCGAGACGAAAACCAATTGCACGCAGCAGTGGTTGAACTTATCGCACTTGATGATGCTGACATTAAATACTCCACTGTGCAAAACTGGTACCCCGGTGACAAAAGCGGCGTGGGCGGCATTTACAACTTTGTAACGAAACGCGGCAAATGCCAAGGCGACCGCAGTCGTATCACCTGGACGCAGGTCGAAACTGGTTCCGCCGTTACATGGAAGTATCCAAGTTGCATTTTGCTTGGCGACGACAGCGTAGGCGAGTTTTATTCTGTTGCACTCACAAACAATTATCAACAAGCTGACACTGGCACAAAGATGATCCACATCGGAAAAAACACCCGAAGCACAATTATTTCAAAAGGTATCAGTGCAGGCCGTGGGCAAAATATTTACCGGGGGCTTGTGCGAATCCAAAAAGGCGCAGAGAACGCACGAAACTATACACAATGCGATTCGATGCTAATGGGCGACCGATGTGGCGCGCACACGTTCCCATACATTGAAGTGAAAAATAAAACTGCAAAAGCTGAACATGAAGCGTCCACTTCGAAAATTGGCGAAGATCAATTGTTTTATTGCAATCAGCGCGGGATATCGACGGAAGACGCAATCAATATGATTGTGAACGGTTTCTGCAAGGAAGTATTTAGAGAATTACCAATGGAATTCGCTGTGGAAGCACGTCGCCTTCTTGAGGTAAGTTTAGAATCGAGCGTTGGATAAAGGAGAGAAAACATGACCACCCCACTATTAGAAATAACAAATCTGCACGCAAGCATCGAAGGCAAGGAAATCCTTAATGGGGTCAATCTAACTGTTATGCCTGGTGAAGTGCATTCCATCATGGGCCCAAACGGCTCTGGAAAAAGCACGCTCGCCTCAGTTATCGCAGGCCATGAAGCATATGAAGTTACTGAGGGCTCGATTAAGTTTAACGGCATTGACCTTTTAGAACTCGAAGCCGACCAACGAGCGTGTGCAGGTGTATTTCTAGCATTTCAATACCCAGTTGAAATACCCGGCGTATCTACAAAATTCTTTTTGAAAGCTGCAGTTAATGCCATTCGCAAATACCGCGGAGAAGAAGAACTTGACGCCATGGATTTCCTTGACATGGTGGAAGAAAAAGCAAAATCAGTCAGTCTAAACATTGACCTTCTAGACAGAAATGTCAACGAAGGATTCTCAGGAGGCGAAAAGAAACGCGCGGAAGTCTTCCAAATGGCAATGCTCGACCCACTACTTGGAGTCTTAGACGAAACAGACTCCGGGCTTGATATCGACGCACTTAAAATTGTCGCAGAAGGCGTGAATAAATTGCGTTCCCCTGAACGTGGATTTGTTGTCATCACACATTACCAACGGCTTCTTGATTTTATCGTTCCAGACTTTGTACACGTTCTCAAAGATGGCGTCATCGTAAAAAGTGGCGACAAGTCGCTCGCCCTTGAACTAGAAGAAAAGGGCTACGCCGGCATTGAATCGTGCGGGTGTGCGTGCTCCTGTTCATGATGACAATGAACATTGATAAATCAATATTTAAGAACCTTCATAAAAATGAAGCTTGGATGTATACCAACGTTTCAGCTCTTTCGAACGTCGACTTTTCTACTTCAACACAAGTAGACTCTGCGGCAATCGAACACTACGACATCGCCCAAAACAACCCACTAGTAGTGTTTGTAAATGGTGCATTCCAAGATGCGTACTCGAGACTCGAAGATGGCATTTCAGTTAACAGTGATTCCGTTGGCGATATTGCAAGCAGAAGCGACTCGCTCATTCCTCGCGGCGATTCAGACACTGTTATCATTACAGGAAACCAAAACAAAACAGTACATGTACTGCAAATCATTACCGGAGACACGCCTGCTTCTTGCTATGGCAATGTCCTGGTACATGCTGCACAAGATGAATCCATATCGCTCGCTGAAACACATATTGCAGTTACTGACCACAACCATGTATTCATGCCCTGCACCGAAGTTGTTGCAGAACAAAACAGTAACGTCACCATAGTTCGCTCTATCCGCGGAAGCAAAGAAGCATATCACCTCGGCTCCTTGCATGTCACGCAACGCGAGTCAAGCACTGTTCAAACGCACACCCTTACGCTCGGCGGGAAACGTGTTCGTAATGAAGTGTACGCATACCTTGATGGCGAACATTGCGAATCGAACTTCGACGGCATGTACATGCTTGGCAAAGACCAACTTGTTGACAACCACTTGCGTGTCGAACACAACGAACCAAACGGCAACAGTCGAGAGTTTTACAAAGGCGTACTTGATGAAAACGCACGCTCTGTTTTTACTGGCCGCATTTATGTAAAAGAAGATGCACACCAAACTGATGCAAAGCAAACAAACCAGAATATTTTGCTCAGTGATGACGCAGATGTTTCGGCAAGGCCACAACTGGAAATTTATGCGGACGATGTCTTGTGCACACATGGTGCAACGACTGGAGAAATTGACGAAGAGGCACTGTTGTACCTTCGGACTCGCGGTATCCCAAAAGATGCCGCTGGAACACTCTTGATCTATGCATTCCTCAATGAATCACTCGATGATCTAACAGACGATGCCTTTAGAGGTGCGCTCGTCGAGGAACTACTCTCAAATCTCCCTGGCGGTGATTTTATTCGTACACTTTACCTGTAATGCTTTCCACTACTTCAATCGCTGATATGTTCCCTGCATTGCATCAAGAGATTGATGGCAAAAAGCTTGTCTATCTCGACAGCGCTGCGACAACACAAAAACCTCAATGTGTCATCGATGCCATCATTAATTATTATGAACATGACAATGCGAATATACATCGCGGTGTTCACACACTTAGTCAACGGGCTACTCTCGAGTATGAAAATGCACGAAAAAGTATTTCGGATTTGTTAGGCGCAAATCGCCCAGAAGAAGTCGTTTTCGTTCGGGGAGCAACTGAAGCAATCAATCTTGTTACCCAAGCGTTTGCAAGACCGAGACTCGTGCCTGGAGATGAAATTTTAATTTCTGAAATGGAGCATCACTCCAACATTGTTCCATGGCAAATAGTATGTGAACAAACAGGAGCTTCACTAAAAGTTGCAAAAGTCAATGATGACGGTTCATTGGATTTGGACTCATTCAAATCCCTCCTTAATGAAGACACTGTTCTCGTTTCTATCGCTCATGTTTCCAATGCAATTGGAACTATTAATCCTGTACAGGAACTATGTGCATTAGCAAAAGAAGTTGGTGCAACAACAGTCGTTGATGGCGCCCAAGCAAGCGGACACTTACGAGTGGACCTCGCAGAAATTAATTGTGATTTCTATGCAATCTCTGGGCATAAAATGTTTGGGCCAACTGGGATTGGCTGCCTCATAGGAAAATTCGATGTGCTTAAAGAAATGGAACCGTGGCAAGGCGGAGGAGACATGATTCTTTCTGTATCCTTTGAAGAAACCACATGGAATGAAGTCCCATATAAATTTGAAGCAGGCACACCAAATATTGCTGGCGCAATAGGTCTTGGCGAAGCGGTTTCATTTCTACATAAAATTGGCTTTAGTGAAATAGTTTCACATGAACAGAACCTTCTTGAATACGGAAGAGCTGTGTTGAGCGAGATTGAAGGCGTAAAACTCATTGGTGCAGCGAAGCAAAACGCGGGTGTCATTTCGTTTACTGTAGATGGCGTTCACCCACATGATGTAGGTACAATTTTGGATCATGCTGGAGTTGCGATTCGAACGGGAAACCATTGTGCCGAGCCGCTCATGAAGCGTTTTGGATTAAATGCGACGTGTCGCGCATCGCTATCTGTGTACAACACGACCGAAGATATTGATCAACTAGGCATCGCAGTCAAAGATGCGATTAGAATACTCGGGTGATGACAGATTTACGAGAACTCTATTTGGAAATGGTCACTGACCACGCAAAACATCCTCGAAACAGAGGCAAGGCGAAACCGTGCGATTTTATAGGCACCGGAAACAATCCTCTGTGTGGTGACAAAATAGTTGTTACCGCTTCTGTCGAAGGCGACATAATCAAAGACGTGAAGTTCGATGGTGAAGGTTGTGCAATTTCAACTGCCTCGGCTGATTTAATGGCAGAAGTCCTTGTTGGAAAAACAGTCGCTGAGGCAAAAAATTTGTTCAAGGGATTTCATAATCTTGTTGCTGGCGCTGGAGACAAAGACAGTCTTCCGAATAAACTCGCGGTATTCTCTGGTGTTCGTGAATTCCCTATGCGTGTTAAGTGTGCAACCCTTGCATGGCACACAATCATTTCAGCATTAGATGGCGGAGAAGAGGCAACAACAGAATGAGCAACCTAGAAGAACCAGTCATCGCTGCGATCAAAACGATTAAAGATCCAGAGTTGCCGATTAACATTTACGACCTTGGGCTCATTCGAAAAATTGATATCAGAGAAGGTGTCGTACAAATTGATATGACTTTAACAACCCCAAACTGCCCCGTTGCAGACATGATGCCAACGCAAGTGTTTGAAGCAGTTTCTATGGTTGATGGCGTCACCAATGTCAAAGTTGCATTGTGTTGGGAGCCAGCGTGGTCTGTTGCTGATTTAACAAAGCGCGGGAAAGCCGTGCTCGAACTTATGGACATTGACATTAACCACATGCTTGCCAAGCACAACGATGGCACGACGGGGTTAACTGTAGATCAGAAACAGAAATAGTAAAGTCCAGCTTCCAATACTTTTAATAGGGCCACGGAGGCGCAGAGACACAGAGGAATACAAGAAGTTAATTTTCCTCTCTGTGCCCTCCGTGGCTCTGTGGTAAATTCCTAACCGTCAAAACTCTTGGGTCGGCAAGCAAACTGAAAAGACGTGAACTTAAAACCCCAAACCCAACTTTCGAATAATGACGTATTCGCTTGGTGCAATCCAAAAAACTAAATCACCAAATGAGCAACGTGTTTTTTTGTCCAGCCCCCACCTGTGCAGTGGGTCGCCCGCACTAATAAATAAGTCCGCTTTCATTCCTGATTCGTGGTGAATGATGTTAAAACTACCCTTTTTTGCATGCACCTCACGTTGAATCACATCATCGGGTGGACAATAATATTGATCCTCTAGAAAACATTGCGGAATCTATTTGCACTCTGTTTCATTGAGCTGTATTACGAAATCCACATCGAGAGTAAGGCGAGGCTCCCCTTTTGCAATGCTCACAACATAACCGGTGACCATATACTCGAACCCCGCATCCTCAATCGGGACAATAAAATGTCTCAACCACTTAACCTGTTCCATAGAGAATGAATTCATCAATCTTTGACTTCAGTTCTTTTTCAGTGATTGAAAGGTTTTTTGCGCAGAACTGACTTGCGCAATTCGATAGCGCCCAAACGTAAAGATTCACTAAGTTGAAAACGTTCTAATGACGACATTTTCTTCCAAATCTCAATTTGCATTGGATGTGGGCGGTCACGTAGTTCTTCATTGTGCGACATACGGTAAGTATAGACATTCGCTTGCTCATGGACAAAACCCAAATGCAGAAATAACCCGTAAAACGTCGGTCAAGTTCACTACGCCATCACCAGTTACATCTTCGTCGCAAACAGCGTCACATGCAGCAACACATGTCGTTGTCTCGCCTCGATACAAACCACCCGCTTCCCAACAGGCAACAGATGCCGTTTGCACACAAACGTCGCGAATACAACAAGCACCGGCAGGACTGTTTGTGTCTCGCACCGTGACCATTTCACCGCTTTCCCAGCCGATTGAATCTCCAGCAAAAATGCACGCTGTCAATTCTGGCCTTGCATGTTTTGCCCAAATTCCATCGCCATCTTCTGCAGTGTTAAATGAAAACACACATTGATCAAATACCGGGTTGCCCCCTCGAACATACACACCTCCACCTTGCTTTGCATCATTAAAGTCAATCATGCAGAGTCGAAATGTCGGTGAAGTATTCAGAAGATATGCACCCCCTCCTAACTTTGCTTTACCATTTCGTATTGTAAACCCCTCGATTTCAGTTCCATCACAATCAATACAAGTTAGAACTGTGCCCTGTTTCTGAGCATCAATTACTGTCCACTCCGCTCCCTCAACACTGTGTATCCAGAGTGATTTTTTTGAAACAGAAATCTGCTCCTTCCAAGTACCTAACGATACAACAATATCATCACCTGATGCTGCTGCATCAATTGCCGCCTGAATTGTTTGGCAGTCTTGTGGAACCCGCCATGTTTCTCCCATCACAACTGACGAGACCAATAAAATATATATCAACTTCATGGCGGAAAGCGTATATGCAAATTTCGCAATCTCTCAAACAACTGCGGTTTTTCGTTCTTTTTTTTAAAGGTATGATGTACACCTTGAACATCCCACTTCACATTCTTAATGCCGACACCCCCCCACCAGCGCCTTCAGAATCGAAACTGCAGGGAAAGTTGTTTGATTCCCACGGTCGTCAAATTCGCGATTTGAGACTTTCGGTCACAGATCGGTGCAACTTTAGATGTGTTTATTGCATGGCACCAGACGTGAAGTACATTCCAAAAATGCAATTGCTGAAACTTGATGAATATATACGAGTGATTGCAGTCGCAAAGTCTCTAGGAATTGATAAGTTGCGAATCACTGGCGGCGAACCAACTCTTTACCCGCACCTCGATGAACTCCTTGAAGCAGTTGGATCACTCGGACTGAAAGATATTGCACTTACTACAAATGGCTCTCGAGTTCGAAAACAGTGGGCAAGAAGGTGGAGGGAACTTGGCTTAAACCGTGTAACAGTTAGTTTAGACACACTAAATCCACAAAGGAAGGACGCCATCACACGGTCGCAAACTTCGCTTGAAACTGTTATTCATTCAATAGACGCACTCCGAGATGCTGGTCTTACTCCGGTCAAAGTAAATGCCGTCGTCATGCGAGGTGTCAATGACGACGAGGTTATTGCCTTCGCAGACTTTGCTCAAGAACATGAAATAGACATGCGTATGATTGAGTTTATGCCACTTGATGCGGGAAAACGCTGGGAAAAAAGACATGTTGTTAGTGCAAATGAAATGCTTGAGAAAATCAAAACAAAACACGATGTCGTTCGCGAAGACGACACAAAAACAAGCACTTCCATGAATTACAGGTTCAAAGAAGGCAATGGACGTATTGGTTTTATTGCCTCTGTAACACAGGCGTTTTGTGGAGGGTGTGATCGAATGCGCATGATGGCAGACGGAACCGTAAGGCCCTGCTTGTTTAGTGATGAAGAGTGGGGTATTCGTCCTCTACTTCGCAACGGAGCGAGTGATGACGAACTTCGGCAATTTTTTAGGGATGCAATGTGGCAAAAATCAGCGGGGCACGAAATGGATCGGGATGATTTTCAACGACCAGAAAAAACAATGAGCCGAATAGGCGGATGATTAATACAACCATTTTGAGACGCCATAGACGAATACAATTGCTAGCACGCAAACAATAATAGAAAGTATATTAAATCTCTTTTCAATGAACTCCTTGGCTCTATCGCCTAGCCACATTACCAACCCTGCTTCGAGACCATACCGAAGTGAACGCCCTGCAAAACAAACAAGCAGAAACTGTGTGAAGTCTAAATTAGCAATCCCAGCAACCGTTGTTAGTGCAAAAAAGGGAACAACCGTGAGAGCTGCGATGAATACAAACATTATTCCATGTTCAGAAAATTGCTCAGTGAGCTCCGCTACTTTCGCTTCGCTTAATATCCATTCTGCACCACCTTGTATCAATGTCGCAATAACAAAAAAACCAATCATGGCTCCCGCGACGCTCCCAAGAACCGCAATAAGTGCAATTAATGGGGACTTGTTTCTCTTTTCAAGACACATCGGGATAAGCAACGCATCTGGAGGAACAAATGGCATGAACGCTTCAATGAACGCTATTACGAACAAAACCACCGGTGCTAGAGGCGTTTTTGCAAAACCGAGTACCCACCTATAGAGTCGCCTATGAATTGCCCAATTTGGGATCACTTGTTTTTCCATCTCTCGCATCATATACGCCAAGAGGAATTACAATGTTCAGATGCACCATGTCCAAGTAAAATATAAACAACTTCGGGAGACAGCAAGTGTTCCTACATATCAATCGGAGCACGCTGCAGGCATGGATTTGTATTCTGCTAACGAGGAACCAATCACTATCAAGGTTGGTGCTATAAAGATGATTCCCCTTGGATTTGCAATGGCTCTTCCTGACCAGTATGAAGCTCAAGTTCGACCTCGGAGTGGGCTTGCATCAAAATTTGGTGTAACTCTGCCAAATGCTCCTGGAACAATTGATGCTGATTATCGTGGTGAATGTTGCGTACCCCTCATCAACCACGGAAAAGAATCCTTTGTTGTTGAACCGAACATGCGCATTGCACAAATGATTATTGCACCCGTTGTGCAAGCTACATTTGAAGTTGTTGAAGAGCTTGACGAAACTGTTCGTGGTGATGGTGGTTTCGGTTCAACCGGAAATTAAACAAGGCAATCCAGAGTTTCAAGACCAATTGGTTCGCGAGAATAAAACGGTTCCGCAGTTTCAGTACGTAGCCGTCCACCAAAATAGGTGTCTTGTGATCCAACCCAGTCAACGATTGAACGGTTGCTCTCTGGAATGACAAACTGTGATTCATACGCAACGATTGCATCTCGTTTTTGCTTTGCAAATCCAGTTGTATCAATGAGAAAACTTGGGTTTGGAACAATACGCAGATGCGTACAGTAATAATAAAAGAGCCACTTAGGGTAAATCGGTTCCCCTGCAATGTCTATCTTCGTAAGTTTTGCATCAAAGCGAGCATCCTCGACTATTTTTGTTGTTGCTATGTGATCTGGATGTGCATCTTCAAAATAAGGAGTAAATACAATTTCAGCTTGGTGTTCTCGGATAACAGCGGCAACTGCATGGCGGGCCGGAATGGAGTGTTCGACGTATCGATTAGGTAGATTCACCGAAGTCCGTTTGACGCCGAGAATATTTGCTGCAGCCTCCGCTTCCTTTGCACGCAATTCCGGCGAGCCATGTGGCGTTGGTTCTCCGCTAGTCATATCGAGCAATAGAACCTCATGCCCTTGACTAACGAGTTTGGCGATTGTGCCACCCATGCCAAGTTCTTGGTCATCCGGATGCGGTCCAACTACTAGTATCTGACTCATACTGTCCATTTTACAATTGGGGACAGTCCCCAGGGGACTGTCCCCAATTATTGGATTAGATTCTTTGTTTACAGTCTTAAAAACTTGGTTTTTACATTATTTTGTTGGGACTGTCCCCAGGGGACTGTCCCCCGTAAAATATGAAGATGCGATATCGGATGATTGTGGCATACGACGGGACGGATTTTCATGGCTGGCAGACGCAGAATCGTCCAGAAATGGCTTCGCTTCGCACTGTGCAAGAAGTCATGGAAAATGCGGTGACCAAAGTCGTCCGAGAGCCCATCAACATTATTGGAGCATCGCGGACTGATTCTGGTGTTCATGCGACTGGGCAAGTTGTAACATTCGCGTCGAGCAACGAAATTCCTACGGATAAACTGATTATGGGCATTAATTCATGGCTTCCGGACGATGTGCAAGTACGCATGATTGAGGTAATTCATGATGGATTCAATCCAATCGATGACTGCACTTCCAAGGGTTATCGATATTCGCTTGCACATGGATGCAGTAATCCACTTCGAAAGCCACTCTTCGACCGGCGGTTTGTCTCTCATACTGCTTTTGAACTTGATCCAGAGGCGATGGATAAAGGCGCCAAACTCTTTGAAGGCGAGCATGACTTTATTGGATTTACAAAACTCAATCATGGGCGAATAACTACCGTAAGAAGAATTGATGCGTGTAGTGTCAAATCAACAGGTGATGGAAGGCTTGTCATAGATGTCTCTGGTGCAGGATTTTTGTGGAACATGGTTCGCATTATCGCCGGCACGCTTCTAGAAGTTGGTCGAGGCAAATTTCAACCAGAGGATATCACTGATATCATTGCTTCGGGCGACCGAAGGCGAGGTGGCAAAACGCTCCCCGCACACGGGCTTTCTCTTGAATGGGTTTCTTTTGATTAATGTCCGAACAAATTCGCCATCTCAAAATATCCCTGCTCTGAAAAATAGTTGAGTGCTTCGTCGACGGATGCAAAAATCTTCGTTGCTGTCTCTGTAATAAATGGAGAAGGTGCCTTCTTTGGCTTCCAAACAACATAGACTTCCTTGGTGTGTTCCCAAGCGTGTTGAAGTTCTCGCTCAACTCCACTCGAAAGCCCTGGGACTCCACCTGGCAATTCAGGAACAAGAGAAACAATCATATCTGACTGATCAATCAATCGGAAATCTCGCATGTAAATCTGTCCATCAATATCACCAGCAATATCTAATATCTCACGAACCGAAACCCTCATAGGATCCCCGCCCAATTTGCCTCCAAATGCATGCGCCTCAACTTCAATCCAATCTTTACCTTCTTTAGCGGCTTCAATGCCACGGTCAAGCAGTAATTTTTCGTCCACATCTGCGGGATCAAACGCGATGAAGTGCTCAGCAAGAGCTGCTCTAAACTGGTCAATTTCTTCAAGAATATCTGGCATATCCATTACATGGCTCATCGGGAAACTTGGATAAACCTTCCGAAGATTATTCCTTGCAATCAACTTGTGACACGTTTCAGTAGTATCAACATGTCGACCGCGACTTAGAACATAAAACGAATTTCTACATCCACATGCTTGCGCCATCAATTCAGTTGCGAGAATTTCTTCTTCCCGCCATACCATGCAATCTTTCAATGTTGCGTCAATATCATGCTCGGAATGCAGTCGATTGTGGACTACTTCGATATTATCAACCAAACAAATAAACAAGTTTGGCTCGAATGCTTCTAATTGATCAAAGTCAAACGCGGGGAATAAACCATGGCGCCAGCGGAAAGTTGCGTGTGTGTTCATCACAACGTTTTGATGTTCTTCAATCGGTGTTGTTGATGATACGATATCTTTAATTGCGGCTCGACGTAATGAATGTAAACGACTCAGCGGCAAGTCAAGTATTCGACCGGGTCGAATATCTGGCCCTTCTGCATACATCATATTACCTACATTGAAAATTTCAATGTTACCACCACGTTCACCAGCAAGATTCGCAGTCTGTTCTAAGTACTGCTTCTTGTCCATTCCTATTTGACCTGTGACTACCGTTCTCATAGCACTAGTATACTCAACATCCTTGTCAATTGAGTTACTTTTTCTTCCGGGAAAAGTGCCGAAGCCATGAAGCAGACGCCCTTGGAATGCTCTTCCCTGATTTACGATGGCTTGACCACAACCTATAGATCCAAATAGCAGCAACAACTACCATCAGTAGTCCAAGAAGTCTAATGACAAGTTCAACTGTACTTTTGGATTGCAAACTATCCGCAATCCACCACCCAGCAAAAAGTTGCATCGGCACAGTAAGTAGACAACAAATCGCTGTTGCGGAAGCAAACTTCCAAAAGTTCATGTGCATCATGCCTGCAACTGTAATCGTTGTCGTCCGACTAGCAGGAATAAACCTAGAGAGCACAATTACCCATGCTCCACGGACATCGAACTGGTATTTCACTTGGAGCATTCGCTTTGGATGCACTACTCGCTTGAACCATTTCTTGTGCACTAATCGAGACCCAAGTTTTGAACAAACCGTAAACCAAAGAAGGTCTCCGCATACTACTCCGGCATACGCTGCAATGAGCGTGGGCAACAGCGGTAACGCGTGTTGTTGCACCAACATGCCCGCTGGAATAATAATGATGTCCTCGCCAAGGGGTATTCCAACTCCCGAAAGCAAGAGCAAGCCATACACAATCCATGGTCCCCAGAACGAGTCTACACCAGCGACGAGTTGGTCAATCCACACTTCCATTGCTTACACCACCGTCGGGTCATCATCATTAATTGAGGAGGGCAACTCACAACTACTCAGTTCATCTTGATTACTTGCAGTAAGTGGACTTACTTCAACAATTGCGTTTTCAGACAACGCAACTGAGCAACTTTTTAACCAACAAATAGCGCGTTTTCTTTGCAATTCTCTACTCGATTGTGGCGAATCAAAACCTTCTTTATTTTTTATTGGAGCAAATTCTTCTGCTCGAGTTGTTTCTACAACCAAAGAATTCTTGGACAGAGGCAAGACATCAAAAACAAATCGCTCATACTTAAATGCGTTTGGCGCAGTAGGAATAACGACCTCGCCAGTTTGTAAATCAACATACGGGACAATCTTATAGGCACGGTGCCAAGGCATATCATCCGCAACGCGTTGCAAAAACTCTGTAGACATCATGTGGATTGCAATTGAACCTGCTCCATAACTCAGTTCATTCACTTCATTTTCTTCAGATGATTTTTCTTGAGGAAGATCACTATATTCAACGATAGTAGTCTTCCCATCAACAAGGCAAAATACACCAACACGTTCTTCTGGATTTGTTTTCCTCACACACTTGCTTGTCACTTCTTCTGAAGATGCCTCGCAAAGATGCATACCCAACAGGGCTGGGTCTACTACGTTCGCAAGTGGATTGTCGATTTGAACGTAAGAGATATACTTAATCCCCCGAGAATCCATCTCTTCTAATCCACCGCTCAACTTTAACGCCGCGACAACTCCACCATGCCCATCTGGATTCATCGCAATACTTCCTTGTGAAGCGAGGAGCATCTTTCCTTCTTCATTCACAGCAGGAACTTCACCTTGTGTAAAAATGAATATGTCCGTTCTCTCTAACCCAAAACAATTGTTATCAAGCAAGAATGACCTTGTGACCGCATCGTTTTCTGCGCTTGTCATGATGTACCACGGGATACTAACGCCATATTTTTTTGATGCAAACAGAATTTGTTCCGCAACAAGTTGAAACAGAGATTTACCGGTGATTGGCGTAGCTGGAAATGTCCCCTTAGGTCCACTCCAGCCCAAACGAGTCCCTTGACCACCGGCAACCGTCAAAACACACAACTCGCCTCTCTCTATTCGCGTCACTCCGACTTCCCGATAAGAGCTATCGAGTGGTAAAACTTCTGAAGGTCTCAATTCTCCGAGCGAAGAATCAGTCGGAAGCTGTTGAAGCGATTTAAACAATTCAAAATCTATTGATTCAAGTTGAGCAATAAATTGTTGCTGTTTCGCTTCGTTTAGTTCATCCCAAAACTTTAGAACATGCGACTGATCATGCTCCACCAATCGCTGTTGCAATTCGCAGGGTACGTCACTCAAAACTCTGGGGTTTCCGGGGATGTCCAACCCTCAGGCAAGTGCCTAACAATTTTCCCGGTTTCAAGGTAGATAACCTGCTCGCAAATGTTTGTGCAGTGATCTGCAATTCTTTCAAGCGATCTTGTCACTGCCAAAAGTTCAAATGCAACAATCGGGTTCAGCTCGCCACTACTTGTTCTTCTTTGAACATCAAGCACAATTTCTTTTCTGAATCGGCTCACAGTGTCGTCGAACGCTAAAACTCGAATTGCCATTTCTGTGCTTGGCTCATCAAGAGCAACATTTGTATCTCTCGCCATACCGACAACACTATTTGCCATTACCCTAAATGTTGGTGGTGCCATTGAAACTAGATTTACACTACTGACAGCTGACTGCGCAACAATTACCGCGCAATCTGCAATACGCTCCAATTCATTATTCACTTTTACAATTGTCAAAACGCTTCGAATACTATGTTCGTCATTCGCACCAAGGCGAAGAAGATCGATGCACGCACGCTCAATTTCGACATCCACGCGATCAATGACGGCATCGCCATCAACAACTTTTTGAGCAACTTCAGAGTCCCCACCAAAACTTGACTCGACGGCTTGCAGGAGTTGGTCTGATACCCTTGCACCTTGCGTGTTCAAGTCTGCTTTTAACTGAGATAATTTTTTTTCAAACTCTGACATCTACATGCTCTCTTGAGTGCGCATATCGGCTCTGTGGGAGTATACTCGCCACCCTGAGTATAAACTCTCTTTTGGAACTCTTTTTCATGATCAAACTCTGCGTCAATATCGACCATGTTGCCACAATTCGAGAAGCACGACAAACCATTGAACCTGACCCTCTGTCGGCAGCAAAAGAAGCGTGCCTTGGTGGTGCAGACGGTATAACACTTCATATTCGGGAAGATCGACGTCACATGCAGGACGATGACCTGTTCCGCCTACGTGAAAGTGTCGAAGTTCCACTGAATCTTGAGCTCGCAGCAACTCCAGAAATGGTCGAACTCGCCCTTGCATCAAACCCTGAGATGGCAATGCTTGTTCCAGAGGGTCGAAATGAAATCACAACCGAGGGAGGGCTCGATGTTCTAGCAGATTTTGATCGAATCAAAGATATTGTTTCTGCATTAAAAGATGGCGGGATGCTTGTCAGCGCATTCATAGATGCCCAAGAAAATCAAATCGACGCAGTGCTTGCATGTGGGTGTTCCGTCTGCGAAATCCACACCGGTCCTTTTGCTGAATCTTTTATCGACAATGGTTTCATGCTTGACAATGAAAAAGTACAACACGAACGGAATAAGATACACACAGCTGTGCAACATGCAATTCGTATTGGTTTACAATGCAATGCGGGTCACGGTTTAACGCATAAAAATGTATCTGGAATTGCATCAATACAAGACATCTCAGAATTACACATTGGTCACTCCATTGTTAGTCGAAGTGTTCTCGTTGGAATGCGAACTTCCGTTCAAGAAATGAAACAACACATCAAGGGTGCCGCTCATGACTAAATCGTATTCCATTACCGACTTACCATATAAAATAGCTGTGCTGTGCTATCTTTACGATGATGATGACAAACTACTACTCTTGCATAGAACTAAAAATCCAAATGCAGGAAACTATTCTCCTATAGGCGGAAAACTAGAAGCAGTGATTGGCGAGAGCCCACACGAATGTGCCATTCGTGAAATTCAAGAAGAGTCGGGCGTGAACCTTGAACCACATGAAGTTCGCCTCTCGGGAATACTTTCTGAAACAGCTTACGAAGGCGAAACCCATTGGCTTATCTTTTTGTTCGAAGTAAAACGTCCTATTCTTCATACTGAAATAGAATCGATGGAAATTGATGAAGGAACATTAGAATGGGTACACGTTGAAGATGTAGAAAAAAAAGATATCCCGGAAACAGACCGACAAATCATCTGGAAACTTGTCAAGCAACACCGTGGTGGTTTTTTTGCTGTTCACATCGATTGTTCTTCAAAACCATTCACATGGACAGTCCAAGAAGAATGGGCTTCTGCAGATGTATAGCGTCTGTGTTTCTACAACATTCGATGCCGTGCATGCAGTTACTGTTCGTGGAATTGATGAGGCATCACACAATCATACATGGATTGTTGAACTTCAAATTGAAGGCAAAACATTAGACGAAGATGGCCTGTTAATAGACTTCCTTGAAGTTGAAAAGTGCCTCAAAGAAATACTTGAACCCCTTCGGAATTCAAATCTAAATGAACTTACATTATTAGAGAGAAAAAATCCGTCAGCAGAATATATAGCATTCTATATCTACAAGAAGATAATAGAAAAGTTCAATACTCAAGTCCGTGTACAATCCGTCACGGTCACAGAAGCTCCAAATTGCAAAGTAACGTATACACCATGACAACAGAAGCCCCACTTATGCTTTCCGTTTCCGGCGCTCGAGGAATTGTTGGAAAAACAATGACCCCAGAAGTTGCATACACGTATGCAAATGCATTTGTTTCTTTCCTCGCAAAAAAACTTGGGAGGCTTCCTGATCTTTGTGTTGCTCGTGACAGCAGGCCAAGCGGACCGTCGCTTCAAGATGCCGTTGCTCGAGCATTTGTCGAAAGCGGCTGCAAGGTTACCGACCTTGGAGTGGTTGCGACCCCAACAGTTGGCGTGATGATCAACGCGTTGCACGCAGATGGTGGAATTATTATTACTGCATCGCATAATCCAACTCCATGGAATGGAATTAAGTGCCTTAACGGTGATGGTCTCGCGCCAAACAAGAAGGATGCCGAAGAAATCATCCGCCGATTTCATGAATGCGTCTCGCTTAATTCAATAGATGGCGGCTCCCTTACTATTAATACTCAGGGAAATGACACACATATTTCTAAACTTCTTGGAGTATTAAACCCTCAACCGATTCAAAAAAAACGCTTTCGAGTTGTTCTTGATTCCATCAATGGAGCTGGTTGTGAGTCCGGAATTAAACTCCTTGAGCTGCTAGGCTGTGACGTTCTGCATCTCAATGGTGAACCAACCGGTGAGTTTGCACACCCTCCAGAGCCAAAACAAGAAAATTTGACCGACCTTGCAGCAATGGTGGACAAGTTCGATGCAGATGTAGGTTTTGCGCAAGACCCAGATGCAGATCGACTTGCTGTTGTTGATGAAACTGGTTTTTATTTTGGGGAAGAATTCACACTTGTACTTGCTGCTATGCAGTGGCTTCAAGAACATCCAAACACGTCGACTGCTACAAACTTATCTACAAGCAGGATGATTGATGATGTTGCACAGATGCATGGATGTAAGACATGGAGATCCGCAGTCGGCGAGGCCAATGTTGCAAGTGTCATGAAGGAACACAACTGTGTTATTGGCGGCGAGGGAAACGGTGGCGTCATTTTTCCCACAGTGTGCTGGGTACGAGATAGTCTTGCAGGCATGGCGCTCATATTAGATTTGATGCGCACCAAGGATAAACCTCTTTCTCATATTGTCCGAAGTGTGCAACCCTATGAGATGATAAAACGAACTATCGATCTTGAGGAACTTGGCGGCCTTCCTACAATTGAAAAGGAAATTGAACGATTAAAAATCGAATACGCCGAAGAAAAACTTGATGCAAGTGATGGACTACGAATTGATTTTGACGAGGGTTGGCTTCATGTTCGACCAAGCAACACTGAACCAATTGCTCGTGTGATTGCTGAAGCGACTGACTCACTTACCGCGTATAAATTGTCTAATCGCGTCAAGTTGTAGCAATGTGGCCCGCGACGGGTCTGACCCAAACTGAAGAACGTAGTAGTTATTCTCAAGACG
>CAYSYI010000035.1:0-18469 GCA_964435395.1 uncultured Isosphaeraceae bacterium
AAGCCAGTGCACAAAAACTTCTACGCAAACTTCTGGGGACAGACCCGTTACAGACCCGTTACACGTCGCTCTGCTACAGTATCCCCATGGATTATCGAAAGATAGCAACACGGATTCTTTTTTACTCGTTGGGAATCGCAGCCCTAGCTGGTGTTCTGGCTCTAATCCTACCGAACGCGAGCGGTGTCATCGGGCGACTCGTCGTCACAGCGATCATCACAGCAATCACTGCCTCCCTCTTACTCTTCGCAATTCAACGACTTGAGGTAAAGAACACTCGCCTCTTTGGAGCATCAATCGGCATCTTCACTTGCAGCATTTATGCATGTACGATTGTTTCCATTTGGATTGAGCTACTTATCCAGATAGGAGGAAACAGCCTTGCCGAAAAATTTGGAGTCTCTGTACTCCTTCTTTCCGGATGCGGCATTCTCATTTCGCTGGGACTTCTTGCTGTACCACACACTCGAATTCGAATCTCTGGCTTTGTTCTTTCTGGAATCTGGTCCATCTGCTTAATCATTTGGCTTCTCACTCTTTGGATACTTTCGAACACTCCAGCTGAACCCTATGCGGGATACATTGCCTTCCCACTGCAGACACTCTTTCCGATTATCGTCCTTTGTTTCATTCGAAGACCGCTCCCCTATCTCTTCATCGCAGCCTCCTTTGCCATTGCGAGTTGTGTTCTTGCTCAGATTGCAATGTTTACCACCCAAGGTCATATTGAGAAAGATGAAACGCTCTTTCTGCTGACGCTCATCACAGGAGGTGCTGGCGCTCTCTTAGGTGTTGCAAATATTATTCAATACCGAGCAAGCAACTACGCCATTCGCTGGGCAGAAAATCTATCACTTGTTGTGGCTTCATTTGCAATCGTTACGTTTTGCATTGTCATCTGGTATGAAATGCACCATCTACGAAAACCAGACCTACTCACAAGACTTGCAGTGAGCTCAGGCATTCTGAGTTCAACATCTATTCTCGGACTTTTAGTTGGCCAAATGCTTCGCGCCTCAGTGTTTACAACATTTGATGGCAGTGGGCTTGAGGGAATTTGCCCAAGGTGTAAGACAACGATGCATATCCCACGCGGGAAAAGTCACTGCACAAAGTGCGGGCTACGGATGAAATTATTCATCGAGTCACCCCACTGCCGGTCTTGTGGATATGACATCACAAAAACACCTGAAGTCGATGCATGTCCTGAATGTGGCCAAGATATCCTCGTTGCGAAGTGCCATACAATAGAGTGATGCAGATACTAGCTAGTTTTCTTTTTATCTTTGTACTCCTCCTTGGTTGTACACAGGATACAACTCCCCCCCCTGTAATTGAGACAGATTTATCGAGGGTCAATCCTCAGGCAAAATTGGTTATAGAATCTTCGCTGAAGAGCGCTACGACCATTTCAGATTGGCAAGAACTTGGAAAGTATTACCATGCACATGGGCTTTACAGGGCAGCAATCCAAGCGTATTCCTATGCACTTTCGCAAGCACCCGACTCAAAGACAAGGTATCTACTCAGTTTAGCGTACGCCCACATTGGAGAGTATGAAAACGCCGTCGAGAATTGCACCCAAGTCGAGAACTATTCACCCGCACTTTGGCGAATAGGATTCTGGCTCCTCGACCAAGGTCAATACGAACGAGCGATGTCAATTTTTGAACGCGTGCTTGCTATCGATTCTACAGAAGCAGCCGCACATATTGGAGTCGCTCGCGTCCATCTTGCACAAGGGAATCCTGCTGAAGCCATACTAGTTCTTGAAAATATTCTCAATAGAGGCGGCCGACATCAGTATCTTCTTCAACTTCTAGGTAAGTCGCATCAACAAGCAGGTCACGCCAAAATTGCAACTCAACTGCTACGTTCAACAAAAAGTGGACAGCCGAAATGGAACGACCCTTGGCTTGATGAGATGATGATGTACAAACGCGGATTTTCTGCTGAACTAACCCGCGCAACTGCAGAAATTGATTCTGGGAATTTACAAACTGCACTTAAGTGTCTCAAGGATATTGAAAAAAAGTATCCGTTTGCCCCTGAAGTGCAGAATAATCTCGCAACTGTTCAGATGCAACTAGGAATGACGAGCGAAGCTATCAATACCCTTGGAAGTGCCATTCGAAAAGCGCCGTCGTATGCACCATTGCGATTAACAATGGGGTTTGTAATGGAAAATGTTGGAGACTACAGCAGGGCAATGGAATCAGCACGCAAGGCTTTAGAGCTTCAACCTTCCATGTCGATGGCTGCACGGTTTATTGGGACTGTGGCATTGCAACAGAAGGATTTTCTACTTGCAAAGAGCTCCTTGATTAATGCGATTGAATTAGGAGATAATGCACTCCGCACAAGAGAGCTCCTTGGGGAACTACACATGCGGGTTGGCGAGTTTGACGATGCAATTAGGCAGTATTTAATTGTTCTTCAACAATCTCCAAGCAGAACTGGCAGTATCGCGGGGCTCTCGATTGCATACGCAAACATAGGCAACAAAGTAAAAGCTATGCAGCTCCTAAGCAATGCCCTTCAACAATTTCCAGAAGACACTAACTTGCTCCAAGCAAAACGCGTCCTTTCGCAATCAGGGCAAACACAATGAAGTACATTCCCATACTCATTTGCGCACTCGCGGGTTGCAACAACAGTGCACCAGAAAATACGAGCGTCGAACCTACACAGGAAATATGGCTTGATAACCAGCAAAAGGACCTCGGTATTGACTTTCACTGGATAAGCGGGGATTCGGGCACCTTCAATATGCCTGAAATTATTGGCGGCGGCGCTGCACTTATCGATTTTGACAATGACCAAGACTTTGATGTGTATTTTGTTCAGGGCGGGCATTTAGATTCAGCAAATGTTGAACAGAATAAAATGTTTCGTAATGATAATGGTTCATTTGTTGATGTAACAGATGAGAGTGGAACTGGCGATACGGGCTATGGCATGGGCGTAACGGTCGGCGATTACGATAATGATGGATTCGCTGATATTTTCATCACCAACGTTGGTAAAAATGTGCTACTTCACAACAACAAAGATGGCTCATTCACAGATGTTACCGACGAAGCAAATGTAGGTGATACTGGCTGGGGTGCTAGCACCGCTTTTCTTGATGTCGACAGTGACGGCGATTTAGATTTATATGTCGTGAATTATTTGCTTTGGGAGCATGGGCTGAAGATCGATTGCTTCAACGACAAAGGAATGCGAGATTACTGTTCCCCCACAAATTACATGGCTCCTGCGAGAGATGTTTTGTATCGAAACAACGGCGATGGGAGCTTTTCTGATATGTCCGTACGCTCAGGGCTTGGGACGCAACTTGGCACTGGACTTGGGCTCCTCTGCAACGATTACACCGGTGATGGGCGAATCGATGTATTTATAGCAAATGATGGCATGGCTGACCAACTCTGGAAAAACAATGGAGATTGGACCTTCACAGATGTCGCTTCATTGCGAGCGTGTGCGCTTGATGATGAAGGTAATGCGAAGGCTGGCATGGGCGTCACGACCGAAGATTTTGATCATGATGGCGACTTCGATATTATTGTTTGCAATCTATTTGGCGAGAGCGATTCACTCTACCGCAACGATGGCGAATTCTTTACAGATATTACTGCAACGAAAGGCATTCGAACCGCAACGAGACACGCAACTCGATTTGGACTTGGCTGGGTCGACTTAAACAACGACTCAATCCTTGACATCTACGAGGCGAATGGACGAGTTATGCAAATTGGAGAAGTTCATACAGATGATCCGTTTGCAGAATTGAACTATACGTTAAAAGGCGACTCGTCTGGATGGACGCACATTGATGCTGTTCAAAATGATGGCATTCATACAAGCAGAGCTGCCGTGTTCGGCGATCTCAACAATGATGGTGGCACAGACATCCTTGTAGTTAATAGAGACGCACAACCCTATCTTCTGATGAATGTTCACCCAAATCGTGAACATTCCATTACGCTTCGAGTGCTCAATAAATTTGGTTCCGATGCACTAGGCGCAACTGTTACAGCAACTCTTGGGTCAGTTACAATCACAAAGCCAGTGCAATCAACTTGGAGTTACCTAGCTGCAAATGATCCACGAATTCATATCGGTCTTGGAGAGGTAACCAAAATTGATGATGTTGTGGTGCGTTGGATTGACGGAACGACTACAGAGTTTGGCACATTCGAACGTGGCTTTCATACACTTCAACAGACAAACAAATAAGTGCGACGGGTCTGCCCCTAGCGATAGTGCGAACACGACCCAAGAGCGTTCTAACACAAACTGTTTGGGGTCAGTCCCGCACTACCCAGCGTATGTACTAATAATCAATCCGGGGAAGCCGGTGCATAATTACGTGTACGCTTCTGACTGGGGACTGACCCGTTACACGTCCCTAGCAGTCCTCATCAATTGCAGACCCAAAGATCTTGTTCACACAATGCACTACAATGGTAACGAAAGGAAACTTCTATGCCATTTGTACTACCAGAACTTACTTACGGATTTGATGCGTTAGAACCATATATTGATACGCGGACTATGGAAATCCATTACACCAAACACCACGCTGCCTATGTAGCTAAGTTAAATGCTGCTGTTGAAGGAACAGAATGTGAGACGAAGTCAATTACTGAATTACTTCTCAACTTGAACGACCTTCCAGACAATATTCGAACAGCAGTCCGCAACAACGGTGGCGGTCACTTTAATCATTCACTATTCTGGTCCGTCATGGGTCCTGGCGATGGAGGTGGCCCCACTGGCGACCTTGCAAATGCTATAGATACGACATTTGGATCTTTGGACAAGATGAAGGAAATATTCGCAACCGCAGCTGGCACACGCTTTGGGTCTGGCTGGGCATGGCTAACTGTGAACGCAACAGGTGAACTATGCATTTGCTCGACAGCGAATCAAGATAATCCCTTGATGACAGATTTGGATATGTGTGGATGTATCCCTATTCTCGCCCTCGATGTCTGGGAACATGCCTACTACTTGCACTACCAAAATCGTCGCCCCGACTATGTCAGTGCATGGTGGAATGCGGTCAACTGGTCAGCAGTTAACGCATTGTGGTCGGATGCTCGCAGAGCTAAGGGAGGCTGTGGATGTTCATGTTCATGCAACTCATAATAATACTCTCAACTCTCCTTTTGACCAGTTGTACTTCTCATTCAACTGTTGTAACGCAACATGGTGGAATGCGTGAAGCACTTCGAATGGGAAAGACGGAGTCAAGAATTACCTTTGAAGAAGTAAATAGCAAACCCAATGCGATAGCTGTTGGCGCACTTACAAATCTTGCTGGCGAAATTACAATTTTTGAGGGCAACGTGTACACAGCAACAACTCCCGACAGCCTCACTGCTACTACGATTGTTCATGATCCAAAGTACGATTCTGCTACCCTTCTTTCACTCGCCTATGTTCCTGATTGGAATGAAGTAATACTGCCCGCTGGGATTCCACTCGAACAAGCGATACACATTGCAGCGACAAACGCTGGCATAGATACAAGCGAGCCATTTCCATTTGTCATTAAGGGAACTGCGAAAGAGTTTCACCTTCATGTCATAAATGGGTATTGCCCTGTCGTAAACCCTGAACTTGAAACAAGATTCAAGCCATGGAACCATACTGAGACAACTGATGAACTCATAACGCTTGTGGGCTTTTACGCTAAAAATCAAGAGGGCGTTATGACGCACCATGGATCGAATGTACACATGCATGGCATCCTGACCCTCGATGGCGTACTGACAACGGGACATATAGATTCGGTTACTCTTAGCAATGATGCCGTCATTTTATTGCCAGCAGAGTAACGTCCGAATTATTCTCACAATTTTTTATTGAAGCACTTCATAGAGCCAATCCACAACATCTAGTGGGTGCCTTTGTCGTATATACACTACTGCTCGCGAGTGCCGATTAGACACCCAAGAGTATCCTTTTGCTTTGGAGTTATCACATCGAGGAATCGAACAAGGGCATCCGAAAGCGTGATATCGAAAGAAAATAGAAGGAACAAACAGATGCTTTCAAAAAACCAAGTTATAGACGCCATATGCAGACTTAATCCCACAGCCCCAATTCATTGGCTTGCTGGATTTGATCTCGCTTCCCTCAGACGGTACTACGAGCACCTCCTCATCACTCTAGAGCCTCGAGGAAGCCGTGGCTGGGTACGAGGGAACGATACTCCCGCAATAATTACGAGAAACCCTGCAGCGTAATCCAATCCTGCTCTTCTCAGAGGCCTGCCCCTCCCTTTGTCAGTCGTTGAATGACTCCCCTCGTCAACAACTCACAGAGTGCGGGTCAGGCCTTTGCAACGGGTCTGAGACTAGCAGAGAGAACGACGCCAGCAGTTTGGGGTCAGTCCCGCACTACCCAACTTATGTACTACAAATCAATCTGGGTAAAAGCCCATGCTGGGTAAAAGCCCATGCGCAAAAACGTGTACGCTTCTGGCCCGTTACAGTCCCGAAACAGTTATTTATCGAAGCCCTGCTTGACTAAAGCGAGCTCAAGCAACGTGCGAACACGTGTCACTAATTCAAGCTTATTTACAGGCTTTGTAATAAAGTCATTTGTGCCACACTCAACGGCGCGTTCGTAGTCACTTACTTCATTGAGTGCCGTCACCATAATGACAACGATCTCGCGAGTCGAGGGCTGGGATTTTATCTTCTGGCAAACTTCAAAACCACTCATCCGCGGCATCATGACATCAAGGATAACTAAGTTCGGACACTCTCGCTCGATGCTCTCAATTGCCTCAACGCCATCTGAGGCAGTCCGAAGTGTGCAGGGTAATTCCTCAAGGAATGCCTGCATCAACTCAAGATTCTGAGTGTTATCATCTACGAGAAGGATTGAGGCACAGGAGAGGTCTACTTCTGGAACAGTTTGTTGAGGTGTCTCATTCACGTTAGGTATGCTATCATGCCCTATTCTCACGTGTAGAAGTGGAGCCCCCACAATGGCAAAATACTCACCCCCATCAATCTGGACAGACGAATACAACAAGCCATCAGTAGATGCGCTGCGTAAACTAGCTCTTAATGATGCCAAAAAAGCATTCGATAAAGCTAAGTCGAAAATTGTTTCCCTTGAAAATATAGACGTAGAAGTCAGATGGTATGGCGATGGCTGGTTCTGGTCCGTCGCGTTCATTTCTGAGTTCTTAGAAGAACCTCTCGCAATTATGATTCCAGCCGAAGAAAATCTTCAAATTGCAGCCCCACTCACACATGAGTTCTTAGATCAACTTTCAACACGAAGACTAAAGCGATTCGTCCGAGATGGACTTGAACTTGCAATGCCACCACACAGAACATCTTGGGCTGTCTGGTCAATCCCTACGACAAATGCTGTTGAGGATGTCATGCCAGTTCTAAAAAGCAAGCAAAGATTTTACACTCCAAAGTAAGCAACTTTCTCTAGAATCAACAGTCAATCCCCGCGCCCTGAAACCCATCGACCATTCTTTCGGATACGTTTCGTTGGATTCACTTTCATCAGGGATGCAATATCATCTGACATACTCATAACGACCGGCATCGTGCCAGTAGCAACGGCATCCGCAGACCATAATGCTGCTCCACCAAGGATTACTAATTCAACCTTTAGCAAACTTATAATTTCACTCTTGACTAATTGCTTTCCTGTTTGAGGGACCGTTTCAAACATAGGTTCTAATGATTTCGGGAACATGAAACTCCATGGGCGGAGCGTGTCAATTTGTTCGTTGGTTAGTTTTGAGCCTTGCCGAAGAGTTGCGAGTGCATCACAGATTACTTCTCTCGACTGAACATCATCAACTCTTGGAACAACGTCATTTACTACCGAAGGGACAAGCAATCGCGGCGACCTTCTTAAACTTTGTAACTCTTGAATAAAAGAGTCGTCTCGCTCGTTTGAAATCAAACCAAGTAACGCACTTTCTCGATAAACAGGATCTGCAACAGCCGCAAGAACATAGAGTTCAGAGATTAGACGTTGCTGAGAGGCTGTCCCATCACTATTCTCCTGAAGATCTTCTGCGACCTCGATGTAAGACATACCGTCGAGTGGATTTATTTTTCCCTCCCACTCAGCAATACCAGCAATGCTTGCGATAATAGTACAACTTGAAATAATATACAGCATTTATTTATTCATCCTTCTTTCATATTCGGCCGTTACTTCTTTGAAGAGGCGTAACCAATGGATTGATATTTGTTTTTCAACAGATACCAGTTGATCGATAATTGAACTCTCATTATGGAGTGTAGACAGCGTGATATATTCCGAGCTAATGACAAGATTCTCGTTTCTCCACTTCGCCTCTTCACCTTTTAGAAGAAGCAAATATTCCAGTTGTTTCTTAAGATACTTTTGAAGGAGGCCCGTTGGGACAAAGTCTTCTGGATTAACAACTTGATACATTGGTGGTAACATTGTCCTCCACGTATCAACGAGCATTTGAAATGCTACGTTAGGTGACAATTCTGAGGAAAGCGAAAGGTATTCTGGATTAAGCAAAAGAAACTCTGAAAGTAGAGAAGTTGAAAGTTCACTTGCAATCTCGTCAAGTTGTTTAACTTCAGGCTGGGCTACTGTAAGTGCATGTTGGACGAACGCACTCCTCGCAATCGAATCCCATTGCTGAGATGTAGGCTCTGGAAGAATGACGTCAGTTAAATTAGCAACTAGGGCTGCAATTTGCTCTTTGGTCCTCGCTGCGGCAAATGTGTAGAGCAATGAGTTCGCAATATTTTCCGCGTTTGCAAATTTGTAAATGATGAGGTCAGTCGCAGCTTTTCGAAGCTCACTTCTACTTTTGATCGCTATGCCAACCAGTCGGTCAGCATCCCGCTTGCTCAAATCAGTAACATTTTTCTCTGACAATTCTTGCAGGGCAACTAATTTTTCCTCAACATTCCCTGCAGAGCTCCACGCATCGCTAAAACTACCTGGTGTTGGCGGATAGACTAATTTGGGGTGCGGAACGCTCTCAATTTCAAAAAGTTTTGCTCTCTCAATTGCGCCCTTTGCAAAATCTGGTCTGCCCTTCCAGATGCTGACCGCAGCCTCATTGAGCAAACGCAATTTAACAAGATAAAAGTCTGGCGAGTTCGAGCGCTGGACAAGACGCTCAGTCTCTTTCTCCCACTCTTCAACTAATGCAACATCTAGGCCTATTGGCAAAGATACAACCCAAGTTGATATAGATTCGCTACTATCAATTGGCCAATCTTTCTTTAATTGAGACGAGATATTTTTTCGATCTCGCAAAGAGCTTGATTGGCTCACGACACCCTCTACAGGAAACCAAGAATTATTCCCCGAATTATAGAACAACGAAGTCAACAGCGACAAGTCTATACTTGTTGCTTTTCTTGAGCGTATTAGTTCTGTCACCGTGTCCCTTGCCAACACTGATGAAACCCAATCCGTTTCGCGAATGATTCTTCCGAGGACTTTACGGGTATTCGTGTTTCTAAGCAAATCTATATCCGAAGATACAATTGAAGTGAGTACATGTAATTGTGGCTCTAAATTACTCGTTTTCTTGCTCAACTCTTTCACAAGAAGTAGCCATGCTTCCCAATCTTCTAGAACTCGATCATCAAATTCGGTGCGCTCAAGGAGTTGATCCGCTAGAACAATCAATGCTTGGACTCTAGCTTCAAGGTAATTGCATGTATTAATCTCAGGCAATTCCAACTTGTTAATCTCTAGCCGAAGTTCTTGGCCTAATCTCAAGTCGCAACCAAGTGAAGCGAGCACACCCGAAGACCAAATCGACCGAATAATGTTTAACGGCTCACCACTTCTCAATCGAGGGATTCGAAATGACTGGACTAATTGCTGAGCAAAACCGGGATACATTTCGGCAGCAAGCAAGACTTGAATGAGGCTTGTTTTAGCAGCCTGCAAAGTATGCGAATCAATAAAAGGCCACCCAAACGAAAGCGTAGAAAGTGATTGTTCCCAATCATGTACTATTGCATCATCAGGCGCTTTACCATACTCCAAAGATTTTTCAAGAGAAGATGTAAGCGAACGCAATATTGGAAGTTGCTGTACTCCTTGGTCAGCAAATTCAAGAATCGATTGGTCAAATCCTTCCACAAAGAATGTCGGATACTGTTCGAATACTTTGAGTTCCTGTTCTGTTGTTTCGTCTTGCGTAAACCGTGGCAGATACTCCTCAGAATTAGACCCTTCCGTTAGACTTTCTGAAGTATCTCCAAGCAATACCACCAAACTAAGAATAAAAGCCGCGAGTGTTAACAAAGAGAAAAATACTGCTAACCCAACTGTCATCTCTGGGGTTGGCGAGCTGAGCTCAGGCGTAATTTTTTCTGCCGCCTTAGAAATCATTGACTCAATTGCACTTGTTGTGGACATTTTCTTTTTTGGAACAGACACCCACGATCTGTCAAACTTATTTATCACCCTTTTCTTACGAGACAAAGGACCATCACCTGACCGCGCGGCTTTGGCAAATGCTTCCAAAATACGCATCAAGGCACCAACTGTAATTGAATAAGACGCCGCAACACCAACGAGTCGAGACCTGCTTTTGTTGTTCCAGCCACCTTCACTAATTAATGCCGCAATAATTGCCTGATCAAGAGGCGAGAGTGTCTGAGACACGCTCTCTGCTGAGGTTGGCGGAGGCGGGGCACAATCGCCTTGAAGATGAACAGCCACTTCTTCTAAATGTGTTCGAACAATGTTCGCTTCTTGACTCTGAGCATGCGGGTGCACTTCAAGTTGCGCAAGACGACGTCGTAGAGCATTTGCGATTGCAGCGGCATTACTATTCCCTGATGCGATTCCCAACAACATCCAAGGGTTCTCGGTGTAAGGGATTCCTAGAAATTTTGAAGCTAAGCGATTAGGATCCATCGTTTGATCCTTGCAACTTTCTATGAAGTAATCTAAGAGTAGAGCCATAGGGCTCCTTGCCATAGTCTGGATATAAAGCTTGGTATTGGTTCAAGACTTGCAATGCTTTTTGTGGAGAATCCTCAGCAAGAAGGAGAATTGTGTTACATCTCGCCCGAGTCCAAATGAGGGTACCAGTCTTTGAGCCTGAAGAGAGTGCTTCCCATCGCTTTCTTGCGAGTACCCGATTACCCAATTCCATCTCTAATTCAGCGTTTAAGAGTAGCACTTCCGTTATCTCTTCTTTTTGCTCTACTAGAATTCTAGAAATACGCAATGCTTCTGCAGCCGAACTCTTATCTCCGTTGTCGCTGTATAAATCAAAGCCACTCTGAGCAGTTTGAATTGCAATGCTTATAAAAAAACTCGTCCCGTATTCATACTCTTCGATTTGCGACAACAATTGTCTTCCCACTGCAAATCGCGTTGCTGAATCTACTTCAATCTCATAATCTCGCCAAAACGACCATACCAATTTAGCTGCACGAATAGCCCAAACATCTTCTGGAGACTTCAAGATTAACTCTAACAAAGCAGTTTGAGCAAAATCGCTTTCGTTCATTAAAACGTGCAATGCAATTGTACGAAATGCAATCTCATTTTGAAATGGATCAAATGAAAATGACCCACGTCGTCGAATTTCATCAATCGTATCAATCGCTCGCTGCGCAGCGACAAGTCGCTTGACCTTGGGGTGCAACGCTATTTCTAAGATTCTCAAAGCGCGTACAGCGCAAATTTCAGCAGCATTAAAATCATTTTCAAAAAGTAAGTCAGAATACATAAGTGGCAATGCGACACTGATGTACTTATTCCCGACTGACACTTTTTGCTGCTTAGAAGCATTTTCCCACAATGCATACAAGGACCTAGAAGCAAGTCTCTGAGCTTTTTCATACTTAGAATCCGAATGAGGAATTGCTAGCAAATCCTCAATCGTCTGAAAAGTGACGTTCTCTGTTGAAGACATGTATAGTGTCAACTCTGTGGCACGATCCGTATTTGGCCAGTTGCTTATGTAGGATTCTATTAACTCACTTTTTGCTACTTTCTGCTCGGCAGTGAGGGACTGCAGATAGCCAAAGTTAACAATTGCCATCCAAACTGCTGGCTCACTCTTGTCACCCTCAGCAGCTTGCTGAAACAAAATCGCAGCTTCCTCAAATTGAGATGAATAAAAAAGGGAAAGCCCTAGCATATACTGACAATCTGAAATGAGTGATGGATACTCTTTCGAATCAATTGCGTTTAGCGCATTACGGAACAGCGTAGCGACCTTTGCAAAATCACTCTTAGCCATTTGATTTTGTAATGGCTCATCACTTGGATATTCCTTTTTCGAGTTTCGATATGCAATATCACCTTTGATGTAATAGTAGATAAACCCATGCACTGGCAAGTTGACTGTTTCATACTTTTGAATAAGGTCTCGAATAATCCCGAGTTGCCCCGATTCGACAAGAATGGAGAGCGACTTCTCTGCAACTCTCTTTGCAGTTGGATGAGACAAGTTCTCGTGAGCATGCGCAGCAGCAACTTGACACATAAGTGATTGATTTACTCCATATGATTCTGACAGGAGCTTTAATATTTCTTCCCAAGAACCACTGTCAATATGTAGGTAGAATCTCCAGAGTGGAATTTGAGCACGAACTGAACTCCAAGTCTCCGGCCCCTCAAGTTCATTAAGCCATGGTTCAGCTCCCTCAGAATGTTCGATGATGGATTTGCAGAGCGCTATACCTAGTACCGCTCTTGCACCTGCCTCATGAGATTTCAGATCTATAGAAACCGAAGACAATTCAGGCGACTCACCGAGCAGGATCTCTGCAAAAAGTTGAGCTGAAACTTTAGCTTGCTTCGGATCGTCTTGATGCCACGCGATGTAGTATGTTGCCCAAGCAAGGTAGGAGGTCGCTAAACCAAACTGTCTCCTGGTTTTATCTTTTGACGTTTTGCTCGAGCGTATTTTTTTTTCTAAACTCGTCCGCAACGTTGTTAAATTTTCGGCGACTTCTACCATCCGCCCAAATGCAGCATCCGCTTCCGAACGAGTCGATATCCGCTGTCTATATCTTTCAAGCAGTTGCTCTGATGCGATGTATGTTCCTCGATAGAGTTGAACTCGGAGCTCATCGGTCCCTGCTTCTGGGTTCTTGCTAAAGAGTGAACTAGCACGCAGTAAAATCTCCTTGTTTTCTTCCTCATCCCCTCTAGCCAATAGGACGGCATAGACTTGCGCAAGATCACGGGCAGCTCTTGCTTTTTCGTTCTTATCACCATGCTCAAGTGTATCTTCGAGATAGACTGCGAGCAATGCTTCGCATCCCATTCTTTGCAGCCATGCCTCGACTTCTTGAGCAGAAGCAAGAGATGAAAGAAGTAAGAGGGCAAGGCTACTGAGTTGCAGGAACATACGTCACCTTTTCAAACCCTACGTTTCTAGCTTCTTGAACTGCAGCAACTGCAAAACCAACTGGCACGTCATCATCTACTCGAATAATAATTCCAGGGTCAGTTGGCAATGTAGAAATAACTTCTATAAGTTCCGCTCTACTACTCGCAAAATGCCCACCAATTTGATACACGGGGCGAGAATCTATTATCGTGACTGAAATTATTTGCGGTTCAAAATCTTGATCAACAGATACGCCACTCCCTTCTACTTGTAATGCTGGAGACAGATTGTCTTCAGCAGGGTTAAATACTGTTGTCACGATAAAATATATCAAGAGCAAGAAAGTTACATCAATCATCGAAGAAAGATTTAACGCTGTTTTATTCAGACCTCTACGTTTTTGCGTTCTAGAGAACTGCATACTACGGCGCTTCCGTCGCAATTTTTGTAGCAGCTAAGCCATTTTTATTCAACATAGTTATCACAACATTCAAAGCTTTTGAAGTAGCATTCTCATCGGCACGAATAGTTATGTCTTCCCAATCGAATTGTTTGGTCTGCATGCCGTCACTAAGCATCTTGTCCAATGTTTCAAGGGAGATCGCTCCCACATTTTTGTCGAGAAGGATGTTTCCATTTTTTAATATATTTATGACTAGAGTACTGTTTGATGTACGCTCTTGTTGCTCACCGATTTCTAGCGGCAAATCCAATTCTACATGTGCCTGCTGTGCAAATTGTGCTGCGACCATAAAGAAGATGATCAACAAAAAAACAATATCAATCATTGGTGTCATCTCCACGATTGGAATGATCACTCTTGAATATGATTTTTTAAATGCCATCAGAAGTACCCTTAGCCCTCTTCTAAATGCAAAACAAGGCGCTCAATTTCTACAGCAGATTCTGCACTTAAACCCTCAATTCTATTTCTAAAAAAACTAAAAAAGGTGACACATGGAATTGCAAGAACCAACCCGAGCATTGTAGTGACAAGTGCCAAACTAATATTTACAGCAAGCGCAGTATGAGTACTCGTATTTGCTTGACCAATTGTTTCAAACGCGCCAACCATTCCAAAAACTGTCCCCAATAAACCAAGCAGAGGCGCTATTGTTCCAATGAGTCCTAGCGCATCAGTTGAACGGAAGAGCCGTGAGGTTTGATCTTCACCAGCTTCTTCAAGGGCATTTTTTAACTCAAATGGACCAAATGCAGAACGCTGATACCGAAGTAACCCCGTAGCCAAGATTCTTGTCAAGAATGAATCGTTCGAGGGATCAACACAATAATTAAGTGCGTCCTCAACCTCTCCATTGGCGAGTAGTTTATTAAGGACCAAGAGTTGAGCTTCTGGCATCAGTGATGTACGCCTAATCTGCAAAAAATGCATTACCACAAGTGCAAGAGCGATAAAACTCAACAGGATAATTATATAGCCAACTGCGCCCCCTTTTCCAATCATACTCATCCAAGATGTTGTTGGTGGTGTAGTCCCCATTGATAGAATTAAGAAATGTAATTGAGTTGTCATTGCGGAATGTTCCTTTGTTTTTCTTCAAAATGTAACAACAATGGGTGAGAGGGATAGTGCCGTTTCGCCTCATTCAATATACGATCAGCCTGCAAGTCCAAGCCGTCATTCTTCAACTCGGTAGAAAGTCGAATCATCGCCGCACCTCTGAGCCAGGGCTGACGTGCCGGATCTGTTGAACACACAATTGCGAGATGTAACAATCCCATATCTTTTGAAGGGGCTGAGTCAACTTGCAAGTATCCGATACCAAGCGCGTAATGAGACCAAATTTGCTGCCAAGGCTTGTAGTCCACTAATTGATTAGTAAGATTTTGCATAGTTCGTTGCGATCCAGAAGAAGCTTCAAAGAGTTGCGCAATAAAAAAAGAGTGGTCATTTTCTTTTGGAGTGTGCAACTCGCCAGCCGGATTCGCTTTTGTAACGAGAAGTTGTGCGAGCAAAGAGGCACTTGAGTCATCCAAAGGGGTGAACCCTTTCGCAGCATTCAGCGAAGTTGCATCTAGAGCCATAACCGGTAAGTGTGGACATAATTTTGTCGATGGATCAAGTATTGGCTCAAGGGTGTCGAATGGCGAGGAGACTCCTAATTCATCGAGCCGGACGGTTTCAAGCCATGGAAGAATCGCTTTATCCAGAGCACCACGAGCGATTAGGACTCGCAACAATCCTTCACTTGCCACACGAGCGTCTTCACAATTCGACCCCGCAAAGGCAGTAAATTGTGAAGCAAAAATGGGTTCTGAGAGTTGCACATCGCCACGAAGTAAACGATTTTTAGCTCTCCAAAGGAGAGCACCACTTTTGAGAAATCCTTGTAATTGAGGGCGAGGCTGCGTTGGCTCAATACGAGCAACTGTACTCCATGGAATGCGAATCAACACCTCAGGATGCTCTGCATCTGTTACCAACAAGCCAGTTTTTCCACCACTTAATATTGAACCTTCAATGGGAGGAAGACCCTCTCTTCGAATAACTGTTTCCGCCATTGTTGTTGAAACAAGCAATAGCCCAGCAATAAATGGCACATATGGAAGCATTTTTTTCATGGCGTGCTTCCTGATCGGACAAATGTAAATTGACCACCAGTCTCTTTGGCAATTGCAATTAACACATCTTGTGCCGCAGAATCTCCAAAAGCGATTGTATTCACGACAATTCTTTTGCCCTTTGGCATAAGTTCTTTAAGCGTTTCGACTGTAAATTTTGAGAGAGCCCCATCAGTCAAAAAGAAGATGACGTCTGGCAATGGCTTCAATTCAAAAGCTTTTACGAATGCATGCCTGGGAAGTGTTCCACCTCTTGCTTCGAATAATGAAAACTCCTTTTCCATACGACGAATCGTGGAGGAGTGAGCAGTATTCCACCCTTTTTGAATAGAAGGCTCTCTCGCACGATCGCTATAGAAAAGTATAAAGAACCGAGCAAAATCAGGAAGCTCATGGAGTGAATTCGCGAGTTCTTGCATCGCAGACTCTAGTCTTTCGCCATGTTTCATTGACCCGGAAGTATCGACGATATAACAAAAACGAGAGCCAGAGGATGCTATACCAAAGAAGGAAGTACCGCCTCCCGAACCGCCCATAAGGCCTCCACCGCCTACACCACCTGCAAGAGATGGTGCAACTGACGATATTGAAGCTTGCAGGGAGCTTGTAGAAACATCCGCGCTTAAGGTTGCTTGGGTTGTAGCAAGCGCATCTGAAGTTGCCTCAGTCTTTGCTACTTCTTGCTCAAGAAGTTGCTCCGTTGGCATCTCAGATAAACTTTCAGACTCTTGAAAAGCGAATTCAACTATTGTGGCTGTCTCTTCTTGACCTGCATACACTCCTTCTCGCTCCATAAGTCTAAGAACAAACCCTAGAATAATATGCACGAGTAGTGAAACCAAGATACCCCAAAAAATAAAGGCCATGACCCTCTTCTTCCATCTCGCTCTCTCATCAATTTTAAACTGCGTAATAGCAGTTGCGTTTGAATGTTCTTGTACATTCCTCGCAATATTGCCCTGAGTAGGTGAAGATTCTCCTTGCTGTCTCATATGCCCTCTGCTTGCATTTCTATTATTCTTCTTCATGATACGCGATTGGGCACTTGACTGAACCCCCATTTGTAGAGTCAAATGCTCAAATAGGACTAAATACATGAACACATCCACACCACATTACAAGCGAGTCATCCTTAAAATTAGTGGCGAGAGTTTTTCCAAAGGCGGAACTCTTGGCATTAACCCTGACGAACTAAATACTATTGCTCGCCAAATTGCAGATGCATCAAAACTCGGCACCGAAATCGCTGTTGTAGTTGGCGGAGGCAATATCATTCGTGGCGCGGAATTGTCCACTCGTGTTGGCATTGCTCAAGCAACAGCAGACTATATGGGGATGCTTGGCACTGTCATTAATGCACTCGCACTCAAAGAAGCTGTTGAAAAACGAGGACAACCTGCAAGAGTCATGTCAGCGCTCGATGTTGAGTCAGTTGCAGAACCATTTATTAGGGCGAGAGCTATTCGACACTTTGAAAAAGGAAGAGTTCTCATCCTTGCTGCTGGAACAGGCAACCCATTCTTTACAACAGACACATGCGCATCTCTTAGAGGCATAGAACTCGAGGCAGACATCTTGCTTAAAGCAACAAAAGTAGATGGCATCTACTCTTGTGACCCAATGAAAGATGCGAATGCCACAAAGTTTAAACGTTTATCATTCACCGAAGCAATAAACAAACAACTTGGCGTCATGGACCTAACCGCGTTATCGATGTGCATGGAACATAGATTGCCAATAATAGTTTTCAATTTCAAAACCGACGGAAATATTTGCAAAGTCGTTGGCGGTGACAATATCGGAACCCTAGTAACGAATGAAGAAGGATAATTCTCAATGAACATCAAGGACGAAACAAAAGACTGCCGAACAAAAATGGACAAAACCGTTGATTACTTTGGGAAGGAATTACATGGCGTCCGCACTGGACGTGCGACAACAGCTCTACTTGAATATGTAAAAATTGAGTATTACGGAAGCTCTACAGACCTAAAGGATATCGCTGCCATTTCGGTAAGCGAAGCAACCCAACTAGTTGTAAAGCCATACGATCCAGCTTCAAAAAATGACATCATTAAAGGACTCGAAGGCGCCGACCTCGGCCTAAATCCGCAATCAGAAGGCGATATCATCCGGATAAATGTACCTGCCCCATCTTCTGAACGAAGAGCGCAACTCGTCACTCAAATCAAAAAAATGGCAGAAGAAAGCAAGGTTGTCATCCGAAACGAGAGGCGAGATGCAATCAAACATATTGATGGGCTTGTCAAAGATAAAAGCAATCCCATCTCAGAAGATGATGGGAAGCATGGAAAAGCAGACATAGAAACTGCAACAAAAAAACACATTTCTAAGATAGATGAGATGTGCGAAACAAAGTCAAAAGAAATAGAAGCCATTTAGCACGCGTCAGGTCTGTGGCGATTCTGCGACGGGTCTGACCCTAGCAGAGAAAACGACGACCAGCAGATTGGGGTCAGTCCCGCACTACACAACTTCTGTACTGCAAATCAATGCGGGTAA
>CAYSYI010000036.1:0-11313 GCA_964435395.1 uncultured Isosphaeraceae bacterium
TACTCTTTGAGCAAATGTTATTGATGTAATGCAACCAATCGTAATTCCAGCAATATATGCATATGTAGTAGTGATTTTCATATCTGCGATCTCCTTTTTGCAGAGATTGGTGCAAATCAGAGCGAAATGCGTGCGTACCAATCCCTACTCAATATGCGTAATTATAGTTGTAGACCGGAAATTTATTTTGTGATTTGATGCAGATTAACGCATCGCAGGACCTAATTTCGTCGTGTAAAGGGCCTGTCCCCAGTCAGAAGTGTAGAAGTTTTTGTGCGTGGGCTTACCCAGATTGATTTGCAGTGTTCAAGTTGTGTTGTACGGGACTGACCCCAAATCGCTAGGGTCAGACCCGTCGCAAAGCGTCTTGTGAATAACTTCTACGTTCTTCAGTCAGGTTCAGACCCGTCGCAGTTATTCGCAAGTGCCCCAGTTGTAAAACGCGATGAGGATATCGAGTTTGTTGATCATCTGATCGCCATTCAAATCGCCATCGCAATAGGTACAAAAACCCCACGTGTCAATGATTGCAAGTAGGTCGTCAACGTTCACCAAACCGTCACCAGTTACATCTGAAAGGCAATCGCAAATGTCAGGAATACCATTTGAGTTTGCATCCTCAAGTTCGCCACTCACGATTTGACCGAAGTCAACAATGCCATCTTCATTGCAATCGGCAGACCATTCCATAATAAATGGTGCTGGGGCGCCTCTGTAATAATTGCTCCACTCCGAAGTAGTGCCCTCAGAGAATGTTAGCCCGTCTGAAAAACAATAACTTGGTTCTAAAGTTGCCCAATTTTCGTAGTCCCACGCTTCGCCATTCATCCATCCCCACGCATCAGGGTCGCAACCCTCTCCCTCTGGTGCAAATCCACCAAGCCAATCAAACGGCGATGCGAGAGAACTTACATACGCATTTTCTTCAGCAGATTGAATCGTTGCAAGATGAGCACCAATGTTGGATGCATATTGTGACGCATCAAATTGATTCATCATCGGCTCAGGAACGCGAGCATACCAATGTCCATTTCCAGACCATTGTGATAGTGAAGATAAGCCACCACCACTCTCATCTCCGCCAGAGCGTTTGCCTCCAGCAATTAGAACTGCGGACATACAGACGACTGCGAAAGCAACGGTAAGTTTAATTTGGATTTTCATCTCCAGACTCCTTAGAATATCCAGAGGCTTTTATCCTCTGGAATGTTCTTATGTTACATCAATAACTATTTGTAATGCGGTAAATTGGGTAGTTAGCGGAAGTTAATTGTCAGAAAAATCAGAAAAAGTTCCGTATTGAACGATTTTACGCCATTTGTCAAGTTCCTCCTTGGAAGGAGCCACTTCAGGGAGCATGCTACGGAAGGTGTCTCCATACCATCTGATGCCACCCTCATCTTCATGCATAATCGCTTGGCGAATACATTCAATCCAGAGCAAAGTGGCACTAAGTTGAAGGGTCTCTGATTCATCTGGGTCTAAATCTTCTTCTTTCGATTTGTACGTCAACGCTACTGCGAGATTGTTGAGATACCTCCATGTTAAATTGTGACCAATGCCATAACTCTCACGTGCGGTTGCTGCAGCTGGCTCGAGAACTTCGATTGCAGCGTCATAATCGCCAAGTTTTTCATGTGCTAATCCAACCAAGTTCAATGATGCAAGAGTGTTTGGGTGATGTGCACCGAAGACTTGCGTGCATTGCTCAAGAAAATCATTATTAACAAGTTTCAGAATTTCTTTGCAACAAAGTGTTTCAGTTTCTTGAAAAATGAATGACCAGGCAAGCCTCTTTATCGCTTTGTACTTCAGCTGAAAATCGTCTTGGAGTTCATCATGAATAATGCTTAATGCTTCATCAGTGTGCACTCGACCTTTTTTTCGTACACTCGGATCACTAGAGTGGAGCTCAAGTCGAGCTAACGCAATGCGTGAAGTTGCTTGAAAAGTACTTGAAGGATTCTTGATGCTTCGAATCATCTCATTAATACTTTTGATTCGTAATTCGATACTTTGAATTCCCCTGTAAGCACATTGCTCAATGATAAGCAACGTGCCCTGTTCAGAATCTGTTCCAAGAAGTTCAGCAGTTTTTATTCTCAGACTTGTATCAATATCTGCCGTGTCAGCAACTGCTGACAACATGCTGTACATGGAAGCAAGCAATTGAGAGTCACCTTCAGCCATGTGTTGTGCGTGTGTGAGTGTTAAATCATAATGCGTTTTCCAATATTCAGGATTCATCATGATAATTTCGTTGCGAGTGCCAAGGGCATCTTTTGCGAACTCGACAAGTTTGTATTTTTGTTCTAGTTCATAATGTGTTTGAAGTGCAAAGTAAAATGAAACTGCGGTAGAGACCGCTAGAACAGGAAGGGCGATCATGATGGTGGCTGCAGTTCGCCGTCTTCTTCGTAGGAATTTAACAATCAGTGGTTCCTTGCGAGCAGCAATTGGTTCACCATCGAGCACGCGTTGAATATCATCGCAAAGTTCAACCGCGGACCTGTATCTATTTTTAGGATCATGCGCCATTGCATGTTCAACAATTGTTTCAAGGTCACCGCGAAGCATACGATTTATAGATCTCAACTGTTTTGGATCTGATTGTGTAATCGTACTAATTGCAACGGGAATATCTGTCGAGTGAACATCGTATGGACGTTCGCCAGAAAGCACCTCATATAAAATAACACCAAGAGCATAGACATCGCTTGTTATGTCGACATCTTCGCCAAGCGCTTGCTCTGGAGACATGTACTGCATTGTTCCGACGAGATTTTTGTCTTGCGTTCGAAGCGCGGTCGGCAACCCCATCGGGTCAGTTGCTTTTGCAATACCGAAGTCAATGACTTTTGGATTGCCTTGCGGGTCGACCAAGATATTATCTGGTTTTAAATCTCGATGTATAACTCCATGCAGATGCGCTTCAGCAACAGCTTTACATACTTGCATAAAGAGTGCAAGTTTCTCATCCGTACTGAGTGTACTGTCTTTCGCATACGTAGTAATTGTCTCTGCGTCTTTAACAAATTCCATTGCAATCCATGGAACACGATCGCCTGCCATAATGTGTGTGCCCGCCTCATACACCTGTGCAATTCCACCATGGTGTAATCGCCCAAGCAATCGACATTCGATTTCAAATCGCTTGCTCGCACTTCGCGAAAGCAAGCCACGTCGTAATACTTTGAACGCAACATCTCGTGGCGGATTCTCTTGGTGCGCAAGATAGACTCTTCCCATTCCACCAGTTCCTATGCGGTGCTTAATGGTAAAATGTTCAATTACTTCTCCAATGAAGGGATCTTCACCAGTGTCATCACAATCGCCTTCGGTGTAGGGGAGAAGTGATTGAATTTCATTGTGCAATTCGTGATCGCTTTTTTCTAAGTCAGAAAGCCGTTGCAATCGTTCTTCTAGGGGAAGGTCGATGAGTTCAGCAAGCAAGTTACGAATTATATCGTTGTCAATCGTCATTCCTCGTGTGCTCCAACTCGCGTCGCAACCATGCCCTTGCCCAAATCCATTCGGTCCGAATGGTGCGAACGGTGATGTTGAGAATGTCGGCAACAGTTGTTTGAGGTAATCCAAGAAGGTATCGGAACCGTACAATATCTGCAGCTCGGTCGTTTATTTTTTGTAAATTTTCGAGTGCTGTGAGAAGCGGTTCGATGATATTTTTTACATCCGTTTCGTGTGATGATAATTCGCCAGGGACAAGATCTATGGAGATTTTCTTTCTGTCGCCACCTCGTCGTTGAGCATTTCGTCTTCGTGCGTAGTCCACTAGAATTTGTCCCATTGACCTTGCAACACTGCCAAAGAAATGCGCTCGATTTTCCCACGACAGTTGCTTTCCCTTTCCATAGAGGCGTATCCAGACTTCGTTGACAAGAAGTGTTGGCTGAATTGTACTTCCTCCATACTCTTGACGACAAATATTCTCCGCCATGTCGTGCACATCTTTCTGTACTTCTGACCAAAGGCGAGCGATAGCGACAGAATCTCCACTCGAAGCTTCGAATAAATATTGGGTAACATCGCCTTGGATAGTAGACATAACTATCCCATATAGTCCCAAGTTGTTCTATTTGAAGCAAGTACATTTCCACATCTTGCATGCGAAATAATTACATAAAACAGGATGAGAAACTTTATTATTTTTGCAGTTGTTCCATTGGGGACTGTCCCCTGGGGACAGTCCCCACAAAAAGAGTGCAAAATCACACTTCTTCTTAGTATAAAACGTATTTGTATGGGGACAGTCCCCAGGGGACTGTCCCCAACAGATGTATTAAAAAAGCCCCTGACTATCGTCAGGGGCTTTAAGAATCAAATATTTTATTGATTATTAATGTTCAGCTTTGCGAGGTGTCGCTTCGCTGCACTTGATGGCGCGGCCATCTAGTTCAATACCGTTGCATTCTTCTAATGCTTTATTTGCTTCATCATTGTTATCCATAGTTACGAAGCCAAAACCTCGTGAACGACCGCTTTGGCGATCTGTGATGACGATAGCATCTGAAACAGCACCGAATTGCTCAAAATGTGACTTGAGATCTTCTGTAGTTGTTCCCCAACTTAAATTACCAATATACAATTTCATAACTCTAACCTAACCTTTTCATTTCGCCCACTGGGCGACTAACGTACCTAGAAAAAAACACAGATCTAGGCACTAGGTTGCTTAGATACGGTGATTGTACCTGAATCTGTGACTCCTCGTTCTTTTTGTGCGGTTTTTCGTGGGAGCCATCTATAAACCTCTGTTTTCTGTACGATAAGAGGATGTTTAGGTATCTACTCCTCCTTTCCTTTTTTATTTTTTCGCTGAGTTGCTCATCAACGCTACCTGAGGCTCCCGAGGTTGAAATCCAACTCTCCTCATCAGAGCCAATTGGAACCCTCCCAAAAATTACTGATCGGCCAACAATTTCCCATGTTCGAATTGTCGATCTCAATGAAGATGGTCTGCAAGATGTACTCGTGTGTGATGTACTCGGTCAACAAGTGGGTTGGATTCGGCAGAAGAAGGATGGCTCGTTTATTGAACGGAGTGTCGTTCCAGGCGAGGGTGTCAATGGACCAGTGCATGTTGAAGCAGTTGATATTGATATGGATGGTGACCTTGATTTGCTCGTTGCAGCGATGGGTGTCATTCTTCCATCAGACGCGCATCTTGGAGAAATCATTATTCTTGAAAACGATGGAGAAGAGAACTTTACTCGGCGCATTATCGCCCAAGGTGTGCAACGTGTTACTGATGTGCAACCGGGGGATTTAGATGGCGATGGTGATTTGGACTTAGCAGTTGCGCAGTTTGGATACACGCAAGGTCAAGTGCAATGGTTTGAGAACATTGGTGACTGGAACTTTTCGCCACACCAATTGATTGATCGAAGTGGTGCAATTCACGCACCGATAACGGATATTGATAACGACGGCGATCTGGATATTCTCGCACTTCTTTCGCAAGAGTGGGAAACGGTGTACGCGTTTGTAAATGATGGGCACGGGAATTTTACGACTGATATATTGCACGATGTTGCGGACGCTGATTTTTCAAGTTCGGGAATGGAGGTCGTTGACCTTGACCAAGATGGTGATGCCGATGTGCTTTGGACAAATGGGGATGCGTTTGTTGCAGTCGATTATCGCCCATTGCCCACACATGGTGTGCAGTGGCTCGAAAATCATGGAGACCTTGAGTTTGAATATCATCGGATTGGTCAAATGGACGGTGCCTATGGACCAACGGCTGACGATATGGATGGCGATGGAGACCTTGACATCGTGACAGTCGCAGAATTTGCGTTTTGGGATAACCCTGAAACTCGAAGCGTAGTTTGGTGGGAGCAACAAGAGAACATGAAGTTTGTCCCACACACGCTTGCAACTTCACCAACGCATTTAGTGACGTGCGATGTTGCAGATATTGATGGCAATGGTTTTCCCGATATTGTTGCTGGTGGAATGGCGTTGTATCCACCCTTTGATCGAATAACACGCGTCACTTACTGGCGAAACGATGGTGCTTTAAACAACGAAGTTGTTTCTACCTCCAACTATCCAGAAGTAATACAAAAGGCTTTAGCCAAGGCAACAACTTCTGGTGAACGAGGCATACTCTTGCACGCAAATGGTTTTAGTGCACAGAAGGAATACAAAAAGGCAATTGAAGAAGATCCGAGTAATCCAAAGTGGCCTTATTACTTAGGCATGTTGGACGTTGCTCTTGGAGATAGTGATTCAGCTCTTGCGCATTTTCAACATGCTGAATCACTTGTTGTTGAATACGCACCGTTGCAGGCACGGCTCGGTGAATTGTATGTAGGTGTTGGAGAATTAGATCTTGCAAAAGAAAAATTCAAAAGCGCGAATACTGAACATTCACTTATTGCTCTCGCTCAACTTTTATCAGATAAAGGTGAATGGAGAGAAGTCATCAAGTTGCTTGATGGCGTAACTCTTCCAGCGGCTACTTCTCTGGTTATAACAGCAAAATCGAAGTTGGATGGTGAAGAGCATGTGCCCTACATTGCAGTTGATATGGGTTACCAAATGGATGACCCTTGGCTTTCGGAAGTTGAAGCAGAGTGCGTTCTCGCGCCACATCTTGTTACGCAAGCGCAAACCGATTTTATAGCAGGAAAAATCGCCTCAGCAGAACGTTTGCTTCGAAGAGCAAAAGAAATCGACCCGCTTGACAAAGATGCGAGGCTTGCACTTGCAAATATTTTATTAATGAATGGCCGGCTGACGAATGAATCAATTGCTGAAGCAATTCTGCATCTCGAAGCAGGGCTACAAGTAGATCCAAATTATGTCATGACTCGCACAAAATACGGTTGGGCGTTGTATTTGGCAAAGCGTTTTGATGAGGCGCGTGCGGTTTGGATTTCCATCCTAGAAGATGAACCAAATCATGGTCCTGCGTTTGCGAACTTGGCGCAACTTGCTTATAACTTGAAGCAATATCAGAATGCGTATTCATATTACAAACGGGCGTTTGCAGTTCCCGAAGATTCGCCATTTTCGATGTCGCAGAACTCAACGTTCCAAGCGGAAACGTTGTATCGGTATTCGTTAGCAGCAACGCGGATAGGGAAGCAACATGAAGCACTCGTCATGCTTGAGGAAGCGGTGGTGCTTGCTCCGAGTAATTCCTCGATTCAATTTGAATTGGGCAATTTGTACATCGGATTGAAAAAATTCACTGAAGCGTTGCCGCATGTCGAAATTGCAAACGCTTTGCAGCCAGATAATCCACGAATACTCGCTGCTCTTGGGTATGCGTGGTTCCAAATAAATGACACGAATCGAGCAATTGAGTTTTTAGAACAGGCAGTGAATCTTGCCCCAACGTTCGCATTGGCGTGGTATCACTTGGGCAACGCTCAAGTTGCACAAGGCGAACTTCGTGCAGCACGAGAATCATTTGCAATGGCTGTACAGCTGCAGCCAACATTTACTCTTGCAAAAGAGGCACTGCTGAAGTTAGAAGGAAGGTAAACTGCACAACATGACTAATACAGTAGAACATTTTATTGATGGAAAACGCATCAGCCCCAAGCCCGGAAGTAGGGCAATGTGTGATGACGTGAATCCTGCAACTGGTGAAGTGCTAGCGCAAGTTGCTATGGATGAAGTTTCAGCAGCTGATCTTGCGGTCAAATCGGCAACTTGCGCGTTTCGTGGGTGGAGTGAAACGCCTGTTGGCGATCGCTGCCAAGTGTTGTTCCGGTACAAGGAATTGCTTGAACAACATTTCGATGAACTCACACAAATGATTGTTGATGAGCATGGCAAAACAACAGCTGAAGCCCGCGGCGATGTTCGGCGGGGCATTGACTGTGTTGAGTATGCGTGTGGTGCACCATCTTTGATGATGGGGCGAACGCTTCCTCGTATTGCAGTTTCAACTTCGTTCAGCCGTGAACGCGAAGAAGGTAATCCGGGGGTTCCGTTAGATAGTTCGCTTGAACGTGTGCCAATTGGTGTATGCGTTGGGATTACTCCGTTTAATTTTCCAATCATGGTGCCAATGTGGATGTGGCCAATGGCCGTTGCGTGTGGAAACACGTTCGTATTAAAACCCTCGGAAAAAGTTTCGCTTTGCGCACTTCGCGAAGTGGAACTTGCGTACGAAGCTGGTTTACCAGCTGGAGTACTCAACATGGTGACGGGTGGACCCGATGTTGTGAATCATCTGCTTACACACGATGATGTAAAAGCAGTTTCGTTTGTTGGTTCAACAGCCGTTGCAAAACATATTTACAAGACGGCATCGGTTGCTGGCAAAAGAGTCCAGTGCATGGCTGGGGCAAAAAACACAATGATTATTATGCCCGATGCAAATCAGGATGCCGCAATTGACGGCGTGATTAGTTCATCGATGGGCAATACAGGGCAGCGCTGCCTTGCGGGTTCGGTCGCGGTACTTGTTGGCGATGCGCCGGATTGGTTTATACCGCGCGTTGTTGAAGCGGCTAAAAAAATACGTGTAGCAAAAGGCGACGTCTCTGGTTGCACAATGGGACCACTCATTGATGACGCAAGCGTGCAACGTGTCAATAAAGCAATTGAAGGCGGCATCAAGGCAGGGGCGGACTTGCTCCTTGATGGTAGAGAAGTGAACCTTCCAGAGGGGGGAAGTTTCGTTGGACCGACTGTTTTTGACAATGTCCCACATGATTCAGACCTAGCAATGGAAGAAATTTTTGGTCCTGTACTCTCGATACTGCGTGTTGATACGCTTGATGATGCAATTGCAGTGACACAACGCTCACCGTATGGGAATATGGCTGTGATGTTTACCGACAGCGGGTACGCAGCAAACAAATTCAAAGACACAGCAGGTGCAGGCATGATTGGAATTAATGTCGGCGTGCCCGCACCAATGGCAGTATTCCCATTCTGTGGTTGGAAAGATTCGTTCTTTGGAACGTTGCATTCAAACGGTGAAGATTCAGTACGTTTTTATACCGAAGGCCGCATTTTAGTGAGCCGTTGGTTCTAACCCCCCGAAAAGGATTTTGCATGACAAGGATAACTAGAGCCGCAATAATTCAAGCATCGAACCCCGCTCCGCCTGACGCGTCGATTGCCGAAACAAAAAAAATGATGATCGATAAACATATCGAACTCATCAAACAAGCAGCCGATCAAGGCGCGCAAGTGACGTGCCTGCAAGAAATATTTTACGGACCGTATTTTTGTGCTGAACAAGATACACGTTGGTATGAAATTGCAGAACGTATTCCAGATGGACCAACAATTAAGTTGATGCAAAAACTTGCCAAAGAGCACAAGATGATTCTGGTTGTGCCGATTTACGAAATTGATATGACAGGCGTGTATTACAACACTGCTGCAGTTATCGATGAGCACGGCGAGTATCTTGGGAAATATCGTAAGCATCACATTCCGCATTGCAATCCGGGCTTCTGGGAAAAATTCTACTTTAAGCCGGGTAACCTTGGCTTTCCTGTGTTTGACACGAGCGCTGGGAAGATCGGTGTGTATATTTGTTACGACCGCCACTTCCCAGAAGGCGCGCGCGAACTTGGTCTGAACGGCGCAGAGATCGTGTTCAATCCGTCTGCAACAGTTGCTGGTTTAAGTGAATATCTCTGGAAACTTGAACAACCAGCACATGCAGTTGCAAACCAATACTACGTTGGCGCAATTAACCGAGTGGGTACTGAGGCACCTTGGGATATTGGTGAGTTTTACGGACAAAGTTATTTTTGTAACCCGCGCGGGCAAATAATGATTGAGGGTTCTCGAGACCAAGATGAAGTTATCATCGCCGACCTTGACCTTGACATGATTGAAGAAGTGCGCAACACTTGGCAGTTCTTCCGCGATCGCCGTCCTGAAAGTTACACACAAATTACAAAGCAATAAATGACCAATCATCTCATCAACCCAGATATCGCGCCTGTTCCTGCCGAAAACCGAACATGGAACAAGTGGCACTTAGCAGCGCTTTGGATTGGCATGTCGGTTTGTATTCCAACGTACATGCTTGCAGCATCGATGATTCAAGCAGGCATGACGTGGTGGCAATCGGTGCTTACCGTTTTGCTCGGAAACTTGATTGTGCTTGTTCCGATGATTTTGATGGGACACGCCGGAACGAAATACGGCATCCCGTTTCCTGTTCTTGCCCGCGCAAGTTTTGGAACCAAAGGCGCGCACATTCCAGCGATTGCTCGTTCACTTGTGGCGTGTGGTTGGTTTGGTATTCAAACGTGGATTGGCGGGTTTGCAATCTACCAAGTCATAGGCGCGCTTGGTTGGTATGACATCGCATCGGATACTACAGCGGTTCCGTTTCTTGGAATCACTGCGATGCAATTTATGTGCTTTATGGCATTTTGGTTTTTGAATTTTGCAATTGTTCTTCGCGGCATCGATTGCATCAAATGGCTCGAGTCATGGGCTGCGCCATTTTTGATTGCAATGGGACTAGCATTACTTGTTTGGGCGGCAATAAAAGTTGGCGGTGTTGCGCAAATGTTTCCACCAGCGTTAGATGATCCTGCTCCTTTCTGGCCTATGTTTTTCCCACAGTTAACTGCGATGGTTGGCTTTTGGGCAACGCTTAGTTTAAATATTCCTGACTTTACTCGGTATTGCAAATCGCAAAAAGATCAAGCGCTCGGGCAACTCATCGGTCTACCAACCACAATGACACTCTTTTCGTTTATAGGAATCGCTGTTACCTCAGCGACCATTGTCATTTTTGGAAGCGCGATTTGGGATCCAGTAGAACTTGTTGGCAAACTCGGTTCGACAACAGCAGTTGTCATTGCCCTGATTGCATTAACAGTCGCAACCCTCTCAACAAATATCGCTGCTAATGTCGTGAGCCCCGCAAATGGTTTTGCAAATCTCATCCCGCGAAAAATTTCGTTTAGAACTGGTGGCATTATTACGTGCATTATCGGCATCGTGATTATGCCTTGGCGTTTATACAACGATCTTGGTGGTTACATTTTTACATGGCTGATTGGGTACAGCGCCTTACTTGGGCCAATTGCTGGCATCATGATTTGCGACTATTTTGTAGTTCGCAAAATGCGCCTCAATAATGACGCGCTCTACGATGCTAGGGGAGAGTACGCTGGATTGCGCATCAGTACGGTTGTCATACTTGTTATTGCAGTCTTGCCGAATCTGCCAGGATTTATCAACGCTGCATTTAAAACAGATTTGTTCCCTGAAATTTTCAATTCAATTTATAGTTATGCGTGGTTTGTCGGTATTACAATTGCGTTTGTGCTGTACGGCATTCTTAAC
>CAYSYI010000036.1:11413-18460 GCA_964435395.1 uncultured Isosphaeraceae bacterium
ATTACAATTGCGTTTGTGCTGTACGGCATTCTTAACCTAGGAGAACGAAACCGTGTCCAAACTTCCAGCATGTGATTACATCCCCGAAAAATACGAAGGCCCTTCAAAAGAAGAAGTACAAAAGCTTCGTAGTGAATATTTAACGCCTGCACTTATGACGTATTACAAAGACCCCATCATGATTGTGGACGGGCACATGCAATATTTGTTTGATGAGACCGGTAAACGATATCTCGATAGCATTGCAGGTATTGTCACAATAAGCGCTGGGCATTGCCACCCGAAAGTTATGGATGCAGTGAACGAACAGAACGCGCGTTTACAACACACGACAACAATTTACTTGCACCCAAACATCACAGAGTTCGCAGAAAAACTAACAAGCACTTTGCCAGAAGGTCTAGATGTTGTGTACTTTACGAATAGTGGTTCAGAGGCGAACGATCTCGCTATTTTAATGGCCCGCTCGTACACCAAAAATTACGATGTGATAGCACTTCGTAATGCATATCACGGTGGTTCGCAGGGAGCGATGGGATTGACGGCACATTCAAATTGGAAATATTCAGCGCCGCATGGGTTTGGAATTTTACACTCAGTGACACCAGACAGATATCGCGGGCATTTTGGTTATGAGGATCAAGATGCGGGTGAGAAGTATGCTCTTGACGTAAAAGACCTTATCGAAAGAGGTTCAACTGGCGGTATCGCTGCATTTATTGCAGAGCCTATTCAGGGAGTTGGTGGCATACTTGAAATGCCCCCAGAATATTTAAAAAATGCATACAAGTATGTTCGAGACGCTGGTGGCATTTGTATTGCAGACGAAGTGCAAACAGGTTTTGGTAGAACAGGTGAAAACTTTTGGGGTTTTGAAAACAATGACGTCATTCCAGACATGGTTGTGATGGCAAAGGGAATTGGAAATGGCTGCCCACTTGCTGCAGTTGTGACTACTAAAGAAATTGCGCAGTGCATGACCGAAGCTGTTCACTTTAATACATTTGGTGGGAATCCTGTTTCCTGTGCACAAGGTCTTGCCACTTTAGAAGTTATTATTGAAGATGACATGCAAGGCAATTCAAATGTACTTGGTGAGAAGTTACTCAATGGCCTGCATGGTTTGCAAAAAAAATATACATGTATAGGCGATGTTCGAGGGAAGGGGTTGATGGTAGGAATTGAACTAATTGAGGATAAAAATAAAACGCCCGCGTCTAAACTCACAGTAGATGTGATTGAAACGTGTAAGGATTTGGGACTTCTTGTCGGTAAGGGTGGGTTCTATGGAAATGTTCTTCGAATTACACCTCCAATGTGTTTGAACGCAGAAGACATAGATTTTATGCTTGAAGTTCTTGATGAGGTTTTTGAAAAGGAAACTGCATAATGTTTGATTCAGTTATTCAAGGTGGAACAATATATACACCGGATGGCGTAGTTGAAGGGGACATCGGTATAACTGGTGAAAAAATTTCAGAAATCAAAAAGGGAGGTGGTCTTGAAGCTGAAAAAGTTATCGATGCAAGTGGTAAGTGTGTTTTTCCTGGCTTCATTGATCCGCATGTGCACATCCATCTACCGTTTATGGGAACGAATGCAATCGATGACCACGAGTCAGCGAGCAAGGCTGCGCTTGTTGGTGGCACGACGACGGTTATCGAAATGATTTGTCCCGGACCTGAGGATGAACCAGCAAATGCATTTGCGGAATGGAAGACACTTGCTGATATGGGTTGTTGCTGTGATTTCACATTTCACCTTGCAGTCGTTCGGTTTGACGAACGTGCAAAAGAACAACTAAAGGAGTTAGTTGCAAATGAAGGCGTGCAATCTTTTAAAATATTTTTAGCGTACAAAGGCGCGCTCGATATCTCCGATGAAAATTTACACGAGCTAATGCTCATGTGCAAGGAACTCGGTGTGACATTGACTGCACACTGCGAAAACGCGGAACAAATTGACGCAATGCAAAAGAAATTCCTCGAAGAAGGCAAAACTGGTCCTGAGTGGCACGAGCCATCTAGGCCTCGTAGTGTTGAAGCAGGCGGTGTGCAACACCTTTGTGCATTCGCTGAACAAACTGGAGCAACAGTCTATGTTGTACACACTTCGTGTGGTGAAGCAGTGAATCGTGCGATGGAAGCTAAGGAGCGAGGGGTTGATGTAACAGTAGAAGCGGTAGTTCCTCACCTTGTGCTCGATAAGACGTATGCCGAGCGCCCCGATTTTGAAGGTGCAAAATATGTGATGTCACCTCCGCTGAGAGACGCTAAGGAGCACGAAGCACTATGGCAAGGGCTTGCAAATGGCTCGGTAACAACTATTGGTACAGATCATGCTCCATTCAATTTTGACGGGCAGAAAGACATGGGCACCGAAGCATTTACCCTGATTCCGAACGGCATTCCATCTATACAGGAGCGAGTAGATTTAGTGCATACTTTTGGAGTTTGTGAAGGCAGGATTGATCTTCAAAAAATGGTGGAGGTGTGCAGCACGAACGTTGCAAAACAATTCAACATGTATCCCCGGAAGGGTGCAATCTCTGTTGGCAGCGATGCGGACATCGTGGTGTACAATCCAAACTTTATTGGCACGTTCAAACACGAGGATGGTCTTTCCAAAATCGATTACTCTGGCTTTGATGGTATGGAACGTAAAGGTCGCAGTGAAGTAGTACTTCTTCGCGGAAAAGTTGTTGCAGATCGAGGCAAGTTTGTCGGTGCGGTTGGTGCTGGCACATATATCACTAGATAGGGTCTGGTACGGACCTGGTACACTTAATCTTCGGAAGTTGTACCAGGTCCGTACCAGACCCCCTAATCGTTTGAAACTAGCTTGTCTGACTGCTGCACAAAATCATCGCCAGACCACTGGGCGTCTTTTTCGATCATGCCTTCACGACGTGCTTTTGCTTCTGCTTTGGCTTTCGCTTGTCTAGAAACCAAATCAGCATGTGTACTGAAGTAGGGGATAGATGCGCCGCGAAAATCATCGATGGTTTCAAAGTTATGTTTTTCCATGAACGCGAGCAGACTCTCGCTCATCTCATTGACCATCCCGTATCCGTGAATCATGACGCCTGTACAAACTTGCACAGTGTGCGCGCCTAGCAAAATAAACTGCGCGGCATCTTCGCCAGTTTCAATTCCACCAATACCCGAAATTGTTCTTTCTTCGAAGCCAACTTCCATCATGCGAGCAAGTTCCATCACCATGCGAAGTGCAATTGGCCTGACCGCTTTGCATGAATAACCACCGGGTACACTGTACCCCTCAACGGTCGGTTGCGGGCGAAGTGTTTCAAGGTCCACGCCCATGACGCTAAGAATAGTATTGATCGCAGCAAGACCATCAGCGCCAGCTTCGAGTGCGCGTTTTCCGGGATCTGCGATGTGTGTAATGTTCGGTGTCATCTTTGCCCAGACAGGAATATTCGCAACTTCCATAACCCAACTCGTTACTTCGCCAACAATTTCTGGATTCTCACCCATCGCAGCACCCATTTTTCGTTCAGGTAATCCATGTGGGCAAGAAAAGTTTAATTCAAAAGCGTCTACGCCAACTTCTTGGCAACGTTCAATCATTTCAATCCAACGTTCTCGGTTGTATTCTTCCATGACCGAAGCTATGAGCATGCCGTCAGGGTGCGATTGTTTGAGCGAGTCAAATTCTTCTAGCCAAGTTTCAAACGGTCGGTCGCTAATGAGCTCAATGTTTTGCCAACCAAAAACTTCTTTTGAGTTTTGTGCTCGCATGCGTGCGTACCGAGGTGCCACATTTGTCACCTTCGAAGCATCCATACTAATTGTTTTTGCAACCACCCCACCCCATCCCTCATCAAACGCTTTTCGAATGACGTTTGCGTTTGTTCCGGGAGGTCCAGAGCCAATGACAAATGGGTTTTTGAATTTCAATCCATTTACAGTTGTTTCTAGTGATGCCATCCCTACATGATACGACTTTCAAGTGTTACTATCTACAACAATGGCACAACTTTCAACACTTGGAACTGTTTGGAGAGCTCGGCATGATGAGTTGCATGAAGCAAAAACACACGATGCAATTCGCCTCCGTATGCACCGAGCGTTCTCATGGATGAGAAAAGCAGATGAGTTTGCATTACCTAACGATGCTGACGCTCGCCTTATCTTTTCCTGGATAGCAATGAACACACTCTATGCAAAATGGGACAGCGATCGTGCAAACCGGGAACCAGAGTGGCAAACACGTGAAGACTTTTTGTCCAATATGGTAAAGAGCGATGCAGAAGGGCGAATCCAAAAAGTACTTCTTGAAAACAGAAAACTTTGTGACCGATTACTTTCGGAAGAACATTTGATTAATTCGTACTGGGGAAATCCGAGCGAAGACGAAGCGCGAAAGGCGCGGTCCAAGCCGAGGCGAATTGGAAAGCACTATCATGTAGCAGACGAGGTTATTAAGATTCTACTTCCGTTGATGACGTGTATAACAATGCTACGTTCACAATTAGTACACGGGATGTCTACGTATGGAAGCAGCGCGAACAGGGCGGTCGTTGAAGCGGGCGCAGTTGTTGTGTTTGAGATAAACCTTGCTATGCTGCAAATAATTGCTGAAGATGGTTTATGGCAAGACGACGGATCGTGGGTGCCCGTTCCGTATCCTCCAATGAAACCCCATTTTAGGCGCGACGCGTAATGAAAACTTCTCTTCTTCATGATATAAAGATGGGTGCGATCGTAGATGTTGAAACAACGGGCATGAGTCCAAGAAAAGGGGACGAAGTTGTTGAGATAGGAATTATTCTTTTCCGATTCAATGCTGTACACCATGATGAAGTCGAAGTAGTCGAAACGTATCAAGCACTACGTGAGCCAACCGATCCGATTCCGTATTCAATTACAAAAATCCACGGCATCACCAACGAGATGGTGTTCGGCAAAACGCTCGACTACACTAAAATAGAATCCATCTTTGGCAGGGCAGAGTTTGTTGTCGCACACAACGCGAGTTTTGACCGAAGTTTCCTTGAACAACTTGTGCCTATGAGCATCGACCGTCCTTGGAAGTGTAGTTGCTTCGGCATTCCCTGGAAAAAACATGGCTTAGAAAATCGTCGTTTGGGAACACTTCGCGATTTTTTCAATATTGCGCACGACGAAGCCCACCGTGCTCTTGCCGATTGCGAAGTAGTGCTTGAAGCCCTCAAGCGACCCCGATACCTCCAAGATCTGTTGAAGTGACAGTCACGCCAGCGTGACTGTCACTGTTAATCTGGGCAAGCGTGACTGTCACTGTTAAGCTGGGTAAGGGTGACTGTCACTTGTATTTGTAACTACTTCGAGATAACTTCAATATCTTCGAGTAAATATTTAAGCCATTTATCACCATTGAAATATGAGTGCCACCAACTTGGAAGTTCAAACCATGGGGGTTCATATTGTAATCCACATGAGATCCTGGCCGAAGACCATATCCAATCAAGTGGAGATGAGACTAGTCCTGCTGTTACTGGATTCAATTCTATATATCTCATTGCCCGTACAAAATGAAGCCCAGTCATTTGTGTGCTTGCAAATCGTTCTTGCCAAAGGTGTCCTGACTTTCCGTATTTTTTGTTATGAAATGTCGCAAAACCCCAGTTAAGTTGCCCAAACATTTTTGCTAACGAGCATTTTGTAGGTGGAGTACAAGCTATGTGGTAATGGTTGTCCATAAGGCAAAAACTATGAATAGGCACTTTATATTTTTTTGCATATTTAGCAAGGAGCTTTATAAAAACCCATTTGTCATCGGCGTCTAAGAACACAACTTGTTTGTTGTTTCCTCTTTGAGTGATGTGTGTAGGTATTTTGTTTAGAACATTGCGTGCAATTCTTGGCATTCTTTAATTAATACCATGAGTTTAAATCATTTCTTGCTAGCGTTGCCTTATTTCTTGTGGAAGAAAAAAGTTGTGACAGTCACGCCAGCGTGACTGTCACTGTTAATCTGGGCCAGCGTGACTGTCACTGTTGCGATTCACTGTAAATCTGGGCAAGCGTGACTGTCACTGTTGCGATTTTGTTAAAATTTCGCTGGAATTGAATACGGAATTTGGTACATAAATCATATCGCCATCCTCGGTTTGTAGATGTGTAGCATACAAGCCAATCCTCGTTACTTTTCCGTCAATCTTTCCTGAAACAATATGATCACCTACTTTGAATGGGCGATTGAGCATGACAACAATGCCGCCAAAGAAATTTGCAACAACATCTTTTGATGCAAAGGCAATGCCAGCGCCGCCAATGCCACCAATGGTTATAACTGCGTTCATATTAAAACCAAGCGATTGGAGCGTCACAATAAAACCGACCACCCAAGTTACAACAACGCCAACCGAGGCAAGTGCTTGAATCGCAGTCGTGTCAAGATCAACAGTGTCTTTACTGTGATGCCAATTGTTTAAGATTTTTGAAAAAGTACGAATCCCTCTTGCTACAAACCAAGTTGTAAGAATGACAATAAGCCCGGTACGTGCCATCGAAAGGATAGTATCAATGGTGAACACTGCTTCGCCTGTTTCGATTTCAAATGGTGCCCATTCAAAATGCTCTACGAGTTTTTGTGCGGTAAGTGTTAGCGCGATAACCCAAATTGCAACTCCTAGTGGTGTTGGTAGGGATGAGCCAATCGCTGTGCGAATATCACCAAGAGTGCCTTCGCCACCTTTTCCGAAAAGTTTTGTTACTCCAAAGAGTAGCAGGTGAAGTACAAGTGCCGAACCGAGCGTAATTGTTATAAATGTAACCATGGCGTGCATGGTAGCAAAATACTATTTAGGATTTGTGCCAAACCACGTCACGGTGAGTGGATGATTAATTGCATCAAGGACGGGCTGGAGGAATTCTGGGCCAGGTTGCGTGTAGGTCGTACCGGGGGTTGGATTATTACCAGGTCCACCGGGGTTATAGAAGGGAGTGTACTCACCAGAAGCTGGAATATGCACATCCGTAATGCAGTGCATTGCTTCTACATCACCGCGAAGAATAATATCGATTTGATTATCGTGATCCT
>CAYSYI010000037.1:0-16356 GCA_964435395.1 uncultured Isosphaeraceae bacterium
CGTCTTGAGAATAACTACTACGTTCCTCAGTTAGGGTCAGACCCGTCGCAGACCTGTCGTCAGATACTTGCAGAAGAGATTGTGCTAGAATAAGGAGTTAACTGTACGCGCACAAATAATGGAACAATATTGAAAGAAAACATGTCAAAAACAGAAGAAAAAGCACCAAAACAACAAGATAAACGCGGATTAGCTGGGCAAACCATCGGAGAGACATCTGTTTGTGCTGTGAATCAAACACAACTGATGTATCGCGGATATGAAATAGCAGACCTAGCAGCAAACGCAACATTTGAAGAAGTAGCACACTTACTTTTAATCGGTCACAAACCAACAAGCGAAGAACTTACGTCGTTTTCATCAGATCTCGCATCGATGCGGAAAATCCCAAACAGCGTGAAAGATGTCATTATTAACATCGCACAAAATTCACCAGACACACACCCGATGGCAGTTGTTCGAACAGCTGTCTCGTTATTGTCACACCTTTGCCCTGTCTGTGAAGACAATAGTGCAGAAGCTGATTTACAAAAATCAATGCATCTGCTTGCAAAAATTCCAACCTGTATTGGTGTACACCAAATGGCGCTCGATGGAAAAACTCCAGTTGACCCAGACCCAAATCTTGGACATGCAGCAAACCTGCTTTGGTGCATGAGTGGAGAGATTCCACACGAAGCAGAAGCGAAGGTTATGGATGTTTCATTAATATTGTATGCAGAGCACGATTTTAACGCGTCTACCTTCACTTGCCGAGTGATTGCATCAACAAACAGTGATTTACACTCAAGTGTTTGTGGTGGCATTGGAGCACTTAAAGGCAATTTACACGGTGGTGCAAACGAAGCTGCCATGGAAATGCTACAAGAAATAATGGAAGCAGTTGAGGGTGGAACAACCGTCGAGGCATTCATGAAAGAAGCCTTTGAAACAAAGAAAAAACTTATGGGTTTTGGGCATCGTGTGTACAAAAATGGCGACCACCGTGCAGGGATCCTTCGAGACTGGGGACTTAAGTACGCGAACGAAGCGCACCCAGAGGCAAAAAAATGGTTTGACCTTGGTGATGAAGTGCAGGGCATTATGCTCAGAGACAAAAACATTCATCCAAACGTCGACTTCCCCTGCGGGATGACCTATTTTGCGATGGGAATCCCTGTTCCACAATACACACCAATTTTTGTGGTCGCAAGAATAACAGGCTGGTGTGCACACATTATGGAACAACACCAAAACAACCGCATCATTCGCCCACTAGCAGAGTATGTTGGTGAAGAATTACGTAACTGGAACGATTAAAAATGTCAATCAAAAAAATAGCCGTCATTGGCGGGGGAACCATGGGGAGTGGTATCGCGCTAACAGCAGCCACACATAAAATATGTGCGGTTGTTATTGATATTAGCGAAGAGCAACTTGGTCGAGCAAAATCGTATCATGAAAAACAACTTGCACGCGCTGTGTCTAAAGAGCGAATGACCCAGGAAGAAGCCGACGCATCGTTAGAGAACCTATCCTATGTAACCTCAATGAACGAAGCAGCTGATGCTGATTGGGCGGTTGAGGCAGCAACAGAAAATATAGGCGTAAAAAAAGAAATTTTCAAGCAAATGTTTGAAACATTTGGTGAACATGTGGTTCTAGCAACCAACACATCTTCAATTTCAATTACGGATTTAGCCTCGGCGATTCCAGAAGCAAAACGCCGTGTTATTGGAATGCACTTTTTTAATCCTGTCCCCGTGATGAAACTTGTGGAGGTGATCATGGGTAACGAAACAAGTGAAGAAACAACACGTGCAACCATTTCACTTTCGGAAGAACTGGGGAAAATTCCAGTACCAGCCAATGATTTTGCTGGTTTTGTTTCAAATCGCGTGCTCATGCCAATGATAAATGAAGCCTTTCACGCATGGGCCGATGGAGTTGCAGAACCAGAGGCCATTGATTCAATAATGAAACTTGGTTGCGCTTTTCCAATGGGACCACTGCGACTTGCCGATTACATAGGTCTTGATGTATGTCGCGATATTATGATGGTTATGTACAACGGTTTAGATAAAAATCCAAAATATCTCCCAAACAAAAAACTGGTTGAACTTGTTGAAAGTGGGCACCTTGGAGATAAGTCTGGCCAGGGCGTGTATGACTACAACAAAATCGATTAAATCCAAGACTCTTTTGTTACTCTATCCATTAAATGCAACCAATTGTAATTCAAACAGAAAACCTTCCTCGAGAATGCAGTGACTGGTTAGCTGACCGATGCGATTTACATATCTGCCCACCAGACTCACTTCGGTTTAAAGAACTTCTACCCAAGGCAAATGGTTTAGTAATTAGAACGTACACAGCCGTGGATAAGGAAATGATAGACGCGGCGACGTCCCTTCAAGTTGTAGGAAGGGCGGGTGTGGGTGTTGATAATATTGATTTGAATGCTTGCAGGGAAAACAATGTTGTTGTTGTACACACTCCAGAAGCAAACAGCGAATCAGTTGTGGAATTTGTTGTGACAACGATGTTGTCTAAGATTCGAAATCTTAAAAGTGTTTCTTGTGAGTTAAAACAAGAGGAATGGAACTCCTTACGTGACGCGTCAATGACAGAAAAAGAATTTTCAGAGATGACACTTGGTGTTATTGGGTTTGGACGAATTGGAAGCCGGCTTGGAAAAACAGCAAAAAACATGGGTTTTAATGTGATTTTTAATGATTTGTCACAAATTTCAGAGACGCACGGATGTTACCGGGTGGAAAAAGAAGAACTTTTGTCAACAAGCGACATTGTTTCGATTCATGTTGATGGTCGTCTTGAAAACAAACATTTGTGTAACAAAAAAATGTTTTCTAAATTAAAACCAACCACCTTGTTTATAAACACATCAAGAGGGTTTGTAGTAGATGCGTATGCACTTGCAGAGTTTTTACTTCACAACAACAACGCAAACGCGATTTTAGATGTGCACGACCCAGAACCAGTTTCAACAGAATACCCTCTTCTTCACCTACCCAACGCGCAATTGTTTCCACACATAGCGAGTAAAACAAAAAAGGCGTCAGTGAATATGGGCTGGGTAGTAAGAGACATAAACGCTATTCTTTGCGGTAAAATCCCAAAATTTCCACTACGCAACAATTAGCAGTATAAGTATGTAGTGTTGAATTGTCACAACCGCCACTGGTAACAATGGAGATATGCCATACAACACAAACCTGCTTGTTTTTGAAAGTCTCTCAAAACGATCTTTGCATTTCCACACAACAATAAATGCGATGGATAGCACAACAAGTATGACACCAGAGTTCCCAATAAGTAACCAAGGAGGATTTGATGTCGTGCTATTTATAAACCCGTAAAGTAAGAGAAGTAAACGGTCTAGACAAACACCCGCCGAAATAGAAATTCCAGCAAGCAGTGCATGCCAAGGGTAAAACCGAAATGGGGCAACGAGTTGAATTCTTAACCTCGACCCACATTCGGGGCAACGCGAACTCGTTGGTTTCCTCAGAACATAATTACAAAAGGGGCACGTGCCCTTGAAAGCTCGTAAAAAAGCTTCGTTTCGAATCTTCTCACCATCAACCATAGACATAGTATGATTCCGTTTTACGAAAGATGATTGCCGTGACCACAAATATTTCAAAAATTCATGCTCGCCAGATTCTAGACTCAAGGGGAAACCCAACCCTTGAGTGTGATGTATGCCTTGGGGGTGGTGGATTTGGGAGGGCCGCTGTTCCTAGCGGTGCGAGTACAGGTGAAAACGAGGCCGTTGAACTGCGAGACGGGGGAGATAGCTGGTGTGGCAAGGGTGTATCGATAGCGGTCAACAACATTAACTCGATAATTTCATCTGCGGTTATTGGAATGGACGCAATGGACCAAGCGGGTATTGATACAACGATGATCGCACTTGACGGCACTCCAAACAAGGGGAACCTTGGAGCAAATGCGCTGCTCGGTGTTTCAATGGCGACCGCACGGGCAGCTGCAGATGCTTCGGGCTTACCTCTTTACCAATATTTTAATCCCGAGTCTTACATCTTACCCGTGCCTATGTTTAACATTCTGAATGGTGGAAAACATGCGGACAACACCGTCGATTTTCAAGAGTTTATGATTCAACCTTGTGGTTTCGAAAGTTTTTCTGAGGGGCTCAGGGCTGCCGTGGAGATTTATCACACACTGAAAGGCGTGTTGCATGACAGAAACATGTCAACAGCCGTTGGGGATGAGGGTGGTTTTGCGCCTAACCTTTCTGATAATGAAGACGCGCTTCGTGTCATTGAAGAGGCGGTCAATCGCGCGGGGTATTCGTGGGGCGAACAAATATTTGTTGCCCTTGACCCCGCTGCGAGTGAACTTGTTTCTGAAGCGAGAAAACTTGGAAAGGAAGGATATTGTTTTTTCAGTAGCGAACCCGAAAAAGTTGTTTCTTCTGAAGAAATGGTTGATTTATGGGAAGACTGGTCTTCAAGATATCCAATTCGCTCTATTGAAGATGGCCTTGGCGAGGACGATTGGGGCGGATGGAAGAATCTCACAGATCGTCTTGGTGACAAACTGCAATTGGTCGGCGATGACCTGTTTGTAACAAACCCAATCTTTTTAGAGAGGGGAATTGAAGAGGGGTGTGCGAATTCAATCTTGGTGAAAGTGAATCAGATAGGAACACTTACCGAAACGTTCGCGGCAGTAAACCTTGCTCACAAAAACAAGTATTCTGCTGTGTTAAGCCACCGAAGTGGAGAAACCGAAGACACAACAATTGCAGATATCTCTGTAGCTACAAACTGTGGTCAAATAAAAACGGGCGCACCCTGCCGTAGCGATCGAACGGCTAAATACAACCAATTGATCCGCATCGCAGAACAACTTGGCGATAGCGCAAAGTATGGACTATAGATGATTAAATCAAAAACCACCAAAACGATTGTGTGGCGATTGGTTCAACTTCCATTGATTTTATTTGCGGTTTACACCACAACGTTTTTGCTTGCATGGCAAATCCCAGGAAACCCACTAGAAAAAGAAGGCAGACGCCCTCCACAAGAAGTGATGGAAGCCATGGAGGCGCAATACAACCTTAATGACCCACTCACTTTCTACACAGACTACGCCTGGGAAGCTTCTGGTATGGCGTGGGTGTTTGGTAATCAAAAAGGACCGGTTTTTAATTTGGGTCCAAGTTTGCGGCACGAAAACTGGACAGTAAATGATATTTTAATAACACAACTTCCAGTATCCATGACAATCGGTGCCTGCGCGATAGTGCTTGCGCTTTGTATTGGATTAACCACTGGCGTGTGCAGTGCGGTACGCCCTAGAACTTGGATTGACACACTCTCTTTGGGAATTGCTGTTGTTGGAATTAGCTTACCCTCATTTGTAATCGGCGTTGCTCTCCTTGTTGTGTTTTCGGTGTGGCTTCACTGGTTTCCTATTAGTGGTTGGGGAACATGGCGACACCTCGTGCTGCCCTCTGTTGCGCTTAGTCTCCCTTTTGCGGCGTACGTTTCCCAACTTACCCGCGCTGGAATGCTTGAACAAATGCAAAGCGACCACATTCGCACAGCGCGGGCAAAGGGTTTGCCAGAACGAACCGTTGTTTTGAAACACGCATTAAAAAACGCTTTTTTACCCGTCTTGCATTATTTAGGCCCCGCAACTGCCGCTGCAATGACAGGTTCGTTTGTTGTTGAAAAGGTTTTTGCAATTCCCGGTATTGGCACACATTTTGTTGATGCGGTTTTGGGTAAAGATATCACTGTACTTATGGGAATTGTGTTGGTGTATTCCGGACTTCTTGTATTGTTCAACCTACTTGTTGATGTGATGTACAAATTCTTCGACCCAAGACCAGCGTAAATAAAAAGGGACAGTCCCCAGGGGACTGTCCCCAACAAAACCACCAAAAACAGCGTTTTTAGGTTATATTTGGACACTTTTGCCAAAAAACACGGGGACAGTCCCCAGGGGACTGTCCCCAATAAAACACATAATAAACACCACCACAACAACAAGCTTCAATCAGATTTGGAAACCCGCCAAAGATGTTGTACAAGACGGGGGTGCGAAGTAAGCCCGTGAATTTTCTCTGGATCGTACATATAAAGCTGCAGTAATTGGCAAATTACAAGCATGGGCACATCTTCGGTGAACAGTTGTTCTTCAATATTTCGAAGCATATCAAGCCGTCTTGTTGGATTAAGCTCATTTGCCGCTTTTTCAAGAGCAGCATCTATTTCGGGATTTGAAAAACCACGGTCATTGTTTCCGTTTTCAGTTTTGAAAATATCAAGAAACGTTGTTGGATCACCATAATCCCCATACCACCGTCCTCGTGCAACCATAAAGTTTCCACTATGCAAATCAGAACTAAAAAACTTATTATCGGTGCCCCGAAGCGCAACGGAAACACCAAGGTGTTTTGCCCACTGGTCTCGAAGTTCAAGAGCAATCCACTTGTATCTTGGCGTGTTTGTTGTGTACAACAAGTCAATTGTTGGAAATGGATTTCCCGATACATCCTCTACTTTGCCATCCCCGTTTCGGTCTTCCCAACCAGCCTTCGCAAGTTCCTCTTTTGCCAACGCTGGGTTAAACCCAAGGCCATCCACACTCCCATACCCAACGATAGAGTTTGGTGGAACAATACTTGATACGACCGGTTCGTGCAGGCGTGTTGCAAACGCAACAATTTCGTCTCGGTTCGTGGCATACACAAATGCCCTTCGAACAGCAGGGTTGTTAAATGGATTTTTATTACCATTGTTAAGCAAAGGCCTGCAGTTGAAGGAGAAGAAATCTGTTCCAAACGCAGGAAAAGTGTGGATGTTGTTGCGAACCCCAACCTTTTTCTGCGCAAGCATGTCGGGTTGGTAGTCTACATTTACACTACTTAGCCAATCTAACTCACCACCCTCAAAAGTAAGTACCGCAGTGTTTGGATCGGTAATAGTAATTGCATGAATCGAATCAAGAGAAGTGATTTCGGGCGAGTGGTAATACGGATTGCGAACAAACTTCATGTCTCGTTTGTACCGCCAAAGATCAAGAACAAAAGGCCCATTTCCTACAAGCAGTCCGGGTCGAGCCCAAAAATACTGTTGCATAATTCTGCCGCTTTCCTTGTCAATCTCAACCCACCTCCTTTCAGACATTGGCGGGGGAGTAACACCACTCCACCCCCGACTTAGTGCCGATAGATACTCTTCACCACCCGTATCCCAACCCTCAACAGTGGGTTTGTACACTGGGCTGCAGACGGCAAGTGCAAGCTGATCCAAAAAATATGGAACTTGATGTACGAGGGTTACACTAATTGTGTGGTCGTCAAGAACCTGAATACCAACAACCTCTTTGAACCTTTGTTCAAGCTCTTCAATAGAAACTACATTCCGGTTTTTTAATAACTTCGTGCGCCAGTCCCAAAACTCTCTTGCACCACTAACTGTAAAAAAGAAGTTTGAATAATCAGAAGATGTATCAGGTGTTAAAAGGCGCATCCACGAGTATTGGAAGTCGTGTGCAGTTACTTTTGCGCCGTTACTCCACCTTGCGTCTTCTCGGAGATAAAACATGTAAGTGAGCCCATCGTCTGAAACAGAATAGGACTCTGCACAGGCTGGTTCAATGGAAAAATCAGATGTGTCCCAACGAACAACACCCTCGAACAAACAATATGCAGCCTGCATATCTGTAAGCCAGCTCATTCGCTGGGGATCAAGTGTAAAAACATCACCCCTGTTTACAAAAACAAAATCTGCCCGAGGTTCTTTGTTATCAAAACCAACAACACACACCACTATTGCAACGAGAAGTGCAAGAGGCGCAAAAATCCTAAACATTACGGGTTACTTGTTCGCTTTCCAAGTCTTAAGAAGTTCAAGAATTGTTGAGTGTTCACCACTATTCCAGAGATCTAACACATCTTGGCTTCCACCAGACCCAGTAGCTCTTGTAATAAGTTCGCACGCTGATTGCACCGCGGACCCGTAAGCATTGCGAATATCTTCACTGTCGTTTTCGAAATCGATAGCAACAGCGCACTCAACAAACTCAACCAGGGGTGGCAACAGGGTTTTATACACGTTTGTTTTCACACCCGTATCAATACTTGGTTCAAAAAGCTGTAGTTTTAAAGAGGATAAAACAAACGGAAGTGCCCGAACACGATCATCTGTATTTTGAAGATTGGTGATAGAGCCGAGTAAATCATCAAGCGAGTCTGTTTGTAATTCAAAAGAAAGTTTTTGTAGTTTGTTTTTTTCTGACCTATCCACTTTTGGAATGGACTGAAGTGCGGCAAGAGAATCAAACAATCTCGTTAATACAAACCACTCAGTTTCCTTTTTAGTAAAAGTGGAAACCAGTTTTGCATACCCGTTAACTCGATTGATAGGGAGTTCACCCGTTAGAAAAGAAGTGCCAAGCCCTGTTGAAGCCCAGAGGCGCAACGCCGCGCGTTTTTCAGTCGTTGTGTCAGCATGATTTAAGAGGATGTGGCAACCTTGCTCAGTTCCAAGCAACCCAACAACCTGCAAAGCGTTTACCGCAGCCATTTCATTACGATTGCTTTTCTCCAATAATGGCTTGAAACCCTCTTTTAGATATTTCCCATACAAAGAACGTGCATATGGTGTGATGCTGGAGCTTGAACGGAACGGGCTTACAAGTTTCAGCCTCGCTTCCTTTAACGTTTCACCGTCAAATGTATCTAATTGTTCCGCCCAACTAACCGCATAATTTTGAATTTTAGCTTCATCTTCTTTGCTAATTGTGTTTTTATTTACAATTTTTGAGATGCTTCGAGGTTGAGCAATCGCGCTACCGCAAAAACAAAAAACGAGGGATAAAGTAAGAATAAGAAATCGTGTGTTAAGCATAAAAATGACCTTGTAGGGAGTATAGTCTGACAAAACTACCAACCTTGAGCAAGGGTGTCAACGCCCAATTGGAATACTCCTGAACAACGACTTAAAAAGAATGTAAAACCCTGCTACAGTGCCCCTCAGGAACATAAAAACACACCATGCCTCACCCCATTTTTCTCACTTGTCTCCTTGTTGCCATTGTTACGAGATCAACCACAGCAACACAAGACGTAGACTCCAACACGCCTCAACAGACCGCATCTTCGATGCTCGCAGGGGAATATGTCCGCGTGGCTCGGATAGCGACCGCGTCGGACCCACCCAACACAGCCGCGATCAACGCCGCGGTAATTCTGGTAACCGAGGCAACCCTCCTCACTCCAGAAGACCCATCTGTTTGGATGGTGCTCCACGAAGTTGCTCAAATGGCAGATTTGTCAAGTGTCTCAACTCGTGCAATTGAAAATCTGCTTCGCCTCTCCCCAGTCCAGCCAACAGCCCAACTTGCTCGCTTGAGAAATATTATTAATGGAGCACAAACAGTTGAACATCGAATGTCTTTGTACGAACAGATACTTTCTGATGATAGTGGGAACAATCTTGATGCTAAGGTTGCATCTCGATTAGCACTTGACGCCGCATATTTACAACGTCAAGTTGGCGATACCAACCAGTTTGCAAGATGGCTAGCAGAATCGGTTGCCCTCGATCCCTTTTACCCAGACGCGATTACACTTGCGACCGGGTTTTTTGGTGACGAAACTGCTGACGTCTATCGTCGCGCAGAACTGCTCGCATCATCAATGCTATCAAATGTTCGAGATATAACAACACAAGTTGCCCTTGCCGAGTTTTTAATGGCATTTGGAGACTATCAAGATGCAAAAGAGTTGTACGAACTTATTTTGGGAGATTCTTCAGAAGAGCAAAGAAACATAAGTTCTAGCTTGCTTGCCGACATCGTGTTAAGTCAATGGGCTTCTGGTGACCTCGATGCAGCGACGGAAACATTGTTGACGAGACAAAACGCAGTCGACAAGGTGTATCAACAGAAGACCCAGGCTCAACAGCCTAGGCTAAATCCATTAGAGCTTGCGAGAATTCACGCACCCCTAGCACCAAAGCTTGCCGTGGTGTGTGCGGCGGTGTATGAAAACCAGACCGAGAACGGCAAAAATGACTCAGCACTTGGTGGCGCAATAAATTCACTCGTTACGCTCTCAAAGATGTATGAAACCCAAGGAAGGGAAGGTCTGCTTCTTACTGTAGAAATGTATTTACAAGCAGCGTGGGTATTGTTGTGGTTAGGTGAGGATGCCGAAGGTGCAGAAAAATTCATTAGACAGGTTGAAACAGGGGCCACAATTAATCCATCCGAAAAACAGCGTCTTGAGGGATGGATTGCTCTTCGTCGTGGTGATTTAACAACCGCCAAATCAAAATTAGCACCACTAACCAACGACCCTTCAGCAAAAGTCGGAATGGCACTTCTGTATTTGGAAGAAGACAACAAGAGAGACGCCGCTTTAGAGTTACTATCTGTTGCAAAGAGTGGTGGCGGAACACTCTTGGGGGTTTGGTCAAGAAACAAGTTACAGGAAGTTGTTGGCACTCCGTTTGCCATTCGACCAGAAGTCGATTCATTAAAGCAACTCATGTCTGGTGTTTTACAAACGTTACACGCAATCCGCAACGACCCAAGGCCTCCAATAGAAATCCGAGTCAACCCCAACACCCACACCCTCAGTCCATACCAACCAATCTTTGTTCAAGTTGAGTTAACAAATAACACATCAATTCCCCTTACCATCGCAAGTAACGGTCCAGTTCAACCCATTGTTTTGGTTGAAGCAAAAGTAGAAATTCCCACAACATCTAAACACGTAATAAGACCCATCGTTGTGTCTATTGACCGAGAGCTTTCAATTAACCCTCGCGGAAGTACCTCAATCAAAATTGATTTACGAAAGTATTGGGTTGGTGGGTTGCTTAACGAACACCCACTACAGGGTGCTACTATTTCATTGTCTGGAATAGTAAACTTTTCAGCACGAGAAACATTGACAAGAGACGGCACCACCACAATTGTCTTCGAGGCAAGTAAGTTTGGCGCAAAAAACAATTCGGACCAGTTCCGTGTAGACGGTGTTCGATTAAACGATGTTTGGCTAAAACAGGCAATAGAGGACGCAACCGATGTTACAGATGTTAAAAAACTTGTTTCATTTACACTATTAACATGGGTAGTTGGCGACGATGTTTTATTCACGATAGAAGAACCACTTATTACACCTTCTCCGGGTAAAGAAATACAACAGTTGGAAATTGGTGAGAGGCACCCACTTCAAGACAAGGCAATTACAACCGTTTTGTCAAACTTTCCTAAACTTCCCCCCACCTCCCAAGCATGGATTTTGAGCACAATGTCACCCGATCCAACAATCGAAGCGGTTAGGGGTATGCTAAAAGAACCAGACAGCACGCAAGCTCAATTGGCGTGGATCACTCGATTTGTTTCACCTTCGGTTCCAGATGAGGCGCTTGATGACAAGTATCTTGTGTCTGCGTTGCAGTCAGAAAACAATAGCGTGCGCGGTGTTGCCGTTTGGGTTTTCAGGTGGGTCCAAGATGTGGTAGCAAAAAGAGCAGAAGCCACCATGAACTTCCAATAGTGTTCCTGTACCCATTTCTCCAGAGAAGCGATACCATAGGTTTATGAATAAAACAACACTGGCAAAACGAATTGGGGAAACGGCAATTTTGCATGGAGAGTTTACACTTCGGAGTGGTCGAACAAGCACGTGGTATATTGACAAATATCTATTTACAACCCAACCGGACATCCTCTCGGCCTTGGGAACCCTATTTGCTGAAAAAATACCAGAAGAAACCACCTTGCTCGCAGGTGCTGAGCTTGGTGGCATTCCTCTCGTGACAACCGCAGCAATGTCGAGTTCGTTGCCGTGTGTTTTTATTCGAAACAAAAAAAAGGATTATGGCACAGCCAAACAACTCGAAGGAAAGTTACTTCCGTCGGATCGTGTTGTGATTGTTGAAGATGTTGCAACAACAGGCGGTCAAGTTCTTGAGGTTGCAGAAACTATTAAAGAATCTGGCGCAACTGTAGAAGCAATTATTGCAGTCATTGATCGCAACGAGGGTGCCAGAGAGAACATTGAGTCAGCTGGATTCACCTTTGAGTCACTCTTTACAACAGAGGACCTTGGAGTAAAAGAAACAAGCGCGTGATGGAAATTACCTCTACAAGAATATTGGTTGGCATGGAAATCCACGTGGAACTGGCCACTGAAAGTAAAATGTTTACTTCAGCACCTAACGGTGTTCCACCATCAAGATACGACGCAAAACCAAACACACTTGTTGACCCACTCGTTATGGCACTGCCCGGATCGTTGCCAGTTTTGAACAAGCGAGCCGTTGCGATGTCAATGCGTGTTGGCCTGGCGATGAACTGTATCATTTCGAATTTTACAAAATGGGATCGAAAAAATTACTATTACCCCGATCTTCCAAAGGGGTATCAAATTAGCCAATTCGACAAACCGCTCTGTATAGAGGGTGTGATCGAGATAGAAGTGAATGGAGTTAAAAAACCTGTTCGTATTACCCGAGCTCATCTTGAAGAGGACACTGGAAAACTTGGACACGAGTTACCAGGAGGTGGGCACTACGACGGGTCGTTGGTGGATTTAAACAGAGCAGGAACACCGTTGTTGGAAATAGTTTCAGAACCCGACATGAGTTGCGCAGATGAAGCAGTTGCGTATGGCAGAGAGGTACGTGACATTTGTCGTTTCTTAGGTGTCACCGAGGGCGTTATGCAACGAGGTCACATGCGATTTGAGCCAAACATAAACGTGATTATTAAGACAGAAGATGGTGTTGAACACCCAACCCCAATCGTGGAAGTTAAAAACCTAAACTCATTCAAAGCATTGCACGGTGCTATTGAACACGAATCGATTCGCCAGGTTGAGGCGTGGAAAATAGATGGAAAAGAAATGGGTCCTGGAGCAAAAAGTACCCGTGGGTGGGATGACGAAAAATGCATAACACTTCTTCAGCGGGAAAAAGAAGACGCCCATGATTACCGTTTCTTTCCAGATCCGGACCTTGTACCACTTACAATTTCTCAGGAGTGGATTGATGAAGTGAACGCTTCGATTCCAGAGTTACCCGCTTCACGCAGGGAAAGATACAAAACACAATACAATATGTCAAAGAAAGACACCGCCGCAATTACAGCAGACCCTTCACTCTGTTTCTTTTTTGAACGGTGTGTCGAAAAATCAACCGATGGTGCTGAATGTGCAAAATGGTTATTAAACGCTGGAGCGAAGCTTTCAAACGAAAAGGGATGCTCAGTCGATGAGCTTGGAATAACACCAGAGCAAATTGCGGGGATTATTTCACTTCGTTCTGAAAATAGTATTGGTTCGTCCGCAGCGAACACCCTGTTTGAGTTGCTGTGCGATTCAGATTTAACAGCTAGTTCTGTAGCAGAATCAAACAGTTTGTTGCAAGTGACAGACGAAAACGCACTACAAACATGGGTTCAAGAAGCAATCGAAGCGCAGCCACAGGCAGCCGAGGATGTCCGCGGTGGAAAAGATGCAGCTATTGGCAGGCTGATTGGTGAGGTTATGAAGCGCTCGGGTGGCTCAGCTGATGCTTCTGCGGTACGAACACAAGTGTTGTCAACGCTTAGGGAAAACACATAAGCGTGCCATGCTTGTATCAACCCTCACAACACTACTTGCGATGCATCCAGTTGCTCCACTCCATACATACAACAGTGTTGAAAATGGAATTATTGTAGACATTAATCTTGGCGATAATGTTGACAAGGCGAAGCTCGTATTACTTGACCACAAAAACAATCAACTTGCTGCGCCTGTAACAGTAATAAGTGGAAAGCACGATTTGACAGGTCGTATATCAGAAATTAAAGACCTAAAAAAAACAGCGTGGGCTCAACTTTATGTGCGAGACATAGCCGTACACTCGCCACTTGTTATTCAACCAATGGCTTCAAGACAGGTTCCAGTTGTTGAAGAAGTGTTGCGACCAGATGGCGAAACAACATACAACAAAATTGTTGACTGGGTTGACGAGGCGGAAGAAGATGGATTGGAAACACCTTTTGTAAGTGGGTGGCGTGTGTACCCTGAACAAGACGCGGTTATCGAAACGAGCGAGGGTGCTATTCGTATTTCTCTCAGGCCAGACATGGCACCAAACACGGTGTGGAATTTTCGAGAACTTGCGAAAGGTGGTTTCTACCAAAACACAACGTTTCACCGAGTAGTTCCTATGACAAGCAAGGGCCAACCTTTTGTGATTCAAGGCGGCGACCCAACAGGCACAGGTTCCGGAGGTCCAGGGTATTGGCTTCCAATTGAAAACAGCGAGTTGCCCCACGATTTTGGTGTAATTTCTATGGCGCGGGCAGGGGATCCGGACTCAGCAGGTTCTCAGTTTTTCTTATGCCTTTCACGCGAAGGCACGGCGCGACTCGATGGACAATATTGTTCTTTTGGGGAAACAATAAATGGCGCGGATGTAATTCGAAAAATTGCAAAAACACCCCTCGCAAATCCAGCGACCGGGGAACCCGTGAGCCCACCAACTATAAAGTCGGTACGACTAGTTTCTTCTAAACCAAGAAGTTAATTGTCAAGGTGATCCGTATTGTGAACAGCTCGCCAAGAACTTACAAGTAAAAAACCGTGTCCATTGTATTGCAACAGTTCACCGGATAAAAGCACTGGTGTTGAGGGTTCTTGTACCCTTGCCCAACGAACAAGTGACGCAAATGTGGAACCTGGCAAAAGAGTACACGGTGGATCACTCAAGCCAGTTGAGTCACTTACGAAAACCGCTATCCAAGCGCCAGACGTATTGCGAACAAGGTGGCATCTTCTTGAAGAAATTCGCAACCCCTCTTTAACGGTGTTTTTCGTAATCGGATGCGCTGACGCGTTCCTGATTGAACGAACAAGTGATCCGGTTGCATCTTCTAAATCCCCAACAATATCAGCAATTGAATCACCAGAATTTTCTTCTTTGTCTGGTGTAGCGTTTGGACTTTCTGGAACAACCGTTGGGTGGTTTCGTTCAGTGTGTTCACCAATCGAAACAGCTTCCCGAACAAGAAGGTAGTTTTGATCACCGTACACAAAGACATCGCCAGAAATGCGGAATGGACGATTTGGAAACTCTTTACTTGAGTTTTCCATTTCAGCGAGTCGTTGGTTGGGGAGGATGATAAATGTATCAATGGTTTTGCCATCGCTTCTTGGTAGTTCCATCACGATTGGGTGAAGATTACTTTCTCGAGCGAGAGTGCCAACAGCCTCAATAACCTTCGTTCCCTCTCGCATAAGAGAAACCCGTGTTTTAGGTGCTGGTCCCATCTGAAGAAGCGGCAAAACAAGCAAAAAGAGAAGTATTGATTTCATACAGGTTTATCGTACTCCATTTTTGCATGATTCATCGCCTTTCTGGTCGATATACAGGGATGCGATTTGTAGCACTACTACCACTACTCATGCTCCCGATAGGGTGTACTTCGAATCCATGGACTTACAACACCGCTCCCGGAAGTGGTTTGGCGAGTTCAGAAGCCCTCAAAAAACCCGTGATATACATCGAGCCATTTGTAGCAGGCTCGGCAATAGAACCGAGATGGGCTGGAATCACACCAGAAATGCAAAAGGCGTTTACTCGAGCGATTTTAAAAACCGGCAAATTTGAAGTTGCGAGGAAGTATCCAACAACCAAAACAGGATCGGTCTATGTAGTTGAGGCAGAGGTTACAGACTTTATGCACACAAACGAGGCGCCAGAAAGCGTACGTCGCCTTCACTGGTTTTCTGAAGCGAACGATGCCATTGTTGCACTTGATATCACAGTGCTGAATGTGGGTTCTGGAAGAGTTGTTTTTTCAGACCAAATTGTCGGAACGGTCTCTGCTGGCAGTGAGGAAACAGACCAATACGGCTCATTACAATTCGGCTCGTACCTCTTTTGGTCAACACCGCTCGGTGAGGCATCAAAAGAAGTACTTGACGGGGCGGTTGTTCGGCTCTCAACACTGTGTGGGTCAACTCCAGGGGTGGTGATAATTACATCGTATGGTGTAGGAAACCGAGAAGTGGGACTCTCTGGAGGAGATTCCCTTGACGAAGGTGGCGTGTATTACGTTGGGGCGATGGATGCGTCAAGTGGTCAGTTTCTTTCGGTTGACGATGATTTGGGGCGACCACTTCGCTTGCGGGTTGAACACCACTTCTTTGGCAAAAGCACGGGGTGGCTACTCTCTGAACCAGCAGAATACGAAAATATTACGGGATCTACTCTCTCAAAATCACCACTTCCTGCGCAACTTACCTCCGAATGAATTGACCCCAAACGGCTAGGGTCAGACCCTTCTTAGGTCGTGTTCGCACTAACG
>CAYSYI010000038.1:0-16330 GCA_964435395.1 uncultured Isosphaeraceae bacterium
TCTCAAGACGAATGGCTGTTTTGCGACAGAAGTAACACGACCTAAGAAGGGTCTGCGACGGGTCTGACCCAAACTGAAGAACGTAGTAGGTATTCTCAAGACGAATGGCTGTTTTGCGACAGAAGTAACACGACCTAAGAAGGGTCTGACCCTAGCAGTTCGCTAGCAGTTGGGGGTCAGTCCCGCACTACACAACTTGAGATATAGAACTCTATTCGGGTAAGCCGGTGCACAAAAACTTCTACGCAAACTTCTGGGGACAGACCCTTTACAGACTCGTTACTGAACAATTGGGCTTTTTTCTCTAGCCGTCAATAATGGTTGTACAAACTGATTGTCGACCATCACGATGTGATCTTCTGCTAATGGAAGATAGGGCTGATATTGAGAATATTGATTCCACCAAATCGAAAGAGCTACAAGAATACACATTGCACACCACGAAGCCAATTCGCTTTGTCTTTTACAGCGATTCCGGTACAACAGGGTTACGCACACTGCAACAGTCGCCATTTTATAGAGGGCAAGTGGCCAGATAGAATTTGTTGTGTGAAGCAACCAGAGGGCGATTGGATTGCCCTCACTCATGCCTACAGAGGTTAAATATGTAAGAGTGAGAAACAAATCAGCCAAACTCAAGAGAATTACACCAGCAAGAAGCCATGTGACACGCTCAGAGCGTTTGGATTCCTCCAAAAGTAAAGTGTTTGATTGAACGTGTGTGTAATCCATATAGTAGAGTTTTGACAAACATTTCAGCTACCAACGAATTGCCTGCAAAAAATGCGAATCAGTTCGACAACCATATAAACGAGATTCACTTTCACTTATTTCATTATTTTGCAGAAAAATACGAGTTTATCAGACCTACAACTTGACAATTTCTTTCACATCGATATCAATACACAACATAGTGACAGCATCGATTCGCCCTCTTTTCATTCTTTAGTAGGTATCTATGACAAATTCGCAAACTCCAATGCTCCAACAGCCATCTGGCTTTGCATTTGACTCTTCTGATTTTGCTATGAACTCTTCCCAACAGTATTTGACTGTTGCTTTAGAGCAAAACACTTCGATGGATGAATGGAAAACTGATGATAACAAAACTCACGACACCGATGTAAACGAAGTTTTGGAACAATAGATATTCGACGAAGAGGTGAATGACACACTTCTTACGAGTGCTTAACTACTTTTTCATTTGAACGGCCATGTTTACCTTCACTGGAAGCTGCCATCGCTTTGCACAAATGTTGTACTGGTAAGTGCTCACCAAACTCTTCGAGCAAGAGCGCCATCTTTTCAACTAGGGAGCCACCGTTCTCACGGAACAATCTTTTATGAGCTTCTTTCATTGCATCAATTTGGTCTTCGGGATACCCTCTCCTTGACATTGCAACAATGTTAACCGCTCGCACTTCTGCGGGAGTGCCCTCAACAATCATGTAGGGTGGAACATCTCTTGTGATTCTTGCTAGCCCGCCAACATAGGAGCACCGTCCAATTCGCGAGAATTGATTAATCCCGGCTCCGCCACCAATTGTGGCAAACTCTTCAACTGTAATGTGCCCTGCGAGCATCACTTGATTTGCAATAACAAGATTGCTTTCAAGGATGCAATCGTGCGCTACATGAGATGCAACCATAAGCAAGTTGTCATTTCCAACAACAGTTATCCCACCGCCATTCTCAGTACCGCGATGAATCGTGACATGTTCTCGAATTTCATTTCGATCACCGATGACCAAAGTGGTCACTTCATTCGCAAACTTTTTGTCTTGTGGGTCGCCGCCAATAACACTAAAGGGATAAATCCGATTGTCTCTGCCAATCGTTGTGTTACATTGCACAGTCACGTGATTGAGTAACTCAGTGCCCGGCCCAACAACAACATCTGGACCTATGAAACACGATGGACCAATAATGGCGCCATCTGCGATAACAGCACTGGGATCAACAACAGCAGTTGGGTGGATAGTCGACATCATTAATCTTGCTCCGCATCTACCATCATAAACCGAATCTGCGCTTCTGCGGCAAGTCGCGAACCTACAAATGCTTTACATTGCAACGCCGCAGTGCGTATTCCGGCTCGAATCGTCTGGGCTTCTAGAATTAATTGATCACCGGGAGTTACCGGATAGCGAAGCTTCACCTTATCGAGGCTTAATAGGACCGCGAGTTTGCCTGTGTGCTCAAGTTTTCTACTCATGAGCAAACCGCCTAGTTGCGCCATCGCTTCAACAATAAGAACTCCCGGCATAATTGGAGTGCCGGGATAATGACCCTGAAAAAAGGGCTCATTAATTGTGACATTTTTCACGCCGACTGCTTTTTCCGTTCCAACCATCTCGACAACTCTGTCAACAAGCAGCATGGGATATCGATGTGGCATGATGCGTTGTATTTCGCGAACATCCATTTCGGAACCTGTCGAAGCAAGCGTGCGCCGGCTCGAAACTTTATTTTGTTCAACTATTGCTTTGCAAAGTTTTCTGTTCAACGCATGCCCTGATCGACTCGCAACAATTCTGCCCTGTATAAAAGCACCTGCCAAATAGAGGTCGCCGATGATGTCAAGGATTTTATGTCTCACAGGCTCGTTGTCAAAACGATAGGCGTTGTCAATCGGACCTTCCTTACCGATAACTAAGACATCGGATGGAGAAAGGTGTGTACACATCCCTTGGGATTGCAGTGCTTGCGCTTCTTCTTCTAAACTAAACGTTCGCGCAGGAGCAACATCGGTTGTGTATGTACCACTTGCACTGTCCCACGCTTGGGTTTGTCTAGAAATTCGCGATGCTGCGTGTCCATAATCAAGGTCATACACAATCCGTAATCCCTCTTGGTGAGAGGGGAATGCTGCAATCATCGCGTCGCCATCTTGCAAACAAATTGGTTCGGTTACGCGAAAAATAGTTCGGGGCTGATCTTGTTCGACTGTCCCTGCTTTAAGTAATGGCTCAACAAATGGCATCGATGACCCATCTCCACAGGGAACTTCGGGACCATCCATTCGGATGATTGCATTGTCAATTCCAACACCTGCCAGCGCGGACATAAGATGCTCTACCGTCTCGATTGTCACATCATCACCATGCAACGTTGTTCGCCTCGCTCGATCTGTAGCGTTAGAAACTAGGGCTGGTATTTGAACAGGTGGTTCAATATCTGTTCGTTCAAAAACTATCCCCTCTCCTGCGGCAGCTGGAGTTATCACCAAATCCACATCATTACCAAGCAACAATCCCTTTCCGCTCACCGCCACAGGTGTCGCAACGGTATGTTGCATAGGAACCCTACTCGTCTGGAGGTGATTCACTTCTTCTATTTGTTGCGTAGGGTTCGTCATGATTCTTGGTGAGACCTTATAGCCCTGAAGGGTCTTTCTTATTGGTCTTTACTGAGGTCAAATTGTGCAAGGATTCCGGGCAGTTTACGAGTAGAAGCCCATTGTCGCAATACATCCCTCACCTTGCCAGCTGGTAGCCCTAACCATTCCTCACCAGAAGGTATATCGTGCATTAGGCCGCTCTTAGCGCCAATTTTTGCCCCATCACCCACTTTGCAATGGGGTGCGATGCCTACCTGAGCCGCGATTTGAACCCAATTGCCGATTTGTGCAGAACCGGCAATCCCCGATCCTGCGGCGATAACGCAGTTTTGGCCAATTTTAACATTATGACCTATTTGAACCAAATTATCGATTTTTGTGCCATTTCCTATTCTTGTAGACGAAAACTTGCCCCGATCAACACAGGAATTTGATCCGATTTCCACACGATGTCCAATTTCTACGTTGCCGATATGTTGCAATTTTACGAGACCAGACAGATCAGACGCGGCGCAAAAACCAAAACCATCCGTTCCAACCGAAACGTTCGAATTGAGAATACATTCGTCGCCAATAATGCAGTCATATTCGATAACTACCCCTGCTCGTACTATTGTATTTGTCCCTATGGAACACCCTCGTCCAACTGTGGCATGGCTACACAATGCAACACAATCGCCAAGAGTTGCATTCGCTCCAACCGAAACGTTTGGACCAATTCGGACCCTGTCACCAATTGTTGCTGTAGAGTCGATGACCGCAGATGGATGGATACCCTCCGTTGGCAAATCATCCTCTGAGTTGAAGAGTTCTAGCACAGTTGCCATAGCAAGAGAAGGATTGTCTACTCGAAGCAAAGCGCGGATTGACGCGTCGTGCCCAGGAACATCAACGTCTACTGAAACGATGCCGAGCGATGCTTTTGATGCTTCCCAACCCTTCGCATATTTTGCTGTGACCATGAATGTCACATCGCCCTCCTGCGCCTCTTCTATCGCAGAAACACCTGAGCAAATGATATCCTCTGGCCCATCAAGCGTTGCTTGAAGTGCGACAGCGAGTGACCCTGCGGTATGTTGGGTGTTTATCACGTGGTAAGTTACCGAACAGCCATCTCATCAAATGATGCATTCATATATTCAATGAGTACATCTGTGACATCGAGTGTTGGGTTTGCGTACAGCATCCTTCGACTACTGATTTGTGCGCCCATGTCGACATTGTCGCCTTCAGGCAGTGCAAAGGCTGCATCATTTACAAAGACATAGTCCCAACCATTTTCTTTCGATAACGTTGCGGCTGCTTCGCGGATGTGCTCATAGATGCGACGCATTCCCTTTGACTCTTCTCGAGTTGCTCTAATTTTTCTGTACTCAACTTGCGCTTGATATTCTAGAACTTCAAGTTGTTGCTCTTGTAGAAGTTCCTGCCATTTGTCGGAGCCCGGTTCGTACAATTCAAACTCTTGTTCGTAACTCTCAATATGTTGTCTTCTTGATTCAATGTCTTCGGACATTCCGACAACAAATGCCTGCACTTTTGACTCTTCAAACACTCTTTCTTCTAACGATGAAAAGACGCGTTCAAAATCTACAGAAACAAGTACTGCCGGAGTTGCAGGTGCCAACTTTCGGTTTGCTTGTGATTTCCAAGCAAACAAAACAACTACAAGCAAAGCTATTGTAAATAAATGATAGGTTTGGTTTTTTACATGGTGCATTTGTATATTCCTTCTAGATCAATGATCTGATCGTTTTTCCCACTCAAGGTTCATGTACGTTACGATTTGATCAGTTATATCTGTTTGACTACTTGCAAAGATTACTCGTTGGAAACCGATTTGTTCTTTCACTTGAAATTCCCTCGGAACGTTTGATTCTTTGTCAACCATTATTTCCCTGTCATCATCGCTTATCAGCACAATGTCATACCCATTCTCTTCTGAGATATCTGCGATTGCGGAGCGAATTTTTTGGTAAATATCTCTAAACATCAGAGAGCGTTCATTGTCGACTCGCATTCCAGCAAATCGTTCGTAACTAATAGCTTCAAGATTTAACTGATCAAGCATGTCCATTATTTCTGGCTTATCTGCTTCTGAACCTTCCACAAAACTTTCCTGTAATTTTTCAATTGCATTCTTACGCTTTGTACGCTCATCTTCAATTTTTGTAACCAGTTCTCGGAGTCTTGCCTCGGAAGCAACTCGCTCAGTTAAGTTTGCGGTCACCCTAGAAATGTTAAATGTAACAACGACTGTTGGGGGTCTGAGCCTAGCTGTTGCTGCAACCGCTGCATACCCCGCGCTGATACAGACACATGCTGTTATTGCCAAGAGTATTGTGATTCGTCGTGTTTTTGTGTTTGTAAACATGTTGAGTTCCTTCGTCTCAAGGTATGCAATAAGAATATCTGCGAATTGTACGAGAATTTGAGTAGCTACGGTGCACTTTTAAAATGGCAACTGCACGCTGAAACTGAATATTTTCTTTTTATCTGTTTCTTCTTTTACAACAGGAAATCCAAAGTCGAAGGCTAGAGGCGCTTGCCCCAATTGGGGAATATACATTCGAATGCCCGCACCGACACTTACTCTATATTCGTCTAAACCCGGCGAGTTACTTACCGTGCCGCTGTCAGAAAATACAACCATTGAGATGAATTGGTCGAGTACTGGAAATTCATATTGCGCCCCGATGAATAACTCCCAATCCCCGCCAACTGAAACGTTTGGGTCGCCTCCAGCAATGCGGGGCGTTCCTTTTGGAGATATCGAACGGTAGTCAAACCCTCTAAAGGACCGACCTCCGAGATAAAATTTCTCGAATGTCGGAGACGAGCCACCAAAGATATATCCCATCCGAGTATCAAGGCGAAGCGTAGATGTTCTGTCTAAAAAATCCCGATCAATCGCAAAATATGAAGTGGTTGAAACAAACGTTTTTGTAAATGTGTAGTCACCCGAGGGCAAACCAAACTGATCAATATTCAGGCTGATTCGGGACCCTTTTGTTGGTCGAATATATGGCTCCAGAGTTGTTCTTGACAGTGAAATCCCAATAGAGTTGATTGAACTCGGCCCCCTGTCATTAAATATCTCTACAGGAACATCGTCATCAAAGTCTCGTAACTTTATTCTGTCTGCAGACAACGATAGTCGACCGTACCAAATATCGCCAAACCTTCGACCAACATTTACTTGGCTAAAAAAGGTTTCTTGCGTGTAATCATTAAACTGCTGTTGTCTCCAGCCAGCAGTGCCGCCTAACGAATAATCAGAATCTAAAAATTTAGGATCGGTCAAACCAATTTCATAATTAAATATTTCATCTCCAGGCTGAAACGCCATGGTGAACTGCTGCCCAGCACCAACGAATGCTTTTCTCTGCACGAATTCTGACCAACTTTCTGGCCAATCGGCAACATCAAAGTTTCGTTGGTTCAATGAAATATTTCCCATGAGTCCCGAATCACTACCCGCCATCAATCCAAAGTTCAACGATCCCGTTTGCGACTCATCTACTTCAACAAGAAGGTCTCGAGTGTTCGGATTCTCTCTGCTCGCAGGTTGAATTGTCATAGTAACTTTGTTGAACAGACCTGTTTTCATGAGGCGCGTTTCTGATTTCGTCGCTTCTTCAATATCAAATGGATACCCTGGTTTTAATCCAATTCGACCGCGTATGACTTTGTCCTGCGTGACCGAGTTTCCTTTAATTTCAATAACTCCAACTTTTGTTGGAAGCCCTTCTGAAATAACGAACAAAACATCCACTGTCGCACCAGGTTCTGCATGAAAGGGAATCGCATTTGTTGCGTCCAACTCTATCGAATTGCCACCACCATACATTGCTTTTCTAGCTCTTCGAATTGCCTGTTGTTTTGGCTGGACATTGATAATACGACCAAGCACACCGTAAGCGTTATTGATTGTTCTCACCGCGTCGTTTACTTCAAACTTGCGAAAAACGTCGCCCTGTTTCATTGGAATCAATCCCTGTATCTGATCCTCCGTGAAAACAGGTTTAAGCTCACCAATAGTTCTAAACTCAACCGAGATGCCGCCTATCGTATATTGTGGCCCCTCTTCAATTAGAAAAACAACTGAAGCCTCTTTATCATTTGGACTAAGTGGGTCAGAGTATGAAACTCGGACATCTCGAAACCCTCTGTTAATATAAAATCTTTTTAAACTCAACACATCGGCATCAAGTATTTGTTCGTTCAGTTCACCCCGCCGAAGGAAAGGGATAGAAACATTAGTGTCAATTTCGGAAGAGAGTTCCTTAGTCGTAAATGAATGGTTCCCATAGAATGACAAACCTTTTACGCGAACTCTTGGTCCTTCCATTATTCGATAGATAAGAACGACTCTTTCGGGAAGTTTGGTCTTTACGTTGCCTACTTTAAAATCCTCATCGTTATACACAACAACTTCCGGAGTAACTTCAACAAGGTAGTTTCCTTGCTTTTTATACACTTCCATTATTGCTCTTTTACCTCGATCGATGGCATCTTGGTCAAGTCCAAGCCCCTCCATGATAGGTGTGGCAGCAAGCAACTCCTTATCGCCAATCAACATGTTCCCGACGACTGAAACTTGGGTGATAATTTGTTGCTCGGTAAATGTAAAGATAAGTTCCAACGTGCCATCTTCTTGAAGGATAACCTCTGCATTGATTGTTTCGAACACTCCAAGGTGAGTCAAGATGTGAACATCACCTTCAACAATTACTGGATCGTACACCTCACCCACCGTTGATTGAATTAAGTTTTGTACTCGCTGAGGTTTCACTTGATCGAGGCGATCAAAGGTAATTGAGGAGATAATCCGCTCTTCCACACCATCCCTATCACTAAAACCACCGTAGAGCGCGGACGCTAGGAATGTGCTCACAAGGCAAAGAAGTATGGTATTGAGGAATCGCATCCGTGTTGAGAAGGATACCTGCCTCGGGCATCACTCACAACCGATGACCTCCTTGGAAGTACAATACATTGGCACAAAAGGGCTCAAATACCAATGACAAACACTCAAGAATTACTCTCGACTCCATTTCACTCCTATCACCTCGACCAAGGGGCTAAAATGGTCGATTTCGCCGGTTGGTCCCTACCCCTTCATTACGGGTCTATCATTGATGAACACACACAAGTACGCACAAGCGGCGGATTATTCGATGTTTCCCACATGGGAAGACTTCGGTTCAAAGGTAGAGATGCTTGCAAGTTGCTTGATCGGCTATGCACTCGTCAAATTCACGGTATGCAGGAGGGTCAGATTCGCTATTCTTTAGTGTGCAACGAAAATGGTGGTTGCCTTGATGATGTGCTGATTTACCGGGATGGCGATTCAAGTTACATGATGGTATGCAATGGAGCGAATCGAGAAAAAATTTGGAAGCATATTGAATCAAGCCGTGCCGATTTCGTGTGCAAGGTAAAAGACGAAACCGAATCAACTGCAATGATTGCTCTTCAAGGTCCTAAAGTTATGGAGCTCTTGTCAAATTTTTCAAGTGCAATTGCTGATCTCAAACGGTATCGATTTCTAATGAAAAATGTACTCGTTGCAAAGTTAATGATTTCGAGAACAGGCTACACGGGCGAGGATGGCGTTGAAGTTATTCTTCCAAAAGGATTTGCAAAAAAAGCACTCGAAATGATGCTGTCCAATGTAAAAGACAGCAGGGTGATAAAACCTGCTGGACTTGGTGCTCGAGATTCACTACGGCTTGAAGCAGGAATGCCACTCTATGGCCATGAACTTGATGAGAAAACCGATCCACTTTCTGCCGGCTTATCCTTCGCTATCAAACTTGACAAGGGTGTTGGAGACAACGAAGCAGAACCCTTTATTGGTCAAGAGGCACTCACGTCTATTTCAGAACATGGCTCTGGCAAAAAACTTGTTGGTCTTCAGCTTGATGGCAGGCGATCACCACGCCAAGGCATGCCTGTTTGTACAGATGGCAACGTGATTGGAAACATTACGAGTGGTTGTTTTAGTCCAACCTTTAACTATCCGATTGCGATGGCGTATGTATCGAGTGATTTTGAAGGCGACGTTGTTGATGTAGATTTTGGAAAACAACAACTGCCTGCTAAAATTGTCTCTTTACCTTTTTATAAAAGATAGAATCGTAGCAACGATTAGTCTCGTAACAACCGAATCTCATCACGCAGTATTGCTGCGAGTTCATAATTTTCGTTTTCAATCGCGGCGGCAAGTCGCTCTTTAAGATCAGCTCGCTCAGAAGTTGGAAGTCTAGGAACAAGGGCTTCCTTCATTCCACGAAGAAGTTGCATCTCATTCGATTCTTCACAATCTTCCCCAAGTGCTTCTTGCAAATCTTTGAGACCTTGGTCGATTGCAGACATAGCTTCAGTTGTGTTTTCAAAATCAATCGCCCACTCTGCAGCAGAGCGTGTACGGAGTGCAATAACAGATGCTCTAAATTGCTCTAGGGCAACTCGATCATGTTCTTCATCTGCGTTGTGATGGCATAAGTCAAACAAATCTAGGTTCTTCGTGCAATCACGAATAACATCTTCCCAGCGTCCCAACGAAAATAGTGCCGCCGCTCTATGCGAGCGCTGAACACCTTCTTCCCGAAGTCGGCGACACATTTCAGAATCAATACCACCATGTGTACCACGGTCTTCAAACAACTCTAAGAGTGACGGATATCCATCTTGCAAAAGGCCATCGGGGCGTCCATAGAGTTCCATCTGTAAGAGACCGAGTTCAACTCTAAGTTGGATAACTTCTCGACCGTCGGAGGCCTCAATTATTCGCACATTCATTTCGCCTGGCTTGTAGGGCCACTTCTTCAAAATAATTGAAATATCGTTCGTCGTCATTATTGATACATCTTTCCCATTGTGACATCGTACCCTGAAACACGTTCTCTCCATTGCAGAAACTGCGGTTTTTCGTGGGGTTGGCGAGGTCTTTCCGGTTATGAGGGTGAACCGTGAGTTTGCTTCCCTTCTTTGCTTGATTTATGGCTAATTCATCCCGATGCATGCGTAGGATTGTTTAGCAATGGCAAAAATTAGGAGACATGCGTGGACCTCGAACTCTATCTACATCAAATAAATGAAGTTTCTCTACTGACAGCAGAGGAGGAAAAGAAACTGGGCTGGCGAATCATCAATGATTGTGATCCAGTTGCGAAAGAGCACATGATTCGAGCGAATCTACGCCTTGTCGTTTCAATCGGCAAACGATACCTTGGGCGTGGCCTTACCCTTGCAGATCTCATTGAAGAAGGCAACATCGGTTTGATTCGGGCTGTCGAGGGATTTGATCCTGCACACGGCACTCGTTTTTCAACATATGCATCGTGGTGGATTAAACAATCCATCAAGAGAATGCTCATCAATGCAACGCAGCCAGTTCATATTCCGGCATATATGGTCGATCTTATAAACAGATATCGTGAAGCGCTTCGAGTACTTGCCGAGGAATTTGGTCACTCGCCTTCGAATCAAGAGGTTGCGCAGCACATGGAACTTCCATTGAAAAAACTTGAAGCCGTACGAAGAGCAATGCGTGCATCTTCGGGAAGAAAACCGAGAACCATAAGCGGAGAACCGCTTTCGTTGTCGGAAGTCTTTGAAGACGAACACAACAAGCGTCCAGATGAACAGGTTGAACAACGGGAAACTATTAAAGACATCCTTTGTTTTCTTGGTCAACTCGACCACCGTGACGCAAGGGTTCTGCGACTACGATTTGGTCTTGAGGGACAAGACCCACTCACACTGAAAGAAATTGGATCTGTTATTGGGCTCACCCGTGAACGCGTAAGGCAAATAGAAATAGATTCATTACGAAGATTGCGAGAACGCATGCAACACGGAACCCCGATTCACGGTCGAAGAGCTTCTTAATCAACGAAAGAATTAAATTGTGAGATAAAGACGGCGCCTCCCAGTGAGGCGTCTTTTTTTCGTAAACGGTTCACTTTCGCAACAACTTCGCTTGCGCTTCCACCCTCATCAATAAACCATTGCAATAATCGCAAGTTCGACAACCAATACCAATACGAGGATGCGTTCTTTGAGGAAGTTGACATTGCTACCCGTCGCATTGCGCCACTATCACGAATGCAATCCGCCAATCCCGCAGCCGCCTGCACAGAAACACCGTCAAGTTCAAGTGATCTCTTGAATAATGGAATAGCCTTATCAAACTCACCAAGTAATCGATATCCTTCTGCGAGTACTCCTGGAGCTACATTTTTTGAATGCTGAAGGAGGACCTCAAGTGCGGCGGTGTTCCACTCTCTCGGGTGTTCACTATGACACAGTTGAATACATTGACGAAGCAAATCTTGGATGACATGGGGTGGATACGCTTCGGTGAGTGTTGCCGGTAAATCATCAGAAGTTATTCCAAAAGCACTTTTTAATTTTGTGTATTTCGTTCCACGAATAGTATCAATAAATTCCTTCGCTCTACTTTGGTATTCACCTTCCCTCGTAGAAACTGGAATCAACCTCTTGAGTGCTGACTCCATATCTTTGTTTTTATAATCGAGTCGCGCCGCGTACAATTGCCAGTAATCTAAAGATGCTCGTGCTCCCTCAGGAAAACGAAACAGCAGCGCAATTGCTTCTTTTGAATATTTTGTGTCGCCCTGTTCAAGCACGCGTTCTGCTGCGCGGCCGTCACCACTGCGTGCAAGAACCATTAATTTTGCGAGTGCTATCTCACTATTGTCAAGAAATGTCCTTTCGATATTTTGCCGAGTTGCAAGAGATGCAAGTCGAGGATCATCGCTACCCTCAGAAATTTCAGGCGGAATTTTTAAGCGATGCATCCACCGAACCAGTTCTCCATCTATAACAACTTGGTCATACCCATATTCAGAGAGCCACTCTGCGAGAGAAAACCAACCGTACAATGCCTCATCTGGTGTTGGGGCAATCCGAGCGTATGCGTGTGCGAAAACCGTTCGCAAGTGTTGTGTTTTTGAAGAAACAAGATAGCCTGCATGTTTATCAAACAGTTCACGTGCTCGTGTAACATCCCCATTTTCAAATGCCTGTTGAATATCAAAGAGTGTAAGAACCGTGACGTCTACTGGACTTTTGTGTTGCAGGGACCAAAACATGTTTTTTGCTTGAACTGCTTCTTCTTCATTCCCAAGTATTACTGCAGCTCGATGGCGCATACGCCAAAGTCGCGAAGCTGCGATTCCGCTCAGTTCATCATCAAACTCTGAAAGATGATCCAGGCATTGTTGCGCAAATGAAGGAACGTACTCCATCGTAATTCCATCAAGCATTCCCAACATAAATGGAACATCGACTTCTCGTTGCGTCGATGAGATGTCTCCTGCAGTTGCTGCGATCACCTCATGCCTAAGATATTCCATTTGTTCTGCAACAACACCTGTTTCGTTTTTTGTTGGCAAACCAAAGGAAACATTCGGAATGGCTGATTGTGTTGTCCACTGCGTAAAAAGATTTTTCTTTGCAACATTAAGTTGTTGCGAAGAAAAACAGAGCACGAGAGTTGTGATACAAATCATGACGGTTCGTCCAACGAAATATTTGTGTACTCAGCGTCCACCACAATGTTATACGCTGCAATTGCATGCTCCCAACGAGTGTCGCTCGTCGGTCTGATGATAATGGGGTGATTCTCCGTAAACAAGCCACTGTTTCCAAAGCCCCCCGCCCTGTTTGAGCGTAAGAACGTTGATAAAACAGCTAACGAAGCAATGGGATCCCAAGGACCTTCAAGTCGAAGGCGAATGTCTGCACTACCTTCTCCGGAAGACTCAACCAAAATGACGAGAGGTTCACTATCAAGAGATATTGTCATTCCATGATTTCTCGCCGGAACATCCATTGGGAATGATTCTTCTGCTGTTTTAAACTCTGTTGCAACCATAAAATATACAAGCAACAAAAACACAACATCAATCATAGAAGTTAAATTCAAACCTATTGTTCCAGCTTTTCGTTTTTTGAGAATCATCGAGATTTTCCATCCACAATAAGTTGCACGCGTGGCGTAGTCCCAACAGCGCGAATTGCTTCTATTGCCTTGTGAATATAGGAATATTTTGTGGCTCGATCTGCGCGAAGGTGAACATCAACCGCCCCCCCCTGCAATCGAGTGTTTACGATAGATGTGAGTTCCTCAAGAGCATCAGCAGCAATGGTATGCCCGCCAACAACAATGGAGGAGATGGTCCCATCTTGCAGCGGAACAAGATTCACAGTGACGTGTTCTGAAGCTTCTAAAAAACCTGAGGCAGCATGGTTCGGTGCAGGCAAATCCATCGAAACTGCATCTCGGTCTACTATTTGCGACACAACAACAAAAAATACAATGAGCAAAAAAGTCACGTCAATCATCGGTGTCATATTTGCGTTTATCGCAGATGTTGGAGCACCTCGCCGAGCCATCACGAAACCTCAATAGTGCGTGACGGCTTAACCGTTTCAATAGTTGAAACCCCGTTATTTGACCTAGGAGTTTTCGGAGATTTTCTTGGCCTAAAACTATTCAACACTTCTTCGCCAGCGATGGTTGCTTCGACTGTAAGTTCGTCAATTTTGTTTCGCAGAATTGCATAGCCCGAGAGTGCGGGAATGGCAACAACGAGTCCCCAAAATGTCGTCGTGAGTGCAGTTCCAATTCCGCCAGCAAGTGCAACAGGGTCCGCACTACCTCCCGACGCAACAATTGCACCAAAAGCCAAAATCATTCCATAGACCGTGCCGAATAAACCAATCATTGGACTCACTTGACCAAAAACATTTAATAATTCGATTCGGCGCATTCGAGCCGTGGCAAGTTCGTCGGCAGTCTGCTCAAGTGCACGCATCATGGCTGGAAAACCAAACTTTGCTTCTAAAAATGCTGCGACTAAAATTTTTCCTAAGTAACTATTGTCCTTAGATGCTATGTCTATCGCGGCTTGAAACTGTTTTTTCTTAATGTTCTTCCTGATTTTTTTTATCAGTTCACCAGGGAGCACGGTTGACCGACGGTTTGCAAGAGCGAGGTGCACCATAAGACCAATGCTGCAAGTTGACATCAGCAACAATAGCCACGTCACACCGCTGCCGAGCAACTCTATTGATCCATCACTTCTTCGCGAAACAAAAAACGCTTCCCCAAAACTATTTTCACCGCTTTCAGCGAACACAGTTGTAGCAGTGGCAACAACCATAACCATAGTTACTTGAATCCATCTCCGTTTGGCGTCCATGCCGTTCTCCTTACTTCCCTACTCTACCACGCTCGATAAAAGTATATGCATCATTTCCCCCATGAATCTCTGCAATTTGTCGCATTAAGGGGTCTGGCTTTTCCCCCCAATACTGAATACATTTGATTTTTACCTGGCGAACTCCATTTCTAGAGTCTACGGGGTTTAGCCTGTCTAATTGACTAAGCAATGCATCGCCATCTACCTCAAAAGTTCCATGCCCTTCAATGTCTTGACTGAGCAAATACACAACATCTGGGTCGAGTCGAATCGCTGCCTTCAATGCCTTAAGTGGATTGCTACTTCCTGACCCAACTATATTCGAACGACACCACTCCATCGCATTTGAAATATTGTTAGCAGTCGCTGATTTTAATGAACGTTTTGGTGGTGCAACAATCGCTTCTCCCTCTCGCGAAAAAATTATTCCAAAGTCCTGCTTTGGATGTAATGTTTTCAACGAACGCTCAAGTTCATCATACACATCAAACAGAAGCAACATCATTGTGCCAGACGCATCTACAACGTAGACAATTCGCTTTGCGGCAACAGCATCAAGCCCCATGAACTGCACTTCGGTCTCTGGCTCTCTTTTTGCAAAATCTGGTATCTCGCCGCCTGAAGCAATTTCATGCAAAACAGCCAAGCCATCCTGCATTTCTACCTGTACTTGTTGCGGAGAAGAGAGTTCTGGTAATTCCAACTCCATTTTTGGAGCAGGAGGTAACGCCATGGGTAGTTTCGCTCTTTCATGCACGGGCTCTTCGTGCCACGCGGAGGTCACAACGCGAGGTGGTTCTTCTTCTGTTCGAACAATTGACCATGTCACAACAAAAGCAAGGATTCCAACGCCAGCATGCACACCAATTGAAACTATCCATGCGATAGATTTACTTGTATCAGTTTTAGGAGTTGCTACGTCTGGCATCATCTGATGCAATGCTACACCAATTTTTTCAAAAATCGACTACTCGTTGCTGTTTTTCGTTGGTTTACTTTTTGTCGTCACATGCGATTTTGCGTGTCGGTGATCAATCGAAAATCCACCAGCACCACTAACGAGCAATCCAAGCGAAAGTGTAAAGAGGCCTAAACCAGCGAAGAGTTGGATGAAACGATGCGAATCAAGTGGCCAATCAAATGGATTCATCGCGAACATACCGTGGATGTTTGCGGAAACGATATAGATTGCCATACCTATTGCAATACAAATGACCAACGCCGCAAGACGAGTGAAGAGCCCAACGAAAAGGAGCACGCCTGCGAGAAGTTGAGCTACTGCGGCAGACCAAGCGATGAACGTTCCCCAGCCACCCAAATCGGGCCACTTATCATGAAGTAACCAGATGATTCGGTGAACGCCTCGGGTTGTGGAGTTCGAAGCCACTGGGGGAGATGGTGCCGTGACATCCTCTACACCATCTTCTTCCCCTTCTTCCCCGTCCCTAATCGTAGGAGTTTCCGATTCCTGAGTTGGTTCTATCACTTTAATATCCATCTCTCGAAGACCATCCGCAATCTCTGAGCGAACCTCCACCTGCCCAAAACAATTCAACCAGCCAGATGTCAACATAGCCGCTGCGATGACGAGTCGAGCGAGAAGAGGCATGAATGTAGATGATGCAAAGTTCATAATAAGATGGGTGTGTTGAAGAAACACCTTTTCCCGTATCATATCCACTTCTGCACCACGTAAGCGGGCGTGGCGAAATTGGCAGACGCGCCAGATTTAGGTTCTGGTGGGGTAACA
>CAYSYI010000039.1:0-14520 GCA_964435395.1 uncultured Isosphaeraceae bacterium
TTGTTTATACTGCGCGTGTGACGAGAATTATTTCATTATTGAATCAAAAGGGTGGCGTCGGAAAGACCACGACTACGGTGAATCTTGCTGCGGCGTTGGCGGCTTCTGGGCACTCTGTGCTTGTCATCGACCTTGATCCGCAAACGCATCTTGGATTACATTTTGGTGTTGATGATGCATCCGCCTCTGTCTACGACTTGTTGATGGATGAATCGGTCACGGTACAAGATGCAATTGTTTCTGCACGACCGAACATCGACCTCGTCACTAGTGAGGTTGATCTTGCAGCAGCTGAATCTGAACTCGCATCTAAAACAGATCGTCATGATTTGCTTTCGCACAAACTGACTGCTGTTGCGGACAAGTACGACTATATATTGATTGACTGTCCGCCAAGTTTGGGACTTCTCACAATCAACGCTCTTGCTGCTTCAAAAGAACTTATCGTTCCAATGCAAACACACTTCCTTGCACTGCAGGGTGTAAGTCGGTTGTTTGAAACTGTGCAAATGCTTGTTGGTGGAATCAACCCAGACCTTCAGGTGACCGGCATTGTGCTCTGCATGCACGAAGGGCACACGAATCTTGGTAGAGAAGTCGTCGCTGACTTAGCAGAGTTTTTTGAAGCGTCTAGAACACAAGATGTGCCGTGGAAAACCTGTGAAATTTTGCAACCGCCAATTCGTCGCAACGTAAAACTTGCTGAAGCTCCAAGTTTTGGTCAAACAATATTTGACTACGAGCCGGAATGCGCTGGCGCAAAGGATTATCGTAAACTTGCCCAGAGCGTTATTGATGCAGGTTCTGAACGAACCCATGTTTCAGAGTTAGAAGCAAAGCCAACTGAAGAACATGTTGAGCAAGCGACCAATGACGCCTCATGATCAAGCCCTTCGAAATTGGCGAACGGCATGCCTCTTCTGGTTCGTTCTCTTAACAATCGCAACGCATCTCCCTCAACCAGTTCCCAAGGGTGACCCCGTGTTTGAATCACCCGACAAACTTTTACATTTTGTATGTTTTGGCGTGCTTGGGTTCCTTTTTATGGGTACGGGCTGGATTAGAAATGTTGCCATTTCTTGGGGAATTGTGGCGATTTGGGCATGTGTAGATGAGGTGACTCAAGATATGCTCCCGCTGAATAGAGCATTCAGTGGTGACGATCTTATTGCTGGTGAACTTGGAATATTGGCAGCCTATTCTTGGCAGGGTGCAATGCAATCTTCAAAGTTCCAAGGCATACGAACGGCTATTGACTGGGTTCTCTCTTCTTGGAAAAACTGGTTATACCTTGGTGGTCTTGGAGCGTTGGTAGTGGTACTCACCACAGGTGTTCTCTGGTTAGTATTTAAATCTATAACAGGTAAACAACAGAGTGAACCCGCATTCGCGATTGGAGTCATCGTTGGGATGATTGTGATTCTGGTAGCCCTCATTGTGCTTGGAAAGATAAGAATCGATATTTTAAAACGCAACAAAGATATGGTTTTACTCCTCTTTGGGACGATGGGTATACCAGCGATGATTGCTTTTGCTGTTCCAGATACATTTGTAGATCCGTGGGTACTCGCTCTTTTTGCAAGTGTCCTTGTTAGTCGCGTTGCATGGAATATGGCAACATGAGTGACAATTTAGAACGCAACACAAGAACGAATTGGGTGTTTACTTTTATTAGCAGGGTGATGGGCCTTGTGCGTGACGGCGCAATTTCGAGACTCTTTGGAACCGGCGCACTTTCTTCGTCCTTCTACTTTGCATTTTTACTTCCAAACTTGTTTCGTCGACTCTTTGGTGAGGGTGCATTAGCCATAGCATTTCTACCAAGTTTTTCAGAACTGCATCATGAAGATCCAGAACGTGCAAAACAATTTGCAACGCTTACGATTTCAAAATTAGCCGTCTTACTTGGGGCGATTACAATTGTTGGTGAACTTGTACTTTGGTGGATTGTTTCTCTGCAGGCAGAACCAAGCGCATCGTTAGAGCTTGCAATGATTATGCTTCCTTACATGCCACTCGTGTGTGGAGTTGCGATTTTCGCAGCAATGTTACACGTGCACGATCGGTTTGGGCCACCCGCCGCTGCGCCAATCATTTTGAATGGGTTAATGATTGCTGCAACATTCGCTTTTGTTGGTTTTTTTGATAATCCACTGAATCACATGATGGTGATCGGTATTGCGGTTGTAGTTGCAGGAGTTATTCAGGTCGCGTGGTCACTCTTCGCCCTAAGAAAGTTTGGCTGGTATGCGAAAGAGTCTTCCAAAGCAAGCGGTGAGTTTAAAACGATGACGCGCCGAATGTTGCCAATGATTTTTGCGCTAGGAACGATTCAAGTAAACACTCTTGTCGATGGCCTCATTGCAAGTTGGCCAACGCTATTTGGGAAGACGTTCTTCTTTGGTTTGAGTTATCCACTAGAAGAGGGAGCGATGGGATCACTCACATGGGCACAACGGTTGTACCAATTTCCTCTCGGTGTATTTGGCATTGCTGTAGCGACTGCAATGTATCCTCTTTTAGCGAAACAAAGTAAAGACATGGATGCCTTCGCTTCGACAATTAGGCGAGGTCTTCGGTTGGTCGTCTTTATTGGTTTGCCAGCAAGCGCAGGTTTGCTGTTTGTTCGTAACCCACTCTCTGTTGCGATTTTTCAGGGAGTGAACTTTACAAATGAAGATGCTCTCATTGTTGGTTCCATTTTGCTTGGATACGCACCTGCTGTTTGGGCATACTCAATGCTACAAGTCTTGATAAAAGGATTTTATGCAAAAGATGATGTGAAGACTCCAGTCAAGGTGGCTGTGATTTGTGTTGTAATAAATTTTATTATTAATAGTATTTTGATTTGGACACCACTAAAGACGTCAGGTCTTGCGTGGTCAACTGCAATTTGCGCGGTTATTCAAGTCAGCATTCTCCTTGTTGTGATTCGGAAGCATGTGCAAATTCCCGTTGATCGTGATGTTATTCGCTCATGGTGCACAACGTCTTTATTGACGCTTGTGATGGGCGGCGCCGTCGCTATTGTGGTTCAGCAATTTTGGTCTCCTGCTGGTGGAGCATTGCATTCTTGGGTTGTCCTTGCAGGAGCCGTATTTGTTGGTGTTAGCATCTTTGGAATTGGTAGTATTCTGCTCAAAAGACCCGAACTCCACTGGATTCTTGGTCGTTCTCACTCATCAAGTTGATTAACGAACATTGGTCAATGTTCATGAGTAGATAGAAAATGAACCATAATTCCAGAAAATCGAGTCAAAAGTGGAATTGAGCGATGTTAATGTGCCGATTGAAGGGCTTTGGCACACACTGAAACTCGTAAAACACCGGATTACCTATGGACGATAACGACGTAAAACAAGATATACCTAGCCGAACCAAGGCAATGGAGAAAGCCCCTCCAAAGAGGCGTACGGCTTGGCCGATAGTCCAGTTATTTTTGAGAGTTCTTTGGGGAACGTTCGGCAAACTTATTTGGACATTCTGCCCATGTTGGAGACCATCTCTCTTGAGATTGTTTGGAGCAAGGATTGGGAAAAAATGTTCCTTTGCCAGAACGGTACAAATCACGATTCCTTGGAATCTTGATATCGGAAGTGATTGCCACTTTGCAGAACATTGCATCTTGTATGCACTCGGCACCATTACATTGGGCGACAGGGTTCGGGTTGATGTACGAGCACACCTTTGTGCAGGTTCACATGATATGAAAGATACAACGTTCCCACTTACTCGACCACCCATCACAATCGGTAGTGATTCTTACATTGGAGTTGATGCTTATATTGCACCAAGCGTTGTTCTTTCAACAAACACAATTGTTCACCCAAGAGCAAGCGTATACACTTCATATGACGGATCCGTTGAATTGCTCGGAAATCCAGCAAGGATTGTTGAGTGAATTCAATTCGCCAGTTATTGTGGTCGTCCGTAGGAAAGACTTTGTTTTTGTGCACACCGCACAATGCATATTTGTATCGAAGAACAATCCTTCGCCTGTTTGGCATGAAGTGTGGGAGAAATGTTCGTATCAGACGCAGTGTAAAATTTAACAAGCCATGGAATATTGCTATTGATGACCTGGTTATTTTTGGTGATGGAGTTATTGTTGACTCGACAGAACCAATCACAGTTGGGAAACGTTCCTCGATTAGTCAATATGTTATGTTGCTGACAACCTGTGGTGATGCTAAGTCAAAAGGCAAAACAAATCGAGTAGGCAAAATCACGATTAGCGAAGATTGTTGGGTTGCAACAGACACAGTTGTCATGCCAAACTCACACATTGAATCTGGTGTTGTAGTTGGTGCAAGGGGGCTTGTTGATGGGCGCTTGCCAGAATGGAAAATATGTACAGGTGAGCCGGCAGTTCCACGTGGTGATAGAGTTTTGTATGTCCACGAAATATCTGCACCATGCGACAAGCCGCTCTCGAATATCGAAATAATTATTCCAGTAAAAAACGAAGAGGTGAATTTGCCCTACGCTTTGGCGGGAGTCATTGAATGGGCTGATAAGGTTTGGGTTGTTGACTCAGAATCTACAGACAAAACGTGTGAAATTGCAAAAAAAGCAGGCGCTGAAGTCGTTGTTCAACCGTGGCTAGGGTATGCGAAACAAAAAAACTGGGCGCTGGATAATCTAGACATTCAAGCTGACTGGGTATTTATATTAGATGCTGACGAGGTAATCCTTCCAGAGCTCAGGGAGGAGCTTTTAGTAATAGCAGCAAAACCTTCAGGAGAAACAAGCGAATCAGCGTTTAATATCAATAGGTATTTTATATTTCTTAACAAGCGCATACGACACTGTGGTTATTACCCAAGTTGGAATGTTCGGTTTTTTAAAAAAGGAAAGGCGAGGTACGAAAACCGAGAAGTGCACGAACACATGATTGTTGATGGAAACATTGGGAAGTTGCGAGGTCATATGGAACATGATGATCGTCGGGGTCTTGATCAATATCTTGAGAAATACAATCACTATTCAACATTGGAAGCAAAAGAAATTATTGACCAACCTACAAAGGAAGGATTGACCATTGCTCCAAGGCTGTTTGGCGATGTGCAAGAACGTCGACGGTGGGTAAAAAGGAATGTATACCCTTGGCTACCTGCGAAGTGGTTGTTCCGATTTATCTGGATGTACTTTGTTAAGATTGGATTTTTAGATGGGTTAACAGGTTTACGTTTTTGTTTATTCATTTCAACATACGAAATATTTATTTCATTAAAAATGATCGAGCTCAGACAGCAACGAAAGATAGACCGCGATGGATGAGCAAAGGCACACAAGTCCATATTCGACACAAGAAAAAATTTGTCGATTGCTTTGGTCAATTACTCAGGCTACATTTTTTCGTTATTCATTCCACACTTGGAATCGATGGAGAATATTTTTGCTCCGATCCTACGGCGCTACGATTGACAGTTCCTGTGTTATTCGACGGACGGTAAAAATTGAGTGCCCATGGAATCTTTCGTTGGGAAAGAATAGTTGCCTTGGCGATGGAGTCATTGTCTATTGTCTGGGCAAAGTCACAATTGGCGACCGAGTTTCAATTTCTCAATATGCGCATCTCTGTGCAGGGTCTCACGACTATACGAAGAAAGATATGCCACTTCTTAGACCACCAATAACCATTTGTGATGATGTCTGGCTCGCGACCGATTCGTTTGTGGGGCCAAATGTTGTCGTAGCGGAGGGGGCGATTCTTGGCGCTAGAGCAGTTGCGATGCAGAGCCTCGATGCAAATACCATCTATTCTGGCAATCCAGCGACTCCTTTCAAATCACGCGATTCTGAATAGCTTAGAGTTAAAAAGGTTGAAAATACCCTTGTGCATGTTTTAACCGTGTTTCAATCGGCAAAATTACTCTGTGTACAGAGTGAGGGTGAGAGTCAGCGTGGAAAACGGTCGTACTGCAGAGAGTGGTGACTTTTGGAGTGAGATGGCGTATCCTTTACGGCATGCATAGATTAAAAGTTAAGAAAAGGCACATTCCTGTGGGTTTTACCCTAGTTGAACTGCTTGTTGTTATTGCCATCATTATTTTGCTCTCGGCGATGCTCATCCCTGCACTGGGGAAGGCATTCGCGACTGCAAAGTCGACGGAAGACAAAACTCGCGTGAAAGGTATTCACGCAGCACTGTTACTTGATGCGACTGGAAATGAGGGGCGACTGCCGCTACCTAGTGATGTTGGTAATGAACACCCAACGATTGCACACGATTTCAGCAATACAACTGCGAATTTAATGTCCATGATGGTTGCTCGAAATTACTTTGATACAGGCTTTGTAGTTAGCCCAGTTGAAACAAACGCAAATGTGCGGGATATTGATGAAGAGGACCTTGTGTATGATTTTATTGGAGTTGACGGAGAAACTGTTTTTTGGGATGACCAATTTAATGCGGATATCTCAACTGCTTCAGCAACGAATGTAGCGCACAATTCCTACGCCCACCAAGCACTTTGTGGTCAACGCATTCGCTTGAAATGGCATTCTGGATCGACCGCATCAGATTTAATTCTGTCGAACCGAGGTCCTGAAAGTTCAGTTAACGCAGACGGCTCTCTTCTCTTTGATTCCGAAAGTAATTCTCTAGGATTTCATGGCGAAAAAACACTTTGGAATGGAGCAATTGTATCTGGAGATGGTTCAACTCGAATTGCAAAATCCTATCTTCCCGAGGGAATAGCGTACCAACCACTTGATGGTTCCCCGCTTGGACCTGACAATATTTTCTTGACAGATTGGACGGATGTTCAAGTTTCATTTCCAGACCAAGGGCTTTTCTCGGGCGACAACTACATGGTCATCTCAACACAAAACGAGCTGAATCCAGCAACGGGAAATATTGATTTTACTGCTGTCTGGGATTAAGTAACGCTTGAAGAGCGTGCGTTGTATCAACAATCGTCGAATAGCCTAATGTCTCAGAAATTGCTGTGATATCCGCACAAGAGTGCTGCACATCACCCTTACGTTCCGGTTGATAAGACGCAGAAACTGTTTCATCATTTGCCATAGAACGCAGCAAGGAGTGCAATGAAATTGAAGATCCAGTTCCTACATTAAACACAGCGCCCCGAAGTGGAGCTGCATGAGATGCTGCGAGCAAATTTGCATGTACAACATTTTCAACAGCTGTAAAATCTCTCGTTTGATTTCCGTCCCCATAAATCACAGGATTATAAGATTGTTGAAGTGCATTTTTAAAAGCACTTACGACAGCAGCATATTGCGACTTTGGGTCTTGTCGATTCCCAAAGACATTGAAGTATCGAAGCGAAACCCCATCAACAGTAGGCATTGCCGCAAGGAGTTGTTCGCCTGCATATTTAGATTCTGCGTATGGTGATTCAAGCGAAACTTGATCGAGTTCACAGCTAGGTAGCTTTGGATTGCTTCCATAACATGCCGCAGACGAAGAAAACACCACGCGCTTGCAGTTTGCGTGAGTTGCTGCTTTGAGAACCTCTTCAGTTCCTTGAATATTAATGATGAAACACTCTTTTGGAGTTTCAAAACTATGTGGAACCGAGACGAACGCCGCCAAGTGAAAAACATAATCACACCCAGTGACTACTTGACTCAGCACCTCTGCATCAAGAATAGAACCCTCTACACATGTTGTTTCAATATTTTGCAGGTTTGAAGCGTGGCCAGTACTAAAATCATCAAGCACTCGCACATTGCAACGAAGTGATGCGAGATGTTGTGTAAGATGTGAACCAATGAAACCAGCACCACCAGTTACTAGTGCAGTTTTGCCTTCAAAAATACCGTTGTACGTACAATAATCCATAACCAAACACACATCGTACCAACTATGCAATTGCACCTTTACAACTCACTCACTCGAAAGACAGAACCATTTGTACCCATTGATCCCGAACAAAGAGTGGTGACGTTTTATTCTTGTGGTCCAACGGTGTACGACTTTGCACACATCGGTAATTTTAGAGCCTTTCTCAATGCAGACGTTCTTCGAAGAACGCTTGAAGCAATTGGGTATGACGTTCAACAGGTTATGAACATTACAGATGTTGGGCACATGACCGATGACGCTGTTGCAGATGGAGGAGGTGAAGACAAGATGGAAGTAGCTTCAATCCGTCTTGCAGAAGCAAAAAAATCTGGCACACTTCCAAGTGATGCAGATATTGATCCAACGGACCCAATTGCAGTTGCACAATATTACGCGATTGCTTTTATAGAAGACGCTAAAGCACTTGGCATGAAAATTGTTTCAGATGCCATGGAAAATCAAAACCTAATGCCACGCCCAACGCAATACATTTCTCAGATGATTGAGATGGTGGAGTTGCTTATCAAAAAAAACCATGCGTATGTTGCTGAGGATGGAGTCGTGTATTTTGATGTCCAATCATTTCCTTCGTACGGGAAACTTTCTGGGAACACGATGGAAAAACTGCGTTCTGGAGAGGGCGGGCGCGTTGATATGAAAACGCAGAACATCAAGCGGAACCCCGCAGATTTCATGTTGTGGAAACCAGACCCAAACCATCTAATGCGATGGGAAAGTCCGTGGGGCGAAGGGTATCCTGGTTGGCATCTTGAATGTTCTTCTATGGCAACATCGATTCTCGGTGATGTCATTGATATTCATAGTGGAGGCGAAGACAATATTTTTCCACACCATGAGTGCGAAATTGCACAATCATGTTGTGCAACGGGCCGAGAATCGTTCGCTAATTATTGGTTCCATACACGCTTCCTCCTTGTCGATGGCGGCAAGATGAGTAAAAGCAAAGGAAACTTTTATACACTTCGAGACTTGGTTTCAAAAGGTGCAACCCCAGCTGCAATTCGTTTAGAACTTATCCGAACTCACTACAGGTCAAACGAAAACTTTACTCTTCAGGGATTAAAAGATTCCCAAAGACAAATAGATCGTTGGAGGCGACTTGCAGCATGGCTTTGCTTGCACGCTGAAGTGAAAATAAACGAGACCCCACTGCAAGATGCAAAGGAAAAATTCATTGCATCTATGTGTGAAGATATTAATATTGCAGGTGCGATTGGAATTTTAAGTGAAGCGGTAGGTTCACATTCAATTGATTGTAACCCAGGTGTTGGCAATGGTCCGAGTACGCTTGGCGATGAGCTCAAAGCGCTGCATGATATGGATGCAATTCTTGGAGTCATTGAACTTGAAGATGCTGTTTGTACCGAAAATCTTGACGTCGATAAAATAGAGTCGCTTATTGAGGCTCGGCTTGATGCACGGTCAAATAAAGAGTGGTCACGAGCGGACGAACTCCGTGATGAGTTGTGTGCGATGGGTATTGAAATAAAAGACGGTCCAGAAGGAACAACGTGGTCAAGAGTTGTGCAATGAGTTCACAACCCCCAACAATTGGGCTTACTGGCGGGATCGGCTCAGGGAAGAGCACAGTTGCGGCGCAGTTTTACGAACTCGGGTGTATCGTTGCTAACGCAGATAAAAACGCAAAAACAGCAATGCAGAACAAAGATGTCATTGAACAACTTGTTGGATGGTGGGGGAAAGAAATTTTAAACGATGATGGAAGCGTGAATCATGGAGCTCTTGCAGCAATTGTCTTCAACGAAGAATCACAACGGATTCGCCTTGAATCGTTGCTCCATCCACTAGCAAAAAAACTTCAAGAGGAGCAGTTTTCAATGGCAGGCGAAGGGACAAAAGCCCTTGTCATTGATGCCCCATTGCTGTTAGAGACCGGTTTAGATAAAGAGTGCGATGCAATTGTATTTGTCGATGCTTCGATTGAAATTCGTCAGAAGAGGGTACAAAAAGACCGAAACTGGTCTGTCGAAGAAATCAATCGTAGAGAAGCTGTCCAGTTGCCCCTTGACACGAAGCGAGATAGAGCCGATTATGTAGTCATCAACGAGGGCGAGTTGGGCAGGGTACACAACCAGGTCAAACAAATACTTGAAGATGTTTACAACAGGCGACACTAGTAAATTTTTAAACTGCTACGTCGCTAACACAAACCCCTTTTAACACCTTAGAAAAATCAGCTTGTTTCACCACCGACGGTGTTGCATAAAAAGGAATGCCCCACATTTGGGGGTTCGGAGATAATACAGAATGGCTAAGAAACGAAGACGACGAAAAGGTAACCGCAGCGATAGTGGGATGTCAGCAATGACACTAAAGCCGGGCGAAGTACCAACAGACGAACAGCTTGAAAGCGAAGCGGCGTCGCTAGACACAAAACTAACAGAGGCGGCGCAGAAAAAATACGACAAAGCAAAAAAAGAGGGCTACGATTTAACGGCTCTTCAACACATGAAGAGTAAGGATCTCGGCGAAGTTGCTAAGAAAGAAAAAGTAAAAAATTGGGCAGAGATGCCAAAGCAAAAACTTGTCTTTGAAATTCTCAAAGCGCAAGCTACGCGCCAGGGTTTGATGATAGGAGAAGGAACCCTTGAAATCATGTCAGATGGATATGGTTTCTTGCGTAGTCCAGAATATTCGTACGTTGCCTCACCTGATGATGTGTATGTAAGCCCATCACAAATCCGCAGGTTTGGTTTACGAAAAGGACAGGAAATTCGTGGTCTTATTCGTCCTCCAAAAGAAACAGAAACATATTTCGCGATGCTTCGTGTTGAAGCGATAAATGGTCGTGATCCAAAAGATGTTCACGATATCTCAACGTTCGAAAACTTGACTCCTTTGCACCCCGATTCAAGAATTCACCTTGAAACGGAAAGTGAGATTATTGAAACACGCGTTATTGATTTGGTTGCTCCAATGGGATTTGGGCAACGAGCACTCATCGTTGCGCCACCACGAACAGGAAAGACGGTATTGCTCCAACGATTAACGAACGCAATCGCGGTGAATCACCCAGATGTTCATGTAATAGTATTGCTCGTAGATGAACGCCCTGAAGAGGTGACAGACTTTAGGAGAAGTACTCCAGACTCAGTCGAAGTGGTTGCAAGTACATTCGATGAAGAAGCAACACGGCATATTCAAGTCGCAGAAATGGTGATGGAAAAAGCACGCCGCATGGTTGAGTTTGGAGATCACGTTGTTATTTTGATGGATTCAATTACACGACTTGCTCGCGGGTACAACAACGGATTGCCGAGTACAGGCAAAATTGGTACCGGTGGTGTTGATTCAAAAGCACTTATTCGACCCAAGAAATTTTTTGGTTCAGCAAGAAATATCGAAGATGGTGGATCACTCACAATTATTGGCACGGCGCTTGTTGACACTGGATCAAAAGCGGACGAAGTTATTTTTGAAGAATTTAAAGGCACAGGAAACTCAGAGTTACACCTAACTCGAAAGTTAGTTGAAAAACGAATTTGGCCTGCGATTGATATTGCTGCGTCTGGAACGCGGCGTGAAGAATTACTGCTCGATCCAAAGGAACACGAACTTGTAGGTCGTTTGCGTAAGGTTGTAAGTGACATGAGCCCAGTTGAAGCCATGGAAATGCTTCGAACCCGTATGGTTAAAACAAATTCAAATGCCGAATTCTTAATGACAATGAACTTAGGGTAAGACAAAATATTGGTCAAATTTGTGCACTATGCGTAGAATGAGGAGAATTCTCATGAAAAAGAAACAACAAAACCGCGCTTTCACATTAGTAGAAATGCTTGTAGTTATTTCGATCATCGCTCTGCTCGCTGCCTTTATGCTTGTAGCCCTTGGGGGAAGTAAGGAAGCTGCGAAAACAGTAGACACAAGCACAAACCTGAAGGAAGTTGGGGTCTGGATGGAATTATGGTCGGGTGAGCATGATGGAAACATACTCCCTAGCCAGTTTGATTTTGTTGATGAGGCTGAGAGTGGTTCAAGAATTTTAGAGCGACGAAATCCCAATGCTCAAGATGACAACCCAAACGACACTGTCCAAAGAGGTCAATATCAAGGAACGTGGTCGGACATCCTTTGGACGAACAACTCCCTCCACCAAACATTTGGCTTACGTGATATGACGGTAATGGGAGACTCTCGCTGGGAATCCGATTCACCAGATGATGATATTTATGATGTTCATGAAAACTTTGATCATCCGTTTCGTTCTAGGTTCTTAAACACTCGAGGTGCATCTCGAGAATTGCCAGGTTACTTTGCAGCGAATAATTTCTTTGACTCACGAAGTGGTTCTGACGGAAATCCAAATTCAACAGATCGAGATTCAACGATCGACTGGTATTTCACATACTCAATGTTAAATGCACCCGCCCGTTCAATTTATCTTGTAGATTCAGTTGTTGGCGAAACGATTACACCTTCTGCAAAGGCGTGGGAAGTGAGTAACCCGTCGACAAGTGCTGCTCCTTTGACACATCTGTCGGATGATCCCACAGGTGATGTCGACTTTCGATACGGAGACGATTGCATGGTGTTGTTGCTTGATGGATCGGTTGATCGGGTCGCTCGATGGACTCAACGAGGACCAATTACGATCCCTGGCGGGAATGCTGATCAAACGTTGCTTGGACGAGGATATCGTGTCCATCAATTGAATTTACGAAAACCGACTGAATAGCCATTATTGGCATGTTTATTAGGATTCCACGTAGCGTTTTGGAAGAATATTCTCGAATAGGGTTGCGATTTTGCGTACTTTCGCTACACTCTTCCTTCCGTCCTTCTGGGGCGGCTTTTTAAATCGGGCGATGGGGGTACGAACGTCGGGGGGCGTGTGAGGAATACACGTTCGAGTGGCCAAGGATGGTCGGTTGCATGACGGATCCCAATTGCCACCGTAGCTCAGTGGTAGAGCACACCCTTGGTAAGGGTGAGGTCACGGGTTCAAATCCCGTCGGCGGCTTAAGTAATGATGCGTTGTTGTAGACGGTCTACAGCAATAAGTAATTGGTGTCAGTTTTGAAAACTGACAGAAGGAAATGGTTGGTGGCAGTTAATTGCCACCTCTTGAAACGGAGAACTCACGATGGCAAAGGACACATTTGTTCGAAATAAACCCCACGTGAACATTGGCACGATTGGTCACATTGACCACGGGAAAACAACTTTAACTGCTGCGATTACAACTCGTCAATCATCAAAGGGTCTAGGCGATGCTCGTGCGTTTGATCAAATCGACAACGCACCTGAAGAAAAAGCACGCGGTATTACCATTGCTACAAGTCACCAAGAGTACGAATCAGACACTCGTCACTACGCACACGTTGACTGCCCAGGTCACGCTGACTATGTGAAGAACATGATTACTGGTGCTGCCCAAATGGACGGCGCGATTCTTGTTGTTGCAGCAACTGACGGTCCAATGCCACAAACTCGTGAACACATTTTGCTCGCTCGCCAAGTTGGTGTACCAGCACTTGTTGTGTACATGAATAAGTGCGATATGGTGGACGATGAAGAACTACTAGAACTCGTTGAAATGGAAATTCGTGATTTGCTTAGTAGTTACGACTTCCCGGGCGATGACATTCCAGTTATTCGCGGTTCAGCCCTTAAAGCTCTTGAATCAGAAGGCAAAGACGACGAAGTTTGTAAATCAATTGATGAGTTGATGGAAGCATGCGACTCTTACATCCCAGAGCCTGAGCGCCTTGTGGATCAGGACTTCCTCATGCCAGTTGAAGACGTGTTCTCTATTAAGGGTCGAGGTACAGTTGTAACAGGTCGTATTGAACGTGGCTACGTAAAAGTTGGTGACGAAGTTGAAATCGTTGGTTTGAACGAAGAAACTGCGAAGACAACGGTAACTGGTGTTGAAATGTTCCAAAAGATTCTTGAAGATGCGCAAGCTGGCGATAACGTTGGTTGTCTCCTCCGTGGTGTTGACAAGAATGACATTGAACGCGGTCAAGTACTTTGTAAGCCCGGTTCAATTACGCCACATACAAAATTCGAAGGCGAAGTGTATATTCTTACCAAAGAAGAAGGTGGTCGATCGACTCCCTTCTTTAGTGGATATAAACCACAGTTCTACTTCCGAACAACTGACGTTACTGGTAAATTAGATTTGATGGGTGGCGCAGAAATGTGCATGCCTGGTGATAATGTTCAAATGGCAATTGACCTTGAAGACAAGCCAATTGCTATGGAAGAAGGTCTCCGCTTCGCGATTCGTGAAGGCGGTCGCACCGTTGGTTCTGGTGTTGTGACCAAGATAGTTGAGTAACACGAATGATTTGTGGGAAGAGGGCTCTTGCCCTCTTTCCACGTCAATTCGTGCTTGAAAGGTTTTACCTGCTATGGCAAGATCAACAGATCGAGAATATGTTTGGCTTCAATGCACCGAATCAGGTGACTTGAATTACCGCACAAGTATCCGCGTGAAGGGCGGCATTGATGAAAAGGTGAAAGAGGGCTATAAAAAGTATTGCCCCCGCCTTCGTAAACACACCCTTCATAAGATTAAGCGGAAATAAATAACGCTTCCACTTGTTCCAAGTGGAAGTATGGACGCCGGTAGCTCAATTGGCAGAGCAGCGGATTCCAAATCCGCAGGTTGAGTGTTCGAGTCACTCCCGGCGTGTTTGGTTAGAAAACACAGA
>CAYSYI010000040.1:0-4398 GCA_964435395.1 uncultured Isosphaeraceae bacterium
GAAAAAACATGGGGTTGGATTAAGAAGGGCATCCCAATTCGATTAGAAGTAGGGCCACGTGACATGGAAAACGATTCAGTCTTTATGGCACGTCGTGATAAAGGGCACAAAGATAAACAAGGCGTTCCGCGTGAAGAGTTTATCGCAAAGGCTACGGACATCCTCGATGAAATACAACAAGGGTTGTTTGATCGAGCACTCGCACGCCGCGAAGAAGCAACAACAATTATCGATTCCAAAGAAGATTTTTATGACCACTTCAAAGATGATGGAACTGGTTTTGTATACGCACATTTCTGCGGTGATCCTTCAGTCGAAGACACAATCAAAGGCGACTTAAAAGTAACTCTGCGTTGTATTCCGCTTGTTGGACACGACGAAGAGGGTACTTGCATCTTTACTGGCAACCCAAGCACCCAGCGTGTTCTTTGGGCTAAATCCTACTAATAACGGTCATTTTCAAAATATCTATTATCGGCTCAAGTGCGGTGCATGTGGCTGTCGATGTCTATTGGCCGCCAATGGTGGGCGGCGGCCTCGAAAATATCGGTTGTTGCGGGAAGAGCAACAGCCGTTTTTTCTTGGGGTCAGTTGTTTTTTCTGAAGTTTGAGGTAATGTAAGAGTATGCAAATAGAAGGTCCAATCCCATTTTCTGTCGCGCAAGCGTACGGAGCTCAGAGAGCAACGCAAGTTGCAAAGCCAGTTGCTGTTGCACCTGTACAACAACTTGTTGCAGCGACCGTTCCTGGCAAGGTAACGTTCGATGGGATTGAAGTTTCTACTGTGCAACCATTGCAACTCTACACACGCAGTGCCGATCGTATTGAAGCGGCAACATTGATTGCAACTGGCCAACACTTAGATATTCAAGCGTAACGACGGGTCTGTCCCCAGAAGTTTGCGCACACGGTTTTGTGCATGGGCTTACCCACATTGATTTATATATCGCGAGTTGGTATGTGCGGGACTGACCCTAGCAGGAAAAACACGGCAAACTGCCACAGTGTACATTCGTCCAATACACGCAAAGGGGACACCCACTTCAATACTAGTGACAGTCACGTCGAATTGGCGGGACTGTCTACGCGTTACAGTTGTGCGATGGTTAATTGGCTAGGAACGTCAAAACGCAAAACAGCTGTTCCTTTGGGCATCACCATCGTGGCATTTGTGATACCAATCGGAAGAAGGATTGTTGTGCCAGAGGGCGCGTCAACCGCGACAGTGTGTTGAATGTTCGCGTGCCCCTCGACAACCATCAGGACGGCGGGTGTTTCATCGACAACAAGATCAAGTGTAGTGTCGGTTACTGCCTCAACGCGCTCAATAGAGAAGAATGGCGTGTTCACAAAGTGCGTACTTAAAAAATCCCCACTTCGTAATGGCTCGGGCTGCGTGAAAGTTAATGATGGATTAAGAAAATCAATACACTCCATCGCTTGATCGACATGCATCTCTCTTCCAGTGCGGCCCCAATCCCAAACTCGAAATGTTGTATCACTTGGCGTTTGCACTTCTGCAACAAGGACACCAGCACCCAGAGCGTGGCATGTTCCACTTGGTAAGTAATAACATTCACCCGGTGAAACGTCAAAAGCATGTAGTAGTTCTGGAACGGTGTTGTTTTGTATCGCCGCTCGGAGTTGCTCTTCTGTGGTTCCCTCTTTCAACCCCACGTAGATTTTGCCCTCGGGGGTCGTGTCGAGAATAATCCACGCCTCACTTTTAAGGTGTGCCTCTGCATGTCTTGTCGCGTACTCCTCGCTTGGGTGGACCTGCACTGAGAGATTGTCTCTTGCATCTAGGAACTTAATGAGAAGTGGGAAATTTTCGTCAAGTGTTTTTCCAGCGAGTGGACCATTTGCAATAACGCTCTGGCCATCTTGAATCGAAAGAGGCAAATCTGCGAGTTCCCAAGACTCGCCAATAGAAACATTTGGAGGGAGTTGCTTCCCAAAACGTTCGAGCGTTCTGCCGCCCCAAACTTTCTCTTTTAAAATCGGTTCAAACGTAAGTGGGTACGGTTCCATCACATCATCATGCCAGTAATTTTGGCTTCAAACATGAAATTTCCATCTACATACCCTTGAGCATCACACACAAAACGTCTTCGCTGAAATTTACGGATAATCGAAACGATAGCGAGTATGTCTCCAGGCAGCACTTGTCCGCGGAATGAACAGTTATCACAGCGGGTAAAACCCATAAAATGGTTGACCTCTGCATTGATGTGGTACAGAATGCTGCTGATTTGGGCTGCGGCTTCAATCATTAAGACACCGGGGTAAATCGGTCGTCCTGGAATGTGACCACTGACCCAGAACTCGTCTTCATTCACTTCCTTGATGCCCACGGCGGTTTGATTGTCATCACTTATCCACGCCACATAATCAAGTTGACGCATATCACCCGCCTGAGGGTTCATCTCACCAACTTTTTCAGAGGTGAGTGCAATCTGGGAGAGGTCGATCGTTGATATGTCTAGAAGTGGTTCAACAGCCATAGGGTAGAGAGTATAAAAGAAATGGGCTCAAACATTGCTTGAGCCCATTGCTAATCGTGTATTGGTGTGAATTAGCCGTCGCTGTTGCGAAGACCAAGAACATCTTTGCGCACATCCTGGGCTGCGGCTTTGATGTCTTGCATTGCTTTTCTGACTCGTGTACCAGCAGCTTTGTTGCCACCTTCACATTTTGCCATATCATCAGTCACATCTTGAACGAGTTGAACTAAGCGGTCATACGATTCCATAGTTGGTGCCTCCAAAGCGTTGTACTAGGGTTACTCCTAGGGTGTATTCTGTGGGCAATGTAATGCCCTCTAATTGCATTTCAATGCATTCTTTATCGGCAAACAACCCCTTTTAACCCCGTAATTGCAGAAAAAACATAAAAAACAAGCGTTTGATAGGGATTTGTTAGGTATTTAGACGTGTAGCTCGGCTGTTACAACCGCCGAGTCGGTGTATTTTTCCCGTATGGGAGTAACTACTGAATCGATAAAATCGTCGACTTGCTCAGGTGCTCGACCCACAAAACCACTTGGATCAGTTGCCGATGAAAGATCGACACCCTCGAACATCTTTTCAGAACCAAGAAGTGCTAAGAGATTGTTCTCGATGCCTTCCTCCTTGATTTGGCGGGCGACTTCAATGGCATGTGTTCGGACGAGTTCGTGGGCATCTTGTCGATCTGCTCCATTTTTGACAGCTTCCATCATGAGGCGTTCTGTTGCAAGGAAGGGCATCTCATGTTGGAGATTCGCGGCTACTCTTGCTTTGTGCACAATGAGACCATCGGAAATGTTGCCCAGCACATCTAACAATCCGTCGAGTGCCAAGAATGACTCGGGAAGAGTGAGGCGGCGGTTTGCGGAATCATCTAATGTCCGTTCCATCCACTGGACTGCAGCCGTATGCAGAGCGTTCGGCGGCATGTTCATGACAAACCGAGCCAGAGCGCAGACGCGTTCGCACCGCATGGGATTTCGTTTGTACGCCATTGCAGAGGAGCCAATTTGTTTTTTCTCAAATGGTTCCTCGAGCTCTCCACGATTTGCAAGGAGCCGAAGATCAGTTCCAAATTTATGCGCAGCTGCAGCAACACTTGCTAGAGAGGAGAGGATTTGAGCATCAACAATGCGAGGGTATGTTTGACCTGTAACTGAGAGTTTTTGGTCCGAGGGCCATCCCATTTTTTCGGTGACCATTGTGTCAAGTTGTAGTACTTTGTCATGATCACCGTCGAATAAATCAAGGAATGAAGCTTGGGTTCCGGTTGCTCCTCGAACGCCACGGAAGCGTATTGTATTTAGACGGAACTCAATTTCTTCAAGAGTTAGAGTAAGGTCTTGCGCCCAGAGAGTTGCACGTTTTCCAACTGTGGTTGGTTGTGCTGGTTGGTAATGGGTAAAGCCAAGGGTCGGTAGGCTGCGATACTCTTCTGCAAATGAGCCAAGATTGCAAATGACATGTGCAAGTTTTTTTGCGATGAGTTGAAGTGCATCACGAAGTTGCAATAGTTCAGTGTTGCAATTGACGAACTGGCTTGTTGCTCCAAGATGAATGATTGAACGCGCAGTTGGTGCAACATCACCAAGTGTGTGGACATGTGCCATCACATCGTGGCGAAGATCTTTTTCATACTTCGCTGCTGCTTCAAAATCTATGTCGTCGAGAGTCGAGCGTAATTCTTGGAGTTGATCATCCGAGATATCAAGCCCAAGTGCCTGCTCTGACTCAGCGAGGGCGAGCCACAACCGTCGCCATGTCCCGATTTTTCGCCGTGAAGACCATATTTCCTGCATTTGTGGCGAAGCATAGCGTCCAGAAAGAGGTGATTGATATCCAGCGTGCTCATCCATATCCGTATTGTACTCCATTATTGGGGACAGTCCCC
>CAYSYI010000040.1:4498-12581 GCA_964435395.1 uncultured Isosphaeraceae bacterium
GGGGACAGTCCCCAGGGGACTGTCCCCAATAGAATAGTGAAATGACGTGGATGACAGTTTTGGGCATTCCGGCAATGGTGTACGTAATGAGTGTTACTGCACTGCTGTATTGTGTGAATGAACAACCTCAGAACCCAATAGCACTTGTGGGAGCGGGTCTGCTTACGGCAGCAATTTACATGTTTCATCGGACTTCGATTCAAGCGATTGGACCTATGCAAAAACGGCACAGGATTGCAGTGTGCCATAGAACACAATTGCGTTTTGTTTCTGGACTATTGCTTTTCGCTTCAGTTTTAGCGTTCGCGTTTTATGCACTACTCGCAACACTACTAGTATTATGTGCAGTAGCGGGTGCTTTCGTTTACGGAAGAAAAACTCTTACAAAACCACTTCGCACATTTTTGTACTTGAAACCGCTTGTTGTTGGCACTGCAATAACATTATTCGCGTGGGCACTTAATGATTTTGCAAATTCTATTGTGACTCTTGTGGCTTTCATTTTAATCTGCAGCTCCGATGCGTTGCTTTGCGATTTGGTTGACCGAGACTTTGACGCTGCGAGTGGCTGCCCAACGCTTGCGTCGCAACTCGGTAATAATTGGACTTGGATAGTTACTACAGCACTGTATTGCTTCGCGTCCATCGGTCTGCTTCTTGCTGTGGAGCAGACCAGCGTAGGGCTATACTTTTTTATTGTTTTTGTCTGCTCACTAGCATGTAGGAGATTAGATACAAGATATTTGGTTGACTTTCGCCTTGTGCTTGTACTCCTGTTAGCATGGGGGGAATGGATGTTTTGGTCAACAGTATTGGGTTAACCCTCGCATACCTTTCGGGAAGCATCCCCTTTGGCGTTCTAATTGCAAAAACAAAAGGGGTCAATATTCGTGAACATGGTTCAAAAAATATTGGAGCAACAAATGTTGGCCGAATTCTTGGTAAAAATTTTGGGTTGATTTGTTTTTTTCTCGACGTGCTCAAAGGCGCACTTCCCGTACTAGCTTTTGGTTTCTATGCAAACTTGTTTGGCAAACCAATTGATGCAATGACAACAAGTTCAATGTTGCTTTGGATTTGCGTTGCTTTAGCTGCGATGATCGGTCACATGTATTCTCCGTGGCTTAAGTTTGGTGGGGGGAAGGGTGTTGCAACAACCTTTGGTGGTATGGTTGCACTTTGGCCACTTCTAACAGTTCCAGTTCTTATTGCATTTCTTGCTTGGATTGTCACATTAAAAAGTTCCAAGATGATTTCACTTGCAAGCCTTATCGCTGCACTTGCTTTGTTCGGTGATGCGGCTGTGCAAGTGTTTCTCGAGTCAACAGTTGAACACGCCTGGCCACTGCTTGCAGTGACAGGTTTTATTGCGTGTATGGTTTTTTGGAAGCACCGCTCTAATATTGGCAGAATTGTTCGTGGCGAAGAACCGAAAATTGGTGGTGCTACGAGATAAAACGTGAAGCGATTGCGATGGCATCACTCGGAGGTATGTTGTTGATGTCGCACCTCTCCGTATTGCTATCTGCAACAAGATTTTCTGGCAAAAACGGGTCTGCAAGAAGTGGGATGTCATTATCACACTCGTATGTTGTCCAGCGATAATCTGTTGGACCGTATAACGTGATAACAGGTGTGCCAGTGGCAACCGCCAAATGCCTTGGTCCTGTATCGTTTGTAATCATCAAATCTGCATCGGCGATGACACCAGATAATGTCCCAAGAGTTACACCAGATTGAGAGAGGTCGTGAATTGGTGCATCTGCTTCAAGGACGAGTTCTTGAATGAGTTCGTGTTCGTCGGGTGACCCGATTGCACAGCATGTTGCGCCGAGCTTTTGCATCGCATTTGCAACTTCTGCAAACCGCTTTGGTGACCAGCGCTTTTGTGGCTTGCTAGCTCCGGGAACGAGCAAGACTATAGGTTTTGAAAACTCTTTGAGAATGTTTTGTGTCGAATCACTAATTGCAATCGAAGGAATTGCATTCTTTTCATGCATCCCAAAAAGTTCATTAGCAAGATGTAGATAGTAGTTACTTGTTGGGGTGGGCGTGTTGTGTTTTTGTACTTCAATACCATCTGTAAGGAGCCAAGTTCTCCAATCGCGTTTGTATCCAGCTCGGTAATTAATTCTTGCAAGCCTGGCAATCATCGCAGAACGAATACTGTTCGGTAGAAGAATAATGGCGTCTGCATGAAGTGTCTGCAATTTTCTTGCGGCCGCGAATACCGAGGCCTTCATGTCAAGTGGCAGCACGTCATCAAACTCCTCAATGCCATCAAGGAGTTCCGAAAGATGAGGACGAATTGCAGCTGTTATCGTTGCGTTTGGATATTTTTTTCTAGCCATTTTCCAAACGCAAGATGCCATGACAACATCACCTACCCAAGAAGGCATAAGAATAACTAGTCGTTCGATGTCTTGCGGTAGTGGCATTCCTTGTATTCTACGGTGGTGAGAAAAGCAGTATTCCTAGATCGCGATGGAACCATCATCGATAATCAGGGCGACTTGGGTGACCCGGCCGCCGTCACCATCATTGATGGCGCAACAGAAGCGATTGCTTCGCTTACTAAGGCAGGTTGGTTGTTAATTGTTGTGACAAATCAAGCAGGTGTGGCGAGGGGTGTTTTTACCGAAGGTGATATCGAGAAGGTGCACAATCGGATTGATTCGCTCGTTGGGCCAATTGAGCGGTATTACTACTGTTGCTATCATCCAGAGGGCGAGCTTGAAGAATGGAAGGGAAGCCATCCTTGGCGAAAACCATCTCCCGGAATGCTTTTGCAGGCAGTTGAAGATTTTGATATCGACATTGAAGCAAGTTGGATGATTGGTGACACCGCAAGAGACATTCAAGCGGGGCAAGCCGTTGGCTGCAACACAATCTGGTTGACCGCTCCTGGAAGAGTTACGGACGAATGTACGCCAACTCTATTTGCCCCAACACTTGCTGATGCCGCACTCTTTGTGCTTGCTGAAGAAAAAATTCGTTAGTCGCCAAAACAAGTTCGAACAGCGCGGGCAGCACGTATGAACCGATGGTCTTTTGGAACAAGGCGTTGTTTTCCAGCTGCATTAAGAATGTCTTGAGCTTTCATATGCCCATCACATAATCCAACCATTTTGTTGAACTGTCCGTCCATCGCCAATTCAAATGCTGCTGTTGCAAACGTTGTTGCCACAACTCTGTCTGTCGCAGCAGGCTCTCCGCCTCGTTGAATATGTCCAAGTGTAGTGGTTCTTGTCTCAATCCCAGTACGTTGCTCAATTTCATTTGCAACAAGTTGACCGATTCCACCGAGGCGAATTGGATCTGGACTTGTTTCAATATGCTTTGAAACAACTTGGTTTCCGTTTATTTCATGCGCGCCTTCAGAGCAAGCAATAATGGAAAAGCCACTTTGTTTGCTACGTCTCCCCTCAACAAATTCACAAACCTTACCTAGGTCAAATGGAATTTCAGGAATTAATATGACATCAGAACCTGATGCAAGCCCACTTGCAAGTGTGAGCCAACCAGAGTTTCGCCCCATTAGCTCGCAAATCATAACACGATGGTGACTGTTGCCAGTGGAATGCAATCTATCAAGAGCCATAGTGCCAATTCTAGTTGCAGTTGTAAACCCAATTGTGAGATCGGTGCCATGAATATCGTTGTCGATAGTTTTTGGAACGCCGATGCACCGTAGGCCCGCTTCGACGAGGGGTTTGGTGCACGTAAATGTTCCGTCACCGCCAATGACAAAAAGTACATCAATGCAGTGTTCTTCTATCGTGGTCATACACCGATCGACAGCGTTGGAATAAACTGGGTTGCCATTTTCGTCATTACCCTCGTAATATTTTTCTGGAGAGCATTTGTTGTTTGTCCCAAGAATTGTCCCGCCTTGAGTGAGAATCCCAGAGAGTTCATCAATCCCAAGTGGTTTAACGCGATTTTCAATGAGACCTTGATACCCATCCTGGATTCCGAAGACTTTGATTCCATTATGGAATAGGGCAGCCTTTCCAATACCCCGTATTGCGGCATTTAGCCCAGGACAGTCCCCGCCCCCCGTAAGAATTCCAATTCGTTTTAGAGATGTTGTCATATTTTTGATGGTCCTTGTTTCAAATATATTCGAGGCAAGTTACCATCCTACCTAACTATGAGTGAACAAAAAGTACAACAACAAGATGAATCCCAGCTAGTTGCAGCCAGACGAGCAAAAATGGGTCGATGGATTGAAGATTACGGTGTCAATCCCTGGGGACAAAGGGTAGACGGACTGATTTCCCTTGCAAATGCACGTGAGCAGTTTGATCAAGATGCGCATGATGCATTCAAGGAAGACGGCGCCAAAGATGACCGACCAGTTGTCAAAGTAGCTGGTCGATGCATTCAACATAGAGCGATGGGAAAACTTACGTTTCTTGTCATCCGAGATGATAGCGACGACTTGCAAATCAGTTGTTCCAAAGCAGCAATGCAAATAGAACAGTTTAAAGTTGCAAGCAAACTTGACTACGGCGATATTGTCGTAGCAGAGGGAAAGATGGGAAAAACGAATAAGGGTGAAATTTGTGTGTGGGCAGATTCATTCGAACTCGCTTGCAAATCACTCGCTCCACCACCAGAAAAATTTCATGGGCTCAGTGACGCCGAACTCCGCTATCGACAGCGGTATGTTGACATGTATACAAACGAAGAGACGATTGCCACGTTCAAAGCGCGTTCGCTCATCGTATCAACAATTCGTTCCTTTATGAACGACGAAGGGTATCTTGAAGTTGAAACGCCCATGATGCAACCTATAGTTGGTGGTGCTGCTGCGAAACCATTTGAAACGCACCACAATGCGCTTGGAATTCCACTATTTTTACGAATTGCACCAGAACTCTATCTGAAGCGATTGCTTGTCGGTGGAATGCGAAAAGTATTTGAATTAAACCGAAACTTTAGGAATGAGGGAATTTCGAAGCGGCACAATCCCGAATTCACGATGCTTGAATCGTATGAAGCATTCGGGGATTGCGAAACTATGCTTGAGTTAACAGAGGGAATGATTCGAGCTTCTGCAAATGCGATTGGAGATGCAAGCGCAATTGCATTTGGTGAGCACGAAATAGATTACACAAGACCATTTGACCGAGTGAAATACGGCGAATTGTTTGAGAAGGCACTTGGGTGTTCAATGGGCGATGAAACTACTGTTCGAACGAAAGCGAAAGAACTCGGCTTCGGTGATGCGGACACAAAAAATCATTGGTTGCTTGTCAGTGATTTGTTCGACGGGCACGCAGAGCCTTTACTCGAACCAAGTCGCCCAACTTTTGTTACAGATTTTCCAAGCGCAATCTCTCCACTTACTCGTCCACACAAAGATGATGAAACGTTGTCCCATCGATGGGAACTTTTTGTTGCAGATATGGAAATCGCGAACGCATACACCGAATTGAACGATCCAGATTTGCAATTGCAACGATTCACAGAGCAACTTGATGGCGCAGATGATGAAGTGAATGCATTTCGTTCCCTCGATGAAGATTTTATTCATGCGCTGCGAGTTGGTATGCCACCTGCTGGTGGTCTTGGCTTGGGGATAGACCGTTTAGTTATGTTACTTACCGGAATGGAATCGATTCGCGATGTCATTCTTTTTCCATTGATGCGACCTCAGGAGCAAGCAGATGAAACTAATTCATAAACTCGTTGTACTTATTGCCCTTGCCATCGGCTCGATGGGCGTCGCCGATTGGTATGTCGGATATGACCAACTAGAAACACACTGGTACGGTATTTCGATTGATGGCGCGAAATCTGGATGGTCTGAAGAGAGTGTTGGAACAAACGCAGAGAACATTAGAACACAAAAAATTCAGGATATGACGCTGTCTAGGGGTGGAATGGAAATTTCAATCAAGGTGTCATCTGCGTTTATTGAGAGCAAAGATGGTAAGCCGATTTCGGTTGTAACAACACAAGAGGCTATGGGTCAAGTACAAGAATCAAAGTGGATTTTTAAAGATGGCATGATCGAAATGACAACAGTAGCGGGAGGGGATCCAATTGTTAAAAAAGTACCAATGCCAAAAAACCCATGGCTCACTCCACAAGCAGTTCGGAAATTGTTTAAAGAAAAAATTAAGGAAGGCGCCTCGGTGATTACATATCAAACCATGGTGCCTGAAATGGGTCCTTCCGTGGTTACAGTTGTGATGACGAAGTTGGGCGAAGAGAAAAAAATTGTTTTGGGGAAGGAAATACTCGTTACTGCCTGGGAGACCGTAAACGACAAAATGCCCATTACTGGAACGGAGTTTTACACAAATGATGGCCTAAGTGTTGTTTCTTCTTTGAATACTAGTTTTGGAGCAATTACGAACACCCTGATGCGAAGGGACGAAGCAATGGCGCCAAGCGTTGAGGTGCCAGAACTTATGGTGAGTTTGTTTGTTGAGCCTAGTAAAAAGATTGACAACAGTGCAAAAAAGTTGACGATGAAAATCAAAAGTAAGGACGGGGAAAAAACCGTGTTGCCTTCGATTGGGTTTCAGCATGCCACAAGTAACGAAGATGGCTCAGCAACACTTGTTATTGATTTAAGCAATCCGATTGAAGCAACGAATGAAGAGCGAACAGATGTGAATTACCGAATTCCAACTGCTATTTGTGATGGTTCTGATCCAGTTGTTGCTTCGATTGCAAAAGATGTGCTTGGGTCAATCCCTACAACTTCTTCTGATTCTCTCAAGGCAGCAATGCTACGGTCAAAAGTTCATGAATATATTGATGGGAAAAATTTGTCAACGGCATTTGGGTCGGCATCGCAAACAGCTCGCACTCGTGAAGGAGATTGCACTGAGCACGCAGTTCTTCTTTGTGGCCTGTTGCGTGCATCGGACATCCCTTCGCGAGGTGTTATGGGAATGGTCTATCTTCCAACCAATATTAAACCAAACGGGATATTCGGATGGCATATGTGGTCTCAGGCATTGATTGATGGCAAGTGGATTGATCTTGATGCAACTTTGGTGGAGCCATTCACAGTTGGACATGTCGCAACGACGACAACTAGTTTGTCTGACGATGGCATGTCAGCCGAGATGATGGGCATTATGGCAACAATTGGTAACCTTGAAATCGAAGTAATTGAAGAGAACTAAGTAAGTATGTCGTTGCCTTTATTGCCACCTCGACCAAGTGACGGGCACAAGGGAACGTTCGGTAGTGTCTGTGTCGTTGGTGGACAGCGAAGCGAGAATGGCTCAGTGATGATTGGCGCACCAGCGCTTGCAGCAAATGCAGCAATGCGAAGTGGTTGCGGCAAGGTCATGCTTGCAATGCCGCAACAATTGCTGCAAACAGGTCTTTCAATGGTGCCAGTTGCTACTGGGATTGAACTACCCACGGACGAAGTGGGGCGTGTGATTCCAAGTGCAGCAATTGAAGCACTTGACACGCACGCTTCTGGATGTCGGTGCCTTACAGTCGGTCCCGGTTTCGGGAGTGAGTGGTCACAACAACAAATAATTGCAACATTGTTAGCTCGAGAGGATCGACCAATGGTGTTAGATGCAGATGGGCTAAATGCCCTTGCTCAACTTTCTTCTGGGCAACTTGAATTGCGAGCGCCAACAATCATGACGCCGCACATTGGTGAATACAAACGTCTTGCAAAAGCGGCTGGCATTGAAGTTGGTTCAGCAGAAGAATTGGCGCAAGCCTATGGCTGTGTTGTAGTATTAAAAAGTCACACGACGGCAATATCTGATGGTGTTCGCACCGAGGTTGTTGATGAAGGCGGCGTTGAACTTGCTACTGGGGGAAGTGGTGATGTGTTAAGTGGCATCATTGCCGGCTTACTTGTTCAATATGGAGCGGATTGTGTGTCACACTTGTTTGACGCAGCAGTTTTAGGTGCTCATGTACATGCTTTAGCAGGAAAAGAGTTTGCAAAAGAGCAGGGGGCCTCCGGTATGCTTGCGACTGATTTACTCGCGTACATTCCGAAGGTTGTTTCGAGTCTATAACGGGTCTGTCCCCAGTCAGCTAGGGTCGTGTTCTCTGCTAGGGTCAGACCCTTCTTAGGTCGTGT
>CAYSYI010000041.1:0-12317 GCA_964435395.1 uncultured Isosphaeraceae bacterium
TTATCACTGCGAGTAAGTCATGTATATTTATATAACCATCAGGCACAACATCTGCTGGGCAACCAGCTTCACGGATGATGTCACCTAGGATTGCAGAAAAGAAAGCTGCAGAATGTTCTTCCAAAGGATGTAAACCCATTGCATCAAGAAAATTTCCTCCCAATGGACCGTTGGGCAAATCAACTACAGTTGTTCCATATTGAAATGCATCGAAACCATTTTGTAGCAACCAGTCATTGCCTTCCTGAGATCCGTCGAATAGAACGCCATCGCTTGCGTCATAAATGGATGCATGAGAAACATTCGGACGTTCAGTTGCAACCATTTCCATTGCATCGCGTTGGCCTTGCATCCAATTATGTGCGGTTGGAGTGTTGCCAAGTCCTCCCCAATCAAACATATGAGGAGTGATGAGCATGTGTTGCCAATTATTAATTCCAACTCGCTGTGCACCCTGATCTGTTTGGTCGAGCATCGACTCAACTGCAAGTTTAGCTTCATTGAAGTGGATCCACTCTGGAGCGAGGTACCACATAAACACAACTGGCTGCTCACGATCGAGAGTTGTTACATCGAGCCAGTGAACAAATTGATCTTCAGAAAATCTTCGGTCACTTTCATCTGCTGGGGCTGTATCACTTCCATAACCATAATATGACCACCCATCATCTGCAAGGTAACTGTAATAGAGTCCCGGAATTCTGGCGCCACCCCCATCAGCGTGATAGTACACGCCGCCTGCGGGATTGAAATATTTATTTGTCCCAACGAGAGGCGTGGATTCAAAGATTCCAACCTGAAGGAGGTTAGCAATATCAAGATTAGCACTGATGTCAGCACTAATTGCGTTGATTTGAAGAGGCACAGCGGCTCGCGACCCAGTGTTAGGATTCTCGCCGAGATGCCAATAAGGTCTTGCTCCATCTATTAAATCTGCGACAAGAATTGGGGAATAGTAATCGCGGAGTGATATATTTCGAACCATTGTGTTTATTGGATCTCGGTTTGCCCAATATAAAAATCTAAATCGTAGATTATCACCAGGGACTGCGAACTGACCTGATGTCCCACTTTCCAAGGCTGAATCATCAAAACGGAACATAAAGAGCTGTCCAGTTGGTCCAGAAGTAAATTTAGAATTAGTATAAATTTCACGTATGCCTCTTACGGGTAATGAAAAATATTCAGGTATTGTTGAATTACGCATAGCACTGTATCTTCCTGGATCAGACCATTGCAGTGCAGATACAGGAGAACACCATTTGACAGCTCTAACACCATGTCCATCTTGAGGAGCGCCGCCAGACATTGCTTTTATGTTAGATAGTGGCCAAGTTCGAAGCGCTGCCAATGGCAAACGTGCAAACATTGGTGTGCTAAACGAATCTCCCATTACAATCAGCCGAACATCACCTCGAAGAGTTTGCGCCATGTTCTCTAGTCCGGTGGAATGTGATCCATTTGCAACACCGTTAACAGAAAACAGTGTTGCAGCAATTGAAAAAACAATAGTGCACGCCATGTTTTTATTGTGACAGGCAACGCAGCTCTAGTCAAGAAAACTAAGTAGTAATCGTATTTATCATCGCTGAAATGCAGAAAACGCAACGCTTATCAGACGCATGGGCAAACTTGTCCAAACTTCTGGTTTTGGTTTTTGTAGGCATTTAAAGACAGCTTTGGCGACTTTTTCTGGGGGTTGCATGAGCCAAGATGGCGAGTTCTTCTCAAAGCTCGAAAAAGCAGTTCCACTTCGCGCAGAACTTTCTTTGAAGAACTCAGTCTTTGTTCCAATCGGATGCACAGTGCTTACGAACACTTTGTTCTTTTTTACTTCCTTTCGCAGTGATTTTGCTACTGATTCAAGCGAGGATTTGCTTGCGCAGTATGCACCATGATGAGGCACTGAAAACTTAGAAAGGCAACTCGTGTTCAAAATAATGTGCCCACTCTTTCGCTCTGCCATTTGCTTTACTGCAAGCGAAGTAAGCTCAACTGCAGAAAAGACATTAAGTTCGAACAACTCACGGAATTGTTTCATGTTGCAATCGGTCATCTTCTGGTTTAGGCCATGGCCAGCATTAGCAAAGATTGCGTACACATCTCCCGCTTCACTAAGAAGGTGTTGGTTGAATCCTTGCTCTGTCACATCGCCAACAACGTACGTACAAGATTCACCGAGTTCGGTACAAAGTTGTTTTAGATTTTCTTCCCTGCGAGCGGTAACAACACAGCGCATTCCTGCATGTACACACTCGCGAGTTGTCGCCTCGCCAATGCCGCTGCTTGCACCGGTAATCACAATAGTTTTCCCCTCAAGAGAAATTTTCATGTTTGGAGTACACCGGTTTTATAGTCGTCCGGCATTTCGAAAGTAGATGCAATTGAAAGCGCGTTGATAAGTTCTTGACGCGTGTCTTCTGGGTCAATCATTCGATCAACCCAACCTCGCGCTGCACCATAGAAGATATCTTGTTGTTCGTTGTAACTCGCAGTAATTGCTGCAAGTAGTTGCTTGCTTTCTTCAGGGTCAACTTCTTCGCCGCGGCGTTTTCGTGCTGCAATATCAATCTGAAGTAATGTGTTGGCGGCCGCTGCGCCACCCATCACAGCGTACTTTGCGTTTGGCCAAGCTAGAGTAAGAAATGGATCAAACGCACGACCGCACATGGCGTAGTGACCAGCACCATAACTGCTGCCAACGATGATGGATATTTTAGGAACGACACAGTTGCTCATTGCATTGACCATTTTCGCACCAGAGCGAATGATACCTGCTTGTTCGCTGTCTCGTCCTACCATAAATCCCGTGGTGTCATTTACAAAAATGATTGGAATTCTTTTTTGGTTGCAATCCATAATAAACCGTGCTGCTTTGTCTGCAGCTTCAGTGTAAATGACCGCGGGCATGTTTGCCGATGTCGCTGGGCCCGCTTTTCCGCCTGCCATTTTCTTTTGTGTAAGGCACCGTTGGTTTGCAACAATTCCACAAGGCCACCCGCCAACACGGGTATAGGCACATACCATCGAACGCCCGTAGTCTGCTTTGTATTCGTTGTAACTTTCATCGTCAACAATGCACGAAAGCAATTCGTTCATGTCGTATTGTTCGTGCGGTGCTGATTTGAAAATAGTATCGATGTCTTCTGGATTTTTCGATGTTTCGACAACTTCGTAGGGAGGTTCGATGACCGGTTGTACGGACATGTCACTGTGAACGAGTGCTTGCAGTCGCTTGATGCACGCTTCGTCGTCGGGTTCATGGAAGTCGATGGTTCCAGAAACCTCTGCATGCATTTCTGCGCCTCCGAGGTCTTCATTGTTTACTTCTTGACCTATTGCAGCTTTTACAAGTGCTGGCCCCGCAAGATACAGACCGCTGCCTTCTGTCATAAGAAGGGTGTCGCAAAGAACGGGTAAGTACCCACCGCCCGCAACACAGTTGCCCATGATTGCCGCTATCTGCGAAATGCCTCTTGCGGATAAAACAGCATTGTTTCTAAAAACTCGGCCGAAGTCATCAGTGTCGGGGAAGACATCCTCTTGAAGTGGAAGAAAAACTCCTGCAGAGTCAACAAGATATAAAAGAGGTAGCCGTGCACGCTCAGCGATTGTTTGCGCACGAATAATTTTTTTGCATGTCATAGGAAAAAATGCACCAGCTTTTACTGTGGCATCATTTGCAATAATCATGCATTGTTTTCCACCAACATGTGTAATCGTAGTGACTACACCAGCAGAGGGCGCGCCTCCATATTTTTTGTACATGTTGTGGGCAAAGAAGAGTCCACATTCAAACTGAGGTGCTCCCTTGTCAGCGAGTTTTGCAATTCGCTCACGTGCCGTAAGTCGACCATGTCGATGCTGTCTCTCGACACCACGTTTACCGCCCCCGAGTTTGATTTGTTCTCTAGTTTCGACAAGTTCTCTAGTTGCTTGTTTCAGTATTGAAAGTTCACTCATAGGTACAGGATATCAGAGTCAAAAAAAACTCGGCGGCCGAATCATCGACCGCCGAGCAATAGTCCTGAAAGGGGCTTTGCGCCTGTAAACCCGATGGGTCTACGGGTTCAGGTTTTGCGAAGCCCACTTGTACAGTCATTTAAATCGATCACTGATCACCTCCTTTGAAACGCTGCCATGCTCAACTGTCACGTCCCACTTGACGTCGCCGAGCCATTCATTCCTCCCACATCAGGAGGACACACCGCCCAGGGCACGATGCCCTGGTCGTCGCAGTACTATCCTGTTTGCTTCCAACTTTTGGTTTTCTGCCAACAGGTTCACTGCGAGTACCTATTTTCTATCGGCAATTAATTAGCTCAGAGCCAATTAATTGATTAATTGGCTCTGAGCTAATTATGCCCTTTCTCTACCGGAAGAAAAAAAGGTTGACTTTGCGCTCAAAAAACGAAATAAACGCACGAATTTATTGTTTATTGGCTCTGAGCCAATTATGTCTTTTGGCAGGTGGCGGAGAAATGGCAAGGATTTAATCGAGGTCGGAATCTTCTTCTGCTTCGAGTTGTTGCATTTCATCCCAATCTTCAAGGGAGATTAGGATTTCGCGAGCGACCGAGCCTTTGTGTTCACCAACGATTCCAGCAACAGCCATTTGGTCGACAAGCCGAGAAGCGCGACCATATCCGATACCCATTCTTCGTTGGAGGAGCGAAACGGAACCACGGCCAGACTCAATCATAATGCGGACTGCATCATCGAATAAATCATCACGCTCTTGAACACCATCACCAACTTCAATTCCACCACCGCCGGGTTTAATCTGAACCAAACTTCGCTCGAAGTTCGGGGCAGCAATTTCTTTGAGGTGTTTCACAATTTTCCGTATCTCAACAGGTGACACAAATGTACCCTGTGAACGATTTGCGGTTGTACTTCCTGGGGAAATATAGAGCATGTCACCATTCCCGAGAAGCAACTCTGCTCCCTTTGTATCAAGAACAATGCGACTGTCCATCCCGCTACTTACTTTAAAGGCAACTCGACATGGCATGTTTGATTTAATCAATCCAGTTACAACCTTCGCTTCTGGTCGTTGAGTTGCAAGAACCAAGTGTATGCCAACGGCGCGTGCTTTCTGAGCAATTCGTACAATCGCTTGTTCAACATCTTTTGCAGTCATCATCAAATCTGCAAGTTCGTCAATGATGAACACAATGTAGGGCAACTTCACGGGAATTCGAGCCTTTGCCTCTTCAGTTTGTGGATCAAGAATTTTGTAAATTTCATCTTCAGTTAGTTCATTGAATCCAACTAGGTCGCGAACACCCAGTTTTCGGAATAGTTGGTATCGCTCTTCCATTCTTGCAACCGCCCACTCCAATATCGCAGCAGCGCGGCCCATCTCTGTCACAACAGGACAAGCAAGGTGGGGGATGTCAGAAAACTGACTAAGTTCAACCATTTTTGGATCTACTAAAATTAACTTTAACTCGTCTGGGCGCTTCGTATACATCCAGCCAGTAATGATTGAATTGATACAGACACTCTTACCAGAGCCAGTAGTGCCGGCGACAAGCATGTGCGGCATTTTTGTCAAATCTTCAACCATAGGTTCACCCGACGCATCTTTGCCAAGAAACATTGGTAGCTTCATTTTTTCAGCTCTTTTGCTGCTCATCAACTCTTTGATACAAACAGTTTCTCGTTCTGGGTTTGGCACTTCTATACCGACAGTTTTTCGACCAGCAGTGTTTGGAACGATTCGAATATTTGGAGCCCCTAAACTTCGTGCGATGTCGCTTGCTACACCACTAATACTTGAAACCTTCGTGCCAGGCGCAAGATCAATGGAATACAACGTGATTGTAGGTCCCGCTTCAATACTAGCAACTTCGCCATCAATACCATACATCTGTAAACATTCTTCAAGGTCAACGGCTTGTTGACGTACAAGTTCTTCAATAGAATTATCAAATCCCTCTACGGGATCTTCAAGCAAATCAAGGGAGGGGAAAATATACCCCTTAAAATTATCTTGTCGTTGGATGTCTTTGTCTGTTGCAGCCTTGCCACTTGAGGCAACTCGAACGGGAAGTTTCGCCATTTTTTTGCGAAGTTCCGAAGGCGATAACTTTTCACGAGGTTCATCATCTGTTTCTTCTTCATCTTCATACTCATCGTCATCATCATAATATTCATCTTCACCATACTCTTCTTCATCCCAATCTTCTTCAACTTCTTCATCTTGCTCAAGAACCGCGCTTCGATTCAAGCGAAGCATCGCAAGTGAATGTGATGTGAGTTTTGGAACTCTAAAATGTGTAACTCGAACGAAGGCAGAATAAATCAGATGAGGTATTGCAAACGCAATCTTTTCTGCCGCCACAACAAGTCCTATTGCGAATGCCGCGAGTATGATGAGGAACGCGCCGAAACCACTAAAACTAGTTGTAAGTTGCGCCACTATTGTGTTCGCGATAAGACCAGCTTTCGCCCCTGCAAGTGTCCCAACCTCAGGAAGTAGTAATTCGTGAAAACAGGATACTGCGAGCGCCATAATAAGAAGACCGAGTGCTCGAACGGAAGTGTGTGTAAATTCAACACCTCGAAAGACAAGTGTGACCCAAGTGCCAACGCCAAATATGAGTATCCAAACCCCAAAACCGAGCACGTGATATGTCCAATATGCTATCCAAGCACCAACAATGCCACACCAGTTCGAAACAGGATCATTGTGCACAGCGACAACGTGCGAGGGCGAATCGCCAATATTAAAAGAAAGGAGTGCTACAGCCACAAAAAGAGCGATTGTGGCACTTGAAATCCATAAAATCCGCGATGAAAGAGCGGCGGTGGTGAGTGAAGAAGGGCGATTTGTTGACGCTCGGCGCGAACGTATAGCGGTAGTTTCCATAGCAACCTACATATCGGCAACGTGGGCGCTTCCTCTGCGGAAAAACACAAAAATAGATAGATGAAAAAACCATTTGCAACCTGTTGCAAATAAAGGGCTTAAACGGTTTTTGCGGGTTGTTTTTCAATTGAAAGCAACCGAGAACATCTGTCTTGATTTGTAATAGTCACCTGTTTGTGAAGGTGGGGAAGATTATCAAGATATAAATCTCGGATAATCTGTGGTGAGTTGCACTCCCTTGAGAGGTGAAGCAGAACAATGTGCTGAAGGGTCGATTCAGAGGCTATGTGGCAAATAGCGGCAAGAGATTGTTCATTGGATAAATGACCCTCTCCATTCATTATTCTATTTTTTAGTGACTCTGGACGACTGCTCTCGTGCTGCATCGTTGGGTCATAATTTGATTCAAACGCAATTGCATCGAGTTGGATAAACCGATCAAGAAGAAGTTGGGGCACCTGACCCAAATCTGTTGCAAAACCGAATCGCACATTTCCTGTATCAAAAATAAATCCAACTGTTCCAAGTGCATCATGTGAAAAACGAATTGTTTCAACTTCTACTCCGTGCAACTCAATCGAGCGGTCAAAGGGAACGATACATGTTTCATCAAGGCCGGCTCTCTTCGCACGAGCAACATGACTTTCATGCAAGTGCACTCGAACACCTCGCTGCAAAAAGGTGCGACACCAAACAGGGTTGAAATGATCACGATCGAAATGTGTTACAACAATATCTTGCACATCATCTAGTTGTACATTGTGTGTCCGCATGCGTTCTTTAGTTTGCTTCATTGAGAAGCCCGCATCAATCATTATCCATCGGTTGCGAAGACGTAAAAGACTGCAGTTTCCAGATGATCCACTACCAAGAACAAAAAAATCTACTTTATTCATTAGTTGCTACAAAACCTCTGCGTTTACTGCGTTCTGCATGGTATGGAGGAATTAAACCCCTTCTTGATGCTTCGATAAACGCAACATATTCAAGGGAAACAGAATCGTCTTGGTTCTTAAGTTCTTCTAGTGATGCGTTAATGGTATTCCCACTTTTATACAACAATTTATATACTTCTTTGCGACGTTTAATGTCGCTTGGGCTCATTCCACTTCGACGCATTCCAACAACGTTTACCGACCCAACAATATTCGGACCTGTAATCATAAAGTAAGGCGGAACATCGTAAGAAGCGTAACTTAATCCAATAATCATAGACCCTTTTCCAAGCGTCACAAATTGATGTATGTTTGCGCTTCCACCGAGAATGACGTTATCTTCTAGATGGACATGACCAGCAAGTGAAACGTCTGTGACAACTGTGCAGTTGTTTCCAATTTGACAATCATGCGCAACGTGGGAGGTCGTCATAAACATATTGTCATCACCAATTGTGGTTGGCAACTTTTGCGTCGCTCGATGCACTGTTGCCCCTTCTCGAAAGACATTGTTATCTCCAATCACGATGCCTGGCTCATACTGATCATCGGAAAAATTAATGTCCTGGGCAGTAAAACCAATCGAGACAAAGGGGTACACAGTGTTATTTTCCCCGATAGCAAGCGTGCCTGTTAAATAGCAGTTTCCGATGATCCTCGAACGGCTGCCAATTGTGATATCGCCCCGCAACACAGAGTTTGGGCCGATGACTACATCATCGGCAAGTGAAATATTTCCATCTAAAATTGCAGTAGGGTGTATGTCTGGCATTGCTCGCGTATCATCCCAAGAATTATGGTGTTGTGCGAACTAGAAATTAATGATCTTGAAAAAATGGCGTACGAGCCAGCGTTTACGTTGCAAGAGGAAGTTCAGCGAGGGGTCATTGAGCGTAGGGGCACTGAAAATGCTTCTCCATTTCATCTACTACTCGTAGAACACGATCCCCCAGTTATTACCATTAGCAAACGACCAGCAGCACGAGAGCATCTTCTTGCCTCTGAAGAACAATTGTGTCGCGCAGGAATACAACTGTGCAACACAAATCGTGGCGGAGACATTACGTACCATGGGCCAGGACAACTCGTTGGATATCTAATCTGTGATTTGAATGCGCTGTCACTTCGGCTACATGGCTATATGCGCTTTCTTGAAACAACAATATTTGAAGTGCTCAATACTTTTGGGATACAAGGACATCGCGATGATTGCGGAACTGGAGTTTGGATTGGAGACGCCAAAATATGTGCGATGGGCGTTCGGATTTCAAGGTGGGTTTCAATGCATGGTTTTGCACTCAACGTTTCACCAATGATGGAACATTACGATTACATTGTGCCGTGTGGATTGGCTGGGCGTTCAGTGACCTCAATGCAACAGATTCTGCAAGAACAATGTCCATCCATGGAAACCGTAAAGGGAGTTGTGTCAAAAGCGTTTCGAAAAGCTATTTCGAATCAAGCCCAAGTTCAGAGAGAACCTCATCTGTAATATCAACTCCTTCTGGCAGTCGAAGCGCAGTTCTTAATCGTATTTGCATAATGGTTGCGTCAGGAGTTACTTGTTCAAACTCTCCATCTGGCGGGATGAAGCGTAGCACGATATCGATATCCAATCGTTCTGAAACAACATTAACAGCTTCAACTATTTCGTTGTACGACTCTTGCATTTGTTCTGCATACAGTAGACCACGTGCATCAGCACTAATTTTTTGAATCCGCTGGAACTCCTCGTAGAGTTGTTGCCAACGTTGACGCACTTCACCAGTGCTTGGATCATCTGGTTCAAGTGCCTTTCCTTCTTCGGAGATTGCTTCAAGTGCATCTCGTGTTTCTTCAAGTTTTCCGGAAAGTTCAGCATCAAGTTCTTTTCTAGAATCTATAAAGTGCTCTGCTTTGAGGAGCTGAGATAGCGCTTTTCCTGTTTCCATAAAACCAACGGACCACGCTGTAGAAGTTTTTTCTTCGCCCCACGACACTCTCCCCTCACTATTTTTTATGGTCACATCCCCATCACTTCCCGCGAGGACTACAGCATCTGCGGGTCCGATTGTTCCGGTTTTCTCTTTGCTCATCAGCGTTGTTGAGATAACTGCAACAGAAAGAGATATTGCGATAACTACATTTATTGTGTTGTTGTTCATAACATTAATCACCTTGTTCTAGAATTGATAAGAATGCGGATTGAGGGATATGGACATTGCCAATGGCTTTCATACGTCGCTTCCCTTTCTTTTGTTTTTCAAGTAACTTTCTTTTTCTTGATATGTCACCCCCGTAGCACTTGGCAGTAACATTTTTTCGAAATCCTTTAACGGTCTCACGAGCAATAATTTTTCCGCCAATTGCTGCTTGCAGAGCAATTTCAAATTGGTGCCGGTCGATTTGTTTTCGTAATTTTAACAAAATCGCTCGTGTTCTTACTTCTGCTTTTTCTTTATGGCAAATGACGCTCAGCGCCTCAACGGGAGTGCCGTTGACCAGAATGGAAACCTTCACAAGACGATCTTGGCGGAACTCGATGATTTCATAATCCATCGTTCCATACCCACGAGTAATTGATTTTAGTTTGTCATAAAAGTCGTAAATAATTTCTGCAAGAGGCAACTCATAATCGAGCATTTGCCTTCCCTCCGAAACAAACTTTTGCCCTTTAAAAATACCACGCCGGCCTTCGCACAATCGCATCAAATCCCCAATCGATTCGTCGGGACAAATGATTTCAACTTTGACAATCGGTTCGCGGATACTTTTAATTTGAGAGGGGTCTGGCAGGTCGGCGGGATTGTGAATATCAAGAATGGTGCCATCGGTTAGTTCGATTTGATAATTAACCGTTGGTGCGGTCTGAACAATTTCTGCACCACCTTCTCGTTCAAGTCGCTCCTGCACAATTTCCATATGCAGCAAGCCAAGGAAACCACAACGAAAACCAAAGCCGAGCGCTTCACTGTGTTGTGTTTCAAAGGTAAAACTCGAATCATTCAAGCGTAGTTTTTCGACAGCTTCGCGTAATGTTTCAAACTCGGTTTTTTTGCTCCCGCTTTCGCTAGAGGCAGGGTAAAAGTCACAAAAAACCATTTGTTTTGGTTCTTCATAACCCGGGAGTGCTTCACTCGCTGGGTTTGATTCAATAGTAATCGTATCGCCGATTCGCACATCGTCGAGTGTCTTGATCGCGGCAACCATATAACCGACTTCGGAAGTTCCAATGGTTTTTGTTTGGACTGGGGCCGGTGTGTACCTTCCAAGTTCCGTGATTGTAAAGTTTCGTTCCGTACCCATCATGCGAATTTTATCACCCTTCGAAAGCGAACCATCAAACACACGGAAGTACACAATGACACCTCGATAATCGTCATAGTGCGAATCAAAAATCAGTGCACGAGTTTCTTTTATTACGGCAGGTTTTGGTGGAGGCAATATTCTACAAATTGCGTCAAGCAACTCGTCGATGCCCTTGCCGGTTTTTGCAGAACAGTAGATGCAATCTTCCGCTGGAAGTCCAAGGATTTGTTCAATTTCCATTGCAACTTTTTCAGGGTCTGCAGAAGGTAAATCAATTTTGTTAACAACTGGAATAAGCTCTAAATTGTTTTCTATGGCTAGATACGCATTTGCAACAGTTTGCGCTTCGACGCCCTGTGTCGAGTCCACAACGAGTAGTGCGCCCTCGCAAGCAGTTAATGCTCTCGATACTTCGTATGTAAAATCCACGTGTCCGGGAGTGTCAATAAAGTTCAGTTGAAAATCTTCCCCGTTGTACTCGTGGTGAACTGTAACCGCGGATGCTTTAATCGTAATGCCGCGTTCGCGTTCAAGGTCCATCGAATCAAGTAATTGGTCTTTTGATTCTCTTTCTGTGACGGCATGCGTCACTTGTAATAATCGATCAGCAAGCGTGCTTTTGCCGTGGTCAATGTGAGCGATGATTGAAAAATTACGAGTTGGCATAAGGGACTCGACAGTTTACCGCAATGGGAGCGACACAACCTTCTCTAATTCATCAGAAGGTCTCGCGATAAGGTCGTATCCGTCACAATCTGTGATGGTGCATCGAACAATGGAACCAATTGTTTGTTTTTGTTCTGACATTAAAATAGTGCATGCGTCAACGTCTGGCGCTTGTTGTTTTGTCCGACATTTATACAGATGTAACTCGCCCTCGCCTGTTTCGCCAAGATAGGCGTCGAGAAGCACATCATGCTTTTCACCAGTAGATGCAGCTTTCTTGGCTCTAGAAAATGCAATCTCTTGTTGTGCGAGCATCAAATCTTCTTCTCTCTGTTGTTTGACTTCTTCTGGTACGCGAAGGCGCACATCGTTTTCCATTGTCCCAGCAACGGTGCCGTCTTCCTTTGAATATTGAAAGACGCCCAATGCTTCAAACGCGTGCTCTTTGATGAACGCAAGCAACTGCTCATGGTCTTCTTGTGTTTCTCCAGGAAACCCAGTAATCATCGTAGTTCGGATTGCAACGCCCGGAACTTTCTCGCGAAGCCGAG
>CAYSYI010000042.1:0-12120 GCA_964435395.1 uncultured Isosphaeraceae bacterium
CCACACAGTGAAGAAGAAAGCAAGATGTTCATCTTGCTTTTTCGAAACGAGTGGAAGGGGATGCGGGATTGCGGCCGCAGAATCACGCAAGTGATTGTGCGCCCCTCGATACCGATGCTGCCAGAGGCAGCAAGGTGACGGCTTAGCCGGCACTCGGATCCACACAGTGAAGAAGAAAGCAAGATGTTCATCTTGCTTTTTCGAAACGAGTGGAGCCGATCGGGATCGAACCGACGACCTCTTGCATGCCATGCAAGCGCTCTCCCAACTGAGCTACGGCCCCTACGAATCCCGAAAATGGGTTTTACATTGCAGCATTAATCGCATCAGCAAGATCATCTTTTGATGCTATACCGACAAACTGTTTTTCAACTTCACCGTTCTTGAAAATAATAATGCTTGGAATAGATTGAATGTTGTAAGTAACCGCTGCATCACGATTCGTATCAATATCAACCTTTCCGATCTTCGCCTTGCCGTCAAACTCAACAGCGAGTTCGTCAATTACTGGCCCGAGCATTTTGCAGGGCCCACACCACTCTGCCCAAAAGTCAACAAGGACTGGTTGGTCTGAACTGAGTACTTCGTCTTGGAAATTTGCGTCTGTAAATTCTAGTGCCACGGTCTAACTCCTAGTGTTTGTTTGCGTTAACTTGAGCGTGAGATTGTAGCATTCGAGCGTGCTCCAAAACATTGTGAACTCGAAAAATCTGAACTCCTTGCAAATACATCTCTTGTGCAGCAAGAACAGATGCTGAATCTCGCATCATTGGGGACTTGATCCCGGAGGCAGCCCCGATAAAACTCTTTCTGCTCGCACCAACAAAAACAGGATGACCCAGTCCTACAAAACGATGGCATTCCTCGATAAGTTGTATATTTTGCTCGACGCTTTTTCCAAAACCTAGCCCCGGATCGATAGCAATAGCACTTTCTGAGACTCCAGCAGACATTGCCTTCTCAACTCTTTCTAAAAGCCAATCGATGACCACTTTCACAATGTCGATTGATTGAGGCACTACGTCATACTTGTCGCTGTATTGGTCAAGTTCTGGCGGTAGCCTACGGTGCATAAGGACAAGTCCAGCCCCTGTATCCGCTGCAAATGAGAACATCGCATCATCTTCCACTCCCGCAGAAACGTCATTAACACAGTTAGCGTCGGCTGCTATCGCTGCGCGAGCGACTTCTGCTTGTGTCGTATCAATCGAAATACAAACATCACTATGCTCTCGAATTGAACGAATCACTGGCTCAGTCCGTGCTATCTGTTCTTCTACTGAGACACGCTCGGAGCCTGGCCGAGTTGATTCTCCACCTACATCTATAATCTTCGCCCCTGCATTCACGAGTTGGAGTGCATGTTCAGTTGCGCTCTTCACATCCGTATACTTCCCGCCATCGCTAAAACTATCAGGGGTTACATTTAAAATGCCAACAAGGATTGGCGATTCAAGCGATACTACTCGCATGCGGCAGTGCCATGATGTGGCTCGTTGTTTCACAGAAGGTAGAGTATAGAACATGCGCGAACTTGTTATCAATAGCACTGTCCAACACACGTTGTTGTTATTCGTACCACTAGTCTTTGCAATCATTCTAAAAGTCGCAAAAGTGAGATCTAGGTCCCTGATTGCTGGCGTTCTAGGTGGGGTCCTGCTGGGACCTGCTGTTTTTGGGTCAGTTGCTCCCGAGTATTGGGAAGGGCTTTTTCAGGGTGGAACTCTCGAAAAACAGCAATATGAACTTTTTGAACGGCAGCAGGAAGCAGACACACTCGCGGCACGGACACTTGGCGCAAGTGATTCAGTACTTCTACATATGCAGGCTAATCAACACTACGAATTATCTGCGAAGAAGGAACTCTGGGATGCAGCCAAATGGAGTGACCAGCGAACACTCAGAGATTATGCAATTGCATTAATTGTCCTAATTCTCCTCAGCGGAAGCATGCGGAACAGAGTGAAGCGAACATCGCCACCACTTATGTCTCTCTCGGTGGGTGTTTGGGCGGCACTTATTCCGTGTGGAATTGTTGTTCTCATTGCCATTTGGTTTTGGGAATCCAATATCTCAAGTGCATTGGCCCTCGGAGCATGCCTAGCAGCTGGTCCGTGGACACTTGCGAGGTGGGAACAACGGGCTGCAGATAATTCGGAACAAGGTGGTTCCTCGCTCATGATTGGGTGTGGCCGAGTTGCGTGGATCGCTGCAAGCGTAATCGCAATCTATACTGCGTGGCAAGTGCATGGAGCAATGGCACTCGTTTGGCTTCTTCCTCTTCTTCTCTTACCTGTCATCTGGATTGTGCCAACAAAGCAGTGGCGCTGGCTTACCGTGTTTGTTGATTACGCTGCAATTCCAAGCGTCATGGCAACATCGCTTGTACTACTCAACCCGATTGAACATCTTCAGTTTTGGCCTATCTTGGTTGTTATCCTCTTCTGCGCCGATGCACGCTGGCTCGGAGGGATGATTGGACTTGGACTCTTGGGAGGTCGAAAAGGAGGCGATGCAATGCGTTTGGCAATCCCACTTGTAGATGCAGGTGTTTCGCAACTGTGCATGGCTTCACTGCTCATCGGAGTCGGTGTGCTTCCAGCGCCTTACGCCATTGCCGCCCTCATCGGAGCGGTTTTCCTCGAATACACCGCCCCCATTCGCCTCAAAATGTCAATAAACAACTCTTCGGAGTAGTTGTTTTGAGACGTAAACTATTGATATTAAAGGATATAAATTAGCTCAGAGCCAATTAATTCCTAAATAAACGACACGGGGGTCGTTTATTCCACCGTGACTGATTTTGCGAGGTTGCGTGGTTTGTCAACGTCTTTGCCCCGGAGCACAGCGGCGTGATAAGCAAGAAGTTGCAAAGGAATTACCGTCAATAGTGGCTGGAGTGGCTCTGGCACATCCGGTACATAGAAAACATCGTCGCAGTGCTTCGTGATATCCAAATCACCTTCTGTAGCAACTGCAATCACATGCCCACCACGCGAACGAACTTCTTCCATATTGCCAATCACTTTTTCATATTGACTTCCCTTGGTTGCAACAATGACAACTGGCATTCCCTTGTCAATCAGCGCGATTGGTCCATGCTTCATTTCTGCTGCTGGCATACCTTCCGCATGAATGTAACTAATTTCTTTTAATTTAAGCGCGCCCTCAAGTGCAACTGGATAATTCGTCCCACGCCCAAGGAACAACCAGTTGTCACGATTCACAACACCTTTAGTTACATTCAGAATATGGTCTGACTGATCAAGAACTGTTGTGATGTGTGAAGGAATGGTTTCAAGTGCACTTAAGAGTTCAGACATAACATCTCGGCCGAGATGATGTCGCCTTCCAACATACGTAGCAAGCATTGTCAGCACAGCGACTTGACCAATAAACGCTTTTGTTGAAGCAACACCAATTTCAGGGCCCACTCTCAGATACACACCTGCATCTGTATCCCGAGAAATTGTTGAACCAACAACATTTACTGCTCCAAAGGTAAGTGCACCTCGGCGCTTTGCCTCTTGAATAGCGGCAAGTGTATCGGCAGTTTCCCCACTTTGACTTACTGCTATTGCAACGGTGCCCTCTTCGACAATCGGATTTCGATACCGAAACTCACTTGCAAATTCAACCTCCGTGGGAATGCCCGCAAGACCTTCAAACAAATATTCGCCAATCATTGCCGCATGAAGTGCAGTACCTTGACCAAGCAACAACACACGTTTTGCCTTTGCTAACTCCTCTTCAAAATCCGCAACTCCGCCGAGAAAGATTTTCCCATCAATTGCATCAACGCGACCTTGCATACAAGTTGTAAGTGTCGCCGGTTGCTCATAAATTTCTTTGAGCATGAAGTGTTCGAAGTCACCGAGTTCAATTTGCTCGAGCGAATATTCGAGCTCTTGAATCTCTGGTGTAATCTCAACATTGTCTACGGTTGTCGTTCGGAACGAGTCCGGAGTTAACCTTGCAACGGTTTCATCATCCAACAAAAACGCTTGCGTTGTATGTGCAACTATCGCGCTTGAATCAGAAGCAACAACATATTCTTCTTTTCCTACTCCAACAATAAGTGGAGAGCCCTTCCTTGCAACAACCATGACCCCTGGCTCTTTTTCACACAACACTGCAATTGCATACGCGCCCGTTACTTCCCGAAGCGCAGACTGAACGGCGGTTTCAAGATTTCCGTCGTACAACTCTCCAATGAGATGAGCGAGAACTTCCGTGTCTGTTTCACTCGTGAACACGTGTCCCTTTTCAAGTAAATATTGTTTGAGTGAAGTGTAGTTTTCAATGATTCCATTGTGAACGACTTGGATTCCATGCCCGCTCTTAGCATCATCGCATTGCGGATGAGCGTTTCGATTTGAAGGCTCGCCATGTGTCGCCCATCTCGTATGCGCAATCCCAATCGTTCCATTGAACGCCTCATCCTTGGACACAATTTCTTCGAGCCCCGCAACTCGCCCTTTTGTTTTTGCTATGTGCAATCCACCGTTTACTATTGCGATGCCCGCAGAATCGTATCCACGATATTCGAGTCGCTTCAGACCTTCAAGTAGAAGTTCTTTGGCTGGTTTTGATCCAATATATGCAACGATTCCACACATAATATTGAGAGAATACACCACAACTGCAGTGTTGGAACTCTAATTTGTAAAGTGAATCAATTATCGGAACCATAAAGCGTTTACAATCACAATATGCCCGATTTATTTTTTGAACTCTCTTCAGCAAGACGTAGTAAAGTCAGACCGCTCGCCGATCGAATTCGACCTACAACTCTTCAGGATGTTGTTGGGCAAGAACATATTTTGGGTGAAGGAACATTACTAAGGAGAATGATAACTGGCGACACGCTAACCTCCGTTCTTTTCTGGGGAGCACCCGGAACTGGAAAGACAACGCTTGCCCATGTCATCGCGCATGAAACCAATGGGTTCGTCGAGGCGTATAACGCTGCCATGATTGGCGTAGCTGACATACGCAGAATTATAGATGAAGCAAAAAAACGGATTGACAATGCAAGCGGAAGAACGATTCTCTTCCTTGATGAAATTCACAGGTTTAGTCGAAGCCAGCAAGACGTCCTTCTTGAAGCAGTTGAACAGGGCATTCTTGTTTTGATAGGTGCAACAACTGAGAACCCTTCGTACTCCGTAAACAACGCGCTCATTAGCAGGTCAACCGTGTTTAAACTAGAGCCACTCGATGAGGGGCACATAAAGCGCTTACTCCACCGCGCAATTCATGACAGTTGCGGATACGGAGCGCTGTCGATTGAAGTGAAGGAAGAAGCAATCTTACATTGGATACAGTACGCCGATGGTGATGCTCGCAGAGCACTGAACGCTTTAGAAATTGCAGTACATAGCACGAACGGTATCATTGATTTAGAAACTGCGCAGCAATCGATGCAACAAAAAACTGTCCGGTATGACAAGCATGGTGACGGTCATTACGATCATGCAAGTGCTCTTATTAAATCTGTTCGTGCAAATGACACAAACGCTGCGTTGTACTGGCTAGCAAGTATGCTTGAAGCCGGCGAGGACCCTCGATTCATTGCAAGGCGCATGTCTATTTTTGCAAGTGAAGATATTGGGCTCGCGGATCCAAATGCAATTGAACAAGCCGCTGCGACGTGGCTCATTGTTGAACGAGTTGGCATGCCCGAATGCCAATTTTCATTAAGCCAACTTGTCATCTATCTTTCAAAAGCACCAAAATCCCGCGCTGCTTGTGATGCCATACTTCAGGCGAGAGACGATGTTTCAAACCAACGCGCAGTCATCGCACCCTCTGACCATGATCCACTTGCTCTACCAAAAATCAATGCGACATACTTCGAATGAATAAAGAAAACCAACGGAAGCAGGTCGGGCGTGCAATTGGTGCAATGTCCAGAGAAGAAAAACGTGAAGCTAGTACCGCGATTTGCGACCGATTGATGTCTATTGCTTCAGTCATCTTTGCTGATTCAATTTTTGCCTACCTGCCTCTTGATGATGAAGCGAATCTCGTAGCGCTTCTTTGTGGTTGGATTGATGAATCCCGCACAGTTGGGGTCCCGCTAGTCTCGTGGGAAAACAAAACTATGCGAGCGGGTTTGGTGACATCTCTTGATGACCACACATTAACGACGACAAAATTTGGCTTACGTGAACCAACTCGTCGACACCCAATCCCCGCTGGCCTCATCGATGTCATCCTCGTGCCTGGAGTTGGCTTTGATAGTACAGGCGGCCGACTAGGCAGAGGAGGGGGGTTTTATGACCGGTATCTCGAACTCTCAAGGCCACCTATCGTGATTGGAATTGCATTCGATCAGCAAATTCTGGACTCGGTTCACCGAGCACCCCATGACCAAGCGATGACCGCTATCGTCACCCCAACAAGAACTTTGCTCAATTAACTCCGAAGTGGTAATTAATTGAATGCAAAAATTACTTCGGAGGAATTAATTTTGTTGGATACCCGTTACAATCCCAAACATGGCATTACCAAGTCAAGGCGGAAATTCGAATCGAGGCATGTACAGGCGACATAGTGCTCGAAAAGGTATTACATGGTTCATCGTCATCGGTATTGCTGCTGGCGGTACTTGGGCACTGTGGCCAAGTAATACTTCGAGCGAACCTACAGAAGAGACCCTTCAGGTTCCAAAGCCAGAGCAAGCAAAAACAACTCTCGCGAGTGCGAACACTCTTGACGATTCAAAAAAAGAAATTGCTTCACTTCAACCATTGGCGAGTGTTGCGAAAACAACTCCAACTTTTAACGAAGGATTGGTGCTACTTGACCAAGGAGAGTTGAGTAAAGCGAGAAAGCAACTTTCCAATACTCTCAGAGGTGGAGGCTTGTCCGAAGCGGAAGCGTCACAACTCCGCGGAGTCTTAACCGACATTTCAGATTCCCTAGTTTTCTCCTCAACACTTGCTAGCGATGATGCATACTCCATTGAGTACATTATCCAAGGCGGAGATACGCTCAGTGGAATCGTAAACAAGATGGGGCTTCAGGTTGACTGGCGTTTTATTCAACGAGTTAATAACATTAGTCACGCAAGTGGCATTCGCCCAGGGCAAACATTGAAACTTGTCACCGGTCCCTTCCATGCAGTAGTTGATAAAGCTTCCTATCGGATTGATTTGTATCTTGGTGATGGTGATGAGCAAGTCTTTGTTCGTTCGTATCGAGTTGGTCTTGGCGAGTTTGATTCGACGCCAACTGGATTCTTCAAAGTACGACAACATTCAAAACTGGTCAACCCAACTTGGATCAACCCTCGTACGAGGGCATTCTATTCTGCTGACAATCCAGAAAACCCCATTGGCGAACGATGGATTGGCTTAGAAGGCATTGAAGAACGCACAAAAGATCTTGCTGGGCTCGGTATTCACGGCACTATCGAGCCACAAACTATTGGCACTCAAGCATCCATGGGTTGCATACGCATGCATGCTGGTGATGTTGCGCAAGTTTACGAGATGCTCTCCGAAGGCGTCTCCACCGTCGAAATAAAATAAAAAACTCAGCCTTTTCTCTATCTATAGAGAAAGAGCATAATTGGCTCAGAGCCAATTAACAAGTTTTTTTGCTCCAATCCACGTTATAAATGTAAAAAGCATGTCGCTTTCTCTATCTCAAGAAAAAAGGCATAATTGGCTCAGAGCCAATTAACGAGATTAGAAGGCAAGTTGGAGTTGGGTTCTAAAGAGCCATTCAGCGTTTTGCTTGGTCGATGGTCGCCAACCAACCATTTGGTTCGCCATTCCAGCTGGACTATCTCCGCCACCCTGGCCAGCACTGATTTCTCCGAAACTAATCCCTAAATCACTCGTGACTTTTAGCCCCTGACCATCCAAGTACCAATTAATGCCATTTGTAAGGATGTGCACATCGTTATTACCAAGCGAATCCTGCATCACGCCGCCACTTGCATACCGAATGAAATATTCTGAAGTATCCGTCATATACGTACTCGCTTGAACAACATACCCAATCCAATCGCCATTTGGAACTGACGAAGAAGCATTCTTCTGATTATGGAAGACACCAGAAGCAAAAAACGTCATTCCATCAGAATGTATTGAAATATCTGACGTAATTCCGTATTGATCTTGCTTTCCACCGCCTCGACCTAATCGCTCCGCTTTCTGGCCATGCACCGCGACACCCCACATCATCCCCTGCTCACTTCCAATTGGTGATGTGAACTGATTAAATTGAGACCACGAACCCTCCAATAAAAACTCCGCTCGCGCAGTTGCGGACCAATCGGTATCTTCTGAGAAAGCCGCCCATGGTGGCGTGGGATTCGTGCCTGAGATATTCACCCCACGCAGTGTTGGGGATCCACTTGAAGTTGAAAGGAACACTCTTGTGGTGTCATTCGGGACCCAAGTAAGTTCAATACCCTGAGAGCGCCCAAGACCAAGTCGGTAATCAATCAGCGAGCGATCGACTGCCAGTTGGTATTGATCTGAAACAAGAGATTCACGAGTAAATGGCAGCATAAACACACCTATTTTTGCTGACCAGTTTTCACTGAGTTTAAATTTAATCCATGCATCCCAAAGTCGATCTGCAATTCTAGTATTTGGCAAAATTGCATTCGGATCTAAATATCCGTACCCTGCCTGTACTAAAAATGTCGTGTCACGATCAAAAATGTGACCGCTAAAATTCAACCGCATTCGAGTCGTTTCAATTCCGCCTCGCCAGCGATCTGTAGTATCGCTTCGAAGATAGTTCTGTACGAATCGCTCCTGAATGAGCCCACCTATTTTTAATTGAAATCGGCCATCGCTGCTTGCAAGAAAAAATCCGTCGGACCATCCACCAAGAAGACCATCACCAACAAGTGAGTTTCGCGAATCCGCATCAGACAGAATATCCTGCACAAGCTCTCGTATATCATCTGCTCTTTCTTGCGAAAGCCAATCCAAATCCTCTGCCTTTAACTCATCGAGCGTTTCTCGCATCTGAGTTGTCTCTGATTGAACATCTTCGAGCTGTCTTCGCATCTCATCTAATTGTTGTTGAAAACTTGTACTCTGGCTGAAACTTACAGCACACACCATCGTGGTAACGAGTGGTACCAGTGTTGTGATGTTTTGTTTCAAAGTAGAGTTGCGAAGTTTCATTTCATTTCCTTAGAACATAAGCTGCAATTGAGTTCGTAGTAAGACTTGGTCTCGACGATGTGTGTCTGTCGCCCATCCCGATTGAGGGTTTTGCAATGCTGATGAAACTTCACCAAAACTAAACCCAAGATCTGCCGTTAACTTTAAATCTTGACCATCAACGTAATGATTTACACCAACTGTCACAATTTGTAAGTGATCTCCGCCCAAGTTCTCTCTATCTGGACCACCCGATTCATACCGAGCAAACATTTCTGTTTGATTGGTGATGTAGGAACTCCCCTGAACGACAAAACCAAGCAGATTTATTCGTGGAACTAGTGGCGCAAAATCGGTGACTCGTTCATACATCACCGAACCAAATAATGAAGCGCCATCGAACTGCATCATGACGTCTGCGGTCACACCCCAAAAGACACCCTCAGGGAATCCACCGATTGGTTCAGGGCTGTTTGATTCTGAGTTTTGACGATGCCCAGCGAGACCAACCAATACGCCACGCTCACTTCCAGGTGGACTCGTAAATTGTTCAAATTGTTCCCAATCACCAAGCAATTTCCACTCATGACGCATCGTCACGGAGTACAAAGTATCACTCCCAAGAGCTGGCCATGGGGGCGATGGATCTTCATTTCCCCATAACGCCGCCTGAAAAATCGCGGGCGAACCATTCGACACTGCAAGGGTGAAATTTCTTTGGTCGTTTTGCCATTCAACTTCAATACCTTGTGATTGCTCCAAGCCCATTCGGTAATCAATCAGTGATGGAAATACCGCCAATTGGTAGGGTTCCTTAATTAACGCTTCTTTTGAAAAGGGAAGCGAAAACTGCCCAATCTTTATAGTTGTTTCGGTGTTCAGTTGAAATGCAATCCAAACATCCCACATTCGGGGCGACATAAGATCGGTTTGGTTCGTTGTGGCATATCGATCGTATCGTCCCCACCCAAGTTCGACGTAATAACTGAGCCCCCGCCCGTAGGCATGTCCGCCGAAATTCAATTCGGTTCGGGACATTCCAAAGCCTTGCCGCCACTCATCATGACTGCTGCTGCCCTCTGGTTGCGTTCCAAGCCATCTTGACATGAACTGCGTTTGCATCAGGCCACCGATATTTAATTGAAAAAGCCCATCGGCACTCGAAAGATGAAAACCATTGGACCAGCCCATCATAGAACCATCCCCGTACAAATTCACACGCTGATTGCTGTCGGCGAGAACATCGTTCACCAACTCCATTACGGAAGCAGCTCGCTCCTCATTTATCCAGTTGTCGTTGTAGTAGGCATTCCGAGCCTCGTTGAGCTCAGTGCGAACCGCTGCGTTGGTGAGTTCTGCATCGTTTAGTGCTTGTTGAAGCTCCCGAAGCTGCGTTTGAAGGTCATCTGGAGTGCCCTCTGCATGTGCCGAAACGACAGCAACGCTTGCATATACAGCAAGATATGCAATTGCCGTGGCAATCCATTGCTTGTGGCTTCGATCCATCCTAGACCTTCGTAGACCTTTCTTATCTGAGTGTATTTTTGTAAACACACTTTATTAGAGTACAACGATGCTAATCGGCTCTCTTGTGGGACAAACAGTAGATTTTTTGGGTAGTGCCGAGCACAAACCAACTCGATTAATACAAATTAATGCGGGTAAGCCGGTGCACAAAGACGTGTACGCTTCTGACTGGGGACAGACCCTTACATTAAAAAACAGGCCGCCTCAGAGAGGCGGCCTGCGTTTGTGTCAATGAATTGACGTTCAAATCATACTTCTAATTAGAAGTAGAATTGAAGCTGAGTAGCAATCGTTGTGACGTCAGTGTTTGCACCAACAGCACTATTGTTAAAGATTACTTCAGTTGTCCACTTCGCGTTTTGACCTGCGAGGTAGTTGTTTACACCGATAGTTACGACTGAACCATCAAGAGGAGCAGCAGCTGAACCATCGTTATCGATGTAACGACCGTAGACTTCCCAGTTGTCATCGAGGTACATACCGTACATGACTTGAAGTTCATTCAAGTCAGTGTCAGTAGCACCTGATGTGGCACTATCACTGAAATCGTTATAGGAAATATAGAGGTTACTTCCACCAAATTGCATTTGAACGTCAACGTTCCATGTTTTTTGGTCTTCGTTATTTGCAGCGTTATCTCCGTCATCGTTACCGCTGTAGGAGAAACCCACCAACGTACCAGCCGAGCCACCATTTGCACTCGTGAACTGATCGAATTGGCTCCAGTTGCCTTCAACAAGGAATTCTGCACGTGCAAGCCATGTGTACGCACTATTGTTTGCAGCACCAACAGCACCACCGTTGTTGTTGAATAGTTGGGCTGTGAATCCTAGGTCGTCGCCTTGGTAATCAAGAGCAACACCTTGGTTTACTGTAAATGCAACGTCACGATCCATAGCAAGTTGGTTTTGATCACCAATCAATGCTTCGCGGCTTGTTGCCATCTTCATAGTACCCATCGTTAGGCCCCAACCGTCACCCATTGAGAGTGAACCGTTTGCCCAGTTACCACCGTTTAGTGAACCACCAGGAAGGTCATGGCGAATATCAAAGCTGTAATCGCCTGCAACAGTACCTGAGAAATGTAACCATTCTCGAGCATTGTCAAAACCCCATTGTGAACCTGTGTTTAAAGCAGGAGCAACAACAGCGTCATTGTCTACGCTTACCCAGCGTGTTTGGAGAAGACCATTGATCTTCATCGACCAGTTGCCATCAGCAGAACCGATTGTGAAACCGCCATTGTAACCAGCTGTTGCGCCAGAACCTTGGAGACTTGCACGAGTGTCTGCGTCAGCAAGAACGTCGTGTACGAGGCCACGAATGTCGTTTGCACGAGCATCGTTTAGCCAGTTATTGTTAGTAGCAGCTGAAAGTTCGTTAATTCGAGCTTCAGCGGCTTCGAGGCGGGCTTGCAGGTCAGCGTTCGTGTCGGTACCTGCAAAGCTAGCACTAG
>CAYSYI010000043.1:0-11903 GCA_964435395.1 uncultured Isosphaeraceae bacterium
TAGTGCAAACACGACCTAACAGAGAACGACCCTAGCAGAGTTGGGGTCAGTCCCGCACTACACAACTTAAGTACTAGAAATGAATATGGGTAAGCCAGTGCACAAAAACTTCTACGCTTCTGACTGGGGACAGACCCTTTATTACGTAGTGATTCTCCACCCCGCTCAAATTATCCGTAGAGATGTTCTTTTACGTACAATATCTTTTTGATGTCAAATACTCAGGAAATCTCATCCACAGGAATAACCTTGCATTCGGAAATACCGATTTGCCAAGACGATTTGCCATTAGATTGGTATCAAGAGGAGTTTAAACCTTACGCTGAGGAATATATTGCTCTCCCCGACCGCACCCCCAAAAGTGTTATTCCATGGCTCGATAGGTATATTAAGCCAGCAATCAGTCACTTTGGAGATAGCTTGCTCTTGCTCGCGCATTACTACATGGGTGGTGAAATTGTCAAACTAGTAGAACGATACGGAGGGAAAGTTGCTGACAGTTACGCCCTTGCCCTGCAAGCATCGCAAAATCCCGAGAAAAAAGTAATTGTTGAATCTGCCGTGCACTTTATGGCGGAAACAATTGCAACGCTCGCAAACGATGATCAGCAGGTGTGGATTACAAATCCAAAAGCTGGTTGTACGATGGAAATGATGGCAAAGGATTGGATGATTCAACCTATCGAAAAACAACTATTGGCAAAGTACGGAGAAGAGTTACTTGTCATTGCGTATATGAATACTTCGGGTCGTATTAAAGCGCTTGCAGGACGAACTGGTGGAGCGGTCTGCACAAGTTCGAATGCGCATCTCGTCGTTGATTGGGCACGCAAGCAGAAGAAGAAAATTTTGTTCGTTCCAGATGAACACTTGGGCAGAAACACCGCAGCAAAACTTGGAATGAAAATGTCAAAACTTGTAACGTTTCCAAACCCTTTATACGAAGGAATTGAGTGGAAAATTGATAGCATTGATGGCGTAGACGAAGCAGAAATGCTTTTGTGGGGTGGGTTCTGCGGCGTGCATACCGTTTTTACTCCAAAGCAAGTTGACTATTGGAAAGACGAAGGATGGATGGTTCTCGTGCATCCAGAATCTCCGCTTGAAGTTGTCCAAGTTGCAGACGGCTCTGGCAGCACTGCGTATTTATGGAATTCCGTGATGACCGCTCCCGCTGGAAGCAAGTTTGCGGTTGGTACCGAGGGGCATTTTGTTCGTAACTTGAAGGAGCAAGCCAACCTTAAAGGTATACAAGTTGCGCATTTGGCAGATTGTCCTTCTGAGGCGACCTCTGAAGTCGCGGGTGGTGGATGTGGATGCGCAACGATGAGTCGAAACGACCCGCCACATCTTGCAGGGATGTTAGATTTACTCTGTAAAGATCAAGCGCCAGATCTGAACCGAGTTCTCGCTGGGGACACGATTGATGAAACAACTGCAAAACGAGAGAGGCTAACGGGCGAAGAACGCGAAGTTATGGTCTCAGATGCAAGGGTAGCTTTAGAGCGTATGATTGATATTACGGAGAGATCCTCATGACGATGCATTGCGATAGACATTTAGTAGAAGTCGATCTTCGTTCAATTCCGGCATATCGATTTGACGTCGTAGTTGTAGGCGGTGGAGTAGCGGGTGATGCCGCTGCACTGACGGCAGCAAATGAAGGCAAGTCCGTTGCAGTCGTTACAAAATCAAGTTTAAGTAACAGCAATACAAACATGGCTCAGGGCGGTATGGCCGCTGTAATGACAGAAGGCGATTCATTCGATTCGCATATACATGACACGCTGCAGGTTGGAGTTGGATTATGTGATGAAACGCTTGTTCGAAAGGTTGTTTCAGGTGGACCACATGTCGTGAATGAATTGCTCAGACTTGGAGCTGAGTTTGACACAACTTCAAACGGCAAGTTAGATTGCTCTCGCGAGGGTGGACATAAACATGCAAGAGTTGTTCACGCACACGGTGATGCAACAGGATTAGAAATACAACGTGTACTTACAAACGCCATCACTGGACATGACTTAATTACAACATTCCCGAACACGTTCGCTCTTGATATTGTGACTGCTGATGGCGAAGCGTATGGCGTTGTTGCAAAGGCATCTTCCGGCAATCTAGTCTTGTTTTCATCTCCAAATATCATTCTTGCTACTGGAGGAGGCGGGCAACTCTATCGTGAAACAACGAACCCGACAATAGCAACTGCTGATGGCGTGGCGATGGCATTTCGAGCAGGTGCAATAATTCGAGACCCTGAGTTTTTTCAGTTCCACCCTACCTGTCTGTATATCGCAGGTGCTGCACGTGTCTTAATCAGTGAAATTTTGCGAGGTCATGGAGGTGTACTTCGTGATCGAAATGGTGCACGGTTTATGCCACATGCCCACCCTGATGCTGAACTTGCACCACGTGATATTGTGAGCCGCGCAGTATTCAGGCAGATGCTTGAAACAAAAGACACCAACGTCTATCTTGATCTTTCTGAAACTGATGGCGATCCTCACACTCTGTTTCCTGGTATTAGTAAAATGTGTGGTTTTTTTGGAATCGATATTGCAAAGGATCCAGTTCCAGTTCGTCCTGGGGCGCACTACATGATTGGTGGTGTTTGGGTTGACCACGATGGCAAGAGTTCTATTCCGGGCGTTTGGGCTGTTGGCGAATGTGCAAGCAGCGGACTACATGGTGCAAACCGTATGGGTTCCAACTCATTACTTGAAGGCATGGTTCTTGGGCAAACTGTTGGCATGTCAGTTACAAAGGAAAACGGCAGGCGACAAAGACATCGCCCTGAAAGAATTCTTCGACGCAAGTTAGATGCTGCGCCTCAAGGTATTGAACTTGGTATTTCTGACCTAATTTATTCGATGAAATCACTCATGTGGCGACACGTAGGCTTAGAACGAAACGAAGCGTCGCTTTCCGAAGCAATGGAACACCTCTCCTTCTGGTTTGATGCGGTGATGCGTTTAGCGCCCGCAGAACCTAGAGCGTGGGAGCTGGTCAATATGCTAACGGTTGCTAATTTAGCGACAATGGGAGCAAGAGAACGTCGCGAATCACGTGGTGTTCACTTTAGAACAGATTATCTTGATGATTCATCTCCAAAACATACATTGATTCAACCAATGGAAACGAATGATCACTGCGTTACTGGGACAGTGACACATGCCTCTGTTGATGAAATCTTAACTTACGGTTGAAAAAAGGGCTTGCAAGCCCTTGCCCACCATTAAACCGATAAAAAGGCCACTTGTTGCGATAAGGACCTTCATGAGGACATCCTCTTTCTTCAAGAGCCAACCGTAGCGTATTCTGTATCGTTCTTTTATCTTTTTCCAATGCATGTACACCTCCAAATCGACTCTTTTATTGAGCAACTTCAGTTCAGTACGGTTTTTTATTAACTTTTGTTCAAGAAATACATCCGTTCACAGGACTGCGATTTTGGTAATCTGTACGTATGTTTGTTGAACGAATATACGACGAAGACCTTGCTCAAGCCGCGTGGATGATTGGTTGCCAAGCAACTGGTGAAGCTCTACTCATTGACCCTGAACGTGATATCTGTCGCTACGTTGCGATTGCAAAAAGTGCAGGTTTTACGATTACCGCGATTACAGAAACGCACATACATGCAGATTTTCTCAGCGGTACTGCAGAACTTGCGAATGTTACAAATGCAACCTGCTATCTCTCGGGTCATGGTGGGGACGATTGGTCCTACAACTGGCCGAAAGATTCAAGTGCGAAGATTAACTACGTGCATGACGGCGACACGTTTAAGATTGGCAATATCACTGTGACTGTTGTTCATACGCCTGGACATACGCCAGAGCATGTTTGCTTTCTGATTCACGATGCGAACAAGGATGAACCCATTGGATACGCAACAGGCGATTTTGTATTCGTTGGTGACTTAGGTAGACCAGACTTGCTTGAAACTGCTGCAGGTATTCAAGGTGTGATGCAAGCGTCAGCTCAACAACTTCATACCACCTGTCAACGGTTCATGAACTTTGATGATTATGTACAAGTTTGGCCAGCACACGGGGCTGGAAGTGCATGCGGAAAAGCCCTTGGCGCAGTCCCACAATCAACAATTGGATATGAAAAACGAACCAGCCCCCCGCTACAACTAGTTGGTGATGAACAGGCTTTTGTAACGTTTATGCTGACTGGTCAACCAGAACCACCACTCTACTTTGCCCGAATGAAACGCATGAACCGAGATGGGATACCCTTGCTTGGTGGACTTCCTGATCCGCAACAAATTGTGACACCCGAACACTTAACGCAAGTTAGTTTGTCAAAAACAGTCATTGACATGAGGCCTTGGGATGAAGTACGAGACGGTCATTTACCAAACACGATTTGGTCAAAAGCGAATGCTGACTTTCATCGTTTTGCCGGTTCTTTCGTCGATGATGATGAAGAGATTGTTCTTATTGTTTCGGAAGAGAACCTTGATAGAGCGCTTCGAAATGCAATCCGAATTGGCATCGACAAGATTGTTGCATGGGCGACGCCAGAAGTGCTCATGAAGGTAGAGAACAAAGAAACAATGTCTGAAATATCATCGTGTGAACTAGAAGAACTGCACGATGTTTCAATTCTCGATGTGCGCCGTCTTTCAGAGTTTGAGAATGGTGCAATTGAAGGTGCCATAAACATCGCACATACACGATTGCTCGATCGCCTTGACTCACTTGACAAGACGAAGTCATGGGTTGTGAATTGTCACGGGGGAAGTAGAAGTGCTGCATCGTGCATGGCGTTACGAAGAAAAGGATATACCGTAACAAACTTAGCTGGCGGATATTCGGGCTGGGAAAAATACAGTGAGGCCTACGCCACAGTGTGATGCTTTTCATTACGGCTTATGTATCGATTCCTAAACGTGAACTGCGGTTCGTGTACGGAACAAGTACAGGTCCTGGTGGGCAGCACGTTAATAAAGTTGCTACAAAAGCAACGCTCCTTTTTGATGTGCTCAACTCGGAAGTACTTTCTGCAAAACAGAAGAAACTCGTTCTGCTCAAACTAGCGACACGAATCAATAAGGTGGGGATTTTGCGGGTTTCCTCTTCAAAACATCGATCCCAACGTGCAAATAAAGAGGTGGTCCTCGATCGATTTGCTGATGTATTACGAGAAGCTATAAAACCAGTTCCAAGGCGAAAAAAATCAAACGTGCCCCACTCTTCTAAAAAGAAACGGCTAAGTAGCAAGAAAAAGCGTGCAGAAACAAAACGATTGCGTGGTAAAGTGGAACCGGATCACTAAATAAATCGAATGGATATTTGATTTTGATTCCGCAAAATATGGTCTATACTTCTGCCAAAGGGTCGCATGCTTCTATTCACAACGCTCATACTCTCCACCTCAGCTCTCTCTGTTCCTTCGTATCCAGAAGGTGCAGAAACGCCTCGTAGTTTAACGAAGGAAGAGGCGAGGTACATCGAACGAAATCCAATTGTTGCGCCTCGAGGCGTTACCTCGCCGCCAGTTGGTCCAATTCATTGTGCTGCCGAGTATGAACCAATGGATGGCATCTTGCTTGCGTGGGAAGGTTTTTCGTCAATTGTTTCAGAGATGGCTGCACGAATTACTACTGTCGGTAATGCAGATGCAATTATTGTTATCGATCAGTCCAATGAGCAAGCACAAGCTCTCTCACAAATTGAATCGTATGGTGGGGATACGAGTAGGGTAAAGTTCCTCTATCGAACAATCGATACTATTTGGATTCGAGATTACGGCCCACGATACATTTACGAAGGTGATTGTCGCGCAATTGTTGACCATACATACAACCGACCTCGACCAAACGATAACGCCCTGAGCACGTATGTTTCTCAAGAACTCGGACACAAGTTGTACGAATTGCCACTTGTTCATGGTGGTGGAAATTTTCATTTAAACGCGAATGACAATGGGTGGGCGACTGAACTAATTTCAAATGAAAACGCAGGAATGCCCAACTCAGAGATACTTGGATATTGGCAAGAGTTTCAAAATTTAGATGTGACGATTACGGATGCTTTTCCTACTTCAGTTGATTCTACTCAGCATATTGACATGTGGATGTGTTGGGCGTCTGACACAACGTGCGTGATTAGCGATTGGCCGTACAACAGTGGTTCAACTCAAGATCAGATTTGTGACTCGATTGCATCGAACTTACTTATGCAGGGCTATGTTGTGGTTCGAGTACCTGCGCGGAGTGTTGGCTGGACACACTACACATACGCTAATTCAGTTATTTGTAATGATTTGGTTCTTGTTCCAAGTTACACAAATTCATCTGTTGTGCAACATAATGCTGAAGCAATCGCAGCGTGGGAACAAGCGTGTCCTAACAAAACGGTTGTTTCTATTCCGTGCCAATCAATTGTTACTTCGGCAGGTGTTATGCACTGCATTTGTATGCACGTGCCCGTTCATCGGGGTGGGCTTAACCCAACGGTCTATCTCCAAACACCAAACGGCGGCGCCTCTTACAATCCAAATCAAAATGTTCCAATAACTTGGATTTCAGATGATGATATTTCTGTGAGTAGTGTTGATATCGACTTTTCTATGGATGCCGGACTCTCATGGCAGCCTATTGTGAACGGCACAGCGGACGATGGTTTTTTCATCTGGTCAGTTCCCGATGTCAGCACTTCATCAGGCGTGCTTCGCGTTATTGCGACCGATAGCAGTGGACATATTGGCGCTGATCAAGGCGACGGATATTTCACGATTAACGGTAGTTCAATTCCTGGAGATGCAAATGGGGACGGCATAGTTACTGTTGCGGATATTCTCGCAATAGTAGATTCTTGGGGGTTATGTGGAGCAGTATGCCCTTCAGATCTTAATAATGATGGTGCCGTGAACGTCGTCGATTTACTCATGGTGATCGAAAATTGGTAATCGGACGAAAAAACGTCCAAATTAGTCGTTAATTAGGCAACCAAGTTATAAAAACATCGAATATATGCTTGTATCGCGATAATTTCGTGATAGAGTTGTATCGGTTCATTAGAGACCCTTTTTATACCCAGTAGGCCAGTAGGAGAGTTAGTTATATGCGAGGAAGTACAGTTATTATTACAGCAGCGATTGCAGCCACAGCAACAGTGGGTCTTCTCGCTGTAAATGGGCACGCAGACAGACGAAGAACAACTGCTCCAAGGGCACAAGTTGGTCCTGACGTTGTCGCGTGGACTATTGCTGGAGAAAATGGTTTCGACATGGATTACTACGGTTCTGATGCAGGAATCGGTGGATATGCAATTGCTACCCAATCATGTAACTTCGGTGACATTGAAGCAAACTGGTTTGGTGGTACCGATCAAACTCCGATGATTTCGCAAAACGCATTTCGTCTTATGAATGGGCGCTTTGAACAAATTGGAATCAGTTGGCTGAAGCACTCCTTCTGTGCTGTGAGTGAACCAGGGTGCGGCACATGTCAGGCAACTGATTGCAACACACTAGGGATTGGCTGTGCAGATACATACTGGGCTGGTCTTAATGCAAATGGTGAGGGACCACGCAGTGACGTAAATGCTTTCACCGGTGTCTACAACTATCCATTCACCGTGAACTCTTCTGGTCCAGGATCAACTCGGGCAAATCTTCAAATTGCAGACGCAGATGTAGAGCCATCGCTGAATCCTAACGCTCGCTACTTTGTTGAAGCGCAGTATGTCACGCAAGATGACGCTGATTGGGATAACCAATGGAACAATGCCTCGTATCGAGAAATTGGTTTCAGTGGTCCAGGCAATCCTTTCGCTCTTAATAACAACGGCATCGAAGCAACAATTGAAGGCGATCCCGCAATCCGTGCTTGGGCACTTATTGATTCTTCTGTTGTTCTTACAGAAGCACTCGCGCCTGCCGATGGCCTCGTCCTTGTTGGCGCTAAAGTTACAGACAATGGCAATGGAACGTACCAGTATGAATATGCGATTCAAAATCTCAACTGCCACCGAAGTATCGGCAGTGTATCGATACCCGATGGCGGCGCAACTATCACAAATGTTGGCTTCCACGATGTCAATTACCACAGTGGTGAAATTTACGATGGCACCGACTGGAGCAATGTAGTTTCACAAGGGACGATCCTTTGGAATACAGCGACGCATTCTCAAGATCCAAATGCAAACGCTCTTCGTTGGGGATCCCTGTATAACTTCCGTTTTACAGCAACAGCAGCTCCTGTAAGTGGAGACATCGAACTCGGTCTCTTTAGACCAGGTGGTGATGCTAGCTTTGTAATGAATACACTGATTCCTGATGGTGGCGGTCCCGTTGACCCTTGTACGCTCCCACTTGGTGATTGTCCTGCGGATATCGATGGTGACGGCATTGTAGCTGTAACGGACATCCTTGAAATTATTGGCAACTATGGCGACTGTGGTGATGGAACGTATCGACCAGTAGGTGACGTTGATGGCGATTGTTGCGTAACTGTATCTGACGTTCTTGCAGTTGTTGGTGTTTGGGGCTCAAACTGTGCTCCAGTTGGCGCCTGCTGTTTTGGTAACGGAACATGCTCCGAAGGTCTTACCGCAGCCGACTGTGCAGCGGCAAATGGTTCTTACGTTGGAGATGATGTTCTCTGTGCAAGTGCAAACTGCCCTCAACTTGGAGCATGTTGCTACGACGATGGCTCATGCGCTGACTTGCTTGCGACAGATTGCTTAGCGACAGCTGGTGGCTATCAAGGGCAAGGTTCGAGTTGCGAAACTATGACATGCCCAGTTGCTGGTGCTGGAGATGAATGTTCCAATCCACTTCCTGCAGCTAATGGCGCAAATGCGTTCGAAACAGTGACCGCTACTCCAAGTGGCAATCCGCCAAGTGATGCATCTTGCACGGGCACGTATCTCGATTGGGGCAATAGTGCTGACATTTGGTTCAGTTATGTTCCAAGTGCTTCTGGCTTAGTTCATTTTACAACGTGTGACTCTGCGAGTTACGATACCTCAATGGTCCTTTACCAAGGTGCTTGTGACAACCAAGTAGCTTGTAACGGCGATGGCAACGGCGACAATGGCTGTCAAGGCTACTACTCAGCTTTTGATTACGATGTCACTGCTGGTGAAACGTACTACATTCGAATAGGTGGATGGCAAGGTGATACTGGATCAGGCACGCTAACCATCGAATAATGCTTAAATAGCTCTTTTTTGAGTGCCCTGCAGGTTTTTTGACCTGCAGGGCATTTTTTTACTTGCATTTCACTTCATATACCTTCACAATAGTACTAACTTTTTAAAGGAGAGTTGAGAAATGCAACTGTATACATCTGCATCTATTGTTTTGGGTATGACTGTACTTGCTTCTGGTCAAACAGTATTGCTTGACCAAATCGGTCCATTGGATGGAACGATGGTTGGTACTGCAATTATTGGGAATCAGAATATGGAAGTTGCGTACGATATCTATGATATTGTTACTGCTGACAACTTCAGTGCAGGTGGTGAAACCATTTCTACTCTCGAAATGGTTCTTAATGGCTGGAATGGTTTTGTAGACCCTTCTTCCATATCAGCGTATACCGCAAACTTGTTCACAAGTCAAAATGAAATGGCACTGAGTCTTACTGGCGACATCGCTTCAGAACTCATCGACATTGCAAATGCAACAATAAGCCCTGATTGGCTCGGGTCTGGCTTTTTAATTTCAGTAAATACAACGATGGTTTCAAATGCTGGATCACAACTCGTTGCACTTATCCCAACTAACGACTTTGCAACCGGTGGGCAAACAGGCATTGTAGATTCACTCATGGGTGACGGAGTCTTTGCGTGGCAAGGTAACCCGGGTGGTGGATTCGCGATGCCAGATAATATGCAACAGGCTACGAGTGATGTCGCGTATAGAGTTACAACCAATAGCGCGGTTGATCCATGTACATATCCTTTGCCAACCCAATGTACAGCAGATGTAGATGGAGATAATCTCGTTTCTGTAAGTGACATTCTAGAAATTATTGGAAACTGGGGCGCATGTGGCGATGGAACTTTCCGCCCTGCTGGTGATATTTCCCCAGCACCTTATGGCGATTGTTGCGTTACCGTAGGCGATATTCTTGCAGTAGTTGCTGCTTGGGGTGAAGATTGCAACCCTCGCGGTGCGTGCTGCTCTCAAACTGGGGTTTGTACAGACACAGTTACGCAGTCTGAGTGTCTTGCTCTCAATGGTTTTTACATGAATGATGATTCACTCTGTTCTGACAACCAATGTGTCTCTGGAGCTTGCTGTATTGACGCAATGACGTGCAGTGACGGGCAAGGCATGTGGTATTGCGACCTACTCGGCGGAACGTTCCGAGGTACCGGCTCACTCTGTGCTTCAGTTGATTGCGATGTTGTTTGTTCTGCAATTGGCTGTCAGCTTGCTGATCTAGGCGGACATGGAGCTGGTGGAATTATTGGTGCTACGAGTGATACGAACGCAACTGCAGGATACATAGCAGCGGATACATTTAGCCCGATGGCAACTGGCGCAGTGTCACAAGTTTGTTGGTGGGGTTTGTACATAGACTTTGGTACAAGTACAGATTGCGGCGCAGTAACCCCTGGAACTGGTGATAGTTTCTCGATTTCATACTATCTAGATAGTGCAGACTCTACAATCCCAGGCACTTTACATGCTGGACCATTCGCTGTTACTTCGAGCGTCGTCGCAACTGGGAATGTTATTCCCTCAGGAATCGGCGACATCGTTCAGTATGAGTACACAGCATCGCACGCTCCTGTCAAAGTACAAGCTGGCATCTGTTACTGGATTGCGATTTCAAATGAAACTACTGGAACGTGTTTCTGGCTCTGGGAGTCAGCCCCTGCCGGAGATGGGAGATCAGCTCAGGATAATGCTGGATGGAGTTCAAATGACTTTGACCTCGCGTTCTGTGTAGACATCGAAACGTCGCTTGATGGATGTGGGATGTTTACAGGCGCGTGTTGCCTTCCAGATGTTACTTGTCAAATTCTGACACCTGTCGAATGTGAAGTCGCACTAGGCGCATACAAAGGCGATGGCGTCACTTGTGCAGATGTGTATGAATGTCAACCAGTTCCAGGAGCGTGTTGCTTCGACACTGGCGGTTGCTTAGATAACGTAATGGAAGCGGATTGCCTCGCATTTAGCGGAACATATCAAGGAGCCTACTTACTTTGTGCTGATGTGAACTGTGAAGTAAATGCATACGATCAAATTGGTGCAGCTGATGGCACGGGAGTCGGCGCAAACATAACAGCATCTCAAATTTTTGACACAGCAAATGCTGCATACGATATTGCTACACTCGATAATTTTACTTTCGATGCAACAACGCAAGTAATTGGAATTGAAGCTGTGATTTCAGGTTGGAATGGTTTTGTAGATCTCACTCCCGTTACTAATTACACAATTAGCGTATACAGCAGCCCAACTGCTGCAGGGTTAAACTTAGTTGGCGATGTCTACTCTGTTGATATTATCACTCCCGCGCTGCCACCTTGGACAGGTATAGGTCATCTTGTCAGTTTCCCGATAAATGTTACTTTGCCAGCAGGCGAATACTACTTTGCAGTAATGCCTTGGAACGAATTTGGACTTAATGGACAGACAGGCATTGTTGATTACGCTGGTGGTATTGTTGGCGATGGAAATTTCTGGCAAGCAAATCCTAATGGAGGATTTGGATTTGGCACTTGGCAACTTGGCATTGGAGACGCCGCGTATCGGTTGATTTTACCGTAAGCTTGACTGTGTAACGGGTCTGTCCCCAAACTGCTAGGTGTCGTGTAAAGGGTTTGTCCCCAGAAGCTTGCGTTGAAGTTTTTGTGCATCGGCTTACCCAGATTGATTTGCAGTACAGAAGTTGTGTAGTGCGGGACTGACCCCAAACTGCT
>CAYSYI010000044.1:0-11204 GCA_964435395.1 uncultured Isosphaeraceae bacterium
AATGGGCTCGTCCCAAACACAACAACGTGGCAACTGTTTGCTGAGTTTGATAGTGTGAATGATCAACTCAATATGGTGGGTGGCTCGACTGCACACCAAGGTGAAATCACCTCTGGGGGTGGTTTTTACCAACACGAACCCCGCGTTTTACAGTGCATTTCCGTCCCTAGAATTTGATAGTTGAGTAACTATTGGTGACATCGCCTCGAATACGACAAACAACAATGTTGGCACAGATGATTTTGAAGCGGGATATAATTTTTATATCGATGACGGTTCTTGGTCAATAACCCAAGATAATCCATACGGATTTGGTGTTGAACTTAACGGGATGGATAACTTTCATGTGCTTGTTGGACAATTTACAACCTAAGGAAGCGGTGCTGAAACTAGTCCGTTTGGTCAACTCAATCTTTCTGGATACGACAGCAACGGAAACGACTGGTCGGTACTAGGTGCAACATTTGGATCACCGGTACCAGCCCCATCCGCTTTTTTGTTTCTCGGAACAATTGGCCTTACTTTTAAGAAACGTAGGGCAAACAGCCAACAATCCTAAGACTTAGTATGATGCCGACCGTGACATCGGATTTGCAAACAAAAAAAAGTGTGTTGAAACTTCCTTGGATTGTCTGGGGAATTGGCACGCTGTACTTTTTGTTTGATTACACCAATCAAGTTGTTCCCGGGGCAATGCACGGAGAACTTCGAGGTGCGTTTGGGGTAAGCGCGTTTCAATTTGGGATCATCGCAGCAAGTTATTTCTATGTGTACGCTGCAATGCAAATTCCAGTTGGAATATTGACTGATAGGTATGGTCCAAAGCGACCACTTGCAATCGCTGCAATTGTTGCCTCAGTTGGTTGTCTTTTGTTTTCACAAGCGGACTCATTCCTCACCGCAACACTTGCTCGTTCCATGATTGGGTTGGGAGCTTGTTTTTCGTTTATCTCTGTACTCATGTTAGTTTCTAGCTGGTTTCCAAGTAACCGATTTTCTTTGCTTGTTGGACTCACAAACATGGCTGGTATGGTCGGTGCTATTAGCGCAGACAACCTATTGTCGTGGTCTGCAATGCCTGAGCACGGTGGTTGGAAAAACACGATTGCTGGGCTTGGTTTTGCTGGATTGTTGATTACCCTTGGTATTATGTTTGTTGTGCGAGATCGTCCAAGTGGATATCGCAGGTCTCCAGATTCACGACCGCCAGTTGGTGTGTTACTTGCACTTAAACATCTTAAAAAAATAATTCGCTCTCCACAAATGTGGGTCAACGGTGTGTACGCTGCAACCATCGCAACCACTTTTATGACCTTTGGCGCTGCGTGGGGTTCAGTCTTTTTAGAACGCGCGTTTCATTTATCTCCACAAGCTGCGGCGAGTGTTTCTTCGCTCGTTTTTGTTGGGGCAATCTTAGGTAGTTTTTTCTTTGGTTGGTTTTCAGGAAAAATCAAAAAACGAAAGTTGCCGATGATCATCGGCGGCGCGGGCGTTGTTGTTTCGTATTTGTTACTTGTTTATGGTATTGGTGAAAACACAACACTTGCTGGTGTTTGTTTATTCGCAATGGGGTTTTTTGCGTGTGGAAACGTCGTTGCATATGCACTTGCCAACGACCGAAGCCCCGAAGGCGGCGAGGGAATCAGTCTTGGTTTTGTCAACACGTGTCTCATCGGCGGCGGGGCGGGATTTGGTCCCATTATTGGTCTGTTGCTTGACGCACAACATGGTTCCGTCTCTTCGCCCACCGAGTACACATTGGGCGAATTACACACAGCGTTTCTCCCACTCACGATCTGTTTGTGCTTGTCATTTGTTTCTGCATTGCTGATCAAAGAAAGCGGTTGCAAACACGATCCCGTTTGACCTCCCGAGTCAAATCGTGTTCTATACAATGTGTTTCTTATGAAAACCCTCACCAATATTTTCGTCCTTCTATTGTCACTTGTCTCAGCTGCGTTTGCTCAAAATTCAGCAACGCTTGAAGAACGGCTCGCGTTTCTCGTTGAAAAGCTTGAAGCCAAACAAGTTGAGTACCACATACCGGGTATGGCGCTTGCTGTTGTGCTTAACGACAAAACAGTGCTTGAGCATTCGTTTGGTGTTTCAAACATGGAAGAAGAGGTTGCGGTTACTGCTGACACCTTGTTTGCAATCGGATCAGTAACAAAATCTTTTACTTCGGCTGCAATTGGAACACTTGTTGATGAAGGCAAGATGGATTTTAATGCGCCCATTACAAAATATTTGCCATGGTTTGAATTGCCAATTGAAGGTGGTGATCCTGACGAGGTTCTCTTGAGCGATTTATTAAGCCACCAAACTGGTTTTACTCGTATGCACTTCATCGCAATGAACAACTCAATCTCACCAGAAGACGCGCTTCGGGCTGCTGTGCTTGCAGAACCGTGGGAAGAGTTTCGCTCTGAGTTTTTGTACACCAACATGCAATATGTCGCTTCTGGTTTTGCCGCTGGTGTTGTGGATGGTTCTGATTGGAACACTGTTGTAGAAGAGCGGTTGTTTGCGCCAATTGGTATGGAACATTCCTACACAACAAAATCTACGGTTCCCGCCGACCAAACTGTCTCGATTGGATACCAATGGAATGAAGAAACGGAAGAGTACAAAACGTATCCACTGCGAACGATTGACAACATCGGACCAGCGGGTTCCATCGTCTCAACAGCAGGCGACATGGGTCGATATATACAGTTTCATCTTGGTGGCGGAGAAATTGATGGCAAACGGGTACTAAGCAAGCCACAACACGAGGAACTTTGGAAACAGCGTATTGAAATAGCGCCTTCGAAGGAGTATGGATTTGGGTGGATGTTGCACACTGACGATGGTGTTGTAGAACACGGAGGTAATGTTCGGGGCGGGTGCGCGCAACTCGCGATGTTCCCAGAAGACAACCTGGGGTTTGTGCTGCTTATGAATGTGTCGGCGAGTGTGTTGCAACCCGAGTCAATCTCTATTGTGCGCGATGCGATGCTCGGTGATATACAACCCCAAGAAGGTGGAACAGTTGATTTCACATCATACATTGGTGAGTACACAGGTACCTTTGGTCCGTTTGATAATGATACTTTTACGGTTCAAGAAAAGGATGGGGCACTTGCGCTAGATGTTCCGGGACAAATGTTGTATGAACTCAAGTTGCCAGACGAAGAGGGAAGGTGGTACTTCGCGTTAACAAACCAGATTGCTGTTTCGTTCGACAAAGACAAAAGCGGGGCGGTTACCGGATTGAAAATGTACCAAGCTGGCATGACCTTTGAACTTCCTCGAAAGGGTGTAGAAATTCAGGCAGAGATTCCGCTTGAATCATTACAAAAATATCTTGGTACGTACCACAGTGAAGAACAAGACGTTTCGCCAACTGTCGTTATTCAAAACAACCGGCTTGCGGTTGATGTGCCTCAACAAATGGTATTTGAGTTTTTTCCACCCAACGAAGATGGGGTGTGGGTTTGTCGATTAACCGACAAATTGAAACTTCGGTTTATTGAGGATGAAGGGGGACAGGTAAATGAATTTAATTTTATTGAAGGCGAAGATGTTATTTTGTTTAACCGAATTGCCGCTTCTGCCTCTGAAGAGTCGGTAACTGCAAAAAGTATTCTTGCAAACTTTGATTTTAAAAAACGCGGTGAGATACTTGCCGCCGTTAATTGTGTTTCGTTTTCTGGAAAATCCCATCTTAAGCAGTCGGGACTGCACGGAACCGTAGAGATACTCGCTGATGCAAGCGGTCGATTAAAAAGTGAACTTGATTTGGGCACATACGGTTGGTTCCGATTTTATGTGCTTAGAGACGAGGGTTTGATGGACATCGCGTTTATCGAAACAGAGGAACTTGGAAGCGTTGAAATCAAGAACATTGAAATCGGCTCGCCGCTTGCGTGGGCTGGTAACTGGCCGGAGGAATACGATTCCATAACATTTGTCGAAGAGGATGTGTTCGAAGGAAGCCATGTTTGGACCCTCCGAGCACAGCTCGGGGATAACCCAGCAAAAGCTATCGCCATTGATAAGAAAACTGGTGATGTTCTTGTGGTGAAATCTGCTAACTATGTCCCTGATTTAGCTTCAAACTTGCCGTACACACTTCTTTATAGTGACTACAAAGAAGTTGATGGTGTTCGCCTTGCGATGGAGATTACTGAAATTAACAGCATGACCGGAAAAAGTGTGAGCACGTTCGATACTGTTGAAACAGGAATAACTGCGTCCGACGAAGATTTTCGATTTGTTGCACGCGACCTACTTACCCCGTGGATCGCAAAATAAATAAACAGCCCCGCGGGTTGTTCATTTATTGTTGCAGCGCAGCTTCATGAGCAACCGCGTTGTCGTAATACATCATCGCTTTGGGCATCCACCCCCGAAGTTTGGAGATTCGTGATTCAGAAGAGGGGTGTGTCGATAAAAATTCTGCCGGCGCCTTTTTGCCTGCTTTGCCCATGCGCTTCCAAAGTGGAATTGCTTCGCGTGGGTCATATCCAGCATCGGCTGCAATATATAAACCAATTTGGTCGGCTTCGGTTTCTTGGGTTCGAGAAAAAGGAAGCGCTACGCCTATTCCATAGGCACCAAACACAACCGCCCGGTCGCGTGTATTCATGTCTGTCATCGCCATGCCCGCAACAACAGCCGCACTCACCATGCCATGACTCGATCGTTCAGCGCCGTGGCGTGCAATAACGTGCGCAACTTCGTGGGCCAGCACAATCGCAAGGGCATCTTCGTTTTCAGTGACAGGCAACAAACCGGTGTACACAGCGCATTTTCCACCAGGAAGTGCCCATGCGTTCACTTTGTCTTTATCTTGTATAAGCGCAAACTTCCATTCATATCCTCGAACTGCGTCTGGGTATAAACGGCTTGCTCCAAGTGAAACCTTTTCACCAACACGCTGAACCATGTTGTAGTTTGAGCCAAAAGTAACCGTTTTTTCTTCTTTTAGAATTTCCGCAAATGCCTCATCGCCAAGTTTTGTTTCTTGGGCAGAAGACATCATTATCAACTGGGAACGACCCGTTTCTGGTGCGTGCGAACAACCAAAAAAACCAAGGGTAATTACCAGTAATAAACTGCGTATCATTTTATTTATTCTTAATCACTAATCCAAGAACAAGCCCAACAAACATCCACGAGGCAGTCATATCGAGAGAAACGCCGGCCGTCCACGTAAGCGGCATATCGTGAAACACGCCGTTGACAAGGTGCACCGACATAATGGCAAACACACCTAGCGCCAGCACAAACATGACTCGTGACCAATAACCACCCAAGCCTGGCAATGCCATGACCAATAAAATGGTCGCCATCATGCTCGCTATAACATCCACCACGAATCCTCGCAATAGTCGCGACGGTGGCATTGGGTCGCCTGGAACTGCGTTGTAAAAAATCATTCCGTGCGGTTCGGTCCTGTGCAATTCCATCCATGCATCCATCGCTTCGGTGTCATCTTGCTCAAACGTCATTGGTGGAAAATAATACACACCTGTTTCAGGTAAATGCTCACCTATGTTTTCGACAACAGCATTTACGCCCTCGTGTGATTGAACAGTATTGTGGTGCCAATCCATCGCTGCCCACGATATAAAGCCCCACATAAAAAGTGTGATTCCGCCAAGCAGACCGCCAATAATGATTTGTTTCAACATGTTTGTAGCATATCCACAAGCAGTGTTGCGAATCGTGTAGAATGTGGCGTTCCTTAAGGATTTTTCTAAAACTACTCACACAAAAAGGTTTGGGCAATGCGGCGAGCAAAAATTAGCGTTATTGGAGCAGGAAACGTTGGGGCATCATGTGCTGTTTGGGCGGCTTCAAAAGAACTTGGCGATATTGTTTTGGTTGATATACCTGACGCCGTTGGTGTTGCGCAAGGCAAATCACTCGACCTCTTTTGTGCAAGTCCAATGGAGCGATTCGATTCGAACATCACCGGAACGTGTGACTACAAAGACGTTGAGGGAAGCGATGTCGTCATCGTTACCGCTGGCATTCCACGAAAGCCAGGTATGAGTCGCGACGATCTAATTGCCACAAACGTAAAAATTGTGAAATCGGTTTCTGAACAAGTTGCAGCAGCAGCACCAGACGCAGTCATGATTATTGTCTCCAATCCACTTGATGCAATGGTGTACACCGCATGGAAAGCATCTGGATTCCCAACGAATCAAATTGTTGGACAAGCTGGTTGCCTTGACGTTGCTCGGTTCCGTGCATTCCTTGCAATGGAACTTGATGTGTCCGTCGAAGACATTCAAGCACTTCTTCTTGGTGGCCATGGCGATGACATGGTTCCACTTCCAAGGTACACGTCGGTGCATGGAATCCCTGTGTCACAACTTTTGCCCGAGGAAACAATCAACGCTTGTGTTGACCGTGCAAAAGCTGGTGGTGGCGAAATTGTAAAAATGATGGGCACGAGTGCATACTACGCACCCGCAAGTGGCAGTGTCCAAATGGCTGAAGCTATTATCAAAGATAAGAAACGAGTCCTCCCATGTGCCGCGTATTGCGATGGTGAATTTGGTATTGATGGCTTGTTCGTTGGAGTTCCTTGTGTTCTTGGGAAAAACGGCGTCGAACGTGTTGTGCAAATCGAACTCAACGAAAGCGAACAAGCGATGATGGACGAGTCCGCTTCACATGTTGCTGATTTGGTCAACACAGTAAAAACCACGTTCCCCGAGTTAGCATAGGGTCTGGTACGGACCCCCAATCAATCGGTCTTTGCCATCATTTTCATCATATCAACGCAACGGTTGGAATAACCGGCTTCGTTGTCGTACCAACTCACCACTTTGAAGAAGTTCCCACTCAAGCCAATACCTGCGCCAGCATCAAAGATTGAACTTCTCGGGTCACCGACAAAATCTGAGCTGACAAGGGGTTCTTCGGTATATCCAAGCACGCCAGACATTGCGTCCTCAGAAGCGCTTTTCATCGCTTCACAAATTGCTTCATAACTAGTTGCTTCTTTTGTTCGAACAGTCAGGTCAACAACTGAAACATCCGCCGTTGGAACACGCATTGACATGCCTGTTAGTTTTCCTTGCAATTGCGGCATACAGAGACCAACTGCTTTTGCTGCACCAGTACTTGCCGGAATGATGTTCATATACGCATTACGCCCACCCCGGAAATCTTTTTTTGTCGGACCATCTTGGGTTGGTTGTGTCGCGGTTGCAGCGTGGATTGTTGTCATTAAACCTTCTTCAAGGCCAAATGCATCGTCGATTACTTTTGCAATTGGCGCCAAACAGTTTGTTGTACAAGAAGCATTTGAAAGTACTCTGTGTTTTTCTGGGTCGTATTCGTTATTATTTACTTTGTAAACGAATGTTGGAACTTCGTCTGGTGTTTTTGTTGGTGCTGAAATGAGTACTCGCTTCGCGCCGGCTTCAATATGTTTGTTTGCACCTGAAAAATCTGTGAAGAACCCCGTCGACTCAAGGACGTAATCGACGCCAAGGTCACCCCAAGGAAGCGCTGCTGGATCACGCTCACTCAAACATTTGGTTTGCATGCCATCAACATCGAAACCGTCGTTGGTGATAGTTACTTTTTTGGAAAATGTACCATGCATCGTGTCGTACTGAAGCAAGTACCCAAGATTGTCTTGTGGAACAAGGTCATTAATAGCAACAATTTCAAAATCGCCAGAGAGTGCTGCTGCACGATAGACAAGCCGTCCAATTCGTCCAAAACCATTAATGCCAATTCGAATAGTCATTGTTTAATCCTCATTTGTTCTTGGGGTCCAAGGCGTGTCACCAAGACCGGCCATTTTGTTTATAGAACGCGCCATTGCAAAAAGCAGGTCACTGATTCGGTTAAGCAAAACAAGCGCTTCAATGGTGCAACCACCGTTTCTATGGAGTGTTGTCACACTCCGCTCTGCTCTTCGGCAGACCGTTCGTGCGTAATGTAATCTGGAGGCAAAATCACAGCCCCCTGGAAGAATGAATGTTGTTAGTGGATCGTTGTCTTCTTCGATTTGATCAATCCACTCTTCAATATGATCTATATCACCTTGCTTAATTCGCGGTGTACCACCATTTTCCGGTGTTGCCAAATCTGCACCAAGTTCAAACAACATCACTTGCAATGGTTGAAGGTTCTCGTCGCCAACCATGCCAAGCGATGCGTTCAGTTCGTCAACGTCGCCAACAGCGTGCATACGCTCACTGTCTTTTGCAATACGACCGCCATCCGAAAGCCCTGTTGTTCCATCGTCGCCAGTCTTCGTATAAATTGGCATTGTCTTACTCAAGTGCTGCGGCTCCCGAGATAATCTCGGTGAGCTCAGTTGTAATTTGTGCTTGTCTGGCTCGGTTGTAATCTCGTTTAAGATCCTTACCGAGTTCGTTCGCGTTTTCAGTCGCTGCCTTCATTGCAATCATTCGCATAATGTTTTCGCTGACAACAGCGTCGTTAAACATTTGGAACAGCGTTGTAATCACGCTTTTTGGAATTAAATCGTCTAAAATTTCACCAGCAGATGGTGAGAACTCATAATTTGAAGAGCTTGTCTCTTCTTCCGTTTCAGCAGCATCGGCAGACAAAGGTAAGATTTGCGTGACTTGTGGGATTTGGTGGGCGTTTGATTCAAAACGCATGTACGCAACCGAAACCTTGTCCCAGTCGCCGCGAGCAAACTCGTCCATATAGCGTGTTGCGACGCGGGCAACGTCTTCATAACTTGGCTTGTCGCCAAAAGCAAGTTGGTTGCGAGCATCAAGTTTTTGAAATCTAAAGAACGTCGTTGCTTTTTTACCAGCGGTCTCAAGCGTAACTTCAGAGTTGTTTGCTTTAGATGCGCGGGTATGCAAAAGTGCTTTGCGTAATACGTTTCCGTTATACGCACCACACAGGCCACGGTCAGAAGTAATCACCAAAAGTAATTCTTTGCCCGTTTTTGCAGGAGCGTTAAAGAGTGGCGAATCGTAGTCACCAGCAGCACCAGAGACCTCTCCGACAAGGTTTCTAATCGCATCTGTATACGGTCGGCTGTCTTTGGCTCGTGAGAGGGCTGCAGTAAATTTAGCAGTCGCAATCATTTGCATCGTTTTGGTGATACGGGCGATTGTTCCGACTGCCGTCATGCGTTTTCGGATAGCGCGAATTTGTGCCATAGGGGGAGGGATTGTACCAGAATTGGTGGCTAAGTTGTTAGATTAGTGGCGGTTCTAAAACGGGAACAACAGGGTAAAACCCGCCCGGAACCCAAGACCCTCTGGACCGCTGTTGGGTGTATCTACCCAGTATTTTAGTCCCGCAAAGAGGTTCACGCTTTGGTTGCCAAACCTCACCATTTTTGAAACTATTCCTTCGAGTGGAATAGACCAGTCACCCGTGTTCCAGTTGTAGGTAGATTCTGTTTGAACAGCGAATGTCCACGCGTCTGGGGTGGTATAACTCGCAAACGGTTGGATAAACGTGGAACTGATATTCGCTCTGTTGTTGTTTCCTCCAACCGACCAGATGTGGTTTGCGAGCATGCCATATGTCCACGGACCATCCTGTTTAAGTCCAACTATAGTTGGCCCTACCCCCCACTTTTCGCTACCAAGCAAATCGTTAGATGCTGTTGGCAATAAAAAAATTGGACCAACCCCCAAAATCCATCCATCTTCGGTCGTTTTCTTTGGGGAGAAGAAAAAACTTTGCGTGATGTCGCCTACTCCAGTTTGTTCACCAAAGTCTGTTTCAATGTTTTTTTGGTGAACAATCGGAACAATTGTTCTACTGATAAGGTTCCAGTCGTCGTTTATCGAAAATGGAATCACGGGCTGAAAATTAAGTGTGTATTTTTTCCCCTCATCGCTAGAACCTATTTTTCTGTCGAGATTAAATTGAAAAGGAACGCTAATCATCGCGGCGACGGGATTCGCAAGCCTCTTTGCTAGCTCTTCATTCGACAGCGGCTCCGAAGTGTTATCTTGATTTTCATGCAACAAGCCAAGTGTGAAAAGGTGTACTGCGTACACCTTTGTGCTCATTAAACAGCAAAACATAAAAAGCATGCTTGTTTTTTTCATATTAATGTGTTCCTGTAGAACAAAACATAGAAAGAGTATACCGTTGTATTATTATGTTGTGGCAATGGTGCCACCCATAGCCAAAGGACACAATTATTATGTTTAAGACAACCGCCTCCGCCATTGTTGCCGTGTTGCTACTTTGCTCTTCTGCGCTTGCGTGTACGCAATTTGTTTTAGTTGCGAAAGATGGCTCGGTTGTGATTGCTCGCACCATGGAATTTGGTGCAGAAATGGATTCACACATTTTGACCTCGCCTGTTGGCACTTCTTTTGATTCGCCAACACCTACAGCAGACAGCGGTGGGGTTTCTTGGACTTCAAAATACAGTTATATAAAAATGGATTTCTTTGGTTCAAAACTGACCCTTGATGGCATGAATGAACATGGGTTATCCGCCGGATTTTTATATTTGCCGGGATATACAAAGTACCAATCAGTGCCAGAGGGGGGAGATAAAAACGCTCTGATGTATCTCTATGTTGGAGATTGGGTCCTTGGAAACTTTTCAACTATTGAAGAAGTAAAAACAGCAATAAAAGATGTCTATGTGTTTGCAAAACCAACTACATATGGTGCAATCAAAGATGTTGTTTTTCCAGTTCACATGATTGTTGCTGATGGAAAAGGAAAAAGTATTGTAATTGAATGGGTAGACGGAAAAACTAATATATATGACAACCCACACGGCGTACTTACAAACTCGCCAGAGTTCCCGTGGCACTTAGACAATATTAAGAACTATGTCAACATTTCGCCCCACGCCCCAGAGCCACTCACTATTGATGGAATCACATACAACGCAGCCGGACAGGGTTCGGGGGCCATGGGCATTCCTGGTGACTTCACTCCACCATCGCGATTTATAAAAATCACATACTTGGCAAAGAGTGTATTTCCTGTTGCAACAGGAGAAGCAACGGTTAACCTAGCAGATCACATAGTTAACAACGTCGATATCCCAACTGGTGCTGTTTTAGGTGAAAAAGGTGAGAAGGATGACATGCCAGATAAAACACAGTGGACTGTTATTAAAGACCTAACAAACAAAAAGCTTTATTTTAAATCGTATGAAAACACGACACTGCAGGTGATTGATATGAAAAAACTTGATTTCTCAAAAGGCGCCAAGGTTT
>CAYSYI010000045.1:0-10730 GCA_964435395.1 uncultured Isosphaeraceae bacterium
ATTGGAGTCAATTGACTAACATACGAACTGGTACAACTAATGGGGGCAGGTCACATTGTTATTCCTCTTTCACTTGCAGTCATTCTTATTTTGTTGCACCTTCAATTCCACAGTTTGTTGACTTCAATCATTATCTTTGCTGGCGTCTTTGTTGCTTGGGGTGGCGGATTCATGTTGATTTGGCTCTACGGTCAACCGTGGTTCATGGACTTCTCTGTCTTTGGAACAAATTTAGCAGACTTGTTTCACGTGCAGCCCATCAATATGAGTGTTGCCGTTTGGGTTGGATTCCTCGCACTCTTTGGAATTGCAACCGATGACGGCGTCGTCATGGCGACTCGTCTTAAGCAATCTATGGAAGAACGTAAACCAACCACCGTCTCCGAAATACGCCCAGCGAAGTGTATAATCAATCTACGAAAGACAGTATGGCGGCATAAATGAACCGAAAAACCCCTCTAATCCACCTAGCGAAAGCCGCAAAACTGTCCTAAATACTAGGACCACCTCTGAGTTGCAACTGAAATGTAATAAATCTACACACGTTAGTAACCCCGAAAAGTAAGGAGAAATCAATGAAACTTTTCACTACATTGTTAGCGGCAGTCGTTGCACTGCCAACCCTCGCATTCGCTGGAGAGCCAGTAAACAAATTATGCCCGTTCACTGGTAATCCTGTTAACCCAGAAGTCACCGCTCAAGTTGGCGATGATTTCGTTGCCTTTTGCTGTGGCGGATGTCTTAACGGATTCAATAAATGGGACGATGCTCGAAAGGTTGCGTATGTTGCAGAACAAAAAACTGCAAACGCAAAACCTGAAGCGCCCAAAACTGTTGAACTCGCAGTTACGACTCCATACCTTCTTGATACCTGTCCAATTACAGGAAAGCCACTCGATTCTATGGGCGGCGTAGTCATTGAAGTCATCGACGGTCGCGAAGTACGTTTCTGCTGTGCTGGTTGCCCACCACAGTTCAAAGCGGATAAAGTTGCTAAGTTCAAAGAGATCGATGCAAAAATGATTGCTCAGCAACTACCTTATTATCCTATTGACACTTGCATTGTCAGTGGTGAAAAACTTGACTCCAAAGGTGCTGCGGTTGACTTCATTTATGGCAACCGATTGTTTAGAACTTGTTGCAACGATTGCAAAGAAGAGTTCCTTGCTGATCCAAAAGAGCTTGTTGCTGAACTTGACGAAGCAATCATCAAAGCTCAACAGAAAACGTATCCACTAGATTATTGCATCATTGGGCGTGGGCCTCTTGATGGTATGGGTGGCCCTGACCATATGATTGTTGGTAACCGACTTGTGGAACTTTGCTGTGCTGGATGCCGTCCAAAAGTGCTCAAAGATCCTCAAGCAGCATTTGCGGAAATCGATAAAGCTAAGAAACAATGAATCGTCCCTTTAGCAAACGTACGAATAAAAAAAGCCCCGCTCTTTCGAGCGGGGCTTTTTAATTTAGAAGCAATAAACTTACGGGCAAGGTCCCCAAACTGCTACGACTTCAAGAACATCAGAGACATCAACAATTCCATCTCCATTGATATCTTCAGGACCGCTTGATGCGCCCCATGCTCCAACAATAGCTAGTATGTCTGAGACATCTACAACGCTGTCTCCATTAACATCACCGGCACACGATGGACCATCACAGAAGCTTCGTGAGAGTGAAACACCATCGACAGCAGCTTCAACAACTGAACCTGCATTCAAGTCACCACAGTTGAATCGTAGTTGCACAGTGCCAGTGCCAGCGAGCGTATGTTCTACGAAATACCAACCGCCACTTGATTCAGCGACTGGTCCAACTGTTTCAAGGTTCGTCCAAGCTCCACCATTATATGAAACGTCCACGTAGAAATAGTCATTGTTTGGATCAGCACCGTTGCAGTTTGCTCCGTTGCTATACCAGCGGGAATAACTCAGGATTGCTCCGTCATTAAATGCCATTGCTGGTGAAGTCAATATGGTAGAACCACCGTCAACATCTTCATCCGTTCCGTTACCTGTTACATAACACATACCAGAGCCATCAGCATCGGTTGGGTTATCACAACGAGCACCACCGTTTGCAGGTGTAACTCTTGACCAAGCTCCTGTGGTTGCATCTGATCCAACTGTCCAACCCATATCCGTTTGGAAGTCATCTTCGAATGTAATTTCGCTACCAGAGAATGCCTTTGCATTCCAAGAGTTTGCTGGAGCGCCAAATGGGCTTACAACAACATCTCCTGCAACTGTGTCTATAGAAACGTACCAGTCAACCGAATCTCCACAGCCAAATGCTGGGAACGTTGCGTCGTATGCTGCGTTAAGTGGTGCAGAGTTCCAACCCGTCCCTGTGTTCCAGTTGAGTGTTCCACCAGAAGGTGTTGAGGTGCCATCGATAACATCGATTGCGACGACTGTTCCGCCATTTGGATCAACGAGGGATGGTTGACCGTTCGGATACTCAATAGTAACCACTGGATCTGTTGCACAACCAGCACCGGGACCATCAACAAAGAGAGTTCCACTACCAGCTGAGCCACTATCCCAACCACCGACTCGGAACATATAGTTTGCGCCTGCGGTTACATTAAAATCAACATGGGAAGTGTATCCACCGCAGTTCGTACCATCGCCATTACAGGCAACCTGTGCCATTGAACCACAAGTCCCCTCATAGATAACGATGTCACTATCGAATGTAATCAAATCACAAGTGCTCACTGTCATCGGACCAGTTTCACATGCAACATATGAGAACCAAACATCAGAAGCCATAACACCAAGATAAGTGCCAGCGCATTGTGCATCGTTGTATGCATCACCATCAGAGAGTGCACCTAATGTTGAGAACGCCCAATCTCCATCTACAACAGGTCGTGCTGTCGAGCAGAAGTCATTGTCGAGAGGCTCAGGTATCTGATCCATACTATGCATAGCAAAACCTGCCAAAATTTCTGGCGAGTGAGGCGTACCGTTTGTAAGGTCTCCATCGTCATCGTCTAGCGTTAACCAGTCCAATGTGATTGAAGGATCAATTCCACCACCCGAGTGCATCATCATTGAGTTGATTGCCAAAGACGAAATAATATCGAATCCTGTTACTGGATACGCTGCTTGCATTTCTGCGAGGGCGTCCCATACACAACCAGAGATCAATTGACCACAATCATGTATTCCACCAGAGCAAGGATATTGGTGATTGTTAATCGCATTACGGATTCCATTCACGCAATCATTGCTATAAAAACCACGAGCGAGTTGGTTGTCGCCAGTAATAAGAACACCCATGACATCGCCCATTCCTTCACCATAAGAGTCTTGCCCACTGCCTGCCGAAGCAACCATGTGATGGCCATACTCATGATGAACGATTACGGAAAAGGCCGTATTACTACAACCTCCACCCGCTGGGTAGAAGTTGATTGACGAATAATCATAGAATGCATTGCACGTTCCGCTCACACCTGTGTTCACGGGGAATGACGTTTGATTATTAATCGTTGGGAATGCTGGTGCATATGAAAGAGTAAAATCACGGACTACATTCGATTGCAAGTATGCATTTACTTCAGCACGATATGACTCGCTCGTATTTGAAGAGTTATGCACAATATTTGGATTTGAACTGTTCTGTGAAATTGATGAATCAGCTCCAGCTTGGTTGTTTACATTGAACCACTGGCCATCTAGCATCGAAGTGATAGTTCCAGAACCAGCAATAGTAAAGTTGCCATTTGCATCGGCATACGCAGTGTTTCCGCCCAGTGTGACTTTTGCGTACGGTAGACCAGATGTTGCTTCTGCTTCGCAGACATCTGCGCCTGAACTAGTTGTTGCCATGCCTGAAACATTACCATCTACATGAAGAATTAAGTTCTTTTCATGGAGGACATTTCCTGTTTGTGCATCAACGATAAGTTCTAGTTTTCGGTAATTTTCTACATCCCAAGATCCGCCTTGCGTCGCATGAAAAACTAGCGCAGCAGTTGGTTCATGATGCTCTTCAGCAGTGCCTGCAAAAACCATAAGTTCTGGTTCAGAGATGGTCGTTCCTCGACCAAGACGGACAGCAGCTGACATCAATGCAACTGCTTCACTTGTAACAAGACGTTTCGGCGATTTATATCCCTTTACATCTCGCAAGTCTGTTGTTGCACTTACAGCAGGATATCCGTCAACATTTCGTACAAGAACCATGAGGCGCGAACCGTACACGGGCAATCCATCAGCGGTCTGCATGTAATAGACACCTGTAAATTTATGTTGACCAGTTTCCTGGTTGTACATAAGTTGCTGTTCAACATGTTGATCTTTAAACGGTCCACGTTCAACAAACTCTTTGGCATCTACATCGAGGGCTGTTGAAAAATTGTTAATAAAGTTTTTTGCCGTTGCAAGAGGTGTTTTACCTGTTGCCAACTGTTTGTCAACTATCTTATGGATCTTTCCCATCCGGTCCATCGTTCGCATGGTTGGATGATCTTTACGCAATTGATTCATCGCAACGGATGAAGACGATTCTGACGCAGCAATACTTGCTGAAGCAAGAATGAGCGAGCTGACTGTGATAGTCAATATTTGTTTGTAATGCATAGCTATTTTGGGTCCTCTCCAATTAAAGTGTGTTTACAGCAATATATACCGCATTCTAGAGTCGCAGGTTGCAACGGATTTGCAAGCAATATGAAGAATAATTTGCCATATTGTAACTTTAGGGGGTCTATCGAGGCAATTTCGTCACTTCTACGTCATTTACTGGCAATGCCCCCAATATTCCAAGATATACAGAATATCACCAAACCCCACGATACCGTCCTCATCAACGTCATATTGAATGGAGTTTTCGCCCCAATGATCGATGATTAAGAGCAAATCGAAGATATCGACAACTCCATCCCCAGTAGTGTCACCAACGCATGGCACGTCAAGGCAGTTTTGACCTCCTATGACAATTTGACCAGTGCCCATAGCGCCTGCATGATGACTACCAACTCGAATGTAGTATGTCTCACCAGCAATTACATCCATTGATATCTCAGAAGTGAAACCTGCACAAACAGGGTCCGCAATATGGTCACCATTGCACGCAACTTGCACTAACGTATCGAGAGTATCAGCACATGATCCAGTATAGACAACAATCGATGAATCAAAGTTGACAATATTGCACGTACTCACAAGTAGCTCACCTGTATCACATGCTGTATAGGTAAACCAAACATCGTGGTGCACAAAAAGTAGCCAAGTATTCGGACACATCGAATCAGTTGGGGGAAAGTCTGGAGTATCAAACGCTCCAACATTTATAAAGTCATAGACACCCGTAAACACCCTAGTAGCTGTACTACAAAAATCATTGGGTAGAGGATTGCAAGGAATAGATGAACAGTTCGTACCAATTCCTAACCAATATCCTTCCTGCAATGCGCATTCTGTCGAAGACAAATCAGAACAACTATCTCCAAAGCAACAAGCAAAGGGAGCATCTGGTTCACACCAACCTATCTCACATGTCACGCCAACTCCTAAGAAATTGCCACCAGAAGTCAGACAAACATCTTCATCGAGTAAGTTGCAAATACCATCCACTCCAGTGCAACATGCACCTGGATCTGTTGGTTCGCAACCACCCATACTGCATTGGGTTCCGGAGCCTAAAAATAACCCACCAGCAGAAACACAATCCGCTTCATTCAGGTCTGAGCAACCCGCCTCAAGGCAGCACTGTCCTAAAGGAAAATGGTCACAGTCAAGTGAGCACATCTCTGCGCTATTCAGGTAATTAATGAGTGTCAACCGAACTCTCATATCGAAATTCAACACGATGTTCGTCATCCCTCCACTGCACGTATGACAGTAACTCATAATCGTTCCACCAAACGCTGTCGAACAATCTCCATTCCCACACTCATCAATTGGCGGGGAGTAATCATGCGTGTGCCATGTACCACAGTTGTGCCCTAACTCGTGAGCAACGACCATGACGTCCCAATTGTTCCAATGATTATCCACTAATGGCATGGGAAAGGAGCCACGAATGTTTGCCGAAACTGCGTATCCAAAATTGGAACAGACAGCGGAGACCCACGCAATTCCACCACCAAGATTCTTCCCACTAATGAAGTGAGCCAAGTGTCGATTTTCACCAGACATGTTGGCTTCCCAATGATTCCGAAAGTCCTGCAACTGCTCAAGAGTGTCTGTTGCACTCCAGATGTCTGATTCCGATTCCCACAATCGAAGATAGGAAAGTTGTAACTTCACGCCCGTATCTGATTCAAAGATAGACGAGACTGCACCTAGCAAAGTCACAACGTATTCACTACTCGCTGCAGCATTGCCGTCGAAGACCTCGCCGGTGTATTCCCAGTCCGTTTCGACTGCTAATTGAAGCGCTTGGCAGCCAGCAACTGCCGCACGAGATTGCGTTTTTGCCTTCTGAATTATTGGCTCTGTTGCGTCTGCAACACCACACGAAAAATCAACCCAATTCATTTTTTCTGGATCTACTTTTGTCAAGTCGTACACGGTAGTCCATCCACGAGTTGCATCTTTCGCTACGACGTACGTCTTTCCATCACTTTCAATTAATCCGTTTGTTGTGTGCTCTCCGAACGCAAGAAATACTCTTGAACTTGGATCTCCCTCAATTGCACCTTTCAGCAAGACAACATTCGGACGTGGGAATAGTCGATGCAGAACATCGCCATCCATTGCAACTGAACCTGTCACAATTTTTGCGTCTTCGGTGAGCACTTCAAACCTTTGCAACCGCAGCTTTACTGGAGCATCTTCACCAAGTGGAAAATCATGCACAACAACCATCTCGCCTTCACGAACATGCTGCAGTGCACTTCGATCAATCTGTAAAGTAACACCACCAAACGCTGTCACCTCCGGTGGCGTACTTTTAACTTTTGATATAGACAACTCCTGAGGAAGAGCCGTCATTATAGTTAGCGAAAGAATTGTTGTTACAAACATAAGTCACTCCAGAATTTTTGAGCGTCAACTCGGAACTTTATCATGCAACATACTAGTACTTTATGCAACAAATAAGTGGGAAAAGTACACTTTTTATGGACAAACACCCCATTCACCCATCATAGCGAGGACGTCCCCTACTTCAACGGTCCCAGAACCATCTAAATCTGCTGGACTGTTACTTTGCCCCCACGCGTTGATTAACGCCAAAATATCACTTACACCAACGGTTCCATCGCCATTCAGGTCTGCAGGGCATAGAGCACTAGGCGTGTACGAACCATCAGGCAAAATAGTAGCAAGACTCCACTGAGGATCTTGCAACAAGTTAACCATTGCGCTGTCGTGCAACATCATCAGTTTTGGGGTTGGCAATTCCCATTCATCTGCAATTTTAGGAATGCGCCAAGAATAGTTTTGCGCACCTAACAAAGATGTAAGCGACCAATACATATATTCCGTAGCCTTGCACGCGTAATCGCAAGTTGGGTCGTTGTAGTGATACCACCCGCCAGCAATCACCGCGTCCATTGTGTTTGTCATTTGAGAGTTTGTTTCGCCCCAAATAGACGGATAGACTTGCGCATATCCTTCATGTGTAACAAGGTGAAGGTTCTCCTCAAGCGTCCAATCAAATTGCCCATTTGATGGATAGCCTAAGTTCATTTCATCTGCGAATAATTCTTGAAACCCATTATTGTCCCACGTACTATTTGGAATTGAATCGTAGTCCCCTTCAGCTTGATTGGGATTTGCCCACACCAACATTGAGGCGTACCTATTCACAAGATGTTGATGAACAAGTGCGTCGTCTGGAATGCCATCTTCGTTGTTGTCAATCCATTGTGCTAAGACGTTCGCGCAGTGAAGCACTTTGCTGTTTGAAACGTTAGACTTCGCAAACACATGAAGTCCAAGTACGTCAATATGTTTCGTGAAGACACTACTTAACCCAGTAGGTGCTCCTGCAGGAACAGATCCAATTGTAAATTCAGCTTGGACACTTGAAACTAAAGTAACAATTGTGGATATTGAGAGAAGAATGTTCTTCATGAAATTTGGCTATCCAATCAAAGTGGGCATGGACCCCACGAGTCAATTAATGAAAGAATATCACCAACACCCACAGTGCCATCTTGATCGATATCTGCAGTTCCACCGGCTTGTCCCCACATATCTACAACCGCGAGAAGATCGGTTACGCTCACAGAACCATCGCCATCAATGTCTGCTGGGCAAGGAGGAGTTGTTTCACAGGGAACACCTGGGCCATCGATAAGCAATTGACCGCTGCCCTCACTAGAACTGCTCCAACCGCCAACTCGAATCAAGTATTCAGAGCCCTGAGATACATTGAACGATGCTTCAGAGGAATATCCAGCACATCCATTTCCATCGCCGTTGCAAGCAACTTGCGTTTTAGTATTGCAATTACCTTCATAGACAACAATGTCAGAGTCAAAATCAATTAAGTTGCATGTACTCACAAGCATGTTTCCACTTTCACAAGCGGTGTACTTGAACCAAACATCCGCATTCATATCACCAAGATATTCTCCACCACATTGTGAATCGTTATATACGTCACTGTCACTACCAGCACCTACAGTTGAGAAGGAGTGCGTGCCATCAATGAGAACTCTTGCTGTAACACACGTATCGTTGTCAAGAGGTTCTGGAATTTGATCCATATTGTGCATCGCAAAACCCGCCAATATTTCAACTGAGTGCGGAGTTCCATTTGCAAGATCACCATCATCATCGTCAAGCGTTAGCCAATCGAGTGTGATTGAAGGAGTAATTGATGAACCTGAGTGCATTAATATAGAGTTCACAGCAAGTGACGAAACAATATTGTGCCCAGAAATCGGGTACGCAGCCTGCATTCCTGCTAGCGTGTCCCAAACACAGCCCGAGATGAGCTGACCGCAATCATGGATCTCACCTGAGCAGGGATACTGATGATTATTAATCGCATTTCGAATACCGTTTGTGCAATCGTTACTGTAGAAACCACGAGCAAGTTGATTGTCTCCAGTAATCAGAACGCCCATCACATCTCCCATACCCTCCCCATAGGCACCCTGTCCGCTTCCACCAACTTCAACCATATGGTGTCCATATTCGTGGTGAACTATGACGGAAAATGCTGTGTTGCTACAACCGCCACCTGAAGAATAAAAGTTTATCGAAGAGTAATCATAGTACGCATTACAAGTATCACCAAGATTTACATTTACAGGAAAAGACGTCTGCGTATCAATGGTAGGAAAACTTGGGTTATATGAAAGTGTAAAGTCTCGAACAATATTACTTTGTAAGTACGCGTTCACTTCAGCGCGATACGATTCACTTGAATTTGAAGAGTTGTGAAGAATGTTCAACCCACTTTGAGAGATTGAACTGTCACTCCCAGAGTTATTTACGTTAAACCATTGACCTTCAAGAAAAGAAGTGATATTTCCTGAACCGTTAATTGTGAAATTGCCATTTGCATCTGCGTATGCAGTGTTTCCTCCCCGAGTCACTTTCGCATATGGCAAGCCAGAAGGAGATTCTGCGTCGCAAACATCCGCACCTGAACTTTCAGTTGCAACACCTGAAACATTTCCGTCAGCATGAAGAATTAGATTCTTTTCAAAAAGAATTTCTCCTGTCTCGGTGTCAACTAAGAGCTCTGCTTTTTGATATGTCGAAGGATCCCAATTGCCACCAACTTGTGCTTCAAACACAAGAACTGCCCGTGGTTCAGCGTGCTCTTCTTGCGAGCCAGCATAGACCATAAGTTCAGGCTGCGTCGTAGTCACAGCGGAACCAAACCGAGTTGCAGCAGCCATTAATGCAAGAGCACTATTGTTCACCAGACTGCGTGGCTTCTTAAATCCATGTACATCACGAAGGTCAATTGTCGCATTAACAATTGGATTGCCCTCAACGTTACGCGAAAGAACCATCAGCCGACTTCCATACACGGGGAGACCGTCAACTGATTGTTTAAAATACACACCAGTAAATTTATACTCACCTGTATCTTGGTTGTACATTATTGGTTGCACATGATGGCCATCTTTAAATGGACCTTCTGCAATAAAATCATTAGCATTCACACCTAGAGAGTAAGACCATGTATGCAGGAAATTTTGAGCAGAGTGCTCGGCAGTTTTTCCTGTAGCCATCTCAGGTGCAACCATTTTTGAAACATTGCCTTCACTACCTAAAACTCGTAACTTGGGATGATTTTGACGGAGTTGATCAAGAGTCAACTGTGAAGTTGGTTTAGCAAAGGCAAAAGGTGCCGAAGCGCAGAGCACAAAGACAGCAAGAGAACAGTTCAGTTGAGCATGCATGGATAGTTTCCTCTCTAAAGGGTGGTTCAAAAAATGCAGACGGGATAAGCCCGTCTGCATCTAATTCTTCGGATTACAAGTGTGCGCGGTTCCTTGTAAAACGCAACCTAAAGCGGTAAAAAAACTGCTAATTGTAGATAGATACCCCAGATTCCCAAAATTGTAAATCTTGTCATTTAATTTCTATTTCAAAGGAACCGCAACATCTGTCTGTCGAACATGTAGACATACCTCTATATTTCGCTCCCTCCCTCCCGTTGCAGAATACCCTCTGCAATACCCCAAAACCCCGATCGTCGGCTCGACCCACGACGGGGTTTTTTCAGCTTCAAAACAAAAAAAATCCTCAGAGGTAATGTATTTTAAAATATACCTGCATATATTCTTTAAATATTGACCA
>CAYSYI010000046.1:0-10210 GCA_964435395.1 uncultured Isosphaeraceae bacterium
TCAGTTTGGGTCAGACCCGTCGCTGACCGGTCGCACTGTTATGCTGATTCTTTTGCAGCTTTTTTAGGCTGTTGCATCACATCAAGATTTAAGCCTTCTTCAATGCCTTTGGCATCAATAAGATAGACGGAATCTTGATTGTCTCGATCTGGAAGGTCGTACATGACGTCAGTCATAAAGTTATCAATAACTGCACGTAGGGCTCTGGCTCCTGTGCCTCGCTCCATTGCACGTTTTGCAATGAGATGAAGTGCATCTGAGGCAAATTCAAGAGTCGCATCTTCAAGCGAAAAGAGATGCTGGTATTGTTTAACAATTGCATTCCGTGGCTCAGTTAAAATTCGAACCATCGCGTCTTCCGTTAATGGCATGAGCGGAGTTGTAATTGGCAAACGTCCAAGAAGTTCAGGAATAAGCCCGAAGTGTAGGATGTCTTCAGTTGTAACTTGATCGAGTAAATCGGCTTGGCGTTGTTGGTCAGATGTGTCTTCCCCAGCAGCACCTCCAAAACCAATTCTTGATTTGCCAACACGCTTCGAAATGATGTCGCAAATACCATCAAATGACCCGCCACAGATAAACAGAATGTTTGACGTGTCCATCTGAATATACTGTTGTTCAGGGTGTTTTCGGCCACCCTGTGGTGGAACATTCGCAACTACACCTTCAAGCATTTTCAGAAGTGATTGCTGGACGCCTTCACCAGAAACGTCGCGTGTAATAGAGACGTTCTGTGTCGTTCGGCCAATTTTATCGATTTCATCAATATATATAATGCCATGTTGCGCTGCATCTAAATCAAAATCTGCTGCTTGTAACAATTTCAGCAACAGATTTTCAACATCTTCGCCAACATATCCCGCTTCAGTTAGTGTCGTTGCATCTGCAATGGCAAAAGGCACGTTCAAAATTCGGGATAGAGTTTTCGCGAGCAACGTTTTACCTGTTCCTGTTGGTCCAAGCAAAAGTACATTTGATTTGTCCAATTCAACATCACGATCTGCGTTGTCGAGTTGAGACAATCGTTTATAGTGGTTATGAACTGCCACTGAAAGTGACCGCTTCGCTCGCTCTTGACCAATAATGTAGTGCTCAAGATACTCATTAATTTGCCTTGGAGTCAAAATTGAACTGAAGGCAGGGGACGCCGCAGTGATACGGCGGCGTTCTTGCTTAAATATATTTTGGCAGAGATCAGTACAATTAGAGCAAACGTAAATTTCGTTCGGACCTTCCACCATTGGTCCTACTTCTCTGGAAGTTTTTCCGCAGAAAGAGCAAGTCGTTACTTTTCTACCTCGAAAACCACCATCGTCACCGCCGTCGTTGCCCGAACCAGACCCGCCGCCAGCCGGACCTTCAGACATGCCATCACCGCCACCAATGGACCCATCAAATGGAGGGTCTTGTGGTAGCTTCGCCATAGGTTCTCTGTTTTGTTCTGGTGGTGTACTCATTCTGCTCCTACTTCTCTATTCAATTCTATGTCTTCTACATAGCACTTTACAGTGTAATTATGACATAAATAGGGATCTTGCCAACCCAATTCAGATGCTTTTTGCATTGAATCCACTGAAAATCCATGTTTCTGAGATATCGGTCGTGAATCTGAGAAGCATTACATCATTTGATCAAGAATTGATTGCCTCGCCCGTTCATATTCACGTTCATTTATTTTTCCTTCATCTCGCAATTTACGAAGTTCCCCAAGTGTAAAGGTTGTACTCGTTGGGGTATCAGATTTTAATTTTTTGCGCATAACGAGAATCACTACACCACCGACAATTGCGAAAACAATGAGGAGAACGATTGCTGGAAAGAGTTCGGAAAAAGCACTTCCAAGAAACATTACGATTTAGTGGAAGACTTCTTGGTGGTCTTCTTTTTGGACTTCTTCTTGGTCGTCTTTTTCTTAGCTGTTTTCTTCTTTTGCGTTGCGTTGCTCGTTGTTTTGTTTTCGCCAGATTCCTGAGCTTGCCATTCTTCAACAGGCATCTCTGTCACTGTACAAGCGGCAACGAGCTGATCTGCTGCCTTCTCTTCTCGTACTACAGCTTGAATTTGTTGCAATTGTCCTTGCTGAGCAAGTCTATTTCGCATTTCTTCAGGTCGAATTCCATTTTGCATAGCAATCTCAGAAATACGAGCATTCACTTCCATCTCACTTACTGTGACGTGGAAGTGTTCGGCGAGTTTCGTCAGAATAAAGTACGTTTTTAAACGGGATTTTGATTCATCAGCTGAACCACTGCGAACCTTTGCTACTTCTGCTTCAACTTCTTCCATGGAGAGTCGGCCTGAAGATTGCAGTTCTGTTCGAAGGCGTTGCAAATCTCGGTCAGCTTGCATTGCACTCGTTTTTTCTGGAAGTTCCATTTCTACCCGAGAGGAAATTTCTTTCGTCGCCTGTTGTCTTAACACAGATGCTTGATCATTATCTCGTCGTTGTTCAAGTGCGAGTTTTACTTGCTCTTTTACCATATCAAATGAATCAAAACCAAATGCAGTCGCTAGGTCGTCATCGCTGACTGGGAGTACACGAACTGCTTGCACAACATTGAAGGTGATTTCAACATTCGCGCCACGGACGTCTTCAAGTTCATGCTCATCAGGTCCAACTGTTGTAATCTTAATCTCATCTCCAACAGAAGCGCCGTCGAGAGTCTTACCGAGGTCTTCGATGTAAAGCCCAAGAATCTCACCGCCATCTTTCTTTGGAGGAATCGTCAACCGAGTTTGCTCTGTCTTGTAAAAGGCTTCATCTTTACCATCCAAGTGAACAACAGCTGGACCAATCAAGAACTCGCCTTCTGATGCTTTGCCATCGATATCTTCAAGTTCGCCATTTCGAATCTTTTGCCTGTCAATTTCATCGCTGATATGTTCATCAGTCACTTCTATTACTGGCTTTGTGAGTTTAATGTCGTCAAACTCAGGGAGTGCAAACTCTGGCATGACTTCAACTTCAAGTGCAAATGAAAGCGTTTTACCTTCTTCAAGAACGATGTCTTCGGGGTTGCCAACTGGCTCAGGTTCCCCGAGTGTTTTTAGCTCGAATTCATCAATAGCACTCTTCCAAGCATCCGCAATAAGCTCATTCCTTGCTTCACTTCGAAGAGATTCGCCAAATCGCTTTTCTATGATGTGTGAAGGAACTTTACCTTTTCGAAAACCAGGCAGTACTGTCTGGTTCATCAAAGCACCCATTGAATCTTTAATTTTGGTTGAAATAGTTTCTGCGGGAACCGTGATATTCACTCTTTTACGAGCTGGTCCTGCATCTTCAATAGATAAATCGTAGGGATGTGTAGCGGTAGTTGTCATAGTGATTAACCTTCTTTCGAGCCCTATATCTTACATGAATTTACGGTCTGGTACACCATTGAATGCTGGAGTTGCTTCAATCGCTTGAGAAAACCCGCATTAACGTATGAACAGCATTTCAGTGTAGGAGGGTAGGTGCCAAATGTCTGTTGGAATATGTTCTTCCAATTGATCTGAAATACTTCGTGCAACGTCCATTTCTGGCAAAAGAGTATCTCGCACAAAGGTGGCTGAGCACGTAATGTCATCATGCGATTCGTTCGTCATCGCCTGCAACTTTTCAATGGAGCACTGGAGCGCTTCTGTCAAACGAGCGATGTCGCCAACTTGCGCTGAACTTCGATGGCATTCGACTGAAGCGGCATGAGAGACCTGAACTATCGTTGCGAGCTCTCCTTGATACCGAAGAGCAGCTGGAAGAACTTTTGTAAGGAGCATCATAAGTAACGTTCGTGCTTCAATATGAACGACCATAGAGTACTGTTCAAGTAGAACCTCACCTCGAGCCTCAAGTTCTCGATTGCTCAAGACGTTGTAACGTTCAAAAAGATCGAACGCCTTCTGTGTTCGAAAAGCAGGCAAAGCATCTGCTGCAGTCTTTAAATTTGGCAGTCCGCGACGGGCAGCTTCTTCATGCCATGTTTCTGAATAATTATCACCGTCAAAAATTACTTTGCGGTGTTTGGAAAGAACTTCTCGCAAAAGTGCACGCACAGCAGTATCTCTTTGTTCCACTGAGTCACTGCCAGCGAGTGTTGACTCAAGTTGGGTTGCAAGGTAATCAAGAGACTCTGCAATAATCGTATTCAGAATAGTATTTGGCCATGCAATTGTGGATGTTGAACCGACTGCCCTAAACTCAAACTTGTTTCCCGTAAAAGCAAATGGGCTCGTACGGTTTCGATCGCCACTGTGTTTGTCAACACTTGGCATTGTTGCTGCGCCAAATTCTAATGTGCCACCTTCAAGCGTTCGGTTTGGAGAATCGTTCTCGATTTGATCAAGAATGTCACTGAGCATTTCTCCAAGATAAATGGAGATAATGGCGGGTGGCGCTTCGTTTGCACCGAGGCGGTGGTCATTTGCTGCGGAAGCAATTGAAGCGCGAAGTAAATCTGCATGCAAGTCAACCGCTCGGATTACTGCACATAAAAAGGTTAAAAATTGCATGTTTTCATGCGGTCTTTTTCCTGGACTGAGCAAGTTATCGCCAGTATCTGTAGCGATTGACCAGTTGTTATGTTTTCCCGAACCGTTGACGCCAGCAAATGGTTTTTCATGAAGCAAGCACTTGAACCCATGAGCTTCAGCGGTAGTTTTTAGTATTCTCATTAAGAGCATTTGGTGATCAGACGCAACGTTGGCGTTTTCATAGGATGGGGCAATCTCATATTGGCCCGGAGCAACTTCGTTATGCCGCGTTTTTACTGGGATGCCTAACTCATACAACTGTTGCTCTGCATCATCCATAAATGACAAAACTCGCTCAGGAATCTTCCCAAAATAGTGGTCGTCAAGTTGATGACCCTTTGGAGGTGATGTGCCAATGAGAGTTCTCCCACATAGCAGGAGGTCTTCACGATTCGCAACAAAGGAGTCGTCAATGAGGAAGTACTCTTGTTCTAGACCTAGAGTTGTAATCACACGTGAAACATTCCTATCAGATCCAAAAAGGGATAGAATTCTCATTGCTTGTTTATTAACAACATCGATTGATCGAAGCAGTGGAGTTTTTTTATCGAGTGCTTCTCCAGTCCAAGAAACAAATGCTGTCGGGATACATAATGTACCTCCTTCTTCGTTTGGCATAATAAATGCTGGGCTTGTTGCATCCCATGCTGTATACCCTCTCGCTTCCCATGTATCCCGAATGCCACCAGATGGAAAACTTGATGCATCAGGTTCGCCGCGTATAAGCATCTCCCCGGCAAATTCTGCAATCGCGCCCTTGTCAGATGGCTCTAGAAATGCGTCATGTTTTTCAGCTGTCGTCCCAGTAAGTGGTTGAAACCAGTGTGTGTAGTGCGTGCAGCCATTTTCAATTGCCCACTCCATCATGGCATGTGCAACACTATTTGCAATTGCTGAATCAAGGGGTTTTGCCTTTTCCATTGTTTCCAATAAAGACTCGTACACTTCAGGTTGTAAGAAGCGTAGCATCACATCGGAGGTAAAAGTCCGACAGCCATAGTTATCACAGTGATTGTTTGATTGCATATCCGTTGCGTTCGACATTGTTGCATGTTCCATAATTGAGGGCCTCCTGCCTATCAGTTGTAGTATCTAATCGAAAACGCTATCAAGCAAGGTCTAACTAGGAAATATCCGAAACAAACTGCTTTGCTGCCATCACTGCATCATCAGATTCTTCCATTCGCCTGACAAGCGCAGATCCGACAATCGCAGCATCCGCGGAAGCATGTACTTGTTTGACATGGACTGCTGTAGAAATGCCAAATCCAACGGCGAGAGGAAGCGTAGTGACAGTTCGAATCTCGTCCATTCGGCTGGAGAGGTCAGGCATTTCTGACTGTTCACCAGTGAGCCCAGTGCGTGCAAGAATATAAAGAAAGCCTTGTGAGAGCTCAGCAAGTTTCTGTACTCGATCCAACGAGGTAGTTGGTGCAACAAGCATTGAAAAAGAGAGTCCCTTCGATTCGCAGTGCGCGGAAATAACACGTGCATCTTCATCGTCTATATCGGGAATAATAAAACCATCAATTCCTGCATCTGCTAAGCGGTCAATAAAGCGCGTCCCACCACTTCGGTGGACTATAGAATAGCTCACCATCGCAATCAGGCCACAATTGACTTTTGGGCGAACTCTAGTAATTAACCCAACAACGTGGGCAGGGGTAACCCCTCGTCTCAACGATCGGTACATTGCTTTCGCGATCACAGGCCCATCCGCTATCGGGTCACTGAAGGGGATTCCAATCTCAATAATATCTGCCCCTGAACTTTCCATAGCGACAATCGCGCCCTCTGTGGCTTCGATGGAAGGATCTCCAGCGACTAGAAATGGCATCAATACCTTCGATTCTGAGCTAAAAATTCGATCAATTCGGTTCATTTGATCCCCTCTGGGCCGCCATCTTTTATATATTTCTCGTGAATCGCAGTAGTAAGATCAATCTCGGTGATATTTGCCAAGGTTGCAAGCCAGGCACATACATCAGCGAATTCCTCGTTGAGATTCTCAATATCGGCGTCTCCTCGCTCATATTTGCCTAATGCGTGTGCTAATTCGCCGAATTCTTCAGAGAGCCACAAGAATGTCTTTGCTATCCCTCGAGCGCTATCTGTCGAGTAATAGCGATCCCTGATGAGTTCTTGGAATTCGCGAATTGTCATCTCATGCTCCATAATTGAGAAGGATAGCATGTCCCTTGTCGTTGATTGAGTTTAGACCCCTTTGAATCAAAATGGATTGCTCCATTTGCCTCCAAAACCCAATGAAACTACTATACTTACGGAAGAGACGTACGTAACGGTATTTTTTGACCTTTAATTCTATTGGTCTTTCATTTCAAATACCGAAATAAGTACAAGTATGGATGCTCGCAAAGACACTTTTAAGGAGATACAAGATGTCTAAACTCAGTACAACAATAGCTTTATTAATAGTTGTGCTCTTTTCGATGGGCTGCAGTAGGTCGGCGAATTCATCTCGTCCCTATCGTTACAGAAGTGAATTTAGAATAGCACCCGTACTCAAAGTGAATAACCCAGAGTGGGTTCGAGGTCCAATCCCTTCGTCCTACCTTCTAGGGCGAAGTGCAGATGAAGGCAATTTTAATACGTACAACTCCGGTACATGGGAAGATACTCGGTACCCAAGGTACAACGACCGATTACGTGGAGCTGAAGGCCGATATTACGCATGGGACCCTCGATATTATGATGAGACTCATTCTGCGGAACGAGTAACAGTTGACCGAGCCGAATTGGAACTTGCAAGACAGGTTGAAATAGAAGATGACAATCGTCGCATAATCCTCCAGCGCCATGAGGCTGACCGTGCGATACGTCGCCAACAAGACATCGATGCAACGACTCGAATTATTGAAATTGAGACAAGACGAGCCGTTCGTCCAGGTCGAAAATACACCATTGAGTAGAAATATATTTTAGAGATGACCCTTAAAGATAGTAGGAATAATATGAAGAATAAAAGTTTGTTACTAATGAGTGCAGCAGTACTTGTCTCAAGCATTTGTGGATGCGAAGGCTGGAACCAAGCCAACCGAGTCCACTGGGAGCAGGGCACAACGGGTGCTGCACACTGGAAAGTTAATAATGACCGCGATGCACAGGACCATATTCTAGAGCTAGATCGAACCCCGACCTATCTCCCGACATATGATGCGAACTACGAAAAGACCGCATATAACGCCATTAGTCATTTGCTTTCAACGGCACATCCACCCGCAGGTTTCTTCGAAGTTTTCAATCCAGACCGTCCAGTTCTTTATTCAACAACTGTTGACTTAAATGACTACTCAAATACAACTAACTTTGGAAGGCTCCATGCAGAACTCTTTTCTGCAGCACTGATTCAGCACTGGCAAAACGACTTAGTTAAAATGACATTGCGCCAGAGTAGCATTCCGATTATTCCACAAGAAGGCGAGTTCTTATTGTCGCGGGATATTCAGGACTTAACAGCTGATTACAACGCTGGCGCCGTTCTTGTTAGTACATACTCTGTTTCCCCTGACAAAGTGTACTTAAATCTACAGTTAATTAATGTTGATTTCAATACTGTTGTTGCAGCAGTGAGTTACAGCATTCCACTGGGACCAAGAACAATTGGCATGCTGGAAGATGTTGAAATCCCATCACATGCTGGGAGTTTTCTTCAATGAAGCTTTTAATCCTCGCCCTCTTTAGTGGAGCACTTGTGCTCACTGGATGCCATAAGCCATCTCGTCTGGGTAACTCGATTTACTTGCCGGACAATTGGTTGACTGTAAAAACTACTGCGTGGCAGTTCAGGGAACTTCCAGAGCAGAATCGAAATGAGCTCCTTGATCTTAAGTCAAAGTTGATAGAAGAGAAGAATGGTCGTTATTACTCCTTTTATGGACACTACACACCTGAGACTACTTCTGAAATTGACTCAACAACAGCGCGTTTAAATCAAGCATTTTCTGATTTGCAATACTCATCGACAGCAATTTTTGCATCGTTGACTCCTAATTTGAAAGGTCTTTCAAACACATATTCTGAACAAGAAGCTGGTATTGCTGTGACTAACAACGCTAATATGCGAATGATCGATGACGATGCTGGCAGACTTTTCTTGCTCGATAAACCCTCACTTCTATCCCCTCTGCCTACTATTCACGATTAACAGATAACTATCCTAAAAGAACCGCTCCCGAAATTGGGAGCGTTTTTTTTATGTAAGGTGAAAGAAACTATATTTTACTTGGTTGTCACAAATACCTATGCAAACAATGGAGACAAAGGTTTGATCGCAATTAACAAGAATGGCGATTATTTTGATGGCATATCAGTAACCTTACTCCAGCATGACAAAAGTTCTGTTCTAACAATTGGCGGAGATGTTCGAAAAATTGATCTGATTCGACATTTTTGGCAAGTAGCAATTGAGACAATTGATTCTTGTCCGAACGCATTGTGGATTAACTTCACGCACGTTTCCTACGCCGATACTAAGCTAGCTGCATGTATCATCGCACTCTTGCGTCGAGCGATGGATACTTGCATTCAAATTTACATTATCGGTTCAAAGGCCGTTTGTGAAGTTCTGAACTTGTGCAAATTCCCCGAGTTGAAACAGTTCACCCAAGTCGCCTAATACATTTAAGACCAGCAGGATTGTTTTAGGGTTTCTATGGTAGTATTTATGTATGTCAGTACCAGTAACAACAACATTCGGATTTGAAGGTCACAAAATAGTAGAGTATAAAGGTGTCGTCCGCGGCATCGTCGTGCGCTCCCCAACCATCATGCAAGGCATACTTGGCGGTTTGAAGAACATCGTCGGAGGCAAAATTGGTGCGTACACCGAGATGTGTGAACAAACCCGTGAGGATGCGTACCAACATATTCTTGATCATGCTGAAAAACTCGGCGCGAATGCAATCGTTGGTTTTCGGTACGACTCATCCGATTTGCAAGACTCTGCAACGGAAGTGCTTTGCTACGGTACTGCTGTTGTTATCGAGAAGAAATAATTACCCGAGGGGTAATAATTAAGTTTCGTGACCAAGCACACGTCTCGCTTTATGTACGTCAATGAATGGGAAGATGCAAATCACTACAAATTGCAAGACACCCGCTCCGACAAAAATCAATGGCAGCGAAAATGATTCTGAAATAACGCCTGATGTTTTTAGTCCGATGACGGTCGATAAGTTGAGAATTGCCATGTACGCAGTAAATTGCGTAGCTGCTACTCTAGGCCAAGAGACCGTCATGTACATTGCAAAGAGTGAGGCAGAAATCATGCTTCCCATACAAGTGTCAATCAAGATGTATGTGATAACCGCGGGGCGATTTGTCCAGTCAAACCAAAGAACTCCTGTATCGGGCGAAGACAAACCAAATGTTGCATAACTGAGGGCAAGTACGACGCACCCAATCGATGCAATGCGTTTTGGGCCAAACCGGTCAGCTAAAAAGCCGCCAACAATTGCACCCGCCAACCCAAGAAAAACACCGTACCCACCATTGATGTCGGTAAACTCGGTGCGAGTCCAGCCAAGGTCTTGAATAAACAACACATTCGTAATTGGAGAAAGGATTCCGCCCGCTATAAAAATAGTTAAGCCGATTGCTCCAGCAAGAAGCGTTGACCGCAGCGAAAAAGCACGCTTTAGAAAACCAAAGAGTTGGATGACACTATGTGCGAGTT
>CAYSYI010000047.1:0-9233 GCA_964435395.1 uncultured Isosphaeraceae bacterium
GCGCGCTTGCATGACACGCAAGAGGTCACTGGTTCAAATCCAGTATGGACCACTCATTTACCCGACGGGTCTGACCCCGACTGAAGCATGTAGTGGTCATTCTCAAGACGTATTGCAATGTAGCGTTAGAAGGAACCCAGCCTAAGAAGGGTCTGACCCTAAGCAGTTCAGTGTCAGATAAATGCGTCTCAGATTAATTCATCTCAATGCCAAATTGCCTATATTTATATGTAAACCCTAATGACGAAAATCTTACCTGATAATTTTGATTATTCTATTTGCTTCGGTCCAATAATCATCTATTCTAATCTTTGAAGAGAAATGCAAAGTTCCATTTTAGAGTAGAGAAAATCTTTTTAGAGAAGAAAGAGAGAGAAAAACATGAATATGAAATGTAACTTCGCCCTAGTGTGCGTTAAGCACCTTCGCTTCGGCGGATATCATCATGGACCAAATTGGTTCAATGGACGGAGCAAATACTGCAAGCGGTAGTATCTCCGGCTCACAAGACTTTGACGCGTATGGTGTATACGACATTGTTGCAATGGACGACTTTACCATTGGTTCAGACATGAACCTCACTAGCGCAAGCATGGTGCTAGGTGGATGGAACGGCTACGCAGGCGTTGATGGCGTAGTGGGCTATACCGTAAGCATCTTCAGCTCTGTAGAAGCTGCCGGTGGTGACATTTCGGTGATGTTATCTCCATGTATTTTGATACTGCGTCTGTAAGCAGTGCTTGGGCTGGTGGGGGAGACCTTGTTAGCTTCGACCTTGGCGGCATCGAACTTGCTGCAGGCAGTTACTGGATTGGTATTACCCCTGACAATGCCTTTGGCGACAACGGTCAAACAGGTGTTTGGCAAAGTGATCTAGGAGACTACTCCAGTGCGCAAGCAAACCCAGCTGGAGCATTTGGATTTGGTCCTTATCAGTCAACAGATGCAAACTATGCATACTCCCTCGAAGGCGACTTCGCTGGAGTACCAGCTCCTGGTGCACTCGCACTTTTAGGGCTCGCTGGCATAGCTAGCCGTCGACGACGAAAATAAGTCGCTCGACACCTAAACTTCGGTTTACCAAAATACCCCTCGGTTGCGAGGGGTATTTTTTTTGAATCTTATGTAACTACGAGCAAAACCATTACTCACTACAGCCCCAATTTCAAAACGTAAAAAACAACCCGCGGGATTGTTTATTGCCTACGGGCACGTTCCCCAAGCTGCAAACAATTCAAGCAGATCAGCTACATTAACTTCACCGTTGCCATCCAAATCAGAATTGCACGCTTCAACGCACGGCGCAGCATCACAAAACACTGCTTCGCCAGCCCAAGTGCCCAAAGCATCTTCGCAATCTGCCTCTGCTGTTTTTACGCAAACGCCGTGTTCCAAGCAACAACCGCCTATCGCTAATCCTTGGCATTCGTCGGGTATACCATCTGCAGGGTTAAGGTCAACGGAACTACCCGTTTTAATATCTACCGAATCTGAAACGCCATTTCCATTACAGTCAACTATTCCCAAAGCAACGCCATGGTAGTAATGTCCATCGACGTATTCCCAACCGGTGCCACTTGGAACGTCACCTTGTCCTTGTCCATCTTCACCCCAATGCCAAATGCGTCCAGTATCATCAATCGCGATGCCCCACATATTTCCTGCTCCAACAGAAACAAAACCATTTCCACTTGGAACGTTATTCACGGAAGCGTCACCTGTTCCCCAAACTTCGAGCGTTCCATCTTCGCGCACACCCACACCCCATAAACGACCAAGTGCGTAATCTGTAAACACACCAGATGGTGGAGTTGCTTGTCCTACGCTATCTCTACCCCAACCTTCAAGGGTTCCATCGGCGTGCATTGCGACTGAAAAATATTGGCTTGCGATTACTTCGATAAAGTCATTGCCCATTGGCACATCTAATTGGTTTTCCGAAGCAGCACCCCATGCTTCTAATTCGCCCAATGAGTTGATAGCAACCCCATGCGAATCTCCAGCGCTGAGCGATACGAAATCACTGCCTGAAGGAACATTTGTTTGCCCACCGCCGTTATACCCCCAACCGACAAGCGTTCCATCGGTTCGTATTCCAATCGAAAACGAATAGCCCGCTGAAATTGCTTGGAAAGACTCACCCGCTGGTGGTGAAGCTTGACCTGAATTGTCAAATCCCCAACCAAGACAAGTACCATCGGATTTTAATCCGAGAGTGAATTTATACCCCGCAGAAACCATGACAAAATCGCTCCCGCTCGGTGAAACCGTTTCGCCAAATGTATCGTCTCCCCAGCACGTTATCTCACCGGCATAAAGTGTACAAGTACAAAGTGCAGATGCGATAAAAGAAAGAGACCGAATCATGTACAAAGCATACTTCAAGAAGCTGGTGTTTCCAAATGAAAACCCGTACTTCGATGCATTTTCATCGCGTCATCGATAAACAGAGCTTCAATACCTTGCAATTCCTCAACCAACACGAGACCCTCTTTGACACCCATCACCATTAGCGCAGTTGAAAGTGCATCTGCAAGTGCCGCATCTTCAGCAATAACCGAAACGCTCTTAACACCGTTTGAAGGAAACCCAGTCGAAGGGTCAATAATATGGTGGTAGCGAACGCCGTCTTCGATGAAAAATTTTTCATAATTCCCACTTGTTGAAATGCATGTGTCTTTCAACGTAACTTTACCTACTAACTCTTGACCAAGACCCACTGGATTTCGAATGCCAACGACACGATTAGTTCCTTGTACAAGCACCTGACCACCAACTTGTAGCATGAAGTTTTTGACTCCCTCTGCAAGTAGAGCATCACGCGAATCATTCAACGCAATTCCTTTTGCCATCCCACCAAGACCAAGCAACATGCCATCCTCTTCAAGTAAAATAGTATTGTTAGTTACTTGGACTTTTTTCCAATCCACGAGCGGTACTAATTTGTGGATTCCTTTTTTTGTTGGGACTTTACCTTTTGTGAAATCCCAAAGATGCCATAAGGATGCCCATGTTGGATCGAACGCTCCATCAGTCATTTTTGCAATAGAGAGTGCTGTTCGAACTGCAGAAATGACTCTGGGTGGACACGCTATTTCTAATTTACCTGCGGCATTGTTCACAAGGGCAAGAGGGGAATTCGCTTTCCACTCACTCATTTCATTGTCGACTTGCACAAAAATTTCTTGAACTAAAGATGCATACGTGCCTGGATTTACGTGCACAACTGTACCCATAGATTCGAATGAAACAGCTTGTTTCGAAGAAGTGTCTTCACACGAAACAATAAATGCCGCAGCGATGTAAAATGCAATTCTTATGAATCTAATAATCATCTCACTCCTATTATATTCGGCACACCCACAGCAAACATTGCACATCACCGTTGACCCAGCAACTGGCACGCTCCATGGCGAAACTACCATCACAGATTGCAAAGAACATTCGATTCAAACTGATGGCATGTCCATACTGCAAAATGTTAATGGTTCTATCGAATGGGAGGGAACATTCCAAGACGATGTTGCATCTGGAGAACGGGTTGGACAAATCCATAATTTTTCAGTTGATGCACATATCGGTGAAGACGGTGTTTTTTTGTCAGATTGGGCAGGGTGGTATCCAACACCAATCGATGAACAAGGCAACCCGATTCTTCGGTCAATGGAATTGAAGATCGAATCCCTTGAAGGCTGGTCGTTTGTCGGAAGTGGGAACCCAACAACAGACACATGGACTACGCCTCGACCTGTCGACGGGATGGCACTTGTTGGAAATAAACACGTTGTGGCAAACAAAGTCGTGTCCACGCCAGAAGGGGATGTTACGGTCTCTGTGCATCTAGCTCCAGACCACCAAGACAAAGCACCGTTTTACCTTGACGCAGCAGAGCAATATCTGCAATTGTACACGCCACTACTTGGAAAGTATCCCTACGACCAATTTACGATTGTAGAAAATTTCTTTTCAAGCGGTTTTGCATATCCTGGGTTTACCGTCCTTGGCCCTCGCGTTGTTGGAATGGCACCAAAATCACTTGCCCCTGGCTATTTAGACCACGAATTACTGCATAACTGGTGGGGCAATGGAGTCTATGTTGATGCAACGCATGGCAACTGGTGCGAGGCACTTACGAGTTATTCAGCAAACTACGGTCGCAGGGCACTTGAAGATGGGGCGGAAGCTGCGCGTAAATACCGACGAGGATTATTGAACAAAGTTTCACTTAACCCTTCACTTGATAACGGTTCACTTTCTAACTTTGGTTCAGCTGATCCCGCCGATGGGCCTGTTGATCGATACGTCGGATATGACAAGGGTGCATTTGTTTTCATGATGCTTGAAGACGTGCTCAACGCTGGCGCCGTGGAAGATGCTTCAACAAGCAAAATTTGGCCTATGCTCGCACGCTTTTCGAAAGACAATATGGGGAAGTCTGCTTCATGGAAAGAAATTCAAGTTGCAGCGGAACTAGAATATCCAAACCGCCCATCGGGTTGGCTAAACACTTTCTTTCAACAGTGGGTGTACGAACACAATGTTCCTAAAACTACTCCTGAACTAATTGCGATACCTCCACAAATAATTGAAGTTGTTACTGAAGAGAATTGGATTACGATTGACCCTGATTATCGATTCTATCGTTTATTCCCAATGGGGCAAATCAGTCCAACAATCGCCGGTACTCTTGCGGGGGCCTCCGTTGAAGTTGATACTACCGTAGAAGTACTAAGTGATACAGGTGCGTGGCTTGCGGATGTAGCAAACGGCAGTAATATTCTTCTAATTGGAAAGGAACCAATTCAAGCGCACTCTGAATTGTTAGCGAAGTGTGAAGATACCATCACATTTACTAAGAATGGATTTACTGTTGGTGGTGAGACCTACGAAGGCGATGACCTAGCCGTGCTCCATACAATGAACCATCCAATAAACGATGGCGAGTTTATTACATTGTTTTACAGTGTTGGCGAAGCAGGGTGGGAACGGCTGCGTTTTATCTGGTATTACACCAAAGACACCACAGTTATCTGGAACGCAAACGAAACCCTGGAACGCCGTGTCTATGAACCCTCCGGTCGTATAAAGAACAATTAATTACACGAGAGGGGTAATTAATTTGGGACGTGGAAGAATCCGCCACCGTCGTCGACAAGTTGACCATCTTGTGCAAGTGCAATCCACACTTCCATAGGGTAATCATGGGGAGCCATCATTGAATCGACTGATGCGTCCTTGCCACCAGTAAGTGGTCCGACTCCGAGTTTTGATTCTCGGTCAAGCACCATAAACTTCACACGTTTACGAAAACAACGCATCGCTTCGATTTGCATTTCATGATCAAGCTTCGGAACATCAACGGTTTCGCAAATGGAGAGCGCAACTTCAGCACCTGCTTGTAATTGAGAAACTACCTGTATGAGTTCTTCAACATCTTTGTGCATGATAATCTTTGCAGCAACCGCTTTGTCTACGTCTGATTTTAGAAAGGCTTTGTGCAAATCTCCCCAGAGCGGTCCGGGTTCATCGACCGATTTTATTTTTTCAGCAATCAAGACAATTCCTTCGATAATATCTTGCGCTGATTCCTGTGGTGGTTTAAAGCCGCCACCTTTTTTCTTCTTCTTTTTATGTGACATATTTTAAATTATAGTGGCTAGCAAGCGGCACCTAGAAATACCAATTATTATTATCACCATCGATGTCCGGATACGTTTTATCAGGGTCAATTTCAATTTTCATCACCTTTGAAGGAAGCGAGAACGTCTGTTTGTGAATCGAAGACCATGCCCAAATAGTGACAGGTAGCTTATACTCGTGTAACGAATCGTCTATGCAGGTAATCAATAGTGCAACAGGACAAACCCAATCAGCATTATTTTGAAAAGTGATTGCAACGTCCCACGTAGCATTCTTCTCTACCTGGGTAGCGTTTAATATCGATTGGTCGAGTTGCATAGGCTCTTCAAAAAAACCCCGAAAAAACCATTGCAAATTAACTCCCGATGCGTTTTCCATAATTCGGTAAAAATCAGCGGGTCGAGGCGACTTAAAAGCCCATTGATGAACATACTCTTTCCATGCTGCGTCAAAACGTTCTTCGCCGAGAATTTCTTCACGTAGAAAACGCAACCCATAGCCTGGCTTTCGATAACTCAAATGCCTTCGAGATTTGAGCAAATCTGGCGGTGTATTGATCGCCTTAAGGTCATGCATAAACTTTGAGGCGATGTATTTTGAAACATCTGGCTTATGTTTTTTCTCGCCATAAAAAGATTCAAGTGAATAATGGTTTACAAATGTGTTGAATCCCTCGTCCATCCATGCGTGTCTTCGCTCATCTGTATTGACAATCATTGGGAACCAGTTGTGTCCTACCTCATGATCAGTGACATTAAATAAACTTGCATGAGAACTTCCCCTGCAGAAAACTAACATCGGGTATTCCATACCACCAGACTTACCTCTCGCCATCGAAATTTGCGGCCACGGATATGGATACAACGTTTCACTGTAATACTTAATCGAGTGCTGGAGATATGAAACAGCTTCATTCCAGATCCTACTCTCTTCAATGGGGTATCCAACTTGGCATAAAACCCGAGTCGATGAACCATCGAGCAGTTGTATTTCAACACTCGCAGCTTCCCAAAGAAAACTTGCACTTGAAGCCCATGCGAAAGTCCTAATGTTCTCGCCTTCAAATATCCACGTTACTCGAGATTCTGATGTTGTATTTCTATCCTCTGGTTTAGAAATGGTGAGAGAGTCATCTGACGCCATCGCTTTAAGCAGTTGCTCTTGCGCTACACTCGATAGAACTTCTTGAGGATTAGTCAATGAGCCTGATGCGAGAACAATGTGATTGTCGGGCACTGTAATCTCAACATAATAGTCGCCAAAATTAGTATAGAATTCGCCACGTCCAATATAAGGCAGTGTGTTCCACCCATACACATCATCATATACGCAGGGAGTTGGGAACCATTGCGCAAGTTCCCAAACAGGTCCATCTTTGTAAGAAGAGTCGTACCCCATCCGAAGACTTGCTTTAGTCGGCATAGGAAACGACCAAACAATTTCCATTTGTAAAGATTCTTTAGGATCAAGTTGGCGTTTTAAGTGAATCTTTGCAAGGGTTCCATACACATCCCATTTCACATCAAGAGAGTCAATTTGCAAAGAAGAAATATGAATACCTCGATACTCACCCTCTCCAGTTGGCCTTCCCTCTCTACTTCGAATACTTTCTTCTGTATGAATGTTCTGTTCAAGCTGAAGCCAAATATAGGAGAGCGAATCAGGCGAATTGTTCGTGTAGGTAATAGTTTCTGAGCCCTCAATGAGATTCTCATCAATGTTAAGTGATACTTTGATTCTATGGTCAACGGTTTGTTGCCAATACTCCTTGCCGGGAATTCCGCTACCAGTACGAACTGAATTAGGTGACAACAGAGGCAGATCGTGAAAGACTTTGCCGGAATGTAAGTGCGAAATAGTGTTCGTCTTCTCTTGGCTACAACTCAAGCACAATAGGACAATCGCCAGTCCAATTATTCTCATGATTTTACGGAATCCAATACGACGTATTCAATCCCGACTTCTTCGAACATCGCTATGCTTTTATCAATTGATTCATTCCAATGCGCATCGCCTTTTGCAATTGACCGAGTGACAACTCGCGTAATTCCAGATTGAACAATTGAGAGTGTGCAATGAATACAAGGGCTAAATGAAGAGTAGACCGTTGCTCCAACAGGCGAAACGCCGTTCCTTGCACATTGAATTATGGCGTTCATCTCAGCATGAACAATTAAATCGTATTTGACTGGCCGTTGCAATCGGTCAATATGATCTTCGAAGCCTCGCGGTAATCCGTTATAACCAGTCGCTAAAACTTGCAACAGTGGGGAGACGATGACAGCACCTACACCACGAGAGGGATCCTTGCTCCATGCAGCAATTGACTCCGCCAAATCTAAAAACCGTCCATCCCATTTTTCATTCATGATTATCTCTTTGGCACAACGCCTGCAATTCTAAATTTCAAAACTTCTTCGCCAGGGACATCCGTTTGCACCATAAGTTCTGCGTTGATTGGACCTTCATGAGACTGTGGCAATGTTCCACTTACAACGAGTTCATGCGACCCATCAACATTTTGAATTGTGCTTGCAGAGATGCCCGAGACGGTTGGCTGAAGGATAGCTGTGTTTATTATTGTAAAAGGCTCACCGTCTGCACGAAAGAGTCGCACGCTTTTCTGGAATGTTCCGCCACGTGAGAGTGAACCAATACTAATGATGTGATTGGTTGCGCGAAGTTTGCCGAATGTTTTTCCATTTGCAAAAATGGTGAACTCGTGTGTTATTGCGGTACCATCGGGAGTCTTGCCCTTACCTCGGATTTGAAGTTGACTATGAAACGCGCCCCAAGGCATATTTGGGCTGACCGTAATGCGAATTCTACGAGGCGAACCTTCGGGTACATCAAGTTCAGTTGCAGAAATATAGTTGCCATGTTTTCCAATTCCCGACATCGAAAGGATTTCAAAATCTGGATCAACGGGAAAGAAGTCAAACTCAATCGAATGAGGCTGACCTAATGTCATCTCATTTAGATTTAAAAATTTGTTTGTAACATCGACAAATTGATTGACATAGGATCGAATCCAAAAAGCCTTCTCGGGGTTTCGAACTGAATTTGAAAAGATGGTCACTTTTTTGTCCTGTTTATTCGACTTGCCTTTCGGGTCAAATGTCACGGTAATCGTTCCAGTTTCACCCGGCTGCAACACTGTTTTGTCAGCAATAGGGGTAGTGCACCCGCAACCTGCTTGTAAGCGATTGATAACAAGTGTTTTTGAACCAGTATTTGTAAAAGGGAATGTTGTTGTAACAGGTTGAAAATCCCAAATAGTGCCAAAGTCACGTTCTTCTACTTCAAGCGTAATGTCCGCGCCGCGAGTTGTTGGCCGCTTCTGTGGCTGGGCAACTGCAACTTGCTTTGCAACAGGCGGATCTTCCGCAGGCTTTCCACAACTAAGAAGCAAAGAACAAAGGCAAACTGATATACAAAATACTTTCATAACAGTGATTGTACCATGCAGGCGTCCGCGACGCGTCTGCGACGGGTCTGACCCTAGCGTTAGTGCGAACACGACCTAACAGAGAACGACCCTAGCAGTTTGGGGTCAGCGACGGGTCTGACCCAAACTGAAGAACGTAGTAGTT
>CAYSYI010000048.1:0-8874 GCA_964435395.1 uncultured Isosphaeraceae bacterium
ACTTGTACGGATCTCTCGCACATCCTGAAAATAATGGCTACGTCCAACCAATTACTATTGAAGAACGGCTCATGCATGTTGCAGACGCAAAAGAAAAATTAGGCACCTCTGTTACTTGGTACTGCGATGATATGGACAACGCTGCAAAAATCACTCTTGGAAACGCACCAAACAGCGGGTACATTTTTGATGGTGAAGGGAACTTGGTACTTGCCCAAAGTTGGTTTGACCCAGAGGTAATCGGCGAAAGGCTTGGTGAGAGACACGGAACTCCCGAGACCAGAACGAGTATCGAGAGTTTGAATCTTCCGCACTTTGATGCAATTTCTTCTCCAGCGAAGGGTGTCGTTCCACGCGTGCAAGTTGATGAAAGAATGTCAGCGTTGGTTGTAAAACCAGTCGATTCAAAAGAATCGTTCTACGTAAAACTCCGTGCTGAAGCAAGCCGCGATGCAATTTCATCTGGCACTGGAAAAATGTATCTCGGTTTTCATGTTGACCCAATTCACGATGTGCATTGGAATAATCTTGTTGATCCAGTTGCATATGAAATCACATTGCCAGAAGAAACTTCACTAACACCGAGTTCTGGTAAAGGTCCAGAAGTTTCGCAAGCAACCGATGTTGATCCACGAGAGTTTCTTCTTGATATTGAGAATTGGAAACGTGGTGAAACGGTTACATGTACCGTGAAATACTTTGCATGCAGTGATACTGAAGGCTGGTGCAAGCCAGTGACTCAACAGTATGAGATTACCTTAGAGCCAGATCGTCAAGCAGGTAGTGCTATGGGTCGATCGCCAAGGCCAGGTGGCCAGCAGGGTGGTCCTGGGGGTCAGGGAGGTCCCGAGGGTGGTCAGGGTCGTGGAGGTCAAGGTCCATCCATCGATCGAATGGATAAGAATGGTGATGGAAAACTTTCTAAAGATGAAGTTCCAGAACGCATGGCACAGCGGTTTGATCGTGTTGACACAAATGGTGATGGCTTTATCGATGAAGAAGAGTTTGCAATTCTGATGGAACGCCGAGGTGGACAAGGCGCACCCGGAAGTGGCCGTGGCGGCCAAGGCGGTCAAGGTGGTCGAGGTGGTCGAGGAGGTGGTGGTGGTCGGTAACCTCTTCTTCACAATTCTGCTTTCAGCGACTTGGAACGTCTCACCCCACGGAACAGGTAAAGAATCGCTTACTGCTGCGATGAAAAGTGCTCGTTCTGGTGACACAATTCTCGCAGCCCCCGGAATTTATTTTCCCGGAACAAAACGAAGTGATTCCTTTACATTGAAAAAAGGTGTGACTCTCAAAGGTGCTGGCGAGTCGTCTGTGCTCTCTGGCGAAATTGGAGAGCAAGGCATTGAAGATAATTGTTACCACGTTGTTATTGGCGCACAAAATGCAAAACTTGTTGGGTTTACAATCACGGGTGGAAACGCAAACGCACAACTAATTCCAACAATAAAAGATGCACAGCAAAAAACAATGCAGTGGCCTCCAAAACAAACACGGGGAAGAAATAGACAGTCTTCGATCGAACCGCAAGTCGATGCAAAAGGTGGTGGCATGCGAAACGATGGTATTTCAATGACGATTAAAGATTGTTTGTTTGAATACAATAATGCAATCTATGGTGGCGGAATGTACAACACAAACGAAGCGAACGTGACGATTACAAATTGCAAGTTCGTTCGTAATAGTGCGAAGGAAGGTGGAGGGATTTACAATTACAACCTGTCATCACCGACCTTCACGGATTGTGTTATTAACACAAACAGCGCAAGTAGGGGAGGTGGAATGATGAATCGTTACGCTTCGTCCCCAACAATATCCAATTCTCAATTTGTAACGAATGAAGCAACGGTGCATGGTGGCGCAATGTGCAACGATTACGGTGCATCGCCACAAGTTCAAAATGTTTCATTTTGGCAAAATAGTTCCGAAGGCGATGGCGGAGCGATTTTTACCGATGACACTGCTTCGCAATTTGGCAAGACGGCGCCCGTGTTCTCAACATGTTCATTCGTTTTCAATGAAGCAAAGAATAATGGTGGGGCTCTGGCAAATTACAATAAATGCACCCCAACTATTGAATTCTGCACTTTCTCGAAAAACGAAGCAAAATCAGGGGGTGCAATCAGCAATCGACTCGGTGTTACGTCTCAAATTACCCAATGTGACTTTATAGGCATATCCGATACAGTCGTTTCGAAAGATAAGTAGAAAAAAAGGGGTTTTCTGCATTTAAAAGTGGTATTACTCAAAAAAAACAGTATTCTTGAGCGTTGACGGTGGGATTTTAATTTGGTTGCGGAAAATCTACCGCAACCCTTTGTTTTTAGACACGAATGCTTATACAGCTCCATGGTGGGGCTGATAATCACTAGGAGAGCTTTTATGACACACTGTTCAATCACATTTGCAGGATCACTACTTACTTGCCTTGCATGTAGCGTACTTGTATCGCCAACCCTTGCAGATTTAGGCACAAGCAAAACAACTCAGTTGGAACAAGCAATCAATAGTGAGTTACATCTAACGAGTAGTTGGAATACTCAGTTGCACATTGATGCAACTCCTGAGCAATCAATTCGAGTTTCGATTCCAATTGATAACGTGTCGTACACTCTTGATCTAGAACCATATTCAAACCGCGCAGATGAATATCAAGTCCTTATGCAGGATGATGCTGGTGAACTGTATGAAGTTCCCGCTGGCTCAGTTCGAACTCTTCGTGGTTCGATTGCAGAACTTGGAGGCAGCGTTGCAGGTGCTTCGTTAATGGAAGATGGCTTATATGCTCGGATTCGGTTTGCAGATGGAAGCGAAATCTGGATGGAGCCAGTTGGCGAAAAAATTGAACGAGCGGCATCAAACACCTATGCATTTTATAGAACAGGGGACATCATTCCTTCTGGAGGAACATGTGCCGCAGATGATCATATGCAAGTTTCGAATGTTTTAGACATGATTGCTAATTACAAAACCCAAAGTTCGAACCGTGGCACAATTATTTGCACTGCTCAACTTGGTGTAGATACAGACTTTGAGTATTATCAAGATTGGGGTGCTCAAACTGAAGCGAGAATTAATCAAGTCGTCAATGTGATTAATGTTCAGTATGAAGATGAAGTAAATTTGACACATGAAATCACGACAATCATCGTTCGTTCGAGTTCTGCTGATCCGTATTCTTCTTCAGACGCAGGTACTCTTCTTGATCAATTCGCTAATGAGTGGGCAAGCAATCAAGGTTCAATTCCTCGAGACTTGGCGCACTTATTTACGGGTAAAAATTTACAAAATGGCACAATCGGAATCGCGTGGCTCGGAGCAGTATGTTCTTCAGTGGGGTATGGTCTTGCAGAATCAGATTGTTGCGGTAGCCTTGCATGTACTACAGATTTATCTGCTCACGAAATGGGGCACGGTTGGGGTGCATCCCACCAAGAAAGTCCTGCGTACAACACAATGTACCCATCCTTGCAATGTGCAAACTTATTTATCTCAAACACTATTAATGAAATAAGTTCATTTTCAAATTCACTCAATTGCTTATCGTGTGCGAATCAAGCGCCTCTTGGTGCGTGTTGCGTGAATGGTGGACAGTGCCTTGAAACGTATCAAACAAACTGTGCTGCAGGAAATGGAACGTGGCAGGGCGACGGCACAACATGTGCAACCGTGAACTGCGCTGATCCTGAGGGTGCATGTTGTGTTGGCGGGTCTTGCTTGACATACACGATGTCAGACTGTCAAAATGCTGGCGGTGTTTACTCAGGTGATAATTCATCCTGTGCAACCGTAAGTTGCGTTGAAGGTGCCTGCTGTGTTGGCACAAGTTGCTCACTTGCCTTGGAAGTTGATTGCTCTGGAAGTTGGTATGGTGAAAACACAAACTGTGTCGATGTTACTTGTGGCGCTGGTGCTGATCAATTGAATTACGAACTTCGCACATGGTCACGAAGCGATGGCCAAGCGATGGAAACATACGACCTCTACTTCCCAAGCACTGATCCAAACACAAAAATGGTTTCTGTTTTTGGTGAAGATGCAGACTTCTTACAAGTTCGCGGTTTGAGTAATGCAGATTTTAACGGCACTGCAACTTCGGTCGCCCTCCACCAATCACAATTTGGTTCAGATATTCCCCACGATCGTCAACTTGACGCTCCACTTGGCGATGATGTGAAATTTGATTCCTACGTTACAGTTGGGTCAGATGATGCGGCTATTGGTTCGCCAATTTTGCTTGGGTTTGACTCTACTGGCTTCAATAACGCAACTGGTGCCTATATGACCAACGGTGTTTGGTTTGTAACCCCAGATGATCCTCTTGCCCTTATTGGATCAGGAAGTTCTCTTGGACACCGTTTAATAAGCGTATCTATCGAATCAGGTCAAGGCGTTGAAATGACGACGAATATTCAGTGGTTTGATGGCGCTGGCGTTGTCCATGAAAACCGAAATATCTACTGGAATAACCTCGGGCTCGGTGGCGGTCCTGCGTGTCCAACTGACGTTGATGGAAACGGCTCAACAGATGTAAGCGACCTACTCTCCATGATTGGCGACTGGGGACCATGCAGCGGCTGTGCGACCGATATTGATGGAAACGGCGTAGTAAATGTCTCCGATCTGCTTGAAGCGATTGGTGCATGGGGCGTTTGCCAGTAAAGCACTTACGGTACTTTTTTACTCTCTCAAGACCCTCGCCAATTGGCGAGGGTCTTTTTATTGCTTGGCATGACCTTGTGGTAAAATCTTTCCTCCGAGGTATTTTTCGAGTAATACTTGTATCAAAATTAACTCTGGGGTACTCTTTTTTTGGTGGTGGGGAGGAAGATTGTGTCCATTAATTGAAACTAATGGAATTGTGATACGAATGTGTTTATAGGCCAACAAGGTTGATATTCACAAGAACTAGAAAAAGAGACCCTTAAGGAGTATTTTTATGAACGTCAGATTTATTTCGCTACAAGTAGCCCTTGCTTTATCCGTAATCGCAGTGCCAACATTTGCTGATTTTGACACCGTTCAAAGTCAACAATTTGAGCGATCGATTAACACTGCACTTCACTTAGAACACTGTTGGCATTCGACACTCGATATTGACGCAACTCCAGAGCGTGACATTCGGGTCGATATTCCAATTGAAAATACAACGTACACCCTTGAGTTAGAACCTTATTCAGTTCGATCCGAGGGCTATTCACTTCTCATGCAGGATGACTCTGGCGAACTCTACGAAGTTCCAGCTGGTCCTATTCGAACTCTTCGCGGAAGTGTCGTTGGCATAGAAGGAAGTGTCGTTGCAGCTTCGTTGATGGAAGATGGATTATATGCAAGGATTCGTTTTTCGAATGATGTTGAATACTGGATGGAACCAGTTGGCTTAAAAGTAGATCGCGCACCCTCAAACTTATATGCTTTCTACCGAAACGAAGACATCATTCCATCGGGTGGTGTTTGTGCTGCAAAAGACCGTGTTGATGTTGGTAGCATTTTAGAAATGCAAGCAAATTATGGTGCAAACAATCGCTCACGAGGCGGAGGTGGAAATACAATCTGTACGGCAGAACTTGGCATAGATGCAGATTGGGAATATTATCAAGCGTGGGGCGGCCAAACAGAAGCGCAAGTAAACTCAGTTATAAATAGTGTGAATGTACAATATGAAGGTAGTGTAAATTTAACACATGCGATATCAACGATAATCGTTAGGTCAAGTTCAAACGACCCTTACTCTTCAACTGATGCAGGAAATCTGCTTGATCAATTTCAACAAGAATGGCAAAATAACCAGGGCGGCATACCTCATGATATTGCTCAATTGTTTACTGGAAAGTCAATTGACGGGGGAACTATCGGAATTGCATGGCTTTCCTCTGTCTGCACAAGTGTAAAGTATGGTCTGGCTGAATCAGACTGTTGTGGCAGTTTTGGGTGCTCAACCGATCTCACTGCACACGAACTTGGACATGGTTGGGGATCAGGTCACTGTGACTGTACTAGTTTTACGATGAACCCGTACATAACCTGCTCGAACCAATTCACAAATAGTTCAATCAATGCAATCAACTCCTTTGCGAACTCGCTGAATTGTTTGACATGTGGACCAGCAGGCCCACTTGGTGCGTGTTGTGTTGGAAACCAGTGTTCTGAAGTTTTGCAATCAGACTGTGTTTCTAGTGGTGGTGATTACCAAGGTGATAACGTGACGTGTGCTCAAACATTTTGTGTTGTCTTAACAGGTGCTTGTTGTATTGATTTTAATTGTTCTGTGATGGAACAGAGCGCTTGTATTTCTGCAGGTGGTGTCTATCAAGGAACAGATGTTCTATGTGATGCAACTATTTGCGCAGCTCCAACTGGCGCTTGCTGCGTGAACAATGCATGCCAAACTCTGACGAGTGCAGACTGCTCTGCTGCGAATGGAACATACAATGGCAACAATTCAAATTGCGCAACGACAGGTTGTACAGTCGGTGCATGCTGTGTAGGGACAAGTTGTTCAATTACATTGCAAGTTGATTGTGGTGGAAGCTGGTACGGAGATAACACAGTATGTGCAGATATCTCATGTGGTGCAGTTGCTGACCAATTGAATCACGAACTTCGTACGTGGTCAAGAAGTGATGGCCAAGCAATGGAAACATACGACCTCTACTTCCCAAGTACAGATCCAAACTCCAAAATGGTTTCCGTTTTTGGTGAAGATGCAGACTTCTTGCAAGTGCGTGCTTTAAGTAACGCAGATTTTGATGGAAGTGCAACTTCAGCAGTACTACATCACTCGCAATATGGTGCTGATATCGCACACGATCGCCAACTCGATGGACCACTTGGCGATGATGTGAAATTTGATTCCTACGTTACAGTGGGCGCTGATGATTCTGCAGTTGGCATACCAATCGTACTTGGATTTGACTCGGCTGGATTCAATAATGCAACTGGGGCGTACATGACTAACGGCGTTTGGTTTGTCACACCAGATGATCCGCTGGCGCTCATTGGTGCGGGCAGTACTCTTGGACACCGCCTCATAAGTTTGTCAATCGAATCAGGACAAGGCGTTGAGATGACAACAAATATTCAATGGTTTGATGGTGCAGGTGTTGTTCATGAATCCAGAAATATCTATTGGAATAACCTTGGACTCGGTGGCGGTCCAGCCTGTCCAACAGATATCACAGGTGATGGTCTAACGAGCGTGACAGACCTTCTCATCATGATTGGTGACTGGGGCCCATGTAACGGATGTGCTTCTGATATTGATGGAAACGGCACAGTTGATGTTTCCGATTTACTTGTAGCGATTGGTGCATGGGGTGCTTGCCCGTAATCGTTCAAGAACCTTTTTAGCTCTCTAAAGACCCTCGCCCTTGGCGAGGGTCTTTTTTTGTTACCGTACACGCTACATGGCAACCCTGAGCGTTATCTTAATTACTAAAAACGAAGAACTGGATCTTCCCGCATGCTTGGAAAGTGTTTCTTTCGCAGACGAAATTGTCATCGTCGATAACGGAAGTACTGACAGTACCCAAGAAATTGCAAAAAAATATAACGCCAAGTTTTTTACAGAAGATTGGCATGGTTTTGGACCACAGAAAAACCTGTCATTGAGCAAGGCGACATGTGAGTGGATTTTTTCTATCGACGCTGATGAAGTTGTTCCTGAAAAGCTCGCCGAAGAAGTAAAAAAAACAATCGCTAATCCTGTGTATTGTGGGTATGAGATTTCAAGAGCAACAACCTTTTGTGGCAAGAAAGTTCGGTTTGGAGATTGGGGCAGAGATAAAGTATTGCGGCTCTTCAAAAGGGACCGCGGAGAGTTCACAAATGACCAACTACATGAGCGAGTTGTTGTTAAAGGAATGACTGGAATGTTGAAACACTCGATGATTCACAATAGTGTTTCTTCCATAGAAGACGCGAAGGAAAAAATGCTTGCGTATGCCACAATCAGCGCAACTGGTAGAAATGGCTCATCATTCAAAGCAATCACTCGTGGCTTTTGGACGTTTTTTCGAAGTTATATTCTGCGGTTTGGTTGGCTTGACGGTTGGACAGGATTCAGGGTTGCACGACTTTGTGCAAAGGGAACGTACTTAAAGTACAACTTTTCGAAATAGGGTCATGTCGAGGAGCAGACCCTCGACATGACCCTATTCTTCGATTGACACTATTTCAAACTCAGTTCGTCCAGCGGGGAGGTTTACACCCACGGTGTCGCCAACCCGTGCTTTAAAAATTGCCATGCCAAGTTCGGAGTTCGTTGTAACCTCTAGGTAATCCATATCGAATCGACCAGAGGATTCACCAACAAGCATATATAAATGTTCTTTGTTGTTGCTGAGATTTTTTAATTTGGCAATGGTGCCAAGGAAAACCATATCATCAGGAACGTGTTCGGTATCGGCAACGGTTGCTTCTGCCAATCGTTTTTCCAAATCTTTGATCTTGCGCTCATTATGCGCTTGGTCGTCTTTGGCAGCGTGATAATCGGCGTTCTCTTTCAAGTCGCCTAGTTCACGGGCAGTGCCAATCCGGTCAGAAATCACTGGCCGCTCTGCTATAAGCCCAGCGAGTTCTTCGGTCAGTTTTGTATGTTCTTCAGTAGTTAAATAGTCCATGTTGGCATCATATATCTGAAGTGCGGGGACATCCAGTAGAAATCGACGTGACGTCACGGCTATTTCTAGTGGCTGTCACTTTGCACTCGCGGACTCGATTTGTGTGACAGTCACGTCGAAATCGCCTGTCACTAGATTTCTTGGATGTCCCCTTTTGCGAGTGGTTAGATGTGTTTGCACAAGGAGATTCTATGCATCCGTAAAGACCATCTTGTCCTTGAGCCGGTCGAAAATTTTCTTTTCCATC
>CAYSYI010000049.1:0-5473 GCA_964435395.1 uncultured Isosphaeraceae bacterium
GGAAAATAAAACCCCTCCGTTTGCAAAGTGAAACGAGTTCTTCCATTGAGAATGTTGTTGTTGTCATAGGTTTGATTTTATCAAGGGCTTCGTAGATAGTGAACATGCAAGGTCAATTGCATGAAGGAGTGATGCGGGGTTAGCGGAATCTGTATGTGCGATATCAAACGCAGTACCGTGATCGGGGCTCGTGCGAACAACGGGTAATCCCACAGTCCAGTTGACGGCAGATCCAAAGGAGAGCAACTTGACAGGAAGTAGCCCTTGGTCGTGATACATCGCAACAATCACATCGAAGGCATCTGCTTTTGAAAAGAGTGTGTCTGCGGGAAAAGGTCCTTGCACATTATGTCCATTGTTGCGAGCAAGTTGGATAGCAGGCTCGATGAGACGGCTTTCTTCATCGCCTAAAACTCCACCTTCTCCAGCATGAGGGTTTAATCCTGTGACGCCGATTCTTGGGTGTTCAATCCCGAGTTGTTTGCAACCTTCTGCGGCGAGATCAATGGCATCGTGCACTTTACCAATGGTAAGCACATTTCGAATGTCCATGAGTGGAATGTGGCAAGTTGCAAGAACAACACGTAATTTATCAGAAACAAACATCATGGCGTATCGACGTGCTTTTGTTCTTGAAGCAAAAAGTTCAGTGTGTCCCATCCAATTGTATCCTGCGAGCGACCAACTTTGCTTACAGATTGGTGCAGTAACAATAGCGTCTATGAAGCGGGGATCGTTTGCATTACGCATTGAATCTTTCAGCGCTGACTCGACCCACCGCTTCGAAACGAGGCCGCCAAGTTTTGATGGTTCGTGACTAAGTGCGTGTAAGGATTCGTCCCCGTCATCAAGAACAAGTATTGGAGAGGAGATTCGCTTGGTCGCGCGTGTAGAACTTGCATCAACTCGATCCCACCTTGTTTGTAGTTTGCACTTGTCTGCGGCAATGGTAAGTGATTCGTTTGCGCCATAAACTACAAAACGCGCTTTGCTTAATAATGCAGTGTTTTGCAGTGCTTTTGCGACAATTTGCGGGCCAATGCCAACAGGGTCTCCCATCGTAATCCCAATTGTTGGCTTTGTATTCATAGTTAACTAAGGCCACCTTTAAGTGGGCCATCGCCAAATTTCTCACGTAACTTTCGCATCGATGCATCTTCTGCGCGAGCTGGTTGGGAATCATCGTCGCTCATCGCTTGTTTAAGAGATAGGCCAATTCTTCTTGTGGCAGGGTCAATCGAAAGTACTTTTACAGTGACAACTTGTTGCTCCTTCACAACATCTTTTGGCGATTTGATGCGTTGGTCTGCAAGTTCGGAAATATGAATAAGCCCTTCAGTACCACTGCCAAGATCAACAAAGGCACCAAAGTCAGTCAACTTAGTCACCGTGCCATTGACCATCTCGCCTACAGCAAGCGCTGCAAGTGAAGATACAAACGGATCTTCGATAAGTTGTTTCATCCCGAATGCAATTTTCAAATTATTTTCTTCTTGAGAAATATCAAGTATTTGAATACGAACAACCTCGCCAACTTTGACAAACTTTGCAGGGTCGGTATCCCGTTCCCATGTCATTTCAGATTTATGAATGAGTCCCTCAAGGCCACCGATATCAGCAAAAGCGCCGTACGGTTGAACCGAGGTGATGGTTGCATCAAACGTATCCCCAACATTGATTGTCTCAAGCATCTCATCTTTGGCGACTTCTCGCTCGGCGAGTAGAACTTTTTTCCGACTCAAGACAAGCCGATTTGCTCGGCGATCGAGTTCGATGACTTCGCATGCAATTTTTTCCCCAATCATGATTTCTAAATCTGGAATATGGTGAATGCCTACTTGCCCAGCGGGCATAAATGCCTTGTGGCCAGCAAGTTCCATCTCTAGTCCGCCTTTATTTGTGCCACTGCAGCGAGCCTCGATAACATGTCCAACAGCGAGTTCATCCCATGCAGCTTTCGCAATGGCGCCTTTTCTCGAAAGTACGAGCATTCCATCTCGATCTCTTCGTTCAACAACGAAATCAAGGGTTTCGCCTATCTGGGGCAACTCTTCAAATTGCGTTTTTGGGCAGCAACCTTGCTCTCGTGGACCAAATTCGACAAGGACGTTTCGGCCATGAATTGCTGCGACAATGCCCGAACGAGTGCTTCTATCAGCGTTTTTTGGGGCTGATTGCTCATCAAGCATCTCTGCAAAGTTGCCATCGCCGATAGCATCGAAAATTTCCTTCTCAAGGTCATTACTGAGCGGTTTTTTTGCCATTTGTACATCGTACACCCAAAGCAGAGGAGAATGAAGAGGGGTACTCGAGAAGAAAATGACCTCATTGCGTATCATTTTGATAGCGTCGCTCTGAGGTAATACTGGCATTCATCGTGTATCATCAGTGTCTAGTGCCGATAGTCGGCCTCATATCTTTTTGGAACGTTAAGGAAATTTACAACTATGGCACATCCCTCAGCTGCATGGGGCATCGAAATAGGTCAGTTTGCAATCAAGGCAATTCGCCTTGAGAGGAATGGTGATGAAGTCGAAGTCACCGATTTTTCTGTTGTGCCTCACCGCAAAGTTTTGTCAACTCCGGACATAGATATTGCAGAAGTTACACGACTGAGTTTGGGGCAGTTTATTAGTGAAAAGGAATTGGAAGGTGAGCACCTTGTAATTTCTATTCCGGGACATTCTGCGTTTGCAAGGTTCGCAAAACTTCCACCCGTTGAACCGAAGGCACTTCCAGATATTGTTAAGTTTGAAGCAGTGCAACAAATTCCATTTGATATTGAAGATGTAGAATGGGATTACGAGGCATTTCGAGAAGAGGGATCTCCAGAAGTAGAAGTTGGTATTTTTGCAGTTACATCAGAACGGGTGAATGAACGCCTTGATGTGTACGGTGCTGTCGGACTTAGTCCAGAAACATTAACACTCAGCCCAGTCTCTGTATTCAATGCAATGAATTACGATTTAAAGTTGGGCGAGGTTGAAAAACCAATTGTGTTTATTGATATTGGAACACAAGCAACAGACGTTATTATTGCGACAGGTAACCGCTGTTGGATTAGAACTTTTCCACTCGGCGGAACGCATTTTACTGAGGCAATTTCTTCCTCTTTTAAAATTTCATACGCAAAAGCAGAACGCTTAAAACTTGAAGCTGCGAGCAGTAAATATGCAAAACAAATTATGCAAGCAATGCGGCCAGTCTTCGCAGATTTGTTGCAAGAATTGCAACGGTCATTGAGTTACGCATCTTCGTCTGGCGAGTTAAACACTATGGTTGGCATTGGTTCGACATTTAAAATTCCAGGGCTGAGAAAGTTCGTTGGTCAACAACTTCAAGTAAACGTCTCGAGGCTTGATGAATTCAGGAGAATCAGTGTTGCTGGTAGGGAAGCCGCTTCATTTGCGGAACACTGCGTAAATATGGGCACTGCGTATGGGCTTGCACTTCAAGGAGTTGGGCTCGGTCAAATTGATATTAACTTAGTTCCATCTTCAATTCTTCGGGAACAAATGTGGCATGCAAAAACGAAGTGGTTTGTCGCAGCGGCGAGTATTATTGTTGTTGGAAGTGCGCTTGCAATTCTTGGCCCATTCTTGCAATATCGCAAACTTGGTTCAGACGGAGTTCCGCCTGAAGTAACAGCCGTAATAAGAGATGGTGAAGACTTAAAGCGAAAGTTCTCAGAAGCCCAAGAGAAGGGGCGTACAGGTTCGGAGGCATCGATGCTCCTCTCTCTGTTTACCTATAGAGATGTGTGGCCATTTATTGTTCAGGACGCTGCGGATTCTTTAGCATCTGCAGGGCCAGACTCAAGAACAATTGAACTTTCAGACTATTTGAATTTGTTTCCAGATTCAGACTCTCGACCGCTCATTCAACTGCATGATTTGCAAGGTGAGTATGTTGAAGCAGATACGAACAATAAAGTGGGCCCAAAAATTTCAGTCACAATGGAAGTAGATTTAAGTCACGAAGATCCTGTGAACTTTATTCACGCACACGTTGTGAAGTGGTTGAAGGCGAACGCAGAGCCAACAGGTTCTCGGAGTCAAGTGCCATACATCATTGTTGCTGACTCTGTGAGTTGCAATGTGTCCTCTCGGGAAGACATGAACGGTCCCGAGCAGGGAGCATCAGGTTCATCTGGTGGAAACGCAGGTGGCCGTGGTGGCTCTGGTGGCCGTGGTGGCTCTGGTGGCCGTGGTGGCTCTGGTGGCCGTGGTGGCTCAGGTGGCCGTGGCGGTTCTGGTGGTGGTGATTCTGGCGGTGATGAAGGTGAGACAGAAAATACAATTCCATACGTAGCCGTGAGTAGTTCAACGATTGATACCCTTGCACCACTTCCAGAACATACAGAGCCAAAGTTGCATGCCGAAGGCGAACGATGGTATCGGCTCTTGATTACATTTGATGTGGAAATATTGCCTCAACCAAGATCAGCTTCAGTAGGTGGAACAGGAGGCCGATCATGAGTAAGCAAAAAAAGGGCATCAACATTGACTCGCAAAAAATTATCGCATGGTGCAAGTCAAATCTTGTCCTTGTTATTTTAATTGTTGTCAGCGTTGGGGCAATTGTTGGCCTTCCTCAACTTGGAGGATCGTGGAAAGAGAAAGTAGAAGAGTCTCTTCGAGAACGTGCAACATCGTTTAAGAAACTTGAGACATTAACAAAAACGCCAGTCCCTCTTCCAGGTGGTGAGGGAGCTGAACAAGTTGCAATAAATGCAGCATTGGTCAAAGAATACGGAGCAGTCACAGAGTCGTTGCGTGAAGATGCTGAACAGGTCGTGCAACAAGCCATCGAGATGAACCAAAAAGAGTACAAGGTGTTGTTTACCGAAGCACCAAATGATTTGTTCCCGGATCCAACAAAATCAAAGATGGAAACATTGCCTCAGCAATTTTTTCAGCAACTGCAGTCGGAGTACACATCACTGTTGCAGTCAGTGCGTGCAGGAACAGGTACTTCACAAGAGGATTTAGCGAAGTACCTTGAAGACGAACGTGTTCGTTATATGGAAATTAATCTCAGCACAAAGCATGATGTTGATTTGACGGAGGAACAGTATGCTGGACTCAAGAAGAACCTCTCAAAGCTTCGCTTGTCTTTTATAAGAAGAAATGCCGAGGGTTTTGGTTTGTACTTGAAGGAATCAGCACTTGATATTCCGGAGTATGACCACAAGGAACAACCAACAATTGAAACGCTCTTTGGTTGGCAGTGGAGATACTGGGTTATTGCTGATACGCTTGGCGCGATTGCTTCCATAAATGGTGAACAAACAGTTCTTACCGCACCAGTTAAACGCGTCGTCTTCATGAATGTAATTGGTCTTCCCTCGATGGAAGACGAATTTGATGAAGATGAAGAAGACAGCGGCAGAGGTGGCGGTCGTGGAGGTTCAGGCGGTGGCGGCGGTCGTGGCGGAAGCGGTGGCGGTATGGGTGGCGGAAGCGGTGGCGGC
>CAYSYI010000049.1:5573-8357 GCA_964435395.1 uncultured Isosphaeraceae bacterium
GTGGCGGAAGCGGTGGCGGCCCACTCGGTGGTCCGATTGGTGGACCACTTGGCGGCCCTAGTGGTGGAGGAAAAGGTGGTTCCGGCGGTAATTCTGGTGGAAACTCTGGACGTCCTCCTAAAGATACTGCTGTGCAGCCTACATCCTTCACTGGAAGAGCGAGCGGTGGTTTGTTTGACATTGTAAAAGTACGATTGCGTTGTATTGTTGATACGCAACGGATACCTGAAATATTAAACGGGTACGCTAAGTACAATTTCTCGACAGTTGTCGATCTTGATCTTCGCCCAATTGACAAATTTGATGCACTTGCGAACGGGTACGATTATGGCCCAGCTTCTGTATCGGAATTGACAATTGTGCTTGAAACCGTTTGGCTTCGATCGTGGACGACCGAATTTATGCCGAACACAGTTAAAGATGAATTGAGTATCCCTTATGACAAATAATGATCGGAATATGGTTGTATGAAAACCAAAGGCACAAGTGTTTGGGAACAATATATTGAGTATGTAGTACTTGCTGTTGCAATTGCAGTCATGGGCTGGTTTGCTTGGGGAGCGTTTGGTTCAAAGATTGAGTACAAACAAGGAAGACTTACTCTGCAGGCTGGAACAGTGAATGAAGAGTTGTTAGACGCTGCAAAATCCTTGGAGCAAAAGATAAAAGATAACACACCCTCGCCAATCTCAATTCCAGTTCCAGATCCAATCTTCGATAAATTTGCTCGACAGGCTTCTCAAGATGTGGCACCAAAATATCGAGTGATGTTTCCGACAATTGATATGACTGCTGCACTAGATGCGAATCAAGATGTTCAGACAGAACTTCGCGAGTATGTTTCCCCACGAGTCCCAAGTCCAAATGATATGAAAGTGCAACAGTGGTTTGGAACAATTAAAAAATCGGTTGTTGATGAAACAGAAGGACTCGATGCGATTGTCGGTCCACCATTTGATACACAATGGATTCAAATCGCTGGAGCAGTGCACATCGATGAAATTATTGAGTCGTATGCTGCTACCGATGGCTTGGCAGCGATTCCGAATCGTTGGTACGACGGAGCGATCGATATTTTTGACGTGGAAATTGAACGTCAGAGAAAAACAGAGACTGGTTGGTCGGATACAGAAATCATTTCACCTTTGCAAGGTCATTTGTCTTATCGATTACAGCTTGCTGACCAATCAATCGATGCGATTGAGCGTGACGAAATAGTCCGCGCGTTAAGGACAGGCAAACAAGGTGAAATTGTGAAGCCAGATTTCTATCCCCTCAAAGGGTTTACGCCCCCTGACTTAGATAATCCAGCTGCGTGGGGTAGTGAAGTAGAAACTGAGAAGACGCCTATGCAGATTCTTAAGGAAAACCTTAAGGAAGCTGAAGAAGATATAGAAAATCAATTGAAAGCAATTGAAAAAATTAATGAAGACATTAGGGATGCAGAATCTGGTGGTGATAGTGGCGGTGGTGGTCGAGGCGGCGGTGGTCGTGGTGGTGGCGGTGATAACAAGAAAGTTGAACGGCTTCGTCGAAAATTAGTGAGCGCTGAAGAGACCCTTGGAGAACTCGTCGATGCCAAGGAAGCTATCGAGGCTGAAATCGAAGAACTGAATACTGCCAATAGTAGTGAGAGTGGTGAATCCGTAATGGAGGGCTCTGTTTGGATTTGGGGACATGACACCTCAGTAGTTCCAGGTGAAACATATAGATATCGAATGCTCATTCAACTGGCAAATCCATTTTTTGGGCATAAGCCAAGCTTGTACCAACGACAGCATGAACTTGCTGAAACGGTTGCTCTCTCCTCGGAGCGAAGCGAATGGACAGATCCAATCGAAGTGCAAGAAATGAGACAGTGGGTTGTTACAAAAGCAAAAACAGCAAATAGTTTGAGTGGCGACAATCTGTTTGAGCATTCATACATCTCGATTGATGTGTTTGAGTTTACAGATGGAATGTGGTCGAGCAAGTCTTCTGACATTCACGTTGGTGAGCCAATTACTGTTGATGATTCGGGTGAAAATTTAGGGTGGTTTGTGCTTGATGTCGTGGAAGATGTCCAAGGGATTGTTGCCCTGCTTCAGAACGTCAAAACGGAGCAACTGATAACGAAGCGACCGGATCAAGATGTAAAATCAGCACAATATGATTACCTGCTCCAACTCATTAGAGATCAGTCATCTGCGGAAATCGATGATGGTTCAGGGGATGATTCAGGTACGACGCCTCCTGGTGGTGGCGGGGGTATTGGTGGCGGCCGCGGTGGTGGCGGGGGCATTGGTGGCGGCCGCGGTGGTGGCGGTCGAGGCGGTGGTGGTGGCAGACAATAGCCATCTTGAGCACACTTTCCAAACGTCACATGTCACATTATGCAATTCAATTGAAAAAAACCTGAAAACCCCCCTCGGGAGGTGTTGACGGGGGGGCTAGTTAGGGTAAAATCCTCGGCTCGCCTATTTCGAAAGCGGATTGGCGAAGCGGGCTTTTGTCCGCACGCTCTTTGACAAGTTCATGATAGTAGTAGTAAATGCAAAAAACCATTCTTGTTTTCTATTCAATTAGTAAAGGACAATTCTCCCCCCCGGATGAATTGTCTTAACAAGAGCGGGAAACTGCATTCACCGAATTTTTTAATTTTTAATATTTTTACAAGATAAAATATTGTTTTTTGATTAAATTATTTTTTTGAGAGCGATCTGAAAATATTCGTTATATGAATCGTTTGACCATCCACGTTGCTAGGAGCGACTGACTGCGACTTGGTTGCGACGTGACTGTCAC
>CAYSYI010000050.1:0-8309 GCA_964435395.1 uncultured Isosphaeraceae bacterium
CTTGGATTTGTTGCAAACATGTCGTATATTTGATCTTCATACAGTCCCATCACGGTTAGCCGTACGACTTTACCTGATGGAGTAAGTTCGCCGCGTTCGAGTGACAATTGATTATCCGCGATAATCGCACGAACAGGGCGTTGGTATTTCACTTCAATTACAGCGTTGATGCGTTCGAGTTCTCTCGCAAACAAATCGCGAAGTGCTGGAATACATGAAAGTTGAGAATCAAGCGGCAGTTCATTTTCTTTTAGCCAGCCATTGATGTTTTGTTGGGATGGAAAGAGAATCACACCCACGTAATCTTGTCCACTTCCTGCAACAAGCGCTGTGCTTATGTATTCAGATTCATTAGCGAGTGTAATTTCGATTCGTTGCGGGTGAACTTTTTCGCCTGTTGTGAGTTTAAATGCACCGTCAAGCCGGCCAAACACACGTAAACCATCTTTTCTAAACTCACCAAGGTCTCCAGTATGGAACCATCCGTTCTTGTCAATTGCGTTTGCAGTAGCATCTTCATCATCGAGATACCCCTGCATTACGTTTGGACCTTTCACAAGAATTTCTTGTGAATCATCAATTTTTACTCGCACACCCGGAATTGGCATGCCAACATGCCCGCTTCTCCATGTACCGTCCATTGTTGTGACGGTGACGCACGGCGATGTTTCGGTAAGTCCCCAGCCCTCCAAAACAGGAATGCCGTGACGACGGTAGCCTGCTTCAACTGTTGCAGGAAGTGATGCACCAGCCGTAAAGACCATTCGAAGACATTCCCCAAAGACCATAGCATCTACTTCTTCATTTTGTTTGCACTCTGACAACAACATTTCATGAACTCGGGGAACACTAAAGAAAATAGTTGGCTCCCACAATTTCCAATTCTCAATCATGCGATCCATGTCGCGACCCTTTGAATCATCTATACCAAGGGTTGACCCATTAAAGAGTGTCATAAATCGTTCGAACAATCCTCCAAAACTATGATGCCAAGGGAGGTAACTCAGGAACGTGTCATCTTCGTCAACATCCCACAATAGTGAAATGGCTTTTTGTTGTGAGATAATGTTTCGATGTGTAAGACGAACGCCTTTTGGTGGGCCAGTTGTGCCCGATGTATACATAATCAAACACAGATCATCACCGTGAACAAGCTGCATACGTTCTTCAAGTTTTTCAATCGAAGCATCGTCGTTTTCTAGTAATGATGAGAATGCATTTGCGTCGGTCTGTTCAACTTCGTCCATCACCCACCTTTTCTCGATAGTATTGAAACTGCTTGCAACCACTTTGTCATATTGTTTCTTACACGAGGCGACTATATATTTTGGCCTTGCATGGTTAAGAATGTAATCGACTTGATTTTCGGGATACCCGGCAAAAATTGGAACGGTAACCCCGCCGATTGACATGATTGCCATCTCAAACATAAACATTTCAAGACGGTTCTCAGAAAGCATCGCAACACGGTCGCCTTGGCAAACGCCTTCGGAAATTAAATTGTTTGCGATAGTAAAAACATGATGTGCAAATGCTCTCCACGAAATCGTTGTGTTTTCATTGCCTCGCCTGTATCGAATGTAGGTTTTATTCGCGTACGTTTCTGCGCGGTTTTGTAGTAATGTTCCAAGTGAAACTTCATAGTCACCGAGTGGAATCATGCTTGTGTGCTCTTCGCCTCCGCGAATTGCTCCCTTCTCGATATCCATTTTTTGTGGTGTTGATTGGCAATATGCCAAGCAACTATTCTCAAGGAACCCTTTGGTTAGATTAAAACGTTCTTCAGGAGATGTATAGTTTGCATCTGTAGTGAGTTCGGTAATCCCGGCACGCTGGCGTGCAAGGTACGCGGCAACGAAATAAATGATGTTATTTGCAATTTGTTTCACATGCGAACACCCTTCATGTCCACCAATACGCCGAGTAATTTCGCCCATCACGCCCCGTTCGATTCGCAAGCCAATAAGTCGTTCGGCAGATTGCTGCACTTCTTGACAAACAGGAAACGGGGTGCGAATCATGTCAAGTTTACTTGCAACAATTTGTTCGTTTGGAAGATGAATCGTGAGTTCTAAATTAATTAGGTGGTTGCTATCAAGCATTGTCCCAACTACAACAAGATCTTCGTCGTTAAGCTTGAACAAATCTACACCCATATCTCTTCTTGCAATCAATTCCATATTTTTTCGTCCTCCACCCGAGTTTGTTTCTTCTTTTTTATAGCGAATTGCGCGTGCCATCGCTTGTTGCACTTGACGCTTGAGCGAGTTAAACAATCGCTCTTCAGCTGCCATGCCTGATGTCACAGCGTATTCAATAAGTGGTTGCAAAATCCATTGTTCGTTTGTAAACAGTTGCACACTTTCAAGACCACGTTCGAGTGCATCGTAAAAACCCTTGAGTGAACTCGTTACGTGACCACGATTTATCAAAATCGTTTCACGATGCAACGCCCAAATTGATTCGTACGTTTCTTCGCTTGTGTACACACCAATTGCTTTGCCAACACGAAAGACGGACTCGGTAATTTTACGGACAAACTCCGTCTTCTCTGCGTCCGCGCAAAGATCGCCCATCCGCACATCGAGGATGCTTCCATCTTCTGCAACAGTATGGATGAGACCCCCAACATTTAACACAATAGAAATCATCGCCTTGTCAAATTCAAGTCGTGTCCCACTTACGCGATCGTGGTGTTTGAATGGATAATTTTTTTCGTTGAGTATCGCTTGAATGCGCTCGGCTTCTAATTCTGCACAGCCATCAAACTCAATCCAGCCCTTGCCCTTAACCAAATACACTGAGTCATCACCGCTTCCTTTGCGGCCCCCTGCTTGCATAGCAACGCCTCTCACCAAACGGTTTTGTAACGCATTTGCCATATCCGATGTAAAGTTTGGAAGGCGCCCCATCAAAATGGATTCGTTCAGTTGGTCGGATGCTTCGCTAATCATGCGTTCGGTGCAGATGCCATTTGGTAAAATCAGAATGATTGGAACATAATCTCGAACATCTTGCACTGATTTCATGTGCCCACGTGAGGATAGATTTTCAAGAAAATATGTGATTTCCTGAGTGAACTCTCCAAGTTGATCGGGTGTACTGCAGAGTAACAAGAGTTCTGGAAGTCCGCCTCTTGCATCTGCGTCAAGTGGGTTCGTAAACACACGGTCTTGGATCTCAATGGTTCGCATGACATCGCCATCGAGATACCGAAGGATACCATTTTTATGGAGAAGTTCAGTACTTTTGCTACCGCTACGACCAACAAAACAGTCTGCGTTTGCGTGCAGATAGAACGCAACGCCAAGCGCGCCGGGCGGATGAATGCCAAGTTTTCCAGTTGCGAGCATTTAGTTGGATTTCCTTCGTATAAACATATTTAAGGGATTACGATTGACCGTAAAGATTTTCCTTCTTTCATCACATCGAATGCGCCTTGAATATCATCAAGAGCAAAACGGTGGGTGACTATTTTTTGTAAATCAATCTGTCCGTTCTCAACCATCTTGATTAGTGGCACATATTCTCCTGGAGGGCAACCGAGCGATCCGGTGATTTCCATTTCCTTGAACATGATTTTGCCTGCAACGATATTGATTTTTTCGTGAGTGTAGCCAACTACGCAAAGGCGGCCGCCTATTCGGCAACATTCAAATGCCTCTTCAATTGTTCGTGGGTTGCCGATGACTTCAATTGCAATGTCAGCACCACCGCCAGTCATTTTCTTCACTTCTTTAGAAACGCGTTCAACGTCGCCTGCGTTGATGGTGTGCGTTGCACCGAATTCTTTTGCCCACTTTAGTTTTTCATCATTCATGTCAACTGCAATTACTGTTGCGCCACATGCTGTTGCAATTTGAACTGCGTTAATACCAACACCACCGCAACCATAAACAACGACTGTGTCGCCAGGGCGAACCTTAGCGCGGTTTTTTACAGCATGAAATGGAGTGGAAAGAGCGTCTGCAATAATCGATGCTTCTTCGAGCGGGATACAATCAGCAAGCGGCAACACATCTTTTGCATCCACTGCGACATATTCAGCGTACGCACCATCGAAATGATTTCCAAGCATTTGCATATTACTGCATATATTTTCGCGACCAGCGCGGCAGAAACTGCAACGACCACAAGTCAACACAGCAGGAATTAGAACGCGTTGCCCTTCTGCAAGATGTGTTACGTTCGCACCAGCTTTTTCGATCACACCAGATGCTTCATGTCCAAGGACGATAGGTGGCGCTTTGAATGTGGGAATACCGTGTTCAATGTAATGAAGGTCAGTGTGGCAAGCGCCGCATGCTGCGACCTTGACCAAAATATCGTTTACACCAATTTCGGGAACGGGAATGTCCTCGATAATAATGCCCTTATCTGTGCCGTGAAATACTGCTGCTTTCATGTTCTTTCCTTTAAGAATGAGACCAATTCGCTTCGCGTTTTTCTAAAAATGCTGCGATGCCTTCGTGCGCATCTGCAAGTTTCATGAGTTCTTCCATGTAAATCTTTTCTGCTTCGTCTAACCGTTGCATCACTTCTGCTCTGTCATTTACTGTGCACGCTTTTTTTGCCATTCGAAGAACGGGTCTAGATAGTCCACGCAGGTTAGATAGATACGTTTCGACATCTTCTTCAAAAGTTTCAACGTCATAGACATGACTGACTAAACCAATTTGGTGCGCCTCAGCTGCTTTGACCGTTTCGCCGCAAACGACAAGTTCGATTGCTTTGCGAGTTCCGATTTGAAGTGGCAACATCGCTGCTGCTACAGGTGGAAAAACGCCAACTTTCACTTCTGGTTGCCCAAACTTTGATTTTGCAGATGCAAGAACAATATCACAGAAACAGGCAAGTTCCATGCCACCACCAAGGGCTGCCCCGTTCACTGCAGCAATTGAAAGCGCATCATTTGCTGCAAGCCGGCGAAATATGCCATGAAACTGCTTGACCATTTCATCAACTTTGTCTTCTGCGTGATCACTTACGTCGACACCAGCACAAAATGCCTTATTCGTTGCATTGAATACGATGACAGCAACATCTTGCGATGTAATGTCATCGAGGGCTGCGTTTAATTCCATCATCATTGGAATGTCTAACACATTCACAGGTGCTTGGTTAAGCGTAATTGTCGCTACGCCGTCGTTTACCGAGCATTGAATACATTCGTATGTTGGCGTAGCCATTAGATGTACTGACCTCCGTCTACTTTGATTACTTCACCTGTAACAAATCGAGAACGTTTGCTACAAAGGAATGCAACGGCTCCTGCAACATCTTCAACGGTTCCAATTCGCCCAAGCAAAATTTCACTTAACGCAGCAACTCGTTGTCCGTCAGACATGCCATCAAGTATTTTTGTTTCAATCATTCCAGGAGCAACTGCATTTACAGTTACATTGAATTTTGCGGTCTCTTTTGCGAGTGCTTTTGTTAAACCAATCACTCCTGCCTTTGCAGCAGAGTAATTCGCCTGTCCGAACTTACCACGCATACCGTTGATCGATGCGATGTTGACGATGGAGCCCTTGTTTGCACTACGCATATATGGAATTGCTGCGCGGCAACAATTAAAAACACCAGTCAAATTAACATCGATGACTTGTTGCCACTCTTTATCGCTCATTTTCCAACTTACGTTGTCGCGAACGATGCCTGCGTTGTTCACAAGTGCGTCTAAACCGTCTTGGGCAAACTCAGCAATTGCATCATGTACCTGCAGAGAATTAGACACATCAACAGCTCGTCCCCACGCTTGTTGTAATTCGTCAAGTTGAATATCCAAAATACCAACTTCATAGCCATCAGCAATCAGCATGTTAACAATGCCTAAGCCGATACCACTACATCCCCCTGTAACTAGTGCACGAGGTTTCTGAGGTGTTGCCATTGTTTCCTTACGCGTTCGCAGGTACTGCTAACGTAGCACCGCACTTACCGCAAAATTCAAATGAAGTCGGAATGCCTTTCGCGCCACAGTCACCACACTCTTGGGAATAAGGTCCCCAAAGGAACTCACTTGAGCCGTTTGGATCTGCTGCCAAATCGCGCATACCTTCGTAGTCTGCCTTGCGTTTTTCAACGAACGCAGTCATGCCTTCATATGGTTCTAAACTTGTGTAATGCACAGAGAGCCAGTCACGAGCGTGCCCAACTGTGGAGTGCCATGCCAAATCTTTCCAGAAGTTGACTTGGGTTTTAGTGTACCGAGTGCATTCAAAGAACTTGTTTACAATGATGTCACACAGTTCTGCGATTGCTTCATCGAGCAACGAAAGATCTAGTGAATATCCATCTTTGCCCTTCTTCGCCATTGTGATTTGTTCAGGTGTTGCGCGTGTTTCAAATGGGCTGTCCCATTGGTCAGTGTTCCAATCAGCAAGGTATTTCCTGCCATTCGTGAAGGTAGTGACCCAATTTCCATCCGCGTCTTTGACTGTTGGAACAACCATGTTGACCAATCCCATTCCAAGTGATGTCCAAGATGGGTAGCGCTGATTGAGCATCAAAATACCACGAGCAGTCCGGTCGCCGACTGTGACTGGTAGCCACTGCGTTGAGCCACCACAAGCAACGGAACCTACGTTTGTGCCAACTTGCGCGATGAACGCATGTTCGCCCATCACGCCAAGGTCGCAAGCGAGTTGACTTTCATTGCCACCTCCAACAGCCATACCGTTAAGGCGCGCAATCACTGGTTTCGAACAATTGATGATGGATTCAATGTACGCCTTGAAGCAGCACATGTATTTCCAATAATCGCGAGGACGCTGCGTATAACTTGATTGGTATTCTTTCACGTCTCCGCCAGTGCAGAATGACGATTCGCCAACACCAGAAAACACGACTACAGCAATTGCGTCATCGTATGCAGCATCTTTAAATGCAGCTTCGAGATCTTGCAAAGCAGGCGTGCTGTACGCGTTGTAATTAAAGGGGCGGTTGATCGTGATGTACGCAACACGACCTTCTTTTTTGTACGCCACTTCCTCGAAGCCGAAATCGTCGGCACGCTTAGATGGGAAAAAACTCATTGTAAAACTCCTCTAGTCTTAGGTCTATATATAGTACCCACCGGCATGGGCAGTACGTACGATTGTGACGCCCGAACGAGCGTTCGACAATTGTAGCACGATTTTTGGCAAAAACTTCTGTCATTTGTCCTTTTTTACGGTATTATTACGAGATTAATAAGCGTTATTTGGCTTAAAACTGTGTTTTAGTGCTATAACGGCGTATTTGCAGGTATCCCAATGGGCAAAACATTTCCCGAACAACCGTTCGCTTCGCGAACCAAAGACGACCGAAGTACTGCCCACAACAGCAGTTACAACGAACGCAACGATGCCATCCTCAAAGCAGCAACGATGTTGATTGCCAGAGATGGGTACGAAAAAGCCTCTATGCGCGCTGTTGCAGCCGAGGCTGGTGTGAGCCCTGCCTCGATGTACCATTATTTTGATGGCAAAGAAGCGATGCTTTTTACTATTCTTTTCAGAGCATTTTCCGGTTTAGAGTCCAATTTGCGGATGAAGACGCATCTTATGAAGGACCCACTTGAAAAAATTCGCATCATGATTGCAGAACACGTCATGTTCTTTGCAAATGATATGGCTGGATTACAACTCTGTTCCCACGAACTTGATTCGATGACGGGCAAGGCGTACGAGGAATTACATAAAATTCGGCGCTCGTACTATCACCACACACGCGAAATCGTCAACGACCTTATTGCAAAGTATGACCTCAAGGTCAATGATCCACACGTTGCAACGATGTCTCTCTTTAGTAGTTTAAATTGGTTGTACCGATGGTACGATCCACATACATCAAACCGATCCCCTGCCGTGTTAGGTAAACTATTCTTTGAACAATTTATCGGTGGGCTCAGTGGCAGCAAGTTGTTGCAACAAGATAATGGAGAAGAAACATGATTGGAACATGTCTTGGCGGTTTAACCGTCCACAAACCAGAATCGTTAACTGATGCGTTCGCAATTCTTACCGAACACGGAGACGACGCGGCGATTCTTGCTGGTGGAACTGATCTCCTTGTTGACCTTCGAGTACAACGAAGAGATGAACATCATCTTGTCTCGCTCGCAAAGATTACAGGACTTCGTGGAATTACCGAAACGAGTACCGGAGTAAACATCGGCGCAGCAACAACGTTGACCGATTTGCTGAACTCTGATGTAGTTAGAAAAAAGTATCCAGCCCTTATAGAAGCCGTAGAAGTAATGGGCTCCAACCAAATTCGTAACAGTGGAACAATCGGTGGAAACATTGCAAGTGCTGTTCCCTCAG
>CAYSYI010000051.1:0-8250 GCA_964435395.1 uncultured Isosphaeraceae bacterium
GTCTGACCCTAGCGATAGTGCAAACACGACCTAAGAAGGGTCTGACCCTAGCAGTTTGGGGTCAGTCCCGCACTACACAACTTCTGTACTAATAATCAATGCGGGTAAGCCAGTGCACAATAACGCGCACGCTTTTGACTGGGGACAGACCCTTTACACGACCCTAGCAGTTTGGGGTCAGTCCCGCACTACACAACTTCTGTACTAATAATCAATGCGGGTAAGCCAGTGCACAATAACGCGCACGCTTTTGACTGGGGACAGACCCTTTACACGCGTAATAACTACCGAATATCCCCACAACAAGGACGTCTTCGCTATCATTGTTTTCATGATTTTACAAACGATAGCAATAACTGCGATGATGCTTGCAGCATCGCCTGATCACAAATACGGGCTCACCGAGGCAATGCCACGAATTGACGGAACAATTCGAATAGGCTCATACAACATGTTGAACTTCTTTGACAACAAAGATGACCCAACACTTCAAGGTGACTACGACGACTTTGGTGACAATCCTGGACCAACTTCAAGTGCACGTTGCGAGGAGCTTGCGAAAATAATTCGCGAACTTGATGCAGATGTTCTCTCACTGCAAGAAGTTGAGAGCAAAGAAGCTCTTGAATGGTTTAATGAAACCTATCTTCACGACATGGGATACAACTACGTCATTTCAGAGGAAGTTGGCTACTACAGAGGCATTGAACAAAGTCTCCTCAGTCGATTTCCTGTAACAGAAGTTCTCACATGGAAAAATGCTGACCTCTCAAAAATAGAGCGTCTTGGTGGTGGGTGGTCGGAGATTCCAGCAGATGCTGACGCAATTACATTTCAGAGAAGTCCTCTTTGCGTGACTGTTCAAGCGCCTAGCGGGTACAAACTCACAATATTTAGTATTCATCATAAGGCGGGAAACAACGCTTGGCACCGTGAACTTGAAGCGTTGCAAATCGCTGAATATATCGAAGAAATGACTGAGAAAGACCCCGAGCGAAACATCGCAGTTATAGGTGATTTTAATGCACAACCCTGGGATCGATCTGTTCGCGTCTATTTACGAGGTGGAATGACTGATGCACTATCACACCGTGCTTTGCATCTGAAATGGGACGACACATCTCCATTACGAAAAACACATACATCCGGCCGAGTCATTGATTTTATTATGCTCAATGCCTCTGCAGTCGGCGAACTCGTGATTGATAGTGGTTTTGTACTCGGCTCTTCACATCCAGAGTACGACTGGAGGAATGACCCAATCCCATCCGGATATTCTTCTGATCACTGCGCTCTTGCAGTTGATTTGGTTCCGAATGAAGGGCAGGGCGATACAAAGAGGGGCGTTGCTTGGCCCGACAAACTGACTAAAACCGCCCTGAAAAATAGTCAAACCGATCCTGCCTATGTTCAAGCGAAACCTAAATCGGATTCAGAAACTGCACCTCCAGATAGCGCACCATTCTTAGCATCAAAAAGAAGCAAGGTGTTTCACAAAGCTGATTGTGGCAACGCAAAACGGATTAGCGATAAAAACAAAGTAGGCTTTCCAAGCTTTGATGATGCTGAAGGCGCTGGAAAACGACCTGCAAAATGTTGCAAACCAACTGCCGATTAATTACCCGTAGGGTAACAAACGCTGGACTTCTTCAACATCTTTGTCGCCACGACCTGAAAGATTGATAAGTACGTTTTGATTGGAAGGCATTTCTTTTGCAATTCTCATTGCGCCTGCAACAGCATGCGAAGACTCAAGCGCAGGAATAATTCCTTCGCATTCGCTTAAGGTTTGAAATGCCTCCAACGCTTCTTTATCATTCACAATGACATACTCCACTCGCTCCCGGTCTTTCCAATAGGCATGCTCAGGACCAACTCCCGGATAATCTAAGCCAGCAGAGCACGAATGCACCTCTTGGGTTTGCCCATCTTGATCTTGCAGCACATAACTTAATGAGCCATGCAACACCCCTGGCGAACCAAGACAAAGCGGTGCAGCATGCTCGCCAATACCAAGCCCAGAACCGCCTGCCTCAACACCAATAAGTTTTACTTCTGCATCACCCGCGAATGGATAAAACATACCTGCAGCATTTGACCCACCTCCAACACAAGCAACTATGCAATCTGGCAAAGAGCCAAATGACGCAATGCATTGTTCCTTCGCTTCTAGCCCGATGACTGATTGTAGTTCACGAACAATAAGCGGAAAAGGATGCGGCCCGACAACCGACCCGAGAATGTAGTGCGTCTCTTCAACGGAACCCATCCAATCTCGCATCGCTTCGTTTGTAGCATCTTTCAACGTTCTGGAACCAGATTCAACGATAACAACTTTGGCGCCAAGCAACTCCATCCGAAAGACATTAAGCGCTTGCCTTCGTGCATCTTCACTGCCCATATACACCTCGCACGCTAAACCCAATTTTGCGCACGCTGTTGCTGTCGCAACACCATGTTGTCCGGCTCCTGTTTCCGCGATGATTCTGTTCTTTCCCATTCTCTTAGCAAGCAGCGCTTGACCAATTGTGTTGTTAATTTTATGCGCACCCGTGTGCGCTAAATCTTCACGCTTTAACCAAATTGTTGCGCCGCCAGTATTTTCAGATAGTCGAGACGCTAGGGTTATTGGAGTTGGGCGTGCCACGAATTGCTCAAGCAAATCGTCGAGTTCTTTTCGAAAAGCAGGGTCGACTGTTGCGTCATTCCACGCATCCTCAAGTTGAATGAGTGCTCCCATCAACGTCTCTGGAACATACTGCCCACCAAACTCACCGTACCACCCAGTTGTTTGTGCTGTTGTCATGGCATCACTTTCTTTAAAATATGTTTTGCTAAAAAATCAACTTGCACTTCTTTTACGAAAGCCGTTTCCCGCCCGAAGCCCATGTGTTCCTCGGGCGCGCCAGTATGGTCGAATGCAACGAGTTCAATGTCCTCTGGAAAAGATGATCTCTTTTTAATTGCATCAATAAAATCTGATTCTGCACGAAAGGGCATCCACGCATCTTGCCGACTATGAAATGCAACAACAGGAATATCTCTCCAGCCATCCAAGCGATTTATTGGATTCAATGTATCAAATTCCTCGTCACTCAACGTTTTGCACATCGGTAAATTTCGAAGAGGTTCCCAGGAGCCTCCGGTTGCTTCAAGAACCGCCGCCCGAAAGGGATGTTCACGAAGCATATGAAGAATTGCAACTAGTCCACCAGCGGACATACCGCCCAGAGCTGCGGCGTTCATGTCAAATCCTTCGAAATTGCTCAGACCAGATAGCACACTCTCTATTTCATGCGCCATCTGCAGCACTACTTCTAGAATGCGATCGCTCGTTTGCAACGATTCATCAAACCTCGCTCCATGCCCGGGTAAATCAACGGCACACACATTGATCCCTCGTCGCAGACACCTCAGATACCTTCCAGGGTCGAGCTCCTTGTCAGCAGTCCGACCGTGAATCCAAAGGAGAAATGGTCTAGGTACGGTATCTTTCTGTACTAGAAGGCAGGGGACACCTGCAATTTCTTTCTCTAACGAGCATTCACGAAGTCGACTTGGCAATGAATTGAACCTTGAACCCATCTACATATCATACAAAGCCACCTACGAGTAAACTACGCAGAATGCTCAAAATACTTGGAGGACAATTTCGGTCACGAAAACTAAAAACACCCCGTGACAACGACACTACGCGCCCTTGGACTGGTCGAGCTCGTGAATCTGTGGTGAATCAACTACGTGGGCATCTCCAAGACGCTGTCGTCCTTGATCTGTTTGCCGGCGTTGGCACGATGGGTCTCGAGGCAATCAGTCGGGGAGCCAAAATTGCTGTCATGGTAGAAAAAGATCGAAAGATCTTTGCAATGCTCGAAGAAAATATCGCCACGCTCGATTGCAATACAAATGCAGTTGCTCTTCATGCTGATGCACTCTCTTCAATTCCACTTCTTCGAATTCCAAGACCAGTCGATATCGCATTTGTAGACCCGCCGTACGTCATGATGGCTGACGAACCCCTTCGGAATCGAATCTTTGAACAACTTTCAAACATTGCACCACTCCTTGATGAAGCTGGATTCATCATTCTGAGAACACCGCTAGACCCTCACAAGCATAGCCACGAAATAGAGCATCTACTTGGACCTGAAATTCATAAGGCTGGTTCTAGGATGTGGGTACTCTTTTATACCAAGAAGGTAAGTGCATGAGTGAAGTCTGTCCAATCGAAGCGAGACAAGGCGCGCTAGAAGTTCTCAAAACCCTCAGACATGCTGGGTTCGAGACATACTTTGCTGGTGGTTGCGTTCGTGACCGCTTGCTTTCTAGTGCGCCAACTGAATACGACATTGCAACTGCTGCTCGTCCTGATGACATTACATCACTTTTTCCAAAAGCGAGAAGCGTTGGAGCATCATTTGGCGTAATGCTCGTTCGTTCTGGGCAACATATGTATGACGTTGCAACGTTTCGAAGCGACGGTCCATACACTGACAAGCGACATCCAGATCAAATCCAATTTGCTGACGCAGAACAAGATGCACTTCGACGCGACTTCACAATCAATGGGATGTTTGAAGATCCTCTTGAAGAAAAGATTATTGATTTTGTCGGCGGCGTCGAAGATATAGAAAATAGAATCGTCAGAGCAATTGGCGACCCAAACCATCGCATCGCTGAAGACCATCTACGCATGCTCCGAGCCATTCGTTTTGCAGCAAGATTCGAATTTTCAATTGAATCCGAAACGGGTAACGCAATTCGAGAATCTTCCTCTGCACTGCGTGGCATTTCGAAAGAAAGAATTGGCGAAGAGGTTCGGAAGATGTTGACTAATCCAAATAGGGGAGTAGCCGCTTGGGAGATGCAATACCTTGGACTTGACCGAATTATTTTTGATGAAGACTCATGTATGAATGCCCCAACTCGTACTGGAAGACTCCCTGCAAACGCTACGTATGCCACTGCACTTGCTGCATGGATACTCGATCGGTATTCGAGCGATTCAGATGTAGAACGTGTTGCAATGAAATGGAGAGCACAACTTCTTCTCTCAAATAAAACTTTTGAAGCTCTTTCAGACATACTTACACTCCACCGAAAATTCTTCTCATGGGACACACTCGGCACTGCGCAGAAAAAAAGAACTGCCGCATCGTATGTATGCACTTCAGCGCTATCGATTATCCAGTCCGAAGACAGACCATTATTCGTACATTTGCGAAGAGGCATTACTGTACTTGAGCAAACTGGAATCGCTCCTGATCGGCTAATCACTGGAAACGACCTTCTTGAAGCTGGAATCCCACCCTCATCTGCGTTAGGAAAGGTATTAGAGGCAATCTACGATGCCCAGCTTGAGGGTACAGTGACTCGCCAAGACCAAGCCTTGGAACTTGCTCTTGCTATCTATCGTGATTTTCTAGACTCCTAATTCAGCAAAGGGTATACTAAGTACATGATAAAACTGGCAACGCAACTATTCTGTTTTCTCTGTATCACTCTGTACGCATCCCAAGCAATGGCGGAAGCTGCCCCACAAGAAGGCAACTGGGCCGATTCTGTTGTTGAAACCGAGGAAGAGGGACCGGGCATCTTGATCATTCCTATGACTGGGCAGATGACAACAGACATTCGCGCTGAGTTGTATGAAGGGCTTGTTGATCGAATCAAGGCAGCAGACCCAGACCTCATTCTTGTCGTCATGCTCAGCCGAGATCGAAAAAATCAGTTTGCTTACCTAATGGGATATCCCAATGGAAATGGCGAACAAGAAGATTTCAATCAATTTGATGACATAGACATAATTGGTATTGCAAAGGTCTTTAAAATTACATTGCGAGACATCCCACAAGCCGTTTGGGTAAAGGACTCTTCTGGCGCAAGTACTGTGCTCGCACTCTCGTGGCCAACTATGTATATGTCTGAGGGTGCATTTCTTCGAGCAACCACGCAATCAGCCGGCTTCATGAATATCGATGCAGAGGATACGTACGGGAAAATTCGTGAGTTTAATGTCATAAATTCCAAAATTGTCGCCGAGTATGGGGACAGAGGCCACGCACTGGTAAGAGCATTCATCGATCCACCCATCTCACTGTCGGGCACTTGGAAGGATCAGAAGGTAGAGTGGGAAGAGGGCACTAACGGAGATTTTACCATTGATCAGGGTGAAGATGACATGCCTAACTTGGCCGCTATCACTGCGACCGAACTCGACATCAGCAAGGGTATCGTTGCAAGCGTCCAAGATGTTTTACTTGCACAAGGTGTTCGCGGTTCGTATCACTTAGTTGGCAAAGACATCACTGCAGACATTGTTAAAGATTCAGAGAGTTGGCGAAAAAAATTAGAAAAGGCCCAAGAGTATTGGGCAGATGCGTTGCAATATGAGCAATGGGCAGGACTTGGAGAAGAACGTAAGAACAAGTTGAATGAACTTCGTTCGCTTAAATCACTTTTAAACATTCTGGAAAAATCACATCCAGTTGAAATTCGTATGAGGCGACCATTCCGACCAGGCGTCACTATTACATACCTCAAGCAACGAATTGCTGCAATTGAAGAACTCCTCGAAACCATGCGTAAGGGTGGCAGCGGAGGCCGTGGTGGTGGTGGCGGTCGCGGTGGTGGCGGCGGAGGCCGAAGTTGAGAAAGAAAACAAACATGAATTTTACTACCCGATTACTTATTTGCTTTACGATTTTGCTTAGTTCGATTGCATACGCAGAAGACGTGTCATTGAAGCTAGAAGATGGGTCACTTTGGAATGGTGCCATCGGCCAAACGGTTACTGTCAAATATTCACATCGCGGAAAAATTGTTGTTCACGAGGGCGAGTTAAGCCGCGCCACGAAGACGTACATTATGGTTGATGGCGAGTTTTTATTCATCGACAAAATAATTTCGGTATCAAGTGATACTTCAGCAAGCACAACCACCGACTCATCAGACACTACTACTAATGATGAAGAAGCGGTAATAAAGAGTGACGACCAAAACCCACTTCTAAAAAAACCTGTCAAAGAAGGCGACTTGCCAAGAGGTGTTTTTACATTACAACTTCACGAAATGGTTGGCACGTATTTCCGTGACAATGAAATTACGCAACTCATTGAGTACATTGAAGAAAACTACGGGCTCGGACAAATCATTGTGTTGGAAATTCATTCCGGAGGTGGAGCTGTTCATATTTGGGATAAAATACGAGACGTTATTTTTGAGGCTCGTGACCGACATCGCTTTATCGCTTGGATCGAAAGCGCGGGCTCCGGCGCCGCAGCGAGCGCATTTCTTTGTGACGAAATCTATTACCGATCATACGGCTATGTCGGCGCAATCACTATGTACTCCGGCGACATTAATAATGTAGCACCAGATTGGCAAATGGATGGTTGGGTTCGAGAACTCGAAAGTGTACTTGCAAAATCAAGTCATTCACCAATGATAGCTGGCTCAATGGTTAGAAGTAAGTACAACTTTTCCTACGATGTTGATCCTGAAACAAGTGAAATCACATACTACGACCATGAACACGGTGACAACGTTCTCAGTAAGACTGGCCGAAACATGATGCTCTCGCCTGAAGAAGCGCTCAAGTGTGGCATGAGTGATGGCACAGCAGATACAGGTGAGCAACTTGCAAAATTTCTTGACTTAGATGAGTGGGTTATCATTGACCCATACGGACAAGAGATCTCAGATAAGTGGACAAAAACCCTTAAAGAATTTGAAGTAGTTTTCCCTGAACTTATGCAAGAGTTCATGGGTAATGTCCGTGCAGATTCCGAAAAGAAAGCGCTCTCTTTGAGAATCGCTGCTGGCAGAAAATTACTCACGTGGCACAAAAAAATTGGCGAGGACACGTGGCCAATGGTCACAAGAGGTGCTGATGTTACTCGCATCAAACGAGAAATCGAAAATCTCGAGTACCAAAAGAAATTGATTGAAGAGTAGTCGCTTAGATTCCTGAATCGTAAAAACGCAAAAGCGCTGGGCCAACAACGACTTCGAGTCCGTCTTCAAGTCGAATTGACTCTATCTTTTTTTCATCAACAAAGGTGCCACCCGTTGATTTGCAATCAGTTAAAACAAGACCGCCGTTTCCATTCTGTTCAATCGTGCAGTGTTCACGAGAAACAATTGGGGATTTAATACGAATATCACACTCCTCATCGCGACCGATGATTAACTCATCAAGATCGCCTAATGCGAACTTTCGAAGAACCTTCTCGCCGTTGCGAGTACAAA
>CAYSYI010000052.1:0-8215 GCA_964435395.1 uncultured Isosphaeraceae bacterium
AAATGTTGGACACATCCTCGCGGTATTCCCAACTGTTCACTTTTCAAAGAGCACTTTTGTAGGCCAAAAAAAAAAGCCGTAAAAAAGCCTGCCTGCTTTAGAAACAGGCAAGGAGGACTATTGTATACCACCCAATACACCCGTCAACAGGTCTTTTCCCCCCAAACTAGTTTTTTTTGCCTTTTCGGGGCATTTCTGTCGCTGCCAAAACAGCAACTTGAACCGATGATACGCCACCCTGCCAAAGTTTGTTCGCAGCAACTTCCAATGTTTTTCCAGTTGTGAGAACATCGTCGATCAAAATGATGTTCTTATCCTTGATTCTAGGCCATGGACGCAACCTCATTGCAGTAGAGGGCAAGGCGCCTCGCCCACTCGCTGTTTTTGCCGCTTGGGGTACAGTGTTTTTTCGAATGAGTACCTTCCGAGTTGGAATACCAGAGGCGATTGATGCATGAACCGCAATGATGTGGGTATGGTCGATTCTTCTAAAAAAACGACGCATGAGGGGCATTGGAACTGGAACAAGTAGGGAATGAGGTGGAACACATCCTCGAATACGGTTCCCAAGTTGTTGACCAAGAAGGGTCAACATCTCAACCCACGCAGAATATTTACCTCTCACGATCGAGGATGACAAGGGCTCTTGATATGCACCTAGGCGGAAGGCGCGATTCCACTTCAAGCGTCGTTCAGCGCATGGGCAAGTTGTATGTTCTCGAACCGTTTCGCCACACCAAGAACATCCATCCTGTTGCACAAAATCTTGCATCGCCACAGTAGGCCTCGGGAGAACCAACCCCATCCAGTCCTCGATGACCTGGTCGAATAACTCAAGCACACAATTCTTTGAAAATTGCACCGGTGATTTCTACCACAGGATTCTGAAAACACGTGAATAACTGCCTTTTTTCTTAGGATTCTTCACCACGTACAACAGTGATTAATCCAGCGAGAGCGTCTTTTCTCGGCTCCCTCAATAAACCAGATAACTCCATCGTAGAGAGTCCCAAGTCTTTTGCACAAGCAGCAAGAATGGTCGCTGCCAATTGCTCCATCACCCCATCTATCGGCAAGGATTCTGGAATTGAAAATTGTTCAGCCATCGAGCCAAGAATATTGCTTCGTTGTTTCTTTGACTTCCCAGAAAGCCATTCTGCGATGATTGTCCGCTGTTTTTCCATAATACCTCTAGACAACTCTTACCCCCAATATTCCTTTTGAATTTTGGTGTCAGACACCAAAAGACACCGAAAAAAAGTTTTGAAAAAGGTGAAAAGATTCTGAAAGAGGGCGATTATCAGGACTGTGTAGCATTTTAGTCGCTAAAACCCAATTTATTGCCCTAATGTGGGGGGCAAGAGAAACCCTAAGCCAAGGTATGTGAGAATATGAAAATACATCAAGATACGAACACCGACTCACTGGACCGTGAACAACTCGCTGCAGAAGCAAGAATGAGTAAAAACAGAGCTCGCGTCAAACTTTTGCAACACATCCATCGTGAGCTAGAAGAACAAGAATCAATGGAAACAGCATATGGGTACAACCCCATAAATGACATGTCATTCACTGGTGAGTTTGAGGCCATCGGCTCTTAACAGGCTTAAGCCGACATAGTCAAGGCGCCTCCTCCCAGAGAACAATACAGTCTCTCTCCATACCCCTCGTGTCGCATCTCTCTCCAAACAATAGCGACACACCCCCCGATCAAGCACTGGAAGTGTTTGGTCGGGGTTTTTTTAGGGTCTGGTACGGGTTCTGGTACACCTATTACGTGTTCCAGACCCTAAGTTGCCATTTTTCGTAAAACCGTATGCAAAATTCCACCGTTTCGGTAGTACTCCACTTCTACAGGTGTATCGATTCTGCAAACCGTTTCAAACGAGGTCATCGTCCCGTTCTCATGCATTGCAGTCACTTCAAGGATGTCTCTTGGCTTCAATGATTCATCAACTTGAATCAAGAATGTTTCAGTTCCATCAAGCCCCAATGAATCTGCAGATTGCCCTTCATTGAACTGTAGTGGCAAAACGCCCATCCCAACCAGATTGCTTCGATGGATGCGTTCATAACTTGCAGCAATCACTGCCTTCACGCCCAGAAGTGAAGTGCCCTTGGCAGCCCAATCTCTGGAGGAACCCATTCCATAATCCTTGCCAGCAAGAACAACCAATGGAATGTTTGCCTCTTTGTAATTGCAACTTGCATCGTAAATCGACTTTACTTTGTTATCGGTAAAGTCTTTTGTGAAGCCACCCTCTGTTCCAGGAGCAAGCTGGTTTTTCACTCGAACGTTTCCAAATGTCCCTCGAGTCATCACTAAATCATTACCTCTGCGAGACCCAAAACTATTAAACAAACTGATTGGAACGCCTCGTTCTTCCAAATATTTTCCAGCAGGTGATGCAGCACTAATACTTCCTGCGGGTGAAATATGATCTGTCGTAACTGAATCTGAGAGCTTGCAAAGGACTCTTGCACCTTCTATTGTTTGAATACCTGGAGGGTCAATCGTCATCCCAAGGAAGAATGGTGGCTCATGAATATACGTGCTTTCTTCTGACCAAGGGTAGAGTTGGCTATCGCTCGATTGAATTGACTTCCACTCATCTCCACCTTCAAAGACGTTCGCGTATTGCTCATCAAACTCATCTTTGCTCACACAACGATCTACTGCTTCTTGCACCTGGGCATCTGTAGGCCAGAGATCTTCCAAGAAAATCTCTTTGCCATCTACTGTTGCAATTGGTTCAGTAGTGAGATCAATATCAACTGTCCCAGCAATCGCATACGCAACGACTAATGGAGGGGAAGCGAGATAGTTTGCTTTAATTTCAGGTCCAATCCGACCTTCAAAATTTCGATTCCCACTTAATACTGAACACGCAACCAAATCATCTTGCAGAATAGATTCTTTAATTGGCTCTTGCAGTGGCCCTGAGTTTCCAATGCACGTCGTGCATCCATACCCCACAACCCAAAAACCAAGCGCTTCTAAATCATCAAGCAAATCAGCTCGTTTCAAATACTCCGTCACAACTTTACTTCCCGGTGCAAGGGAAGTTTTGACCCATGGTTTTCTTGTGAGCCCAAGTGCGTGCGCTTTTTTAGCGACAAGACCGGCTGCAATCATCACACTTGGATTCGAAGTGTTTGTGCAAGAGGTGATTGCTGCAATGACAACATTGCCATCTCTCATCTCAAATGATTCTCCGTCACATTCAACAGTTGTTGATGCAGGAGTTGGATGACTAAACAAATCGTTTCGGGCGTCTTCCCATTTCGTTTTCATCTCTGAGAGTAGGATTCGGTCTTGGGGTCGTTTTGGACCAGACAAGGATGGCTGAACAGTTGACAAATCGAGTTTCACAATCGATGTATATGTAATGTTTTTCGTTTCATCACGCCAAAGTCCTTGCAACTTGCAATATTGCTCGACCGTTTCAACAAGTTTTTCATCACGACCTGTTCCTCGCAAGTATGTGATTGTTTGTTCATCCACAGGAAAGAATCCCATTGTTGCTCCATACTCAGGAGCCATATTTGCAAGTGTGGCACGAGTTGCCAATGTCATTGTAGATAAGGCCTCTCCATGAAACTCAACAAACTTACCAACGACTCCATGTTCTCGGAGTAACTCCGTGATGCACAGTACAAGATCTGTCGCTGTGACGCCTTCTTGTAACTTGCCGGTTAATTTCATTCCAACAACTTCAGGGATTAGCATATAAATTGGTTGCCCAAGCATGACAGCTTCAGCTTCAATTCCACCAACGCCCCACCCCAAAACTCCAAGCCCATTAATCATTGTTGTGTGTGAGTCTGTGCCAACTAAACTGTCTGGAAACAACGTCTCGCCGTCATCCCACGTCACTTTCGCAAGGAACTCCAAATTAACTTGGTGCACGATGCCGGTTGCAGGCGGAACGACTCTGAAATTATCAAAAGACCCTTGACCCCATTTTAGAAATTCATATCGTTCGTTGTTTCGCTCAAACTCTTTTTCACTATTAATCGTCAAAGCAACATTTGAGTTGAATGCATCAACTTGCACGGAGTGGTCGATAACGAGATCGCATGGAACCAGAGGATTCACTTTTGTCGCGCTCGTTTCATCCCCAGTTAATGCAACAACCGCATTTCGCATTGCCGCAAGGTCAACAACTGCAGGAACACCTGTAAAATCCTGAAGAACCACCCTTCCTGGGGTAAATGGTATTTCAACTTCTCCTACTTGAGTTGCGTCATAAGAAGCAAGTGCTTGTACATCTTCGCTTGTGACGATTCCCTTCCCACAATGTCTTAAGCATGATTCAAGTAGGACTCGAATAGAGTAAGGAATTGAGTCCGCACAATCGAGTCGATAGATGGTGCGTTCTCCCAATGGTGTCTGAATTGTTTCACTTCCGCTTGCTTGTGATGTAATCATAGAAGCGTATTTTAGCAGATTTCAAATCAACTGAAATCGCCACGGTTTTCATTCAATCGCATTGCGGCTTTTGGCCCACGAACAGTATGATTATCCTCAACCGATCGCATGAGAAAAACACCGCCTGCAATCACACAGTTGTCGCCAATATGAGTATCTCCCCCGAGGATCGTTGCTCCTGCGTAAACAGTCACATGGTTGCCTAACGTTGGGTGGCGCTTCGTCCCACGTTTCAAATCCCCCTTCTCATCTTTCTCAAAACTTTTTGCTCCAAGCGTGACGCCTTGATACACCTTGCAGTTGTCACCTATAATTGTTGTTTCACCAATGACCACTCCTGTTCCGTGATCGATAAAAAATGATTTTCCGATCGTCGCTCCAGGGTGGATGTCAATCCCTGTAAGTTTATGTGCATGTTCTGCAATGATTCTTGGGATGAGTGGGACATTGTGCATGTACAATTCGTGTGCAATTCTATGCATCCATAACGCAAGGATTCCCGGATAACAAAAAATTGTTTCATCAGTATGGTGCGCAGCAGGGTCGCCATCGTACGCTGCCTGTACGTCAAGTGAAAGCGCTTGGCGAATGTTTGGTAACCCACCCAAGAAAGTATCAACAATTTCTCTGGCTCGCTGATCACAATCTGGACAATGTTCACCGAATGCAATTGGTTCGGTGGCTTTCGCATACCGAAGTGCACCTGCAATTTGATGGAACAATGGACCAGCAATTCCTGCAATCAACTTCCGAGCATGCTCAGTCAACCCTTCGTTATCAATTTCCCTTGGGCCGTCAAAACCAGGAAACAATAACCATTGAAGTCGCTCTAAAACTCCAATGACTTCTCGTCTGCTAGGCAAATACTCTGTAGTGAGATGGCGAGTTCTCTGGTCTTCTTGGATTGAGTTCGCAACTTCAACTGCTAAAACATCGAGTCGCTCCCCTGAGAGAGGCGACTCGATGGATGGTTGATCATGAGGTATTTCTGGTGCCATTGCACCTATGGTAACTCATGTTACGGACAGGTAGTGCCCCATGCACTAATGATTTCAAGAAGGTCGGTAACGTCGACAACACAGTCGCCATTGACATCTGCTGGTATCCCATTTCCATCACCGCCGTCACCAAATTGAATTGAGAGCATTCCCAATTCTTCACCCCAACGATTAACCCAAATCAGGTGGTCACCTACGGGAAGAATAACGTTTGTTTCAACACCACTTTCTGGCAACGTCAGAGTATCGCATTCAACGTTCGCAATGACAGTCATTGGGACTTCTACTTCCTTATTTACTGAGAGAAACATTGTTGAATTTCCATATTGTACTGAGCGCATGACAATCGTATCTCCTATAGAAGATAACGTGCCACCACCACCAGAGATTGATTTGATTGTGAGCACTTCTTTGTTATCAGAACCCTCTGCCCAAGACAAATTAAAATCAAAGTGGTCTCCAGAGAATGTGCTATTGCCTTGGAACATATATCTTTTGCCCGATTCTAAAGTATATGTGCCTGTAACAAGTGGTGAAGAAGTTTCAGTTTGAGGATCGTACAAAGAAAGAGTTGCATTACCCTCTGTTAAAGCAGTAACTTCGACCAATTCATCCACTGTACCAATCTCGACTCCAAAAACAAATGAACTCGCTGTAAATCCTGAGACCCACATGTTCGATGTGCCTTTAATGAGTGAATAGTTGTAGCCACAATTAGAGATGTCAACTATTCCCACTTCCAAATTGCCCTGAGTGGCAGGATTGTCTATATAAATCACTCCTGTCATGCCCATCTTGCAGTGTGGATCGCAAAAGAATGGAATTTCGCTTGGCAGATCCTCAGTTATCGTAAACTCGTAGTAGTCTCCTGGGCTATTGAGTTCTGCGTTAAAGTAAAGCCCATCGTATGTGCAACTAGAACCAGAAGTAATGGTGTGTGGGTACCCACTTCCATATTCAAAACGAATCACATCTCCGGGTACAACATTTGCCTCAGATGGCGACCACGAAGTTGAGTTCGCAGTCACGATAAATGTGTCAGCAAATGAAGACGTAGTAAACGCCATAACAGTAAGTGAAAAAATAGTTTTAATCATCGTATCTCTCTCCTCGATTTAGACATGTTTACTATAAAGCGAGAACACCTAAAGACCTAATAAAAAAAAGGTTTTTATTTCTTTTTTCCGCAACAACTTGCGATGTTATAGAGCAGTGCTATTCCACCGCCAGCAATGATGCCATCAGTTGCTGCGTAAAAGCACCCTATGACCAAGTCACCAGCGGTTCCGGTCGCTTTGTAGCCAGGATATACAGAGGCCATTAATTCCAAAAAAAGGCTGCCATAGCCCTCAACGAGCATATTCAGTACACCCGCCGCACCTAGCGCTATTGCGAACCCTACCCCACCTGCGATTGCTGCTGCTGCGATATTAAATTTCATTGTAACCTCCATCATTAAACACTCTGTGTGTGACAGTCACGGAACGGACAGGGAGGGATTCGAACCCTCGATACACCGAAGTGTATACTAGTTTTCGAGACTAGCGCATTCAACCGCTCTGCCACCTGTCCACGGTCAACCATTCTAGCAAGAAGGTATTTGCAATGCGGATGCAAGCCCCTTTGTATCATCCGTCCCAATTCGAAACTTCCTTCCCGAACGAAGTTGTATTTGTACTGCATCGAAACCTGACACGTTGTACAACCATCCATACGGTGTAAGCCTAATCCCCCACCCATAGATCCATGAATTTTTCACCATTTCAACTGATTCGATGTCATGCAACAAATACGATTTCTTCCAAAATTTTGGACCGAACCAGTGCATCAATTCATCGTCAGTCACTTCAACTGTGAGTGAACCGAAGAGCCATAGTAATATGACCATCACGAGTACTACGCCATACAAGGAATAGGAGACCGGTGAAACCCAACCATTGCTTCCAGAAATAAACAGACAGAGCGCAATTGTCAATCCCATCACCCATTTGATGAGTGTGCCGTTTTGAGTGTGTTTGTATTTCAAGGGTCTGGTACACATTGAAACAATACTATTGTATTTTTGCAATGTGTACCAGACCCCGTAGCAGACCTCATAAAAAAACCGGCTCGCCAAAGGGTGAGCCGGTTCGTTGAATCAAAGATTCAGAACTGGATTAGGACCAGTTTGCAATGATGAGCAGAATATCAAGGATACTTGCTTGACCATCACCATTTTGGTCACCAGCACATCCATCACATGGACCCCAGTCTGCAATCACGACAAGGATGTCGAGAATGTTGACGAGTCCATCACCATTTGCATCACCAGGAGTAGGAGGATTGATAATGATGACATCATCTTCACCAATAATCGTACCTTGGTTATCAACTTCAGAAGCATAGATGATGTATCCATTTGTATCTAACATTGCACCTGGAGCAACGTAGAGATTCTCAGTATAAATCACTTCAGCAAGCATGTCGTCGCAATCGTTCTCACGATTATCAACAAGCACAACTTGTGCACCGCTTGCGATTTCTACTGAACCGATTGGATACGTGCAACCAAACGCTGGGTCTAATGCATCTTCGGTCGAACCGTAGTCACCACTCATCACTTCAACAAACTGATCACCTGAATGACCATTGAGTTTGAGTGTTGCTTGGTTCATCACGAACATCGCACTGTCATTGATAGCTGCATCAAAGTTGCCGCCGACAGAAATTCGCCAGTTTGGATGTGGCATTAAGATGCTTGCATTTTCACCGGCAGTGTAATTTCCAATTACTTTCATGCCATCGC
>CAYSYI010000053.1:0-7853 GCA_964435395.1 uncultured Isosphaeraceae bacterium
TGTAATCAGACATATTGGACATATCAGATTGTATCAGTTTATATCAGATTAGCAAATGCAATCCTATCCTAAATGAGATTCACACCGCTTTTTGTTCCTCTTTCACACTTCTTCCTATTTTACTCGTGCTTTTGGCCCAAATCTTCTAAGCGTGCCTTTATTCTTTCCCATAAACCTGTAAAAACACTTTTTTTTCTTGACACTCGGGGGGGGGTATATTTGACATGAAGAGAGCGGAGTTTGTGCTTCGCAGTAGAGAGATCGCAGAGAAGAAAGAAGAGATAATGAAAACACTACTAGCATTGAGCGTAATCGCGTGTACTGCGTCAATCGCAACTGCATCGCCAACTTGGACTTTTGAACCAGGAACTGATGTATATGTACATGCGAATTACTACGGCAACGGATTCGAGGGGGACCAAGATGTGTGGTCAACAGATATGGCTTGGGGGACAGTCCATGCAAGCGAGTATGGAACTTATACCACTTGGGCAGAGTTCACCGTGACTGAAAACAGTATGCTCATGCAAGCACAACAGATGAATTACGCAGAGGCCTGGGTGATAGGAAATGGTCTCCAGTTTTCCGTAAACGAAGATGCACGCATTGAGTTCACTCTAGATGGACTTGGTTATAATGCTGAAGTTCTCTTAGCTGATGCAGATTTTCAAGCTTTATTGTACGTAGATAGTGCTGGCACATATTCTTTCGAATTGCAGGCAGGCGTTCTTTATGATCTTTCTGTTTATCTTGAGTCGGTTGGTGGTGAGTACACATTAACCACAATGAGCATCGACCTCTTGCCAATCCCAGCCCCTTCCGCACTCGCCCTGCTTGGACTTGCTGGCGTTGCTACACGGCGACGACGAAAATAAACTCTCCCGCGGGGTCGTTTATTTTGTCGTTTGCGGAAGCTTCACCCCCATTGATTCAAATTGTATTTCGATCTGCGGTGCCCAGCCGCGATTTGCAATCGGGCTTGCGGGACTTGGGTGTAAAATTGTTTCAATGTCATCTCGATCAAGCGTTTTCATTGCGCGTTTTTTTGCGAACCCACCAATGCCAACTATCTTCGATGGTTCTAACTCTTTGACAAATTTTCGCAGTGCAACATCGCACACTTCAAAGACCGCATCACGTTCTTCTGGTTTCAATTTATCTGGCGTTCTGTTTTTCCCACCCTCTTCCATAAAACAAAGTGGACAATAGTTGATCACAAAGAACTCATTAAAGAAACTTTCTGGAGTGCCGTAGCGTTCTTTTGCCCACTCCCACACCCTTCTTCCACTCACTTCACTTCTCTGGCAATCAAACCCTTGAATTGGTCTTTTAGGATGAACACGCTCTGGTTGTTTTACTTTCTCTTCAATCCGTAGAAAATCTCGAACACTCGCAACTTCACCAAACGGCACTCCCGTCTGCGCCATACCCCAGGGACCTGGATTCATCCCAATCAATAAAACGCGACCCTTCCCTTCACCATATCGTTCAAGGTACGACTTGTGTGATTTCCACGCATATTCAAGTGGGTTATACACATACGCAACAGGGTCATGAAATAAAAGCGTACCCACCGCCCTTGAAAGCTCTCGTGTTATTGCAGTGAGTTTTTTAGACATTTGGCCTATGGTACCATGCTCGCTTACATGGAAAAAACCTACCATTTTAAAGTGCTCGGTTGTCGCATGAATCATGCTGAGCGCCGTGAAATGGAATCGATTTTACAAGAGCGGGGAATGAAAGAATCATCACATTCACCCGATCTTGAAATTGTTCACACCTGCAGTGTGACGGGTCAAGCCGCAGCAAAATCACGAAATGCAATTCGACGGGCGAAACGAAATGGAAAACATGTGTTTGTCACGGGGTGTTTCACAGGAACAGATTTTGAAGTAGCAAATAAGCTTGGAGATACAGTCGTTACACAAAATGGCGACTCTCCAATGCTTGATCGATTCGCAACTGAGGTGGCTGCGTGGTTGCAGAGACCACACGTTCAAATAGAGCACACAAGTTCCGCATTGCCGATTACATCGTTACCACAACTTCAGGGAAACCATACTCGTGCGGAACTCAGAATTCAAGATGGTTGCGATGCCCACTGTACGTTTTGCATCATCCCAAAGATTCGCTCCACATTGCGTTCTAAATCGATTGATGATGCGGTAACAGAAGCAACTAAGCTTGTTGAGTTAGGGCATAAAGAAATTGTGTTCACTGGCGTTTTTATTGGTGCTTATGGCCATAAAACTGCACTACGAAGAAAGCAAGAAAACCAAGACAGTGAATACCTTGCAGCTGTGTTGGATGCTGTTGCCCAAGTGAGTGGACTACTTCGATTGCGAATTAGTTCTATGGAGCCAGGAGATGTAACACCTGCGTTACTTGATGCAATGCTTGCAAATGAAAACATTGCAAAACATTTGCATTTGCCACTGCAAGCAGGAAGTGATGCGGTACTTCGAAAAATGAACAGGCAATACTGTATTAATGACTATTCTGAAATGATTGCAATGGTGAATGAACGGTTAACTGTTGATGGATTACCGCCAGCAATCACAACGGACATTATTTGTGGTTTTCCTACTGAAACAGAAGAAGATTTTGAAGAAACAATACGCATAGCAAAACGAACTGCGTTTTTACATATGCATGTGTTTCCGTACTCGGTGCGAACAGGCACTGCTGCAGCTCGCTGGATGCAACTCCCCCCAGAAATTGTTCACGCCCGTGTTCAAACTTTACTCGCACTTGACGAAGAACTTTCACTTGCATACCGAGAACAACTCATCGGCAGGACCGTCAAGGTCATGCTTGAGCAACAAGACGAAGATGGATTCTTTAGAGGAAGGTGTGAGCATTATACTGAAATTACCTTGAAATCCTCTGCTCACAAAGGCGATGCTGTTCAAGCAACTGTCATTGAAGTAACCACTGACAAAACAATAGCCAAACAGCTGTTACAAGTTATTTCATAACAGCACCGCATATCCCCCACCCATCAATGACTGCAACCAAGTCATTTACATCAACAATTCCATCAAGAGTTACATCTCCATCAATGAGTGGTTCTGCCATCCTCCATTGATCTATAACCGCAAGTAAATCTGTTACATCAGTAACACCACTATCATTGACATCGTGAGGGCAATACCGAATAAAAATCGTTTCTACGGTGTTTTCGGTCATCTGAAATTCTTGATGAAACGTTTCGCCCATAGAATTTCCACGCAACGCTTGTTGAGGGTTTTTCGTGTTTACTCTAACGTATTGAAATTCTCCGCCATACAATTTGCCGACTGAAATTGTTACAGGAAACTCTTCTCCAAATTGATTTGGAATCTGTGGTTCGTATTGCGAAACAACAACTGTGATGCGCTGTCCTGTTTCGCTTCTCCCCGCAATTGCAGTGAGTATTGATTTGTCTTGCCCAATCTGTTCTAGTTCTAGGCAGTGCGTCATTAACCTATTTGGCGCCGCAAGAGCAAGATGTTCCCCATACAAATGCATAGCTACCCCACCACCTGCAACTGGAACTTGAGGTGCATTCGTTGCTCCCTGCCAAATTTTCCCCACTGCAAACAGGTGCGCCATCTTTACATGATGTTCACCTGAGCCTTCTGCTAAATCTGCAAGTAAAGTCAAACTGCTCATAACAAATGCAGCGCTAGGGGCATCAGTTGCATAGTTGGGAATTTTTCGATTCCACTCACCAATAATCAGTGGAGTAGAACGGGGAATGCCAACTGATTCAAAGTAATCCTCCCAATTCCAGTTTCCATCTTTTGCCTTTGGAGCTGCATACACTCTCCATGGCAACATCAATGGCGATTCACCATACATATGAATGTCGACAAAATCGATTGGTGGAGGCGATTTGTATGATGACCACACATCAAAAAACTCATCGCCAAATGTGGACATGTTCAAACACGGTCCTAGTTGTACACCTGGATCTGCTTTTTTCACCGCAGTCACAATCGCTTCGTATAACTCTGCATATTCCGTTGCTGTACCGTCCCACCAACCCCTAGAGTTTTCGTTGTAATAGGGTTCATTCCAAACTATCCAATTATCGATTCGCCACTTTTCGTGCCACGGTCCCCACTTGGCTTTGTTCCATGCCCAACCTTCATTGAAGTGCCGAACAATGTTTGCGCATATCGCAGCAAATTCATCTTTAGGAGGTGGCTCTGCCCAAGCGCAACTCGGTTCGTCCAAATCACCTTTGCTAAATCCAAACCGTGCAACTATATCCGTCACGCCGATTGTTGCATACACGAATCGATCCGCAATTTCAAAATCGTAATTCGCTTCGTCATCAATATCGTATGAATAGTTGGGCCAATGTTTCCACATCTTATTAAAGTCAAGCGAACCCGCACCATGGGAACGAACCGCAGGAATACCAACCTGCTCAAACCGCTTCGTAAAATCGGCAGTCCACCAATTTGGATAATTTCCACACGCCTCTTCTTCTGGGCGCCACCACTTTTCTATCAAGGGACCATTGACTGTTCCGTGGATATGAGGAATCTCTCCAACAGCTTGGTTTTGTACAGATACTTCAAGTGGATCTGCGAACACAGAGCCACCAATAAGTAATGATAGTAATAATATAAGTCTCACATGTTAACAGGCGGGTTTAGTAGGCAAATCCCGCAACGCTAAAAAGAAATTTACTTGGCACAGAAAGCATTTATCCCTGCGGACTCTGCTCAACTGGTAATTTTAGAGCTGTCATATGTGAATCACGACAGGAAAAATCTACTGAAAAACCTCTCAATTATTCGATAGGTAAATGGTAGAAGTTCATTCCTTAATGAGGGCATTGATTTGAAAACGACAGTTCTTTTTACCGGTGCAATACTTGTTGCAACCTATGCCAATGCTGATATCTATCAGTGGCACGATGGCGATGCAGATGGGTCACTGTGGCTACACTCATCTACTGTAGAACCGTACCTTGATTTGTCAGGAGAAACACTTTGGTGGGCTGATTTATCCTTTGCAAATTTGCATCATTCGAATTTCTCTTTTACTAATTTATCGTATGCGGCTCTATCGAATGCAAATCTAAAAGTTGCTAATCTGTCTTATGCCAATCTCTATGATGCCATGTTGAACGAAAGTGCTTTGGCCTATTCTAGTTTCGTGGGTGCTAACTTAGATTCAGCAGACATAACGAACGCGAACCTATTTCACGCTGATTTTTCAGATGCAAATTTATCGAATGTAGAAAATTGGGAATCCGCATTCTGGATTGCGGCACGTTACAACAATGGTACTATTTTTCCAGATGGAATGAATCCCGATGATTATGCAATGATTGAAGTTCCAGTCCCAAGCATACTCTACATAGCTGGAATTACATTCTCATTTTGCAAACAGCGACGACGCTAACCGCAAAGACCAAAAGCGCTAACAAGCATAAGTAAATCGCTTACATCAACGAGCCCATTTCCGTCTATATCTATATCTGGGTTTGGTTCACCCCACCAACTAAGTAACATCAATAGATCCTGCGTTGTTACGATTCCGTCTCCACTAATATCTTCGGGACATGGTGGGCCCTGTTCAACTCCAATATACATTATTGATGTATGACTACCTGCGGCATTTGTTGCCCGAACATAAATCACATATTGAAACACTGAAGCAATCGGATTGTCCCAATGAATTCGTCCTGATTGATCGCTAATCCACAACCCTTCAGGCGGTACACCCTCAAGAGACCATGTAAGTGTTGCCATATTCAACGGGTGCGTTACTTGCGGGGCAGGTCCAATCCATGGTTCGCCCTCTTGAATAAAATGTTGCCCGAGTGGTTCTACAATAACAGGCGTTAATTGGCTAACTGTTAGTGGAACACAATACGTTACATCATTGTTGTCTTCCCACGTTTCAACAACTTGGTTGAATACATCTAATTTTGACATGATGGTGTACTCACCCCATGGAAGGTCGCTTGGCATATCAACGCCAACGTCAAAATCGTACAGTCCACCCCATGGCAAATCCCAGATAATTTCTGCTAGAACAATATCATCTGCACTCACCTGATCATCTGTTGATAGATAAAAATTCTGTTGCACTCCGTTTGCATCGGTAGAGCCCAAGTTTTCAATTGCACTGCGGATTTCAAGCAGTTCGCCGGGGTAAATAACTTTTGGTTCAAATCCAACTGTAAACGCAATGCCGACATAATCCGCATGCCACGAAAAGTTCATCGAAGCGAGGTCCATTGTGTTGTTGAATGTTCCCGGATACAAATACCTTGCACCGTTGCGGTCATCCGAATGCACTTCCATCACATGTTGGTCTCCGTTCGAGCCGCCATGAGGATACATTGGGTTCATTGAACAGACCATCCATGGATCGCCGGGTGTTTCGTCGCCAGTTGGTTCATGGGCTAATCCGATGGAATGACCACATTCGTGCATCGTAGTAAGAACAAAAGTAAAACCAAACTCCCCTGGAATTGCTTCAATTTCACATGTAGGTTGAAGTTCAAAATTCCACCCTACCCCAAGTGGAAAATCGCTAAATACCATATCCATGTCGTACCACACATCTTGGTTATTGACCGAGTAAGTTAAACCCAGAACCCCATAATCAAGTTCCGATTCCGAAACTGCGGTAGTATCACTATACCCATCGTAATGATCCATGGTGTAATCTTGAGTGAGCGGGAAATACGAAAATTCGAAGGTTGAACCATCAATACTATTCCATTCACTCATTGAATAGAGAAGTAAATTAAATGGTTCTGTGCCTTCAGAGAATGATGAAGGATACAAATACCGAACTAGTTGATTGTTTGGCCAAGTTAATACTGTTCCACCGTACGTCCAAGCATTAAATGCTCGCACTGATTGAACACCAAGAATAACGCAAACTAGAACGATAACGCTTAACAGTAACCTCATTGTTTTTCTCTCAAAGGTACTGATGTGTAATCTGCCGGAATTCGTTTTCCTGCATCGTGGCTCAATATGATTGGTTTGCTATTGTTTGCAATCGACATAACCCGTTGTATGAATTTTTGCTGATGCATACTTTTCAATGAGTGAGTGATGTGAACATCTGCACCACGGGCTCGACCATGTAGCTTTGGTGAAGGTAATGCAGAAAATACAAATCCCTTTTCATCGATGTTCGCAACAGGTACGCCATTACCATCTTTTACCACGCCATCAACAAGTTGGTACGCTCCTTGGTGCAAACCCACTGTCGGAAAAGATTTCCATTCTGGCAACAAAAATAAGACCCATGTTTCACCTCTATCAAATTCAGGGGCACCAGCAATTCGCATCGTCATGTCGCCAACTGTTCCACCGGGAATAGTAAACTCAAACTGCGTGGAACGGCTTCGCTGTCCCTTAAAATAAGAAACTTGTTCAAGAGTAATTTTTGTTTCTATTGTCCGTGGACCGTAATCTTCGGTCCAGTAACTTTCTATAGACACAACCGTGCCACTCAATATCTGCCCAGAATGGTCAGCAATATCTGGCAAGGAAAGTCGAACTACGCTAGTTCCAAAAGCAGCTGAACATAAGAAAGATGCGAACAGCAAGAATATGGTGCGAATCATGAGTTCGATAATACTCGTTTATTGAATCAATAGCGAACATATTATCCACAGCTTAAATAAATCTAAGATTTATTTGGCCCGCTGGGGTCCACTGGGGACAGCCCCCTGGGGACTGTCCCCATACTTTCCACGTTTAAACATAATAGAAACGATTATTAGGTTATTTTTTGGGGGACTGTCCCTAGGGGACTGTCCCCCAAAAATTAGTGCTTAAAGCCGCCGGCTTCTTCTTCGCTGAGTGGAACTTGCACTGGGTGAA
>CAYSYI010000054.1:0-7705 GCA_964435395.1 uncultured Isosphaeraceae bacterium
CGTCTGTTGATGATTTGAGTTGTTGCTCTGTTAAGTTCATAATCTATACGGTGTTACGCTCTAATCACACTGATTTCGCGAAACAACACCCCTATAGTACATTAGAGGATTGCACGGTATCTTTGATACACAAATCTATCCTATTTCCTATTTTACGTATATTTTTATTATTTATGTATTTAATTACTCATAACTCTCTCTACTGTAGTGAAATACGAGATATACCCCTTCCTATCTCGAAACTAGCAAGGACGCTAAAACTACCCTTTCTCTTTTACCTCAGTGTCGCGTCACAAGACCAAGATTGTCACCACACCGTTGACAGCAGACACAGCTACAACCCGCCACCAAATGATGGCGGGTTGTTTTTTTTTGCGACGAAACTGCGACAGGACTGCGACGGGTCTGACCCTAGCAGTTTGGGGTCAGTCCCATTGAATGAGTCTGAAAAAAATTGCAAAAACATGTATTTATCTAAGAGCACCCTACTCTAACAAAGTGAGCAAGAACGTTCTGCCGCCGGCGATGCAGACCATCTTAACTCCTCTTAGGTTTAGGTCCTCATCTACTTCCTGCTCTTTTTCAGGTGTCATGTGCGTTTCTCTCTCTATCCTAAGCACACATACACAACAAACAACCCGCTCTAACCGGCGGGTTGTTTTTTCGACGGGTCTGACCCTAGTAGCAGAGATTCACTTTGGTGTCAGCGAACGCAACAACACAAGTAACAAAATCATGTTTGCAAGAATTTCAAAGAACAAAACAAAGGCAACCGAGAACATGTTACCGAAGAACTTGGCATGAGTGTTCGTACGTTGTATTACCGACTAACACAAAACACAGCGCAGGGCTACTTCGAGCAGTAATGTGCCTTAGAGAACAATAATCTGACAAACTAATTGGAGTTAAGCAACTCTTTTTTGCTCGGATAGAACACCGCAAGCATCATGAAGCATGCTACAGAGAACCACATTGGTACGCTGAATAGAGCAGAGTAATCCATCGTCCCATCGACCATTGCCCACTCGCCAACGAGTGCAGTTGCAAACAAACTGCCGACGATTATGCCAACACCAACAATGACAAGGTTGAAAAAGTTTTGTGCAGTTGCGCGAACATCTTTGGAACAGTACTCATCGACAACCATAAAGGCTACGAAAATGAAACAACCAAAACAAATTCCATGTAATGCAACACCAACTACTACAGGAACAAGCGTTGGGAAGTACGCGAAGATCGCCATCCGCAATCCATACGCGACAAGCCCTGTACACAGTAACGTTTTTTTGCTGAATTTAACCGCCAAAATAGGCATACAAGCGAGTACAACAATTTCGCTCATCTGACCAATAGTCATTAAGCCACCACCCCCGACGCCTAGAACCGTATTGACGCCATTTGCAAATGTATTTGCAGCATCACTCCCCGCAGCATTTTGGATACCCGTCACAAAATCACTTGTGTACACAAAATAGAACTGGTGAATAATACTGACGGGAACTGCAATCATAAACAACGTGACAAGTGGTTGCATACGTATTTCGCGTAATGTTTCAAACCATGCCAGTTTATCTGCTGCGTTCTTTGAAGGTGGCGTATGTGGCAAGGTGAAGCAATAGAAGCCCATGATAATTCCGAGGACTGCACTAATTGAAAATGCAAAAGCTCGACCTGCATTTTGCGCGGCAGCGATTTCTTCTAAAGGGACGCCCGTTGGAGTAGACCAAACTCGAAGGTACTGACCAACGACAATGCCTGCAGCAATCCAACCAACTGTCCCCCATAACCGCACCTTTCCGAAATCTCGATCACGGTTTGGTAGATGGTGAAATGCTAGAGAGTTTGTTAGTGCAATTGTAGGTGCATACACAAAACCGTAGATACCAGAGAGAGTTGCAAACTCCATAAACGTATCTGAGGTTCCCAACATATAGACAAGGCATGCACCGATGAGGTGACTAATGCCTAGTAGTTTTTCCGTAGAGATGACTCTATCTGCAAGTTGCCCAGCTATGAAAGGCCCGAAGATTGCACCAACAGCACCAGCAGAAAGACAGAGACCCGTTTCAGTTAAAGTGAACTCGCGATATCCCAACAAGAAAGGATACAAAATCGGTAGCCATGCACCCCAAATCGCGAACTGCAAAAACATCATAAAAGAGAGCCGAGGTATCAAGAACGTTGGTTTCTTTTGTTCATCCATATTCTTATTGTAATACCCCTATGGCAGCCTTGTTGTGGCTTTTAGTTATCAGAAAGTGATTTTACCGCTGCCTATCAAACTTCCGTTTCCGTTTACCGCCCTTACTTTTTGATTTTTTTCCTGAAAATTTTGGTTTTGAGGAAGTTTCTTTCACTATGGAAATCGCTAATTTTTCGCCTGACACTTTTGTACTCTTTAACTCTTTAAATATCTCTTTTGGCATTCCAAACGGAAGTTCGATAAAACTAAAGCGGTCGTGTAACTCAATACGTCCGATGTCTTTATCTGTCAAACCGGCAACACTTGCAATCGCCTGCACAATACTTGCTGGCTTCACTCCATGCGCCTTGCCAACTGAAATGTGAAATCGTTCCATGCCTTGTGTGACTGGATCGCTCTTTTTATTACGTTCTTTTCGATCACGTCGATCTCGGCGATCGCCACGATCACTATGGTCCTTACGGTCTCGACGTCCTCGGTCACCTCCGCCATCATTAAACTCTAGCCGTGCTTGGTCTTTGTCCAACAGAAGTGGAGAATCACCCTGTGCCATACTTGCAAGGGCAACAGCGATTTCAGCAGGAGGCACGTCATGTTCAATCGAATACGATTCAACAATTTCTGCAAAGAAGGCGTTATCTTCACCGCTAGAAAGCGTATCCGTAATCCTTTGTTTAAATTTTTCAACACGGCGTTCATTCACAATGGAATGACTTGGGAGATCCATTCTTTCGATTTTTTGACGTGTAGCTTTTTCAATAGAGCGAAGCATACGTTTTTCTCGAGGCGATATAAAGAGAATCGCATCACCATCTCGACCTGCACGAGCAGTTCTTCCGATGCGATGCACATACGTTTCTGCGTCGTATGGCACATCGTAATTAACAACGTGACTAATTCGTGGAACATCAAGACCACGCGCTGCAACATCTGTTGCAATTAAGATATCAAGCTTACCTGACTTTAACTTACTCACAGTGGCTTCGCGTAATGCTTGTGGCATATCACCATTGAGTGCTTGTGCTGCAAAACCACGCGCTTCAAGACGATCAGCAAGTTGTGTCGTCATAATTTTGGTTCGCGCAAAAACCAAAATGCCATCAGTATCTTCTACTTCAAGAATTCGAGTAAGCGCGTCAAGCTTGTGCATCCCACTCACCATCCAGTATCGCTGCCGAACGGTATCGACAGTTGCACTTTTGTCTTTAATTTGAATCAACGCAGGGTCATTCAAATATTTTTTGGCAATTTTAGCTATTTGCTTCGGCATCGTTGCTGAAAACAACGCGGTTTGGTGCTCTTTAGGGATCTGCTCGAGCACCCATTCCACGTCATCTATGAAACCCATGCGCAACATTTCGTCTGCTTCATCAAGAACTAAACACTGCAAATTATCGAGGTTAATCGAACCCTTGCGCATGTGATCCATGACTCTTCCGGGCGTACCAACAACAACATGCACGCCGCGATCGAGCGCTCTAAATTGCACGCGGTAATCTTGCCCACCATAAATTGGTACGACATGAAATCCCTTGAGTTTTCCAGCATATTTTTGGAAAGCTTCTGAAACTTGAATCGCAAGTTCACGGGTTGGTGCAAGCACCAAAATCTGAGGGCTTCGTTGCTTGATTTTCAAATTTGAAAGAAGTGGCAACGCAAACGCTGCTGTCTTGCCAGAACCAGTTTGCGCTTGTCCAAGAATATCTCGCCCCTCAAGAAGCGGTGGAATTGCTTCTGCTTGAATCGGCGAGGGCGATTCGTATCCAAGATCGGAAACAGTCTGCAAAAGTGCTTGGTCTAGTCCGAAGGATTCGAAAGATGTTATTTCAGTTTGTTCTATTGACATAATTAAAAGGCGAATCGGCCATTCTAACATAAACCCTATTGTGAAACCCACTTCAAACCGCCCTTTATGTGATCAATAAGCAGTTCTTCCTCGTAACTTTCGTTTGTATGACCTCGACCGGTATAAAAACTACGCCCATTTCCGATCTCGCTGCACCAAGCGATCGGGTGGTCGTGTACCGTCATCAAAATGGTTGCATTTTTCGGAACTCGATCGTATGCATACCATTCGTCGGTGCAAACCCATTTTGCAGGTAGATGTCGTGTTGAAGCGTGTTCTAAGTCTATGACTTGTATTGTTGCTTGCGAAACTGGGGGATGGGAAACAAACCATGCACCAAGTAATTCTTCGCCATACCACGGCCAATCGTACTCAGTATCTGCCGCTGAATGAATCCCTAAAAAGCCACCACCCGAATACATAAATTCTCGCAATGCTCGTTGCTCGCTATCATTCAAAATGTTTCCTGTTGTATTAAGGAAGACAACTATATCGTATTGTTCGCTACACAAAAATGAAGTGTCTTCAGTTGCTAGAACTTCAAAATCTAACTCGGTTGCAATATTTGAAACAGCTGCGATACCTACTTCAATAGAATCGTGACGATACCCTGCTGTCTTTGAGATAACCAACACGGTCTTCGGCAACGAACATCCACCCAAGAATAAAAAAAGAATTAGACCTCGCAGAACGATTGTGATTCCTGACTTCGCAAGACGGAGTCTATGAACTTCATGGATGCAAGTCCTTCTTGTTCATTAACAACTGCAACATCTTTGCATTGTATATTGTCTGCACAATCTTTATAAATGTTTGCAAATGCTTCTATGAATCCAGCGGGATGGCCAGAAGGTGTGCGATTTAAATCGCAATAACTGATCGTTTCTGTTCCATCTGGCGCAGTAAACTTGAGTGAGTCGCAGGTTTCATGAGACCAAGCGAGGGCACCTTTGTCGCCCCAGACTCGGATGGAAACATGATTCCGTTCTCCAGAGCACACTTGCGAACAAATGAGATCGCCAACGACGCCTTGTTCCATAATAAATTGCACGCATGCATGGTCGTCTACTTGTCGACCTTTAACAAGTGAGTGCACATCGCCGCGAACTTGTTCGATTGCTAGCCCTGTAGTAAAACGAGCGAGTTGTTCTGCGTGCGATCCGATATCTCCAAGTGCACCAGCGCCACTCATCCGTGGGTCGGTTCGCCATGACGCTTGCTTCTGACCGTCCTGTTCGATTGGTTCTGCAAGCCAGCCCTGCCTGTAATCGACACTCACTGTTCGCACAGCACCAATGTCGCCAGAAAGAATACGATTGCGCATTTGCCGAACCATAGGGTAGCCCGTGTACGTGTACGTCATTGCAAACAAGCCATTAGAATGTTCCGCTACTTTTGCAAGCGCAACTGCTTCATCGAGCGTGCGCGTCATGGGTTTATCAAGCACGACGTGGTAGCCCGAGTTAAGAGCAGCCGTTGCTATTTCTGCATGTGAATCATTTGGTGTAACTATGACGATGCAATCAATGTTGCCTTGTTCTTTTTCAAACAGTTCTTGCCATGTTGCGTAGCCACGAATGCCGAGTTCGTTTGCGCTTTCTATCGCACGTGTTGGCTCAGAAGAAAGTGCGCCTGCAACAAGTTCATAACGGTCATCAAGTCGCATCGCCATGCGATGAATTTCTCCGATAAATCCACCGATTCCGCCACCAACCATTGCAGTGCGAATCTTTGTCATGCCTGCTCCGAAAATGCGGAATCAAATGCAGCGCCCGATGGTGGAACAACATCCATAGATTGCAGATAATCCAATGATTCCATTGCGCCTTGCCGCCTGTCCATGCCTTCGTCTTCCCACTCAACTGAAAGTGGACCGTCGTAGCCAATTCGGTTCAACGCGCGGATGATGTCATCGAAATCGACATCGCCTCTTCCGACACTGCGAAATTCCCAACCACGGGCTACGTCGCCAAAGGGAAGGTGCGAACCGAGAATGCCGCGTTCACCATTGGTGCGCAAAGCAACATCTTTAGCGTGTACGTGGAAAATGTGGTCGGGAAATTTGTCAATAAAAATTGCCGGGTCGATGCCTTGCCAGAGCAAGTGACTCGGGTCAAAGTTAAAACCAAATGCAGGATGGAAATCGATTGCTTCGAGTGCTCGCTGCGCAGTTGCAATGTCGTACGCAATTTCTGCTGGGTGCACTTCGAGAGCGAACTTCACTTCGTTCTTTTCAAACTCATCAAGAATGGGCAACCATCGCCCCCGGAAATCGTCAAAGCCTGCATCAACAGTACTTTTGGGGGTTGGCGGGAAAAAGTAAAATTTACCCCAGATGGACGAGCCCGTGAAACCATTTACAACTGGAACGCCAAATGCTTTTGCTGCCCGCGCTGTTTGTTTCATTTCTTCTGCAGCACGTTGGCGAACGCCTTCTGGGTCGCCATCGCCCCAGACTGCTTCGGGCAAAATTGATTTGTGCCTTTCGTCAATCACGTCACAGACAGCTTGCCCGACGAGATGATTTGAAATGGCAAAACACTCTAGATCATTCCCTTTGAGTACTTCCCATTTCGCCTTCAACGCACCGTCGGTTGCGTGTACATTGAAATGGTCACCCCAACAAGCAAGTTCTAAACCATCGTATCCGCAATCTGCAATAAACGAAGCCACTTCATCGAGAGGTAGGTCTGCCCACTGCCCTGTAAACATCGTCATTGGTCGTGTCATGTGAGCATCGTACAGGGTCTGGTACGGACCTGGTACAAAAAACGGATAGTGAGGGAAAACAGGGCCGAGCACCCCCGCCCCGGGGCGGGCCGGCCCCTTGACCCCCCAATTTCCGTTTTTTGTACCAGGTCCGTACCAGACCCTCAATACAAATCCTCCTCTGTGTCCCTTGAATGCCTTTTGAGCGATTGTCGTATTTTCATCAGGGCGTCATCATCTAACATTTTGCTAGACCACCACTCGTCTTTCATTGGTGTGAGCCACCAACTAGGCTCAATCAAAAAATGAGGGCGATATCCTCTTGATCGAAGAAATGCACTTGACCATCGCCAGCCTTCTTGGCAATCGACTAAATTTGCTTTTACTGGATTTTGCTCAACATACATCCATGTTCTTGCGAGTTGGAATCCGTTTCGCACCTCCTTGGCGTAGAACCTATCTTGCCATAGATGACCAACTCGGCCATATTTTTTATTAAATGCTTGGGCATATACACCTTGAAACCACTTGCCCCATTTGCTGACTTCAGAACCCTCTACCACTTTTATTAAAATGTGAAAGTGGTTCGGCATCAGAGCATAGGCAACAATCGGGACCTTATATTTTTCACACGCCCTTGAAAGCAACTGCATGAAAGTCGCGTAATCCGCTTCACAGAGAAAAATCTTCCGCTGCTCCACTCCCCTATTTACTATGTGATAGAAGTGCCCTTTTTGAATTTTCCGTAAGTATCTAGTCATACGCAGAATATAAACTGAGTTTGAGCAATCTCAGCAATAACTGCTTAAATTCTTAATTACGCGAAAAATGTACCAGGTCCGTACCAGACCCTAAACGAGACCCCTAATCGAGCTCTTGAATGGTGATGTTGCGGAAGGAAACGAGGTCGCCGTGGTCTTGAAGTGCAATATGCCCAGTTTTGTTCA
>CAYSYI010000055.1:0-6961 GCA_964435395.1 uncultured Isosphaeraceae bacterium
CTGGCTTACCCGCATTGATTTGTAGTAGACAAGTTGGGTTATGCGAGACTGACCCCAAACTGTCAGGGTCTGCGTCGTGTAAAGGGTCTGTCCCCAGTCAGAAGGGTTAAATCTTTGTGCACTGGCTTACCCGCATTGATTTGTAGTAGACAAGTTGGGTTATGCGGGACTGACCCCAAACTGTCAGGGTCTGCGTCGTGTAAAGGGTCTGTCCCCAGTCAGAAGGGTTAAATCTTTGTGCACTGGCTTACCCGCATTGATTTGTAGTAGACAAGTTGGGTTATGCGAGACTGACCCCAAACTGTTGGCGTTGTTCTCTCTGCTAGGGTCAGACCCTCCTTAAGTCGTGTTCGCACTAACGCAAATCAGCCACTCGTCTTGAGAATAACTACTACGTTCTTCAGTTGAGGGTCAGACCCGTCGCACCCTCAAAGCAGATCGAGCCACGAAAGGGTGCCTTTCATGGCTCGATTACGAAGCGGGTGAAGGGGTTCGAACCCTCGACATTCAGCTTGGAAGGCTGACGCTCTACCAATTGAGCTACACCCGCGTGTGAGTATGCATTTTAGCATTTAATTTGACAAAGATGTACTTCTTCCATTAGGGTGTTGGTATTAATTGCATCAAGAGAGGAGATTTCTATGCAATCTACATCATGTATAACAATAGTAGCGGGTCTTAGTTTTAGTTCTGTTGCGCTGTGCGAAGACTATGGGCAGTGGGAACAACAAGAGTACGGCATGGCGACGTATCTTGCTGGCGTCTCTTTTCCAGACACTCAAAACGGGTGGTCTGTAGGTGGAATCGATGGCGTAGGCGTCTCTGTTCATAAGACTTCAGATGGTGGCACAAACTGGTCAACAATCACAAGTGGCATAAGCGGGTTGATGTACCTCGGATGCGACTCGGTTGATAAAGATTCGCTTTGGGTGGTTGGTGTACAATTTCTCGTTGATGATGGCATGATGAAAACGACCGACGGAGGCGAGAGTTGGCAAATGGTCACGATGCCCGGCGACATCTGGTCATCGAATTGCGTAGAAGCAGTTGATGCGCAAAACATTAAAGTCCCAAGTACGTGGAAACCTGATTTTTGGAGTTCTGACAAAACTGGGATGTGCGTAAGTAGCGATGGTGGAAACTCTTGGCAAACGCATGAATGGGGCGTGAACACATGGACTCGCTACTGTTTCTTTTTAGATAACAATCGTGGCTGGATGACAGGTGGTGATTTTCCTGACGAAGGTCTTCGGCAAGGCGGATTTAGATTATTTGATCACTCGCCCATTCTTGGTCAACTACCAAGAAATTTCAGAGATAGAAACCGAGGAAGCCAATACCAAGCAGCAATTGCAAAGACAACAGATGGCGGTCAATCGTGGACGCAACTCTTTTGGCACACAGGAGAGTTTTATCTCAATAATATTTGTATGCTCAACGACAACGAAGGGTGGGCAGTAGGCAGCGGCGGGTACTACGTCCCCTACCTTATGCATACTACGGACGGTTGGGCGACTTGGGAATTTCAAACAACTCCTGCAGGCGAATATTCCCTCGTTACTATTGACTTTATGAATGCAAACGAGGGGTACGCAGTTGGGTTTGGACCAAATGATGCTGGTGATGTTGAAATGTTTTGTTTACACACTACCGATGGTGGACAAACATGGCTGCTTGATAAACCGGGACTAAACACTGGTCCACTCGACGTAGAATTCTTTGACAGTTCCATTGCTTGGGCAGTAGGAACAAGCAACATGAATCTATCCACCGTTGCGCTCTACACAAACGACACAGTTTCACAGTGTCCACCAGAAGATATTGATGGCGATGGAACTGTGGGAACAACCGACTTGCTTGCGATGATTGGAGCATGGGGACCATGTGCAGGTTGCCCTGAGGATGTCGACACAAGCGGCACTGTTGATACAAATGATCTGTTATCTCTTATTGGACAGTGGGGACCATGCCAATGAAATACGTACTCTTTATTTTGATTCCAGCATTAAGCGTGTTCGCTCACGGGAATCTCTCGACGCACAATCCAAACACAACGGCAACCATTGTTATTCATGGGTTCGATCCTGACGGAGCAAGTCAAGTGGGAACTTTTGGCGAAGACGTACTTGATGAAGTACTTCTGCATGAAGTAGGAGCGTACGCTGGGCTTCCTGTCAGTGATGGCAGCGCCACGCTTCCAACAAATGTTATTGCAACAACAACGTACTATGGTGACACTGCTCCAAGTTATTACACCTTGCAAGACATTGCGGAATTAGCTGCTGTAACGAAACAGTACGGGGGTGGCATCCCACGCTATGCATTGATTATTGCGAAGTACGCACGCCACATCATGGACCGAAGCGGCGCAACGCAAGTGAATGTAGTGAGCGCAAGCCTTGGATCTTTTGTGGGACGATGGATGATTGAAAAAGATAGCGATTCGCTTGTTTCAGACGGCAAGGTTGCAAGGTGGTTATCACTTGAAGGGGTGCTTTGTGGTAATTGGGCAGCGAGCAATGATTTAGTACAAGATCTTTGGGATGATTTTGGTACTCCAACGATCGACACTGATCACATGAAGTATGCATGGGTTGAGGCTAACTTGCATTCGCCTAGGCGTGAAGCAGACAATCCCTTATTTTCTGAGATTCTCATTGGAATGGAAATGTCTACTCGTGATACAGCTGGTGCTGGCACGATGACAGACATTATGCTTCTTGAAGGCGACTTCCACGCGAACGACGGAGTTGTCACTGTTGATGATGGATATTTTGAGTCTATGTCGCCACAGTCAAAATTCTTTAGTTTGTCAACAACGCACAGTTGGATGCATGTGAACCACTATGAATTACAAGCGTACGCTCCAGCTATGATGCAGATTGCAAACTTTTTGACAAAACAAAAAAGAGTAATTGCTACGGTGACTCGCTTGCAGGTTACAAACACACAGGAGCCAGGAGAATTTTGGTGGGATTGGATGCCAGCGGAAATAGTCATCGAAAGCGATGTGCACTCTCCCTACGCGCTTTTACAATGGGGAATAACAGAGTCGATTTGCGTTCGTGGCATGGAAGGTACTTCTTCGCCAATCTACGAATTCAACGAAGATGGTGAAGAGCAATCGTTATCGCACATCGTGTACGACGAGTTTGTTTCAGAAATCGAGACATCACTTGATATAACACTTGGTTGTTTTGAAATTGATTGGAGTGAAAAATATGATATCTTTGAACCACTCGATGGTGATGGCAATCCATTGGGAGAGTGCTCGTTTGTCATTCCAATTGGTTCTTCGGGCACGACAACACAAGAGTTTAGTACCGGTAATTTCAACGGTACCCTTCAAATTCGAGTTATCGAATACCCCTTTGAAACCTTAGACGTTGCAGTTGCTGGTGACGTGAACGGAGACGGATTCGTGAACGTGAGTGATATTTTGGTAGTCATCTCCGCCTGGGGTCCCTGTAGCGGATGTGATGAGGATATAGACAATAGCGGCACTGTTGACGTGAGCGACCTGTTGTATATCATTGGAAATTGGAACTAATCGATCCTTTTTTAGTTTTTTAGATTGTCCTAACCTCTTTTTGTGCTACATTTGTTGTATTCGTTGGCATAGTGTCAACGAGGAGAAGGAATTAAGAAGATGCATAATTTACGTACCCTCGTTGCAGTTACGGCTGCAGTCATTGTTAGCACACCAATGTTTGCTGATTTTTCAATAGATAATCGATTGCCTGTGGACACTGTCCCAGTCGTTCAAATTGCAGAACTTGATTGGGCTGCAGTCTTTGAAGAAGATGCAGCGCGCTCTAGCAAGGACGAGGCTCCGCGATTTGCAATTCCCCATGAAGTCCGAATCTCCCCTGCTACCGATGGTATCTGGGAACGCATTGATCGGAACATGATGCGTTGGAGTTTGCGAGTTGGATCAAGGAATGCACTCTCACTTAACCTAGGTTTTGAAACCTGGTCACTTCCTTCTTCAGCTTCGATGACGGTTTCTTCAACAGATGGTTTTATGGGGATACGTCCATTTACTTCTGAAGACAATAACGTGCATGGTCAATTATGGACACCAGCAGTTCAAGGGGATGAACTACTTCTAGAAATAACTGTTTCGAATCGAGAACAAAGAATCATCAATGACAGTGTTGTTCTGACATCAATTAATGTTGGCTACCGCGGTTTTTACGAACAAGGTGTCGATCGTAGTGGCTCATGCAACGTCGACGTCGTTTGCGCAGAAGGCGATCTTTGGTGGGACGAAATCCCATGCGTCGCAGTTATCTCTTCAGGTGGCTCGACTTTCTGCACCGGCTTTATGGTGAACAATACTTCTCAAGACCGAACTCCATATTTTATGACTGCAAATCACTGTGGCATTGACGCTGGCTCCGCACCATCTTTGGTGACATATTGGAACTATCAAAACAGTTACTGTCGTGTTCCTGGAAGTGGAGATAGTGGCAATCCAGGTGATGGTCAGTTGAATCAATTTAATACAGGCTCAACTCATCTTTCATCTGGCGCAGCAAGTGACTACACAATTGTTGTTCTCAATACTGCTCCAAATGACGCATGGGAAGTTTCCTATTGTGGATGGGATGCCTCTGGTGCAGATGCAACTTCTGCTGTGGCGATTCACCAACCATCAACTGATGAAAAACGAATTAGTTTCGAAAATCAACCAACAACGACAACAGACTACCTCGGCGAAGCTATTCCCGGTGATGGAACGCACGTTAGAGTCGAAGACTGGGACCTTGGTACAACAGAACCGGGCTCAAGTGGCTCTCCACTCTTCAATCAAAATCATCAAGTCATAGGACAGCTCCACGGTGGTTATGCAAGTTGTTCAAGCCAAACAAGTGACTGGTATGGAAAGTTTTCAGTCTCGTATCCTGCAGGATTGGTTTCCCACCTCGACGCAGCTGGAACTGGCCAACTTACACTTAGCACATTGCCTGGAACAGGCATGAGTGTCTCACCTGGAGAAGACGTGCTTCACGTTTGCTCAAATCCTTGTGTGAGTCCTGATCCTGGACAGGTTATCTACACAATCGCAAACAACTCGCCAACGACAATCTCGTATCGAGTCGAAACAGTATTGAACGCTGGCTTCATTCTGATTAATGGTGGGAGTTCGGCTACTGGCAACTTAGCAACCGGTTCTACTGTTGATGTTATCGTGAGTGTTGATGCTGCAGGTATACCCTCTGGAGTTCACCAAGAAGTTGTACGCTTTTCTGATTTAACAAATGCTCGAAGTGTAGATCGAAATCACACTCTTGATGTTGGCTCAACTGAGTTTACAACGGACCCAGCGATTGATTTCTTTGCTGGTGGTCCTGTTGGTGGCCCATTTACAACAACGCAAGTCTACACAATAACTAGCACGCGTCCTACGCCTTTTGATGTACATATAAGTGCAAGCGAAAATTGGCTTACATTAAATGGCTCTACGACACCAATCACAATTTCGCTTAATGGTGTTGGTGATAGTGCTACTGTTTCGGTTGGTTTTGGTGGTACAGCAAATAGTTTGCCTGCTGGTATCGTGGATGGTATCGTAACATTTGATAATGTTGCTGGTGCCGGTGGTGACACAACAAGAAACGTTACACTTGATGTTGGTCGTTACACCTATGTTGCAACTGATTTGCCTCTTCCAATTAATGACAACTCTACAACTACTAGTACACTTATAATTAATGATGCGTACTGCGTTGGTGATATAGATATTGAACTTGATATCACTCACACCTATATTGGCGACTTGATTGTTGAAGTAACGTCACCGTCTGGTACTGTTGTTCGATTGCATGACCGATCGGGTGGCGGCACTGACGATCTGCATAGATTTTACGACGAGCAAGGTGGAGACCTTCCAGAAGGTCCTGGCTTACTTTCCGATTGGATAGGAGAAATTGTCACAGGTACTTGGACAATGACTGTTTCTGATAATGCAGGAGCTGATACTGGGACCCTTGACCACTGGGCATTAAAAATTGCCTCAAGTGGCGACGCATGCCCTCCTGTTGCACACGATGTACAAACTCTGACGGATTTGAACGTCCCTGTTGACATCTTGCTTTCAGGCGCATCCTCAACAGGAAATCCACTGAGCTTTATTCTTACTTCCTTGCCAGCATCTGGTTCGTTGAGCGAACTAGATGGCACTCCAATTGGAGCCCTACCACACACGCTTCCGGCGGACCAAGTACGGTACAGTCCAATGATGGACTTTGTCGGCTCAGATATGTTTACATATAGAGTTGACGATGGCGCTCCTTCACTAGAAGCGACTGTAGGTATAGAAGTTGGGCAAATTCCATTCCCAGATGAATGTTCAACTGCGACAGCCGTTGTAAATGGTACATGGGATTTCTCAACGATTGATGGCACGAATTCAACAGATCCATTTGACGACCTGCTTTGTGCAGGCACATATCTTGGTGTTATGACAAATGACATTTGGTTCAGTTATGAAGCATGTGCGGATGGTCCTATGACCGTCTCGACGTGTGATATCGTCGACTTTGATACCGACCTCGTTGTGTATGAGGGTGCTTGCAGTGCAATGACGCAAATTGCATGCAATGGCGATGGCGATGCTTGTGGCGGCTACTCATCGACTCTCACAACGAATGTGATGACTGGTTCAACGTACTTAATTCGAGTTGGCGGCTGGGGAGATACTTCCTTCGGTTCAGGTCAACTCTTAATTGACGGACCAATCGGCGATTGTGGAACAACTTGTCCAAGTGATATTACTGGTGACGGTACTGTTGCAGTGGCTGATCTGCTCATGGTGATTGATCAATGGGGCGCAGTAGGCGGACCTGCTGATATTAATGCAGATGGTACTGTTGATGTAAGTGACCTTCTTGAAATCGTTGGCTCGTGGGGACCGTGCCTATAAAGTCGACGTCTGACCCAAACTGAGGAACGTAGT
>CAYSYI010000056.1:0-6749 GCA_964435395.1 uncultured Isosphaeraceae bacterium
GGTTCGAGTCCACTTCGGCCCATTTAAAAACCAGACGCGTGTGCGTCTGGTTTTTTTGTGCTTTACGATTTCAACGTGCTACTATTGTTACAAGCCGATGCCTGTTTTCTGGGCGTTATTGCCTAGAATATTGGGTAATAAAAACCGCGTTTTTGGGGCAGATTTAGGGATTTGTTTTTTTTCCTTCTTTTTTCTTGTATTGGGTTCAATAACCCTATAGTCTTACACTGATTATGTAAGAGAAGAAATCGAGAACTTAAGGAATTATCAATGAAATATGTAGTTAGTTGTCTTGTAGCCTGTTTACTAAGCGTTGTTGTTGCAGATGCACAAGCAGATACCCAAACAAATAAAACAAAGAACACACAGGCGCGTCTTGATGCATCTTCTCGGGGTACTGATTTTGGCGATCCCCGTTCGGTAGGAGACGTTCTTGATTGTGCGTGTGATTCCCCCTTTACTGCGGGTGACATTGTTGTTTCAATTGTCAACAACTCGAAGAACCCCGACATTGTTGCCGGTTCGATGGGTACAGTTATTTGTGCGAATTTTTTAAACAACGTTTTGGTTGAGTGGAATGACATTTCAAATGGTGGTGCGGGTGGTTGCACTTGCGGAAGTTCGGGCGGTGCAAATTACAACCAACTCTGGTGGGTTTCTTGTGCTGACATTGAAGTTGCTCCAACTGGCGCATGTTGCACTGGCACGACCTGCACCGTTGTGCAACAGGTCGTCTGCGACACTGCGGGTGGTACATATTTGGGCGACAACATGAGTTGTGCAACCACACCATGTGCTGTTGGTGCATGTTGTAACGGAGAATTTTGCTATCAATACCGCGATGAATATTGCACAAGTTTAGGATTTGATTTTTTGGGTGACAATGTTTCGTGTACTGGAAACCCTTGCCTTCCTTTAGGTGGATGTTGCTTAAATCAAGCGTGTATACAGCTCACCCAAGAAGATTGCAACGCAGCCCTTGGCGTATTCCTTGGTGATGATTATCCTTGTACTGGAAACCCTTGTGTTGAAGGTGCGTGTTGCATCGGTGATAACTGTGGTTCTCTAACTCCCGCCGCATGTGCAAGCATCGGTGGTAACTACTTGGGCGACAACACAACATGCTCATCTAGTCCATGTGCAGGCGGAGCGTGTTGCGCAGCCGACAACTCTTGTTCAAGTCAAATTGCAATCGATTGTGCTCTTCTTGGTGGTACCCATTATCCAGGAGCAAGTTGTTTTTCAGATCCATGTACGCCCGCGACCGGTGCGTGTTGTACTGCAACAAGCTCTTGTGTTGTGGTTGAAGAGGCAATCTGTTTGTTGGGGTCAGGCACCTATCTTGGTGACGACACAACGTGTGACGGAAATCCATGTGCTCCTCCATGCCCAGCGGATGTAACAGGTGATGGTATGGTTAACGTTAGTGATCTCCTTTCGATTATTGACGCATGGGGTGGAAACGACCCGTCTTCAGACATAACTGGCGATGGAGTAGTCGATGTTAGTGACCTACTTGAGGTAGTCGGTAATTGGGGACCGTGCTAAAAATATCTTACTATGATTATAAAAACCCCTCTGAAAAGAGGGGTTTTTTTATGTGAGTCACGTTCGCTGGAACGCACTCCGCCAAATCGAAAGCGGCAACATGCCAATTCCCATCAAGAGTAACTGGCTTGTGACATAGACGACAATCCAAAATACAGCTGATTCTGTAAAACCATACGAGTGTAATCCCACTCCAAGCATGTTTGTTCCGAACCATGACCACGCAGTGATAATGTTGCAACTAATTGCAAGGACTGCTAATCCGCGACCTCGAATCATGCCACACCAACGAGCATGCAAAATCAGCAGGGTCATGAGCACAATAATTGCAGCACCATTCTCCTTCGCATCCCACCCCCAAAACCGACCCCACGATTGGTCCGCCCAAATGCCGCCAAGAACCGTACCAACAAAACTCATCAACGCTGCAAAACAAATAACACCGTACATCATTTTTATAAGTGATTTACTTCGCTCTTTATCGAGTATTTTCGTAAATACACCAAGTAACACATACGCTGTGCCTAAAAAACCTGCAAAAAAGCAGGCTGAATATCCAATTGTAATCACAACCACATGTGTAGCGAGCCAGAAGTTTGAATCAAGAACCGCCTGCATCATTTCCATCGTGTCGCCGGACCCACCAAGATTGTGTGCAATAACGAGAGAGCCAAAACCAAGAATTGAAGCCATTATTCCACCGAGCCCAAGTTTGGTTTGTTTATCAATAAACAAACCAATAATTACGCAGAACCAACCAACGAAGACTGCCGATGAGTAGAGGTTCGTTACTGGTGGTCGTCCTTGTAGATACATTCTGCCCACGATGCCAACTGTTTGCACAACAAACGCGATAACAATCAGCATCGTCATGGATTTAAAAAGTGTTCTAGACCATGTATTTTTTGAAAGTTGGGTCAAGAGCATACCAAAGCACCCAAACAAAAACGCTATCACATACAGAACCATGGATTTGTAAAAGGGTTCTACGTGATTAAATAGAACTTCACTTTTTGATTTTTGTACTTCTTTTGGTAAGTTTGCGTGCAACACCGAGGAGTACTCTGTAACAGCATTGTTGAATGACTCCACTTGACCTTGGTTATACATCTGTAGCATGTTGATCCACCCCAACACTCCCGGGTCAGTTGGTGTTTCAGACATTGCGGTGTCAAACGACCTCCATTCTGCTTCTTCTCCAAGTGGCGGAATGGTGTACGGAGTAATGAGATACGATAAATCACGGAACAGAATCAGTCGTTGATACAGAGTTGACACTGCGTTTTGAAAGGGGTCACGTTCTTTGCTTTTTACCCGACTCACCAATTTCGCCTGTTCGCTTATCTCGGTTAAATTCGCAACAATTTCATCGTATGAAAACCTTGTTCGTTGTTCATTGTTTAATCCAAGTAAGGCCAACACGTCTGGGTGGTCAATGCGAAAAACCCGCCTCGTCGCCGAAGTGTCTGTGTCTGTCAGAAGTTCTAAATACCACTCTACCGCAGATAATTTACCTTCGTCCGTTCGCAAAGATTGTCGCCCACTAAGTAGCATTAGATTGTTTCGTGCAACCGTATCTATTGGTTTTGTGCGGCCATGTGCAGAAACGGGAAGTGATTGAAACGCTGCTGTGTCAAAAGGGCTGTTGCTCTTTTCTGGTGTAAATATGTTTTGGCACACGTATACCAAACCGAACAAACAAACAATCCAAGGCAATATGCGAGTTGTTCTATTCATCTTGCCTTCCTTTGCAATGACCACACAAATTTTGAACCAAAGTGCATAAGCATGCCAATTGTTACCAATGTGCATGAAATGTACGGAAGTAACCAGCCGGGATTTTGTACAACCTGTAGAACCGTTCCAGAATCATCCCGTAAAAAAGATGCTTGGTAGAATGTTTCGCCTGCATGTCGAAGTGGATGGTTCATCGATATGAGAACCTCACGACTAACACTTCTTTTCTTGTCAACCAACCGCACTAAGCTTGAATAGTTTCTTGCCATTTGGGTTCCTGTAAACAAGTCGTGTTTAAAATCAATCAAATGAAGTGAGAATGGCTTGTATGAACGTGTGAACCGAAGTTCTACCAGATATGTTTTGTTGTTTACTGCGACAGTTTGTGGCTTGTCTAAATAGGCTGAAAACAAGTACGTGCCGGTTTTTTTACCATCAAGAAACAGTGTTACATAGGCGGAGGGATAATCAATTGTTGCACCGTCTATACCGTTGACAACTGGAATGGGTTGAGCAGAATAAATATTAGCCGAACCAGAATCCGCAATGCCCCTTCGGTCGCCTTGGTTTTGTTCTGGTCCAAGAATAATTGAATTTTGCATCCACTCGTTTACAACAATTGAAAACGGCAGAAGGTTGTGGTTAAGTTCACCTGATGTTGACTCTAAAAGACCGTCAGGTACAACAACCACAAGGTCATCAGTTTCACCAGACTGATCAACGATAGCTAACTCGGTTGACCTAACATCTTCTGTAAAGTTAACGGTCTGACCCTCAAGGATCGTCATATTCCCTTCTTTGGCAGCAAACCCAGTAACAAATTCGCCCAACAAAAGGAGGATTACTCCAAGGTGGGTGACAATAATTCCACTGCGTTTTTTTGTGAATTTAAATCGAACAATATGTGCTGCTATTAGATTCACAATCATGGCAACGCCAAGCGTTAGCCCGCCTGGAAACCAGAATGCGCCGGGCACATCGGCTATGGATTGTGGAACAAATATTTGAAAATCTATTGTCACTACTAAAGAGCGAAAATATTTGTCAACAACCGTCCAAATTCCTTCGTGTACTTGCGCAAGAGTGCCTGCGAAAATCAAAAAGATTGAAAGTGCAAACAGAACAACTGTGAGGCGAAGGGACGCGAGTGGTTTCAATAGCGAGCGCATTAGGGCTCGTCCTGTCTTTTTAATCCTACGCCTAAAACAAAAGCGTTGAATCGATTCAGCTCTGGTTCGGTTTCGATTTTTGAACCGGTTAATTTAAAGAAGAGTGTTTCAGAACCAAGTGGCACAACCCCAGAAACAATGCGGCTTTTCCCATCCTCTGAAAGTAAATCGACAACGATAGCTCCGTTACCCAAATCTGTTACATCTACACTGTCCATTGAATCCACCGGAGCCAAGCCAAGTTGATTCCGCCATCTATTAATATTTTCAAGCAACCCTCCGCCACCTCCGCCAAGTGCAGTGAGGGTAACTCGTGCACCACTCTCGCTGTCATAAGCCGCCATTAGGATTGGTGAGGCGTTCTCGTCTACTGTCCACTCTGCTGGCTGAATCCATATCGAAGACTCTTCTTCTTGGGCTTGTGTTTTTTGTTTTTGTTCGATGTGAAACGATGCAGAAAAAGAAACGATGTCTTCTTTTACTTGTTCAACAATATCTGGTTGGCCAACAACCTTTGCAAACCAAGTTTTACCGTCGCCTATATTGATTACTGTTCCAATAAGTCGAACATCCGATCCGACAGCATCAACAACAAACGAGTTTGTACCCTCGATTTGCTGTGCGTGTTCACCTAGTTCCTCTTCTTGTATTGAGTTTAACCCAACTTGTCCGCGCCAACGATTCACATTCGCGAGGAGTCCTCCAACATCACCGGGGAACACTGCAAGGGTTACCTCTACATTTTGAGGAGTGTTAAATGTGGCAAACCGCATGGAAACTACTTTGTTAAGTTGTTCCCATGATTCTGGAACTACCCACTGTACCGCCGATGGTTCTTTTTGTTCTTGGGTGTTTGTTTGGTGGCTGTGTTCTTGAGTAGCCTCGGCATTAAACTCTCGCTGCACTCGATACGCCCGAATGTCGTCACGTTCACACCCAACAACAACCAAAAGGATGCAACTAAACAAAAGCAAACCGTGTTTTAATCGGGTTGTTTTTTGCTGGTTTGCACTTTGATAATTATTCAAAAAATGACTCCAATCCGTGCATTATTTACTGCCAAGGTCAAGTGTGCAAGGGGTCTGGGTTGAAAGGGGGTATATGGTTACAGTTTTTTATACAGGATAAAAGGAGTGCTGATAACACCGGCAAATGAGATCAATACAATGGGTGTAAACCATGTTGTACTGATTGTTACATCTTCCATCACTGGGGGCACAAACATAAAACAGATTCCAAGAACGCTCGCTATAAGTCCTGTTCCTGCAACAATCCACAAGCCAAGTTTTCCGCCCGGAATGCGAAACGATCGTTCAATATTTGGCTTTGTAAATCGAAGAACAATCACCGAAACAAACATCAGCGAGTACATCACCAAGTAAATCTGCGCCGAAATAATAGTAAGCACATAAAACACGGCGTTCAGGTTTATCAACATGCCAAGCAAACAGATTACTGAAACAATAACTGCCTGTAGGAGCATGACGTTTTTAGGCGCGCCACCCCTTGTCATTTTCTGGAACATTTCTGGAATCAATCCATCTTTTGCAGCAACGCGAAGCGACTCCGTTGGTCCAATCACCCAAATCATAATGTGCCCAACCATGCCAAGCAGCGCACATCCGGCAATAACAGGAAGTAGCCAGTTTACACCTAGAACATCAAACACTTTTTCGAAGACTTGAAGCGTGCCTGATGCAAGATTGATTGTTTCAACGGGGACCAACACAGCAACGCTTAGCGCACCAAGAATTGAAACAAGAAGTACCAACATGCCTGAAATCAAAAGCGATTTTGGAATGTCTCGCTGTGGGTTTTTTGTGTTCCGAAAGTGAACCGAGTTTACCTCAAGACCAGATAAGAATGAAAAAATTGCAAGCACGCCAACAAACTGACCGACCGAAGAAATGTCTGGAATTATTGCGTTTGCTTCGAGTGGAATAGCGGATTCTCTTCCATCAAATAGCCACCATGCTGCCAGTCCAATTGCGGCAAGTACAGGAAGAAGCGTGCCCACGATAAGCAAGAAGGATGTTATCCACCCGCTTTCGTGAATACCTTTAAAGTTAATAATGGTTGCAAACCAAAAGATTGCCAAACTTATAATCAACACAAACCATGCATTGTCACCAAGTGTTGGATCAAACATATACGCGGCGGAAACTGCGCAGACCGCAAGAACAGTCGGGTACCAAACAAGTATTTGTAGCCATTGACACCAAATTGCTAGGAACGCCATGCGTTCGCCGAGCGCTTCTTTTACCCAGCGGTAGACACCGCCTTCCCCCGGCCAAC
>CAYSYI010000057.1:0-6514 GCA_964435395.1 uncultured Isosphaeraceae bacterium
GACCCTTCTTAGGTCGTGTTACTTCTGTCGCAAAACAGCCATTCGTCTTGAGAATGACCACTACGTTCCTCAGTTTGGGTCAGACCCGTCGCAGGACCGTCGCGGTGATGCAATGCTTGGTACAGTAACAATATGTTTCGCGTATTACTCCCAATGTTTTGCCTCTGTGCGTTGCAGGCTTGTGGCGTCCGTGCTCCGATAGTTCGATTTGCCGGAGCCGAAGTCTCACAATCAACACCCGAGGCGATTGCGCTGCAAGCAGAGTTTGAAATTTCAAACACGAATGACGAACCTCTTCGTTTGAAATATTTTGAATACACAGTATCGTCAGATGGCCATACGGTGTATCGAGGAAGAACTTCGCCTGGCTTGACAGTGCCACGGTGGGCAACCATTCAAAGTCACATTCCAATTGTCATTCGCCGTGAGAAACTCCCGCCTGTCGGAAGCCCTGTCGCTTGGAAACTTTCAGGAACCCTAAGTTATTATCCGCCTTCAGCAATCGCGGAGACACTGATGAATTTAGGTGTGTGGCAACCAAAGACATCCGTTCGAGCTCATGAAGAGCTCGAAGTTCCCCTCATAAACTGAATCAAGCACTTAAGCAGCCATACAATCGGAATGAGTCGAACTGACTGCGGTTTTCAGGGTACAGCAAGTAAATGTTGAGATCGTTGTCTCCGATGTTCCAAGTATGAATATCGAAGGCATTCTCAGCGATGCATCCAAACAGGGTGCGTCTGATATACATCTTGTTTCTGGAGAGCCACCAATTATTCGTGTTGACACTGGGTTACTTCGCCTTGATTACCCAATAGTTGATGAGAATGATCTTCGTAAACAAGTTGCGGCCATGCTTAATGAGAATCAACAAGCAGTACTTCAATCACAACAAGACGTTGATCTTTCGTGGGCAACTGCAACATGTCGTTATCGGGTGAACGTGCACATGCAACGTGGGCTTCATGCAATAGCGATGCGTACCGTAAAGACAAACATTCCTCCACTTGAAACGCTAAACCTTCCTTCTGCAATAGCACCCCTCGCCGAGTTGCCCAGAGGCTTAGTATTGGTGACGGGTGACACAGGTTCTGGAAAATCTACAACACTCGCATCATTACTTGACCGGATTAATGCAACAAAGAATAGGCACATCATTACGTTGGAAGATCCCGTTGAATATACATTTGATTCAAATCGCTGTCTTGTGGAGCAACGAGAACTCGGCAGAGATATGCCGAGCTTTGCTTCAGGTTTGAAGCACGCACTTCGACAAGACCCCGATATTATTTTCGTTGGCGAAATGCGAGACTTAGAAACAACTTCTCTCGCAATTTCGGCAGCTGAGACAGGACACCTTGTTCTCTCAACACTGCACACGGTGAATGCATCACAAACTGTTGAACGGATTATTGACATGTATCCAGCGAATCAACAATCACAAGTGAGATCAATGCTTGCAAATACATTGAAGGCAGTAATTTCACAAGCACTACTCCCCAAGCTTGGTGGTGGCATGGTTCCAGCGGTAGAAGTTTTGTTGTGTGATCCAGCAGTAAGAAATATTATTCGTGAATCTCGTACTTTTGAAATACCTAATGTTATAGAAACAAATAGTCGCAAGGGTATGGTTACCCGAGATGCTTCGATTGCCGCGCTTGTTTTTAATGGGTTAATTGATCGAGATGTTGCAATTGCAAACTCCACTGATCCACAGAGATTACAAATGTCCCTCGCAGCATAAGGAACGCTTCGATGCCAACGTACCGCTATGAATTGCAAAAAGAATGCGGAGAGTTGTTAGTCGGTCAGATTGCTGCTCAGTCCGCTGCTGGAGCTGCAAGTGCAATTCAACAACATGGCGGAAGAATTATCCGCCTAGTTCCTCAAAGTGCGAAAGAGGGTAGTGTTCTACAAAAGATTTGGGTAGTACTGAATGCGGGAAATGGGCCTCGCAAGCGTGATATATTAGATTTCACTACACAGCTTGCTGTGATGGTCCGTGCAGGTATTAGTTTGCGAGTGGCAATTGATGGTATCAGTAAGCATGTTGAAAATGACAAACTAAAAATAATTTTAGTTTCAATAAAAGAGGACCTTGAATCTGGTTGCACTTTTTCAGATGCAATTTCGAAGTATCCGAAACTATTCTCTCCACTTTATATAAACATGGTGAAGGCAAGTGAATTGTCGGGTTCGTTCGGGCATATGCTTGATCGAATTGCAAAAATTATTGCGAGGCAAATCGAGACCAAAAAACTCATTGTTGGCGCAAGTATTTATCCCGCAGTTATAGGTGGACTAGCAACAGTTGTCACTATCTTTCTTTTAACTTTTGTCCTTCCAAGATTCGCCGGAGTTTTTGCGGGCAAGGAATCAATTCTCCCATGGCCAACAACATTTTTAATGGGTCTCAGCGCTTGGATGGTGGTGTATTGGTGGACAGTTCCGATTGCAATAGCAACTATTGCAGCCGTGATGATTCTTCTTTCGAAAACAGAGCGAGGGCTTTGTATTTTAGACAACACAAAATTAAAAATTCCTATTGTCAAAAAAATGCTTAAGGCGTTGTATATCACGCGGTCGTTGCAAACATTAGGAGAACTTGTGAATGCAGGGGTTCCAATGATAAACTCTCTGGAAGTGACGGGAAATATTTCTGGCAACCGTAACTATCATGCATTGTGGAGTGATGTTGCAGACGGTGTAAAGGAAGGGCGGCGCATAAATGAAATTTTGGATGGCACGAAATTACTGCCTATGCCAGTGGTTCAGATGATTTCAGCAGGAGAGGAATCTGGAAAACTTGGCGATGTGTTAGAGGAGATTTCTGAATATTATGATCGAGTTTTACGAGATGCCATAAAAACGTTCACAAGTTTGCTTGAGCCAGCGATGATTGTCTTTATGGGCGTCATCGTGGGATTCATTGCGATGGCAATCATTCTTCCAATATTCAAGATGAGTGCGGTGGTAACAAGCGGATGAAACACAGACAAACAAGAGTACGTCGAGGGTTTTGGTTGGTCGAGTCTGCAATCGCGATTGCAGTTGTTGGTATTGGGGTTGTCGCAGTTGTTGGTTCACAGCAAGCATGGCATGTTCAGTCAGTTGTTTCTGAAGAGTTGGCGACGGGTATGCGACTTGCTACTGAAATACGAGAGATGTCCCTATTACTTCCAGCAAGCGATCCGGTAACAGGGTCTTCTTGGGGTGTCGAACTCGGGGAAATAATTCCTCTTGACCTTGATGATTTGGATGATCTTGATGCTCAAACATTTTCAGAATCTGACGGCACGGGGCCACTTGATGCGACAGGTGCAATAATTATTGGGATGAATGATTGGGAGCAGCAAATCACTGTGCAATGTGTAGACCCATTTGATGTAAAGAACGTCGTTTCAGATGGCACGTCCGAAGTTGTTCGGCTAGAGGTAACCGTGCTTCACAAGGGCAAAGAAATCACGAGGTTAATATGGATTGCACCAAGATGAATATCACTGTTTCTAAAGTATCTTCTCGAACTGTAAAACGTTCAGGGTGGGCAACAGTTCCAGCTCTCATCATGCTGACCGTAATTGCTTCTGTCACGGCTGGAATGGCAAGCGTTTCTTGGACGAGTGTTCGGAGTGCGCAAGCGATGATTGGGATTGCTAGGGCGCAGTCTGCAGCAGAATCAGGGCTCTCATTTGGAAGCATCCGCTTGCTCGACACTGTGAATCGTTATGTCATTGATAGAGGTGTTGTAACGAATGATTTAGCAGAAAAATTATGGCGGGGAACGTGGACATCCTCAGATGGGCAAATCTTCGTTGTTTCTCCTGATGAGTATGTGGTTGGGTCACCGTCGGGAGTTGGGATTGTTCATTCATTGCACGACGTTTTTGGTCAAGTCGATACTCATTGGATTGAAGTTACGTCAGAAGACATTCTGCTACCAACTATTAATGTAAAAAACTATTCACTTGAAGTGAAGCCAATCGCGCTAGATGCAACTGAAAAATCATTTTTTCGTTTGTCTTATGAACTTCTTGAGGATGACACTCGAATATTAGTGACAAGTGTTGGCGAAGCGGATGGAATTTCGAGAACTATTTCAATGGAGTTTGATCTTGACAAGCGAATTGAGTATGCGCTCGTAGCCATGTCAAGAATAATGCTTGGGCGAAACGTTCTGGTGGAGGGACCAGTCGGAACACGCTTTGGGATTGAAGATGGAGAGTTGAATACAACTTTTGGCACGCCGCTTATTATGCAAAGCGATTTTTATGGAATTGATCCGTCAATTCTTGATTTGGACATTGCTGCGTTTTCAAGTTTCGTGTTAGCAAATGATGTTGATGGAGACAATCGGCTTCGACCAGGCCATCCAACCGAGAATGTTGGGCTTGGCGGATCACTAGTAGATTACGATGGTGATCAATATGTTACTGAGATGGATTTATTTCTTTCTCGATTTGATAGCAACGGTGATGTTGGTGTTGTTTACGATGTCGTGAAAGCAGAAGAGGCAGGATTTCCTGGACTGAATCAAGAGTTTTCGAGTGATATGCAACTCGCAACTCTCATTGACAATGCAAGAAGTGATCGAAATGGTGACGGTATAGTTGATGGTGTCGATCGTGAACTTGGTTGGAATGATGGTATCCTTGATGCGAAGGATCGATACGCAAAAATCGAAGGTTGTTTAGGGTTTGCAGTTGATAGCACATCTTGGGAATCTGAAACAGGTGCGCAGTGGCAATCTAGTGTGAATGGTTCAATTGCTTCTGAATATGGTTCTTCTTCAAGTCAATTTTCTCTTTCAGAATCAGAGTTAGCAGAGCTTACTACAGACATGTTTGCTAGTGCAGCAACTTGGTTTGAAACCGAATCAATGTCTGGAATCATTTTTGGAGATGAGAGCAGTGGCCAAGTTTCATCAAATATACAGAATGGGGGAACATTTACGCCAGCTCAAAGTGGGGACTGGGAGGGAGTTCCTTGGGAGTCTGATGGTGCATACGATTGGTACCAACGCCCAGTGTACAAAGACATGTTGTTTAACAACGTTCGTATTCCAAAAGGAACGAACGCCGTTTTCGAGGACTGTATGTTCTTGGGTGTTACTTGGGTTGAGACGAATGAAGATGTTGACGATCCGAATTGGAATTACGCTGGAGCGCTTGAGCCAGATGGCAGTGGCGGGTATGACATCCAGTTTGAAAATTTAACTGCTGAATCTGGTGGTGTTGAGTACAACGATACACGAGAAATTTCTAACAACGTTCGATTTCACGACTGCACTTTTTTGGGATCGATTGCGGGAGATGTTCCTTCGGAGTTTACACAGTGGAGAAACAAGGTTCAAGTAACTGGTGAATCAAGGTTCTTCCTCGACCCAAGTGACCCCGATCTTATTGAACAATCCGACGGGGTGGCTTTGCAAGCATTATTGAATTCGATTGATCCTTCAGATCGTGAACAATTATCACGAAGCTCAGTGTTGCTGCCTGGCTGGTCCGTTGAGATTGGTGCTTTTCAGAATGACGAAACAGTTGGTGTTAAGTTGACAGGGACAGTTGTGAGTGGAGTGATGGACCTCCGAGGGGTTGTGGATGTGTATGGTGCAATTCTATCGACGTACCGCCCGGTTGAAGGTGAAGGACCTTTGTTCTACGGTGGTGAAGCGGATGCATTTAATACGACAGTTGGTTACTTTGGACCAGAATTCGGTGATAGTGAAGGGGTAAATGATGGAGAAAAACCGTTTGGTGGATATGGCCGAGTGTCTCTTCGAGCAAACCCAGATGCTCCAATGCCAGATGGCGTGCCGTGGCCAGTTACAATTGTTCCTGACGGTGCGAGTTATCAGGAGGGTACATAATGCGCAGAGGATTCACGGTTGTGGAGTTACTAATTGGCATGGCAATTGCGGTAGTGTTGTTGACTGGTTTGTTTGTAGCAATTCAATCTTCAGTAGATGCATATTCAAGATCATCCGCTGATGGAGTGAATCGATTAACATCTCGTTTATTAGTTGAGCGAATTGCAATGCTCGTTCGAACCGGAACGTCGTTTGGGCCATTGCCGTCTGTTGCAACAACTGAAGAAGTAGAAAGCAATACTTTAGAAATCACCACGCCCTCTGGTCAAGAAGTTGTGATTACTTGGGACGGTGTGAACGAAACTCTGTTGATGGATGTTGATGGAACGCAGTCAGTCGTACTTGGGGGTGTTGTTCAACTTGTTGATGGCATGTCAATTACACCTTTTTTATTGCAATTCGAAAACGGAACAACGCTTCAACGAGTGACAATAAATCTTGCGGTCATTCCAGATACCGAACACGCAACAGCAATGGATAGCACTAGCGGTACAATTGTTCGACTGACGGCTTCTGTTATGCCTCGAGCGCAGTTGTATTAGCGATGTGTAACGGGTCTGTCCCCAGAAGTTTGCCTTGAAGTAATCATGCACTGGCTTACCCGAATTGAGTTCTATATCTCAAGTTGGGTAGTGCGGGACTGACCCC
>CAYSYI010000058.1:0-5626 GCA_964435395.1 uncultured Isosphaeraceae bacterium
AACTTCATCATAAAGCGGGATTATAAGACCCCAACAATGGTATTTCGCTATTTTTTGGGGGACAGTCCCCAGGGGACTGTCCCCCAACATGTTTGACATGTCGAAATATATCGATATACTAGAAGCGTGGTAGAGATTAGCTCAAAAACTGAACTGCTTGGAATGGAAGCGCTTGGACACGCGGCGATTTGTCTTCGAACAGTCGCCCACCCACACCGCCTTCGAATGATTCAAATGTTGCTCGGCGGAAATTACACCGTCGGTGAACTTGCAGAGGCATGTGACATTCCTCCCTCAAGCGCATCAGAGCACCTCGGCAAAATGCGTGACCGCGGGCTTCTCGTTGGAAACCGTCAAGGCCGAATGATTTACTATGAAATTGCCGAGGATGGGCTGGGTTCCATCATGCAATGCATCGAAAAACGGTTCGGCGGATAAACGTCCGAATCTTAGTTATTCGATTGCAACTTCTTCACAACTGATGACACGGCACGGGGATACGCTTACCATGCCCAACATGAAAAAGAAATTAATCAATGGCATAATTATTACGTTGATCGTGTTCGTTGCACTATCCGTTGTTGGCATCTTAGTCCTCGACGGTGTTGCCCAATCCATAATTCAAACGAAGGGCTCAGAGGGGTTGGGTGTTGCGGTAAAAATGGACAGCCTGCATGTTGGGTTCTTTGGAAGAGATTCTGGACTAAGGGGTCTGACTATTGCAAACCCAGAGTCATTCAAAACAGATAAAACCCCAAACATTCTTAGCGTGGACAGTGCGAAAGTAGAGTTTAGTGTCCTTCAAATGTTTGACAAGGAAGTACTTGTACCAACGGTTTTGGCTGAGGGTGTGACTCTGAGTTTGCAACAAAATTCGGGAATGTCCAACATAGAAACGCTCATTCAAAATGTATCAAAAGACGAAAACCCAGAAGCTTCGCACCCAAACCCACCATTCACGATAAAAACATTTACTATCCGCGATATTACCGTGATTGCAAGCGGAAAATTCACAGTTCTTGAGTCTGGACCAGTTACAGCGCACATTAAAGAATTAGTCATGCACGATGTAGGCACAGACGGAGACGCTGAAGTTGCAATCGAAGCAATAACATCCGCAGTTACGCACGCCATCATGAAACACCTTGCAGACAATCCAGTCCAAGGGTTTTCAAAACTTGCGTTTTCAAAAGTTACTGGGTTAATAAATGACTTGCCAGTATTTAAGCAGCTTGGAATTGGAAATGCTATTCAGGGCGTAACCGACACTATCGGGAAAGGCGTCGACGGTATTCTTGGGGGCATTGGAGATGTACTTGATGGAGGGAAAGAAAAAAAGTAACAGGTGTGTTATAGCCAAGTGTCTTCACGGCGGAACCAAGAGGGTAACTTGCGCCACACTCGCCACGGAACAGCAAGCGCAATAAAACCAACGCCAAAAACGACTACTAGTGGGGCAAGCGGACCTGGTATTTGGTTTGGAAGAAACATTGCGACCAATAGTGCCGCTATACCCACAATGATGAGCAATCTTCCCCTGAATGCTAACCATCGACTTCGCTTATCCATGCGTGTGCCACTCCTACGGTGCGCATACTACCAAGCAGAACACAAACAAGCCACCATTTGAAAAAATTATCAACTTCTTTATACGTTTCGAGTTGACACCGAGGTATGCAGGGCTATTATCACTTTACCCTCGTTGCGAAGGAGTAGGGAGGGCACATAATTTCATAAATGGTGGGCTGCTGGTGGTTTTTTTGTGCGCAATAACCGTCGGTTGTTTCTATCTGCGCGCAGAAAAGGAGTTTGGATGTCAAGACTATTCAACATGTTTAGGAAGCGTATGTACGCAAATTCTCCAAAGCCAGCACTCATCAATGGAGCAATGCAATATCTCGATTTGTGCGAAAATGGTGGCGAATCGGACACCCTCAGACTAAACGACTGGGTCGAATTGCCAATATTACCGATTACAGACGAAGAGTTAGCCACAAAAAATGCTGCAATTGAGTTAATCAGAGCTTGGATGCTTAAAGACTTAACAATACCCTTCATCAAAGACGAGCTGTTGCCAGCAAGGATAGACACCGCCCTGGAGTATCTTGCTGAACTGAGTGCTAGTTCCAAAAGCGTTCAACAAGAAGGCTGCTGCAGTGTGGGTTTGGTTGAGGTTCGCGAACTTGACGAGGGAGAAAAACGGCTTCGGTTGACTATGTTAGAAGTATTACGAAACTGGTTTAATGGCGAGTTGGAACTTCAGCCCGAAACACCAAATCAACGAAGGATGTTTAGACCGACAAATGTGAGCGATCACTCTATTTCAAAAATAGTTACAAACAGGAGCGAAGACTCTAAAAACTAAACTGCAACCCTATTCCAATCGTGTGGTTGTCGATGTTGTCGCTGTACTGCGCAAGCATAAACTGGTACCCAAAAGAAAAACTGCTTGTCGTTGAAAATTCAACCTTGAAGCCAGCGCGAATTTGTGCTGCAACAGCCCATTTTGCATCGCTACTTACAAACGCGTTTGATTCATATTCGCCTCTGGTTATACCAATTCCAACGCCAAGGTATGGTCGAACATCAGGTTGGTTGGAAGGTGACCAAATCCAGTTAAAGAGTAGCGGGATTTGGGTGTATTCAATATCTGGTTCGGAACTCGCTCCGGTACCTGCATTTGTCATTGTGTCGACATCGTTTCGGATATACCCAACATCAATTTGGAACGCGATATCTTTTTTAATTTCAATCCCAAAACCCAAACCAAACGAAACGCCATCATCAAACTTAATATTAAATCCTTCAGTCGCCGTGTTTGAAATAAGGTTGTACCCAAAGTATGGCGCAACGTACCACCCGCTGCTTCCGCCATCACTCACCGAAACACGCTCTTCTGCGTCAAACGAAAGCGAGGTATCAAAACCCGAATCAGATTCATCCGCAAAGGAAAAACCAGTGCAAACGATAACAAAAGCGCAAAATAGAGCGGAGATATTCATAAAAGTTTCCTACGTGTTAAAACCGAAATTCCATGCCAAACGTAATACTATTGTTATTGAGATCTAAATCGTGATCATAGTGGGCGTGCAGAAATTGGTAACCAATAGTCACATTGCTTGACGGGGTCATTTCATATGTGAACCCAGCCTTTACTTGCAAGGCAACCGCCCAACTAATGTCAAGAATATCTGAAAATGCGATTGGTAGTTGTGCAACCGAATAGTCACCTTTTATAGCACCAACACCTAGACCAAAATAAGGGAAAAGCCGTCCATGACTTTTGGGTTCCCAAATAGTGTTGAAAATAAAAGAGGTTTGTGTAATTTCTGCATCAGCAGTCGCAACGCTTACACCACCACCTAAATTGATAAACACACTGTCCAAATCATTTTTCATGTGTGCAATATCAAGTTGCATCCGAAAACCCGGATTAATTTCTTTTCCAATCGAGAAACCCAAACTGTAACCCGTTGCGTATGTTATTTCTAGATTATTGTCGTTGAAATCACCAAGCAGGTTCACGCCAAAATTAGGGGTGAAGTACCAACCTTTATCCCCCGAATCACCAAGTGCAATTCGGTCTTCACTCAGGGTGGGAGCAACAACATCTGGAGCCACATTTGTTGCTGTGTTGGTGGTGTTCGTCGTGGGACCATCACTTGTCCACGATAGGGTGGTTGCTTGAATAAAGCCAACGGGCTCCGCAATCGCTAATCCAGAAACGAAACAAGCACTAACACTTGCAATTAAAAACTTTACCATTACTAACCTCACAATCAACAGATATAGGACAAAAAACGCACTCTCAGCGTGTTAATCGGCTGATTAACGCGGGTCACTGCGGATTTTCTCAGAAGAATAGAATTGCGTATTATCGGCGACTAAGGACAATTTCCAAGTGCCCCAATGACACCAAGAACATCTGAAATATCAACTAAGTCATACGGTGAAGCAACGTCGGCGCCGTTGCCAGAGCCACCCCACGTTGCAATGAGGTGTAGCAGGTCGGCAATGTTCACAACGCCATCTACATTGACATCTTCAATGCACGTAATCACAGCACTTCCAATATATGTTTGCCAACCCGAACTGTTTTGTACTTCACCGATGTACCAAAACCGAGTGTCGTTGTTTGGATCAACGGTCATGTCAAAATAATCTCCCCACCGACCATCTGCGCCTGCACTTCCAGTTGCAACAATTGTTGGGGTTCCCATGACGCCAAGTGAGTCCGATGCTTTCCGACCCATGATTTGTAACTTTGGGTTTGTGCTACTGTTTGCAGTTGCAACAACAATCGCAACTTCACCGCGTTTATTTGGAGCGATGGCTGGAAAGAAGCTTGACATTCCGACTGGAATTGAGATGTCACCACTTTGAACAAGTGTTGGCGAAACAGCCGGCCAGTTTGATAAGCCTATTTCATACCACCTACCAACAGCGTCGACACTCGAACTGCTTATGCCGTGCGTTGTCCACAAACTGCCGTCACGATATTGCGAATTCATGATGCGACCATCAAGCGCACTAATAGTACCGCCGGGATTATCCACACCTCCGCCAGGAGTGCCATGATCAGGAACAGAAACGAATTCGCTCACAACAGAGGGGTTCATTGGCGTATTAATGTGTGCGACCCGAAGCTCTGTGTTGTTTCGTCTACCTACAAAAAACGCAGCAGGGGCTGTGCCATAATGTTGAGCACCTTGCATGCCGGCGTGTCCGGCCTTGCGAACATCTGCGATGACAACAGGGTCACCCACAAGCATTGGTTGTTTGTCAAAGACACGATACAAAACACCACCAAAACCACTGTTGTTTAGACCGAACAAGTTGTTGGTAACGTAATAGTATCCATCATCAAAACCAAATCCAGGATAATCAACCCAATATGTGTTTCCGTTTTCACTGTTTGTCACAACAGACCACGTTCGGTATTTGTACCAAATGCCGTTTGGGTCGCTGTCGTCACTGACCGCCATTGTAATCCACGATTCATCAGGATCGTATTGTTCTAGTGCAAGTACGACAAAACGCTCTGCGTGCGGGTCATAAAAACATTTTGGATCAAACGTAAAACCGCCCGCGCCAACGTCTTCAAAAAAACCAGGACTTCCAGTGTTATCTAACAGTGCAGAAAACTCTTCGTTACCATCCTTGTCGTAAAACGCAATTGCCATGTTGACAGTTGCGACGATGTGGTTTGGACCAACGGCAAGTGAGGGGTCAGGTGGATTCCACGCCGTGTTTGCAATTGCATCAAAACCACCTTCATCCTGAATAATTGTCGAGGTGTTTCCCCAGCCAGCACGCAAAGTGTTTGGTGGTCCGTTTTCTTCAAGTTGCGGCTTTTTATGTGGCGGAAGAAATTTGGCGGGCCGCGGGTGAGGACCAGGAATAGGACCAGAGACTTGGTGCCGATTTGTGAACAAGTCAGTATTTATGATTGTAGGCGTTGCCGTCCAAAATGCGGGAACGTTGTCTTTGGAAAGATCAATTGTTGGGACGTCCTTGGGGGTTACCCATGTTTTTGCGTTTGGTCGTGGACCATCTGGACCGGCGGTTTGCACCTTATTCGAAGCGCTACAGCTAACAATCAAGAAAAAGCCAATAAGAATCGTTG
>CAYSYI010000059.1:0-4737 GCA_964435395.1 uncultured Isosphaeraceae bacterium
ATACAATTTTTTGCATAATATATTTCCGCGTGTCCACGCTGTGGTTGGTAGGGAAGCGTCGTTCAGATACAATACGACAAATACAAGCCCCTCTGTGAAAGGGGCTTGTATTGTTTTCGCACTTACCAAAACGTCATTTGAAGCGGGGGATCTTCTACTTTCGTTCGTTTTTTTCCGAAGTACACTTCCATTTTCCCAAACTGCCTATCTGTAATTCCGATGACTCGAACTTGTCCTTCAATTGGTAGGTTCCCTTTAATATGAGCACGGTGTGTATTGGCACTCTCTTCACTCGCGCAGTACTTCGCGTACACCGAAAACTGCAACATAGTAAACCCCTCGTTTAACAAGAACTTCCTGAACCGTGTGTATCGTTTTCTATCAGCTTTTGTTTTTGTGGGCAAATCAAAAAGTGCAAATAGCCACATGGCTTTATATCCTCCAGATAAACGAGACGGCATCGTTACAGTTCTGCGAAAATAAGTTTCCGCTCTCCTCCCAAAAGTGCCGTTGCAAGCGTGCGAGAAGTTTGCACGGAAATATCAAACATCGTTCGTTGCTCCCCATGAAAATCGTAACGCCCGCTCACGGTTGCAATGAGTCGTTGTTTTATGTGCGGAAGCAAATCAACACAATCGCCTTCTACAACAATTATTGAAGCAACTTCTTTATCAACCAGGGGTCTGTACGGTTCCATCAAATCGTCTGCAAGGCAGTAAGGGTTGTATTTATTGTGATGAAAGAGGCCAAGCGATGGGTGTAACCCGACACCACATATAGCACGAGTAATGATAGCTCGCAAAATCGCATAGCCATAATTGAGCAATTTGTTTTGGTCATCGTTGTCAGGGTTTCGCCGAAATTCAGGATCACCAAATATTTTTTTCCAGTACCTGCTTGCCGCCTGCGCTTCTATGTTTTCTGGGTCACCAGATCGCACTTCGCTTGCGAGTTGGTGGAGTCCTGCGTCGTTCCCCGTCCATTCTTCTAACGCTCTTGCTTGCGCGCGCACCTTTGCGACGACAACTTGCTTCCAGAGTTGTTTTTTGATTGGTTGTGCTACTTCCGCTTGAGCATTTACTCGTTCGGTGTGCGAAGTGTGCGCAAAGAAAGGCGTAAGCATGCCAACTGGCATAAACTTTTCATTGCACGAAATGACAGGCACGTTGCCTTGCGAAAGTTTCGCAAGTGCAGACTGCGTGATTCTACACTGCGGATGCGCAATGATGACGCAACCAAGCTCTTCAATCGGCACAGTGAGTTCACCCTTCTCTTCGCTTTCGGCAACGAAGAGTTCACCGCGGGTATGAAGATATGCTGGCGACAGCGCAAATTCGATGATGCGATTATGCATTCCAGTTTCTTTGTAATCCCAATGGCAAAATAGCCAGTCGTGTAGCGTCCATTTCTTTTAGAGAATTAATCCTAGGTTGCCAATAATCCCCAGACGCTTTGACATCTTTCTGTAATCTCGCATCATTCACCATTCTTAATTGAATTTGAAGTGAGGCGGCAACACCACTAACAATCCATGTCCCCTTATAGTCCCCGGAACCAATAGACAATGTGTCGCCCGACCTTAAGGAAAACTTAAACTCTCTTTTTTGTCCCTTCTCGGTGTCGGTCCATTCCGTTTGAATAACCGCATCCCCACGACTTTTCCGCTGAATTGCTTCTAGCCGAGTGACGATGTGACCTTCCCACTTAATTTCTTCGCCTTTATCGTTTAGGACAGCAACAACCGCCATGTGGTGGTTTGACCCCGGTGCAATATGTCTAGGCGCACCCTTACTACCAACGGCGACGGTATTCTTTATTTTTGGTTCTACGGTAACACGGTGGATAGGAATTTCATCACCGTTTTTTGTGATGAGTTTTGGATGGTCCTTTCGGTCTTTGAAAACCGTCTTTGCTGGCTTCCCATCGAGCGCATCAAGCACTGCTTTTTTCACTCTTGGGTCAAGGATACGATTTACTTCTCCGGATGACAACGCTTCGATTGGTTTTCGAATGCGAGTAATTTTTTCACCGTTGTCTTGCGTTGAAACGCCGTAGTTCGTCTCTTCATGAAGTGCGCCATTTAAACGGCAGTCGACTCGATGTGAAACCACGATGTTTTCGATAACTTCTCGAACAGACGGAACAAATTGATCCCAAGGCGCTTGAATATTGCCAAGAAGTTTGTGGTGTCGTTCTTCAAGTTGCTCTGCGGCTTTAGCGATGAGTTTCACTGACTTGGCGTCACAAAGTGCGATGCAAACGGCGTCAACTGCATGGTGGCGATGATCATCGCGAGTTTTACGTGGTCCATCGTCGAGAATGCCGTTCATTTCCCAACCGTTGCGAAGATACGCAGTAGCACGCCCAGCGCACGTTTGCACACGGAGTGTTCCATCTTTGTCACTGGTACCGCCGTAGAGAGTAGCAACAAGTTTTGCTGCAAGCTTCGAAGCATACCGTGTATCGTTTAATTGCCTTGAAGCAAACTCTTCGATGAGTTCTTCGCCAACTTCTTGCATTTCAAATTTTTTAAGTTTTAAGTGCCTTACTTGTGTTTTAAATTTCCCAACGCGATTAAGAATTTTATTCCACTCGTCCGTTTTTCCAGAGGTTTCCCAAGGTGTTTTGTTTTTCTTAATGTTACGGTTAAAGTGTGCATCGCATAGCGTTTTATTAATGAAAGAATTGTCAAGTGAACGGCTAAATGGGATGATGTGTTCGATATCCATCGTTGGAGATGAACTAATGATGTCTCGCATATCAAATGATCGCCCTGTGTAAGGGCAAATAAATCCGCACTCTTCTGCTAGGAGTACCTTGAGAATGTCGTTTCTTGAAGGATTTTCTATTCCTGTTTCTGTTGTTATCCGTTCTTTTGCTTTCTTACGCTCGCTCTCTTGGTCGCGCATTTTTTTGGTTGCGTCTCTCCGGTGCTTTTGACTTTGTTTTAGATCGCGAGCGAGTTCAATTCGGATCACTTCTGGCGTGCCGTACTCTTTGCAAATAGCGTTGACTACTCTGCGTACTTCACTGAGTGATCGCGAGACGACCGGGTTACGAAGATTTGGAAACAAACTTTCAACTGTTGGGATTGATTTTTGTGGCTCATCAGCGGAGAATGATTTTCTATATTCATTCTTTCTTGCTGTTGAATAAGGCGTTCCTTCTTCGAGATTTGGGACAATTTTAAGGAGTGCTTTTCGAGATATGTTTCCGTAGCCTTGTTCAAGCCGAACATCAAGAAACGCTTGCAATGCTTCTCCAGAAAGATCCCACTCATCTTTTCCACGTTTCCGGAGTGCGTCCGTTTTTTCGTAACTTCGCAAGTCGTTGATAACCCGCTCCTGGTCTTTATCTGACATCTTTTTCCAACGGTCACCGAAAATAGAGATCATCGAGCTCGTCGTGCGGTCGCCACACATTCTTTTTTCTCCACCCTTTTCAAGGTTGAAGAAGGTTCCACGAGGTAAGCCGAGTACTGTTTTTCCACGAATTTTTGCGAAGGTCAAATCACCTTGCGCGGTCAGTGCTTCGATAAGCGTGTCGCGCTCCTCAGGAGTGAGCGCACGTTGTGAGTATTCATCTTCTTCAATAAGTAGATTATTCACAGCACAAAGCAATCTAAATTGTTGGTGAATGGGCAATGCCGCTAAACATCTGCGTTCTGTTGGTTCGAGTTCGCATTTTCCCACGAGGTGCGCTACTGATTTAAGTGGTCGCTGGTCAAATATTGCTCGGTATATTTCTTTGCGCATTTCATCACTGAAATCGTGGTGTACTTGTTGTTCATCCATAATGACGTTGAATTCGTCGATGTACATTTGCCTTGCTGTCCAGCGCTGGCGAATTCTCGCTTCACTCGGGTCGAGTGTGGCAAAATAACCGCCAAGTGTTTTGGCACCTGCAGATTCCATATCTTCTCGCAAGTTTTTTATGCCACCCTTTACTGCACCGGTTTCATCGTCTTCTTCACCGCTTTCTTTTCGATTACTTAAAAACCCCCTTCGATGAGCAAGGTGGTAGAGCGAACGGCCAAGTTCGAAGAGTGCAACTTTTTCACTCGCGGATTTCGTACGCAGTAGGTATGGCAAGAGCTGTTCTTCTCGATGGTTTTTGGGAGGATTAGATTCTTTCAAGCTTGTGTCCAACGTAACGAGCCCTTCGTGAATACCCTTTGGAGTTCTTTCGATTGATTCCGGAAGTAAACCGTGCTTTTGTAGAACGCCGATAAGTTTCTTTCTTCTGCGTTTACGTCGCCAACCTTGTCTTCTTGCTTGTCTTGCATCGCGACGTTTTGCATTTCGCGGCTCGCCACGCCCTGAACCCACATCACCATCAAGCCCTGCATCAAAACAACGTGCGCCTGCTGCATGAACGCCACTTGGATCGCCATCGCTGTCCGTTTCAATAAGTGCCCAGCCAACAGAATTCGTACCAATGTCTAGCCCAAGAATCATAATGATTCCCCTTTCTTCACTTCTTTAGACGCCCGGTGTCCCGAGAACCCCTTGACAAGCGTCGCACATAATCTTACAGTATTTTTATTGTATCTGAACGACGCTTGCCTCATATCACAGTAAATGGCAAATGCCGTGCATAGTTCTGCCCACGGGCAACTACTTCCCCTCTGCTGGTAACCCCTAAGGGGGGTTTTTTATGGAAACAATAAACAATCCGCGGGATTGTTTATACTGCGCGTGTGACGAGAATTATTTCATTATTGAATCAAAAGGGTGG
>CAYSYI010000060.1:0-4396 GCA_964435395.1 uncultured Isosphaeraceae bacterium
GTGTAAAGGGTCTGTCCCCAGAAGTTTGCGTTGAAGTTTTTGTGCATCGGCTTACTCGCATTGAATTACATATCTCAAATTGGGTTGTGCGGGACTGACCCCCAATCTGCTAGGGTCGTTCTCTGTTAGGTCGTGTTTGCACTATCGCTAGGGTCAGACCCTTCTTAGGTCGTGTTCGCACTAACGTAAAAATGAGAATCGTCTTGAGAATAACTACTACGTTCTTCAGTTTGGGTCAGACCCGTCGCAGACCTGTCGCAGAGCATCTCGAGTGAGTTGTTTACCGAACTCTACGCCAGGTTGATCATAGGGATTCACTTGCATAAGTCGGCCTGCGATTGCAACAGTATCTTGCCAAAGAGCAATAGCTTGTCCTAGGTAAAATGGTGTGAGTTCTGGAAACGTCATCGTCCATGTTGCTTGACCAGCATCCTGAACAGCTTTTTCTGTAGCTATACACTCTTCAGAGAGAAGTGATCCTAAGGTTTGCCCACAAAGCCACGATTGAGATGACCCAAGAGGCGAATCTCCAAGCGGAGCGTCGGGTGTTTGCTGAACCTTTAGAAATCCGATGACCTTATCTGTTGGTCCCTCTCTCCAAAGTTGAAGCATACTATGTTGGTCTGTTGCTCCAATTGCAGCGACTGGAGATGGTCCAACTCTCTTGCCATGCACATCTACTTTTCCGAGGGACTCAGCCCAGAGTTGAACGTACCAATGTGCAAAGGGAATGAGGCGGTCGCAATAAGGCATCATGACATGGGTAGTTTGGCCACCATTTATTGCAGAGACGAGTCCGCTAGCGAGCTCAGCTGCTGGATTGTTTTGCAGTTGCAAACATTGGTCATCCATTGACTGCGCTCCTTGAAGTAATTCTCTGATATCGATGCCGCACATTGCTGCTGGGAATAATCCAACAGGGGACAGCACGCTAAATCTGCCGCCAACACCATCTGGGACTGGAAGAATTTCCCAACCACTTGCAAGGGCGTGTTCTCTGAGCGTTCCTTTTTCTCCAGTAATTGCGACATAAGTTGCATCTGGCAAAGCTGTTTGTGTAGCCATATAGAGGGCAGCGACTTCTGGCGTCTCACCTGATTTTGAAATGAGTGTGACGACAGTTTGCGAAAGAGCTGGGTCACTCGCCAGAATTTGTTCTATCGTTTTTTGAAATGTTTCTGGATCAATATTGTCGAGTACAAACAACGAAAGAGAATCTGTTTTACAGAGAGCGGTGTGAAGAGCTCGAGCTCCAAGCGCTGACCCGCCAATGCCAAGTATGAGCAGATTCTTGCATGGCAGAAGTGATTCAACAAGATTCTCGATTAATTGAAGATGTTCTTCTTGCTGAGGTGCTCGCCAAAGATTTCGCCATCGCTCGTCTCCTATACCAGCATTCTCATTTGCTTCCTTGATACAAGCTCCAACGTTCTCAGGACGTTGTTGTGAAATTTGTAGAGTGAGGTTGATACTCTCCATACGAGATTAAATCAGCGCTTGTTCTAAATCATGGATGAGGTCGTTGCAATCTTCGATTCCCACACTTAGCCGCACAAGTCCATCATCAATTCCAAGTTCGGCACGCATGTCTGCATGCACCGAGGCGTGCGTCATAATTGCAGGGTGTTCTACGAGGGACTCGACCCCGCCAAGCGACTCGGCAAGAGAAAAGAGGCGCAATTTTTCTAAGAATGCCCTGGATTTTTCTTCGCCACCTTTTACAACACAAGTAATCATGCCACCACCAACTGGATTGCCATCAATTCGCATTTGTTTTTGCGCAATTGCATACTGTGGATGTGAAGGCAATCCGGGATAAATGACGCGCTCGATTTCATCATGCGACTCAAGCCATGTTGCGATGCGAAGAGCGCTCTCACAGTGACGTCTCATACGAAGTGAGAGAGTTTTTATACCACGAAGCACAAGGTAAGAATCAAATGGGGAAAGAATCGGTCCTGCAGAATTGTGTACAAACCGTATACGCTCAGCAAGCGACTCATCTCCAGTAACTAGAATGCCTGAGACGACGTCACTGTGTCCTCCAAGATACTTTGTCGCTGAGTGCATTACAAGATCAAACCCAAGTTCTAGTGGGTGTTGAAGTGCTGGAGTTGCAAAAGTATTGTCGCAAGCTAGGAGTATTCCACGATCTTTTGCAATTGAAACGACACCTTCAAGATCAACTAGTTTTAGCATTGGATTGGAAGGAGTCTCTATCCAGATTAAATTTGTTTTGTCTGTGATTGCATCTTCTAGTAATTGTAGGTTCGTTAAATCGGTGAACGAGAAGTCTAGCCCTGAGGTGCGCCTTTTAACTTTGTTGAATAGTCGATTTGTTCCTCCATATAAATCATCCATTGCGATGACATGGTTACCACTGTCGAGGAGATCTAGGGTCGTTGAAACAGCTGCCATCCCACTAGAAAACGCAAAACCTCCGAAAGAGGCGTCTTGTTCTGCTGTCAGGGGTGATCCCTCAAGTCGAGCAATGCATCGTTCTAGCGCATATCGGGTTGGATTATGGCTTCGTGTATATTCAAACCCTTTGTGCACGCCTGGAGATTCTTGAACGTACGTTGAGGACAAGAAAATAGGTGGCATGACTGCACCGGTCATCTCTTCATAAGATTGACCTGCATGGATTACTTTTGAATCGAAATGTATATCAATGTTCAACGGGGTAATTGCTTTCGAAGATGGTTAATTAAATCAATTTTAGTGATGAGACCAAGAAAATGATCTTGGTCAAAAACAATGGCAACCTTATCCTCAGCGAAGAGAGGCATGAGTTCATCAATACTTGAGTCAGCAGAAAGTGTAGCCAATTCTCGTGTCATAAACTCGCATACAGGTTTCTTGAAATTGGTCTCATCTTTTGTGACGGCGAGGAGAATGTCGCTTTCATCTAGGATGCCAACAACTTTTCCTGCCTCGTCAAGGACAGCTAATTGGCTAATGTCGTAGAGTCGCATATTTTTAATTGCTTGAATGACAGGAATAGTTTCAATAAGTGTGAAGTCTTCACAAGTGTCGTGTCTTCTTGCGATGAGATCTCTTAAATCACCGTGTCTTTCTCGGTCAATAAAGCCTTGGTCGAGCATCCAATAGTCATTGAACATCTTTGCCAAGTACTTTGAACCATGATCACAAGCAAAAGTGACAACTCGTTTTGGCTCAGTTTGTTCTTTGCACCACCGAAGAGCAGTTGCGACAAGTGTGCCTGTAGATGAACCGACAAGGATGCCCTCCTTTCGGAGCAACTCTCGCGCCACGGTAAATGTCTCCTTGTCGCTTATCCAGTATGCCCGCGTGACGAGATCCAAATCAGTAATGGATGGAACAAAGTCCTCGCCAATTCCTTCAACAAGCCAAGAACCCGCTGGGACCTCCTTGCCCTCATTGACAAGGGGAGTAAGAACGGAGCCTTCAGGATCTGCAAGAATTATCTCTACATCTGGGTTCTGTTCTTTGAGGTATCGACCTACACCTGAGATCGTTCCTCCCGACCCAACACCAATAACAATTGCATCTATGTTTCCGTCCATCTGTTGCCAGAGCTCTGGAGCAGTTTTTGTGTAATGCGCTTCGACATTTGCTTCATTTGAAAATTGGTTTACAAAGAACCAACCATTTTTATCAGCGATTCGTTTTGCAACATCCTGATAATATTCGGGGTGTCCCTTTTCGACATCGCTGCGTGCCATAATTACTTCTGCGCCCATCGCTCGAAGGTGAGCAATTTTCCCCTCACTCATTTTGTCAGGTACCACGACAGTAATCTCGTATCCCTTTTGAGAAGCAACAAGTGCAAGAGCGATACCAGTATTGCCAGCAGTTGCTTCGATAATACGGACACCCTCTCTTAAGTGACCCTCTTGTTCTGCCTTAGCAATCATCGTAAGTGCAATCCGATCCTTGATGGATTGCCCAGGATTTTGTGATTCCATCTTAAGAAAGAGATCACACGAACCAGTATCCATTGAGTGCATTTTAAGCATGGGCGTATTGCCGATTAAATCGAGCACGGAATCGACAACGAGAAGGGGGTCTTGGGAGAGGTCTTGCATATGTGCAGTGTACTGCATAGGGTCAGCCCCTTGTTAACGCGTGTAACGGGTCTGTCCCCCGTCAGATGCGTAGAAGTTATTGTGCGCTGGCTTACCCATATTGATTTGTAGTAGACACGTTGTGTAGTGCGGGACTGACCCCCAAACTGCTAGGGTCGTTCTCTGTTAGGTCGTGTAACGGGTCTGTCCCCAGTCAGATGCGTAGAAGTTATTGTGCGCTGGCTTACCCATATTGATTTGTAGTAGACACGTTGTGTAGTGCGGGACTGACCCCCAAACTGCTAGGGTCGTTCTCTGTTAGGTCGTGTTTGCACTATCGCTAGGGT
>CAYSYI010000061.1:0-4240 GCA_964435395.1 uncultured Isosphaeraceae bacterium
ATGTATAAAAACTACTGGGAAAATATGCACTTCAAAGTGGAAGAAGTCAGCACGACCCACGGGACCGAAGTCGGCATCAGCGAAGTGACATACCTCATCAAGGGCCCGATGGCGTATGGCTATATGAGTTGTGAACGAGGAACCCATCGCTTGGCTCGCGTTTCACCATTCAATGCTCAAGGCAAACGCCAAACAAGTTTTGCTACCGTTGATGTTATTCCAGAGTTTGACGAACAAGACGTTGAAATTGACGAGAAAGAAGTAGACTTCACGTTCTTTGCACGCTCCTCTGGTCCAGGCGGGCAAAACGTGAACAAAGTTGCTTCTGCTGTGCGTATTGTGCACAAACCAACAGGCATCATGGTCGTAAGTTCAACGCATAAGGCAGCTTTGCAAAACCGTAAGCAAGCGTTGCGTATTTTGCAAGCAAAGCTTGAACAACTCGAAGAAGAACGCAGACAAGCAGAACTTGATCAAGCAACCGGCGGTGCTGTTGACCAAGGTTGGGGTACTCAAATACGTAGTTACGTGATTTACGACAACCGTGTCAAGGACCACCGAACGAATCACGAAAACGGCAACCCTCAAACTGTTTTGGATGGCGCGCTTGAAAGTTTTGTGGATGCTGAATTAAAACGTCGACGGTCTGCGAAGGGGTAGTTAAGTGACTGTCACACCGTATTTCATTTTTCACGCTTGATTATCTTTTCGCGACGTATGAGAGTGACAGTCACACCTTGTGTCGCATAAAAACGTGGGGCATATCGTTCATCGTGAATGCTTCACCGAAAATTTCAAAACCGTTTTTCATATAAAATTCCTGCACGTTTTTACGGACGGTGCACCAAATTGGTTCGTCGACCATTGCAAGTAATGCGACAAGTAATTGCTGACCAACTCCCTCCCCTCGCAGCGAGTCCTTGACAGCCATGCCGCGCAATCGCCACGTGCACCCTTCTTTTTCTTCGGGCAGTAACGAAACGATTGCACCAACTTCGCTGCCGTCTTTCATGGCAAGATGAATAGTCCGCGGATCATCGTCCGCATCGAACGTCCAGTTTACTTTTGGTTGTCCTGGGCGCAAAATCGATTCGCGCAGTCCATAACAATCCTTGGCTGTAACTCGCTCGATTAACATCCCTTTAATCGAACAACCCTGCACGAAGGAATGTTGCGCCAAACAGTTTGTTTTGAACCAGCTTGTTTTTCGTACCGAGTATCAATATCTTTCGTGCGCTGTTTTGTTTCGCGACGAATCCCCGGAAGCCCAAATGTTCGTTTCAGTCCTCTCATCCCAAGATATTCAAAGTACGCAAGTTCCGCGCCCGGAAGTAGAAATGTAGACATCACATCGAATAAATGGTCCACAAGATCAAGTGGAAAATTATTGAATGGCAACCCGCAAATAATCGCATCAAATTTGCCTTTAAGCTTCGCGTCTTCGATTGGCGCGTTGCGCAATTCGATTGTAATGTCTGGATTGTCTTTGCGAAATTTTTGTAGCACGTTCGTCTCAACTGCTTCACAAAAATCTGGGCATAACTCGACGATATGAAACTCGTCGCCGTCTTGTAACTTTTTTAGAATCTCTTTAGTAAATGCGCCCGTACCACATCCAACTTCCAAAACGCGCTTGTTCGCACGCTCTGGAATCGATTGCACAATCGTCCTTGCGAGAAATCGGGACGAAGGTGCCACTGCACCCGTAGAACGGTAGTGCTTAATTGCCTGGATGAGAAAACGAATTACTTGCTCGCTTGAGCAGTTGTTTTTTCTTCAGCCATTTTGACGAGTTGGTCAAATGCCTTTGGATCTTCGATTGCCATTTGGCTCAGCATTTTTCGGTTAAGCAAAACTCCTGCGTTTGACAAACCGTTGATGAATCTGCTGTAGCGAGTGCCACGCATTCGACATGCTGCAGTAATTCGAGTAATCCAAATTCGGCGGAAGTCACGGCGACGTGCACGACGATCGCGGTACGCAAATTGTCCAGCACGAGTGAGTGCTACTTTTGCTTGTTGCTTGTGACGACTTTTTGTTCCCCAATAACCGCGAGCGGCTTTTAGCAATTTTTTTCGTGCCTTGTTTCGAGCGGCACCTTTTCGTACGCGTGGCATATGTTGCCTCCTTTAATTTCGCCTGATCGGGGGTTCAGCTTTGTGCTAAACACTTCGGCCCGTCAAACAGATCGTTTCTCAATTGGTTACTTAACCTGGGTTTACTCGCATTTTAAGCATTGCTGAAATACGCTTGATGTCCGCCTTGCCAACGTAGTTGGGTGAGCTGTACGAACGCATCAATTTTCCTGATTTGTGGCTACGAAGGTGCCCACCAAATGCTCGGCGTACCTTAACCTTGCCCTTCGCAGTAATACGAATTCGTTTCAAGAGAGCTTTATGTGACTTCAACTTTGGCATAGCAATAACTCCAATCGAGCCGCATAGTGTAGCAGAAATATACGCAATTGAAAGAAGCAATTACTGCGTTAAAAAGATGTCTATCCCACGTTTTTTGCCGTCAAGAATCCAAATCATATCCCCGCCAACAACCGGAGCTGCTGCAGAAATTGGGGTAGAACCATCATCGCGGAGGTGGTTTTGACCAAGAGAACCATGATTTCCTGAAGGGGTTAGTGGGTCTGGTTTACCGCCTTCGAGTAAATCATTGAGAATTGGATTACGGTCGGCAATAATAATAAAGAGCCGCCCTTGTGAACGAATGTTGTTCCACATCTCTGCGGATTGGGTTTGGTAACTAAATCCACTACTCTCGCCACCATGACCTGGACAATGTAAGTGGTTGTGCTCGCAATACCCTTCTTTAGCGAGAAGTTCTGTATCTGTTCGCTGTGGAGTTACTCCGCCAAACAATGAACCAAGCGAAGCAACTGAGGTGGTTGGCATTTCACCTTCGTTATCAAGTGCATAACTCACTAAACCGCGACCAACCATCGCCATGTTACTTGCACACTCGGTTTGAAACGATTGTTCACGTGCACCCTTGTTTATCATTAAAAAGACTGAAACTGCAATGAGCACCATCGCCGCAACAGACATCAGGTCGGGCATGCGAATTCGGAAACCACGTTTTGTTGTTTCAAGTTCTGGTGAGTGAATCTGTAAACGAGCAGTACGTTTTGTTTCGTATTGATCAATGCGAGCAAGCGTTGCATGAATGAGCGTGTCGGATGCATCTTCCACTGGATATGCGTTAAGAATGCCCAGTGTTGCAAGAATGCTTTGGGCGCGTTGTTTGCCTTCTGGTGTGAGATATTCTAACTCGTCAATTTCAAATCCAACATCGACCAGCCGATCGAGCATCTCAGCATCTGCTTTGCTAAGTTTAAGATGTTCAAAACCATCGGTCATACTTGCTCCTCACTGTTGGCAGTTGTCCACACATTGCTAAATGCTGCAACCGCTGCATGGAGACGGCTTTTCACAGTACCTAGTGGTATTTGAAGGGAGTCTGCAATCTGCAGATAACTCATTTGTTGGAAGTAACTCAGCAAAAGAATCTCCCGCAAATGGCTTGGCAGTTGGTCGACCGCGTTTCGTATGCTGTCCTTTTGTTCGCTGTCAAGTAATTGTGCATCTGGCAGTTCCTGATCCGCTTCCATAAGGTCGACGAAACGAGCGCCCTCGCCTTCGCCACCGATTTCCTGCGACAGTGACATCACTGTTCGCTTAGAGTGTTTACGGTGCCAGTCCCTACCTTTGTTCGCTGCAATTGTAAAAAGCCACGGTTTAAATCGCCTTGTAGGGTCAAAAGTATCAGCCGAAATGTGAACTTGGAGAAAGGCTTCCTGAAAAACGTCCTCTGCAGCCGCTGTAGAGCCCACGAAACGAATTAAAAAGTGAAGCAAATCATTTTTATATCGATCCATTAACTCCGGAAAAGCACCAGAATCTCCTTCAATATGAGCTGTGAGCAACTCTTCGTCGGTTCGTTTGTTGGTTTCAGCAGGCATCGGTTGGACAGCGTACGCTATATAGGATGCAACTGCAAACCTTATTGGCTACGATACCCACCCTTTTCCTTATGGTTACATCCTGTACATCTCAACGTACCGTTGAATTTCTCGGATTCGATGGCTGCCCGAATACACCTGAACTGCGGAAACGGTTGGTGGAGGCGGAGCCAAACGGAAATATTCTTGACGTTGATTTGATGTCGCTGGAAAAAGGTGATTCTCGGCTCGGGTGGGGTGCCCCGACTATTTTGATTGAGGGAAAAGATT
>CAYSYI010000062.1:0-4136 GCA_964435395.1 uncultured Isosphaeraceae bacterium
CAGTTGCAAGTTCGGCAGAGACAAGCGATACAGGAACAAGGAATAAAATCGATGCAAACAACAGATAGAAGACCATCGTCAGGCCTTCTTTTGCCATCATCGGAAGACCCCTTAAACTCATCACCACTGCGACGTTCATCATCGCTAAAACAAATACACTCAACGTTCGTTTAGATCTTAGATTTGCCATCAAATGCTCTTTCTAATAATGAAGCCGATTGTCCAACTTGTTAAATTCTTTCCACAATTCTATCATTTCTTGGCGCAACAATTGCTCCCCTGATATTTTTCTATCTTCAATTTTTAGTTTCAATGCATCAACAATCGGTGCGTCATCAAAGTTGCCAAACTTCTCTGCATCCTGAATAGTTGATGCAAAGTAAATTTTATTTATTCGAGCCCACCAACTCGCCGAGTAACACATCGGGCAAGGCTCACCCGTTGTATACAAATCACAACCCGATAAATCGTGGGTTCCAAGTGTTTTACATGCTTTGCGAATTGCGTTCATTTCACCATGGGAGGTTGGATCGTTATCTAAAAGAACTGTGTTGGCTCCTTCTGCAATTATTTTTTCATTTTTCGCAATTACACACCCAAACGGTCCACCAGCTTTTTCAATAATGGATGTTTGACGAGCGAGTTCAATCGCCCTTCTCATGAATTGTTCATGGTTGCACATAACCGAAGTGTAACACTTATGATGGGTGACAATGAAAGTATTATTTTCAATTTTCGCATTCATTTTTTGCCTGGGTTGCACTATGCAGCGATTGCCTGCAGCCGCTCCAAGCGTGGGCACAAACCCATCGCATGAATTTTTGTCATGCGACTTTCACACATTTCAGGATATTAATAAATCACTTCTACCAAGCATACGCCTGATTGATTGTTCAGTTGACCACGACCTTGCACCTGAGGAAGTCGAGTTTGAGTTTACTCACAGAGGCGGCGAACTCTTTGGGAAACAAACGGGCAAATTGATTGATGATGTCAACCTCGAAACTGGAGAACACGGTGTTACTTATTATCTAAACTATTCTCCAGTTCGCGGAATGCAAGACAGTCTAGGGCGGTGGTGCTGCTGGAACATTAATTCTAACATTCCTTCGCACAGTGAACTCTTGCCAGACGAACTTCACGCTGTCCATGTCGATTCGGATGGGGGAATGGTCTATCGAGCTTCTTGGAATGTAAGTAAAAAACAACAACGCGGACTCGCAATGATTCTCTGTGGCTTGGGGGGGATGCAACATTCCTCAAGGACACTGGGCGAGGAACTTCTACGTGATGGGTGGGCTGTTGTGTATGTCTTTACTGTTCTTAATGTTCCAGAGTACAGCATGAGAGTTACACTAGATGGAGAACCAACTGAATCTGTCATAGAAATTTTTAATGAAAAATATTGCCAAGTGATTGCAGCGACAAAAGCAATCCGAACTCGAATGGAAAAACAACTTCCGAGTTTAAGATGTGCACCACTTGCCCTCATTGGCATTAGCGCTGGCGCGTTGAATACTCCTGCTGTGTTCCACGAACTTCAAGATGATGTTGATGCGATTGTACTTGTTGCGGGCGGAGCAAATATGTTTGACATCGTGCAAGATGGTGTCTTTACAAGCTGGAAATTCACCAACAGTGATGGCAACAAATTTTCAAAAAAAGACCTTCAAGCCATGAATTCCGAATATCTCAACACTCCATCTCGCGACCCATATTTTCTCGCTCCTCATTTACCACACGACAAAACACTTATCATCCACGCAAAATGGGACGAGGTTGTGCCTTCTGAAAATGGCGACTTGCTGTATGAACGAGCTGGCAAGCCAGAACGGTGGGTGTATCCAAGCGGTCACCTTGGCCTCTTCGCAACCTTCGGCTGGCATGCTCCAGAAATCGTCAATTGGATCAATAGCAAAATTGTCACGCCAAGTGATAACTAATCGCGAGTTCAAATACCGCCAGTTAACCATTTATCAACCGCGTGTTGGTTGATTCAGAAAAGGTGAGACAGATTATTTTGTTGCCACAACTCACAAAGCAGCAACTCTAGCAACCTCCCCAACCATCAATGACAAGAAGTACATCGCCGACATCAACTGAACCACTTTCATCAATATCATGTGCGGCGTTGTTTGTACCCCAATATGCAATCAAGGCAAGTACATCAGAAACATTGACAGTCTCATCACCCGTCACATCTGCAGAACATTCACCTGATTGCCCTGGAGTAAAATCAATGGTTAGTTCGGGTGCGATATCTCCATTACCGAACACCATGCAACTTGTATCTGAATACACGTATGCTCCTAATGAACCCATCTTGTGGGATTGCTGAAGTACCGTTGCGTCAACTGCAAGTGGCCACGCTAATGAAGCCATACCAGCATGTTGATTATTATTTTGCAATGCAAGTGCTTGCGAGGAATTCATCTCGCCCGAAATTGGTCCGAAGGAAAAACCAGCACCATCACTACAGTAGTTTGTGTAGAATTTGATTTCAGCAGAATGAATCTCGGCTCCTTGAAGTTCACTCAAATTCCATCGCCATACACCAGCCAGATCGCTACTTACACAACCAAAAGGATTAGTGTTACAGGCTCCAGTCCAAAACTGTTCGTCAGGCGAATCATAATAGGTGTTAAAACCACAACAATAAAAACTATGGGTAAGTTTTCCAGACTGTGCTGGTTGAAGAGTGATTGTGTCACTGTAAGCAGTAGTTGTGAACAAGAGTGCAGAGCAAAGTGCAATCGTTTTCATAGGAATCTCCTTTGTTAAATAATACCATTCACCTGAATAAAGAGCCGCTTATCCACTTTCGTCTGCCCTTCTATCGCCATACCAGAGCGCTTTTCGTTTTTTAATGCTCCTGACTCCAGGGATTGAAACTAGAACTAGCGTAGAAAGAATTTCCCATGCTGAATGCGTTCTGAACTTTCTACCAGAAGTGACAACGTGAGTTTTAAGCGTTTTGAATTTTCCATACTTGTGCAAACTCTTTGTGAAATGCACTTCTTCAGCAGCGAAAAACTTAGGGTTAAATCCACCTGACTTTTCAAACGCTTCTTTTGTGCAAAACAAATATGCGCCTGCTGAAACTCTCCCTACGATAAACATCCACTCTAAAACTTTCCCAAGCACTCGTGCTAGAAACGGAATCCTTCCATCAAACCTTGGAAAACTACCGCCTGAAACATACCCCTTAATAACTGATTCCACTGTTTCGTCCACAACATCTCGAGTCACAATGGTGTCTGCATCGACAAAAATAAACACATCACCAGCTGCAACATTTGCCCCATCATTTCGAGTCGCTCCAATTTGACGGTTGTAACAAGAGACAACAGATGCACCTAACCCTTTTGCAATTTCGGAGGTTCGATCATCAGATGCGTCATTAGCAACAATAATCTCGTAATCATGCCCTTTAGCCGATTGGTGAATAGATTCCAGTGTTGCGCCAAGAAGCAATTCTTCATTCCACGCTGGGATGACAAAAGAAAGTTTCATCTCCAACATTCTATTGTTATAGGACAATAAGGTGACAGTCACGCATGCGTGACTGTCACCATTTATCGTACGTTAAACAACGTTTTGCTGAAAAAGTGACAGTCACTTCGCCTTTTCGCAAGGATGAAGAAAAAAAGCATTATTCTTGCTTGAAGAGCCGTTAACGGTATACTGAAGAATCACAATGTACAAACGACATGGCATTTTGACTAATCTCGTAGCAATGGTGCTCACACTCACCATGCCGCTTTGTTGTTGTCTCGTCAATACTACGACTGGCGCAGAAACTACTTGTTGTGCTGTTGAAGTTGTCGAAGTTGAGTCATGCTGCCAACAGAACAGTTGTTGCAACGAACAGCCAGCAGAGCAAGAAAAAGACGGTTCGCCCTGCTGTGACGAGTGTGGATGCACCATCATTGGCGCTATCTTTACAGCTGAGTGGTCGCCACCCGTTGATGTTTTCGGCGTCGATACTCAAACCCCATTTTTTGTTACTGACACTTCGCTCTCTGAGAACCAATATGTTGCAAACGCAGCACATGGACCACCAAAATGCGAACCCTACATTTTAGGTTTCAGTAGCGCGCCACCTATTCGTGGATCGCTCATCTTACAAGTCTAAA
>CAYSYI010000063.1:0-3944 GCA_964435395.1 uncultured Isosphaeraceae bacterium
CGCAAATTCGGGAACATGGAATTTGTAATTGTTTCGTTGCGCACGTTCGACGTAATCGAAAGAAATCCTGCTGGGTCTATCACCCTATCCCAAGGCAAACGCTTTGCTTCGCTATACAACTCGTCGGCATTGCGGCAATTAATGTCGGCAAAACGTTGCAAGACGTGAAACGCCGTTCGCAAACGTAGATTGAGCAACATGCATTCTTCCATTGATGCGACTATTTCGACGCCTGTCTTATCCATAGAGAGCGCCTCGAAACCAAGCTGCTCTACCTCTTGCTTTAAGTACGGCGCAAGTCCGGGAGCGCACGTCACTCTTGTTTTACGTTGTGGGTCGTTTGTTGACATAGTTAGAGCGGTTCAGGCGTCCATATTTCTAATTCGTTGAGTGTTTCGTTCTTTTGAAGCGAAACTGAGAGAGGCATGCCCCACATTTGGTAAAAAGGCCGAAGGTCTTTCTTTGTCGCAATCGACATTCTTCGAACCCATTCGTCCATTTTAGCTTGATTCTCCTTTGGGCGTGTATTCGAGGGCATTGCTTCGTATTCAGCAAACACTCTCGTAAATACTTCCCATCCAAATGCCTTTTGCAGTTGCGCATAGGAAACAAGTGCAATGCCGGGGTTCGATTTCCATTTTGCAAAATCAGCGCCATCATCTAGGTACTGTTTCGCTTTTTTCTTTTGCCCCTGCAACCACGAGTTTTTCCATGGCTCAATACCGCAGAGTACCTCGCCAGCATGCAAAGAAAACAAGTTGCATGTTACTTCACCAGTCCCGCCAAACGTCCACCACCCCCGTTGCCTGTTGTGCCCAAGCTCATGAAAGTGCCCCCAACTCCCGCGCTTCGTTAAATCTGCAACATCAACAACTCTCGCAAGCTTTCCCTTTTTGAGGTTTGGAGTTGCAACATCGACTCCTGTCATGATCGGGTACCCGCTGTGCATGTAGCCCGCAGAAATTTGTTGGTCAGCAACGAATCGTTCAGGCCTTGCAGGCACTTCTATTCCAGCAAGTTCGCAGTGTGAGCTTACTACTTTGTCCCAGAACCGCGCAACTTCTTCTGGGTTTTCTAAGTTGCGAACTGCAGAAGATGGCACACTTAGAATCATGTGATTGCCTTTTATTTCCGCCCACGGTGCGGGCTTCTCTCTTTCAGTTAGCCACGCTGTTTTGTTTTCAATATCGAACAAGGGTGCTTCAACCGCGCCTGAAAGAGCAACTTCGATGTTGCCCGCGTTCTTCTTTGCTTCAAAATACACAAGACCGCCCCACGGCGTCGCGATATTCATTTGCTGTTGTAGCAAAACAACATGGGTAATTTCTGGCCAACGAGTCCACGTATCTTTGTGCCAAAGTCTATCTTTGTGGCACCCAATACGAATGTTCCAGTCACGAGCGATTCCCTGAGTAACTTCAACGGCCAACGTCTCACCAGGGCAAAGATACAGGCCTGTCGATTGCCATCCCTGAACAGACGCGTCTACGTTCAATACTTCATCCACGCGTGGAATAGAAACATCCACTATTCCTGGAAACAACTCGCTTCCGCTGGCAGCAACGACTTCATCTGCTTGTTTGCGTTTCCAATCAGAAGAAAAATTTGTCACAAACAAGCGAGCCCGAACATCTTTTACTTTTACAGGATGTTGTTTTGTCGGCCCTTGCATTCCTTCGCTTCCGATGACATCGTTTACTTTGCCTCGAAATGTTGGCGAGACCTGCGCGGCGTACTGCAACGCCCCAGCACCAACGGTAGAACACGTTCCGTCGCGAACAATTTGCTCGAGCGCCACGTTTGCGTTCGTTTCCGCTGGAATTGGCTCAAACGTAAAAACGCCATCAATGCCTTTGGCATAGTTACCACCGTATTGCATGCCCAACTGTGCCATAACTCTATTTTGTGAAAGATCCTGTTGTAAATCCTTTCCGGTTACCTGTACCCACCCCCACGGACACGCACTTGCTATGACTCCACCTCCGGCTTCTATCCAGTCGAGTAATTTCGTTTCAATCTCTTGAGAGAGCTGCATGTTTTGTCCCCACATCAACACGTCGACAGCGTCCCAATTTTTTGTACTGTTTTTCAATGCACCAATTCGCGGGTTTTCTTTTTGGCTGACCCACCGCGCAACTTGCTTCATGAATTGGCTGCCGTTTCCGTCAAGCACTCCGTCGACGTACGAACCGTGTGCAATTGCAAAGAATCTGCCATCGCCGTACTCCGCAGCTACGGCTACGGGTTGTGATTTATTGTTCCCGACGACAACTGGAAATGCATTCTCGCCCCAAACAGCCATCGTGCCGGGCGTTCCAAGCACTGGAATTGATTCAATCCCAAAAGTCATCAGGTGTTGTTCTTGCGCTGAAGTATTCCCTACTACCAGAGCAACAATACAAAGCATAAGCGTATTCATCTCTGCAGGATACAATGCACTTGCCGTGCCTTGGTACAAACAGCTTGTGATATTCGCATTATTGAGCACACTTCTTTCATGCCTCAACAGACAGAGCGTGCAATCTAAACCCATAGCTTGCATCCCAACTTTGAAATGTGATACACCACTGGCGTTTGATGGACTTACGCAAGTGGTCGCATACGCTCCTTGGTTGTTTTCAGGAAGCAAGCCAACAGAAGAACATGGCTTCAAGTCGCTGCGAAAAATGGACGTGCAAACAATTGTTTGCGTCGATGGAGTAGCCCCGCACATCAAAACTCCAGAACAGTTTGGCATGCGAACCATTCACATTCCGTTGAAATATGGCAAACCAACAACGAAGCAAATTGTAGACCTTGCCACCGCTGTGAAGATAGGAAAAAGACGAGGCAATACGTATATCCACTGCCACCATGGCAAGCACCGTTCTGCTGCTGCCGCTGCGATCGCATTAATTGCCCTTGACCTTTCAACTGCGCAGAAGATGACAAAACGCATGCACGTTTCTAAAACTTCGACGCATTACGAGGGTCTTTGGGTAGCCGTCCATAGTGTTGTTCCTATAGACGAGTCTGCCTGTTTACTCAACGAAAATTCATTAACAAGCAAAGTGTATCCAATGGGATTAACGGCTCAAATGATTGCTATCGACGAAGCACTCGATAATTTGGAGCGAATGGAAATGTACAATTGGGAGGTGCCTGAAGACCACCCAGACCTTCATGGTGCCGCCGAAGCTGGCATACTGTCAGAAGCGTTTCGCCAACTTGGCAAGAGCGAAGCAATGGGACAATATCCTATTGATTTTTCTGAAAGACTCACGCAAGCGTGGTCAACCGCCAATGAACTTGAGAAGGAATTGCTGAGTAGCTCTCCCTCGGCAATAACATTAGCCAACTCTATGCGTGCGTTGGAGCAATCTTGCACTACCTGCCACCGAGCGTATCGAAACTAGTTTTACTCCAAGGGTTTGTCTTCTGATTCTTGTTCGCTTGCGCAGGAAGAGAATGCTGACCCAAAGCAAATTCCAACCGCAACACCGACTCCGACCCACAATCCAATGTTGTCGGTAAAAATTCCGATTAGCACACCGAAGGCTAATCCGAAACAAATCCAAAGCCCCATCATGTCTCCAGATTTTGCTGGTTTTTCGGAACTCATTCTTCTGTATCACTAACGTCCGAATCTTCATCTGCTGGCTTGTCGCCTGAACAGCAACAACCACCAGACTTGCTCATAGACCTAATCAAGAATAATAGAACGCCTGCACCGGCACCGATTGCAAGCCAGAGTCCTATGTTCTCTGTGATGAAGCCAACGATGAGCCCTGCGATGACTCCAAAAATTATCCACGGCATTGGGCATCCGCCACCTTTTGTTCCACATGATTTTGACATGACCTAGTTATACCATAAATAAAAAAAGACCTTGATATGCATCAAAGTCTTTTTAAGCCGCCGGTGGGACTTGAACCCGCAACCTCAAGATTACAAATCTAGCGCTC
>CAYSYI010000064.1:0-3887 GCA_964435395.1 uncultured Isosphaeraceae bacterium
TCACCTCGCTACACCACGCACTGGGACGAACTCCCGAAGTGTTTGTGCGGGTTGCACTAATTCTTTGGCAGTAGGAACGTCATATATGAATCGAACAGGTTCTTGTTGAAAAGAGCACTGAAGTTATATATTCAATGAGGCGAATGAGATGCGATAACAATCTAAGGAGTTCCACGATGCGAACGTTCATTTCAATTACCTCTGTAAGTCTCATGTCAATCATGTTTGCAAATACGAATCCACCTTCAAGTACGATTGAGCTAGCAGGAATTGTTCGAGATTTCAAAGAAAACAGTGGGTGTGGCGGTGGAGGGCATCCTGACTTTGAAGTGTACCCATCCAAAGGATTTGGGCAATATTGCAAAAACATCGATACGCAACTTGGATCAGATGGCAAACCAGTCTTTATTGGCAATGGTAAAAAAGTACGTTGGCAATGTACCGATAGCAATTATCAACCAATTTCTTGGACAATGTATGATGAGGCATTAGGCGACCACAGTATTCGGTACCGAAGTGGGAATTCAACTGGTGGAATTGACTCGTCGAGTTCGTTTAACCAATGGTACAACGATGTTGCAGGCGTAAATATAAATATCCCATTAACGTTGACGCTTGTTCTTCAGCAAGATGGGAGTTACGTGTTCGACGATCAGCTTGATGCAAATTACCAACAGCTCGGTGGGTTCTTCCCCATCGAAAACCAAGGTTGGGGAAATCCGGGCGGATCACCTGATCGCAATTTTCACTTTACGTTTGAGTTGCACACAGAGTTTACGTACCAAGCAGATGGTGCGCAGTATTTTAAATTCATCGGCGACGATGATGTCTGGGTATTTATAAATGGTTTTCTTGTGATTGATCTTGGTGGCATACATGGTTCAACAGAACAGTATGTAGATATATCTCGTCTTGGATTAATCGATGGAGAGTCATATTCTCTTGATTTTTTCTTTGCGGAACGGCATCGCACACAATCAAATTTTAGGTTTCAAACGAACCTTCTTCTTGAGGACGCAGCATTGCCAGATGGAGGTGGGTACGATTAAGAGTTAAGTGCTCTTGGGAACAAGATATTGTTTTCAAGGTGAATGTGTTGGTGTGTGTTTTGCTCAAGTGCAGCAAGTCCGTGCCATAGGGCACGCCACGTATTGCATGCACCCTCTGGCGGGGTGAAGTCGTTGGTAAGATCTCGCAATTGTTTTAATGCAGTGCCTGCAGAATCGTGTTCGTGTTCCATTACTGAAACAGGTCCACTTGCATTTGCACCTTGTCCATTTGCAATCATGGGGAAAAGAATTTGTTCTTCCTTCATCATGTGTTCGAGCAATTCAGTTTTTAATTCACCAAACACAGTTGCAATTGCTTGTAGTCGCGCAGGATCTTTTTCACCGTGAACCTTGTTGACTTTAATTGCCATTGCTTCAAGTCGCGGGAGCTCTTCTTTGAGTGAGACGTGGTATGTAGAAACGATGTGTTCAATTAAATCGGCGAGTGGTGCATCGTTCCAATTTGTTGAGCAATCTGTTTTTTCAAGTTCTTTGTTAATCTCAACGAGGATGTCATCAGCATTCAGACCTCGCTTGTCGCAGACAGTTTGAAGTGGCGCGCCGCCGCCACAGCAAAAATCAATCTTGTGACGAGCGAAGACTCGAGTTGCAAGTGGATGGGCTGAAGCGATTTTTCCGACAGGTGTTTCGATAGTAATTGACATTGCTGTTTCCATCCTTTTAGTATTTTGGTTTTACTTCGTGTAGTGGTACACTCACCACGCGTACTTGTGTAAATTGTCGGTGGCCATCGCGTCCGCTGTGGTATCCATAGCCTGACTGGCAAGCGCCGACCCACGGTGTGCCCTGAGCACCACCGCACGCTTTATTGATTCCGACCATGCCTGGGGTGAGTTTCCGAGCGACTTTTACTGCATGTTCAACTTCGCCATACACAGCACCTCCTAGTCCGTACGGTGTTTCGTTTGCAAGCGCGATGGCTTCATCATCACCCGAAAAACGTTGGATGCAACAAATTGGACCAAATGTTTCGTCGTGCATAATTCGCATATCGTGAGAACAACCAGTGAGCACTGTTGGTTCGATGTAATTGTCGTGTGTTTTACCACCTAGGCGAAGTACTGCGCCATCTTGAATTGCTTGTTCGAGTTGTTCCAAAACCATGTCCCTTTGTACGCTGTGTACCATTGGACCAATGTTCACAGAATCGTCTGTGGGATCGCCTTGTTTGAGTTGCTTTGTTTTTTCGACGACGAGTTCTTCAAACGCGTCAGCAATTTTTTCGTTGACGTAAATTCGTTCGGTGGATACGCAAACTTGCCCAGCATTTCTAAAACTATTATGTACTGCAAAATCAGAAGCGGCTTCTAAATCTGCATCTTCTAAAACAATAAGTGCGTCTTTGCCACCGAGTTCAAGAACAACCCGTTTTAGGTCAGGTCCGCACGCCGTTAAGATTTTTGCGCCAACAGCACGAGAACCTACAAACGCAACTAAGTTAATGTCCGATGCAACAAGTGCTTTGCCTTGATCGTCTGCGCCGTGAACTACTTGTAAAACATTTTCAGGAAGTACCTCGTTCAAAATGTCGGCGTATGCTTGACCAACAAGTGGGGTATCTTCGGAGGGTTTAAAAACAACGGTGTTGCCAGCAACAATCGATGGCAAAATGCATTGCTGCGGCATAAGTTCGGGAAAGTTCCACGGCGTAATCGCTACGCTTACACCAAGTGGGTCGCGGTACAAGGTTGACTTTACATTTTCATCTTCAATAATTTCTGGAGCGAACGCAGCCGCAGCGTCATCAAGTTCGATTGCAAACTTTGTTGCCGTGTAACTTGCTTCGCCTTGCGCTTCAGGTGTACTTTTTCCCATCTCGGCAGTAATGAGCCGTCCAATTTCAGGGGCTTCTTCTGCAAGCCGAGCAGCAACTGGGCGTAAGAGTTCAACTCGTTTTTCAAGCCCAAGATCATTCCACGCTTTTTGTGCTTCTCGCGCCTTAGCAACAATCCTCGGGATTGTATCCACTTGAGTTACAGGCACACTCCCAACAACTTCACCAGTTGCTGGGTTTATAGATTCAAGCATTTGCGTAGCAGTTGCAGTCATAATGGGCTCCTTTTTTGCCAGACTACGCATTATATCATTCTCGGTAGAAGTTATTTATCACCGAATCGTTTTTTCGATTGAACAATCGCTTTTCTAAACTGAGTCTGTAGCACTTCTTGTGATGGGATTTCCTCGCAATAGTTCGCTACGTGTATGCCTGACTGGCTTAATTCGAGAAGCTCGATTTGTTCGTGCTTTTTCCCAGCACAGAGAATGATGCCAAGTGGCATTTGTTCTTCCTCTCTGCGTTCGTACTTATCAAGCCATTTTAAGTACAACTCCATTTTGCCTTTGTATTCCGCTTTGAAATTTCCTAGTTTTAAGTCGATACATATTAACCGTTTTAAATCACGATGATAAAACAGTAAATCAATATAAAAGTCATCTTCATCTATTTGAACCCGTTTTTGCCTTGCGAGAAATGTGAACCCACTTCCAAGTTCAAGTAAGAATGTTTCCATTTCACGAAGAATGGCGTCCTCAAGATCTTTTTCCAAATATCGATCTTTTAATCCAAGAAAATCGAGAAAGTAAGGATCTCGAAGTTGATCGAGTTCATGTCGGATGACCTCTTCAGGTTTCTTGGAAAGGGCAGTTCGCTCGTACAGCATCGAGTCTATTTTCTTCCGAAGCATTCGCGTTGACCAATTTTCCCGTTTACACATTTCAATGTAAAAGTCGCGCTGCAAGGGGTCATTGATGTAGATTAATTGCGTTATATGCGTCCATGTCAATTTTGCAGTCACTGCCTGCAAAATTCGGTTATCA
>CAYSYI010000065.1:0-3858 GCA_964435395.1 uncultured Isosphaeraceae bacterium
ATAATGTTTCAAATGGTACTGGGGGCGGCATGCGTGCCAATAACGGCTCCACCATCACGCTTTATTCGACAGCAATACACGACAACACAGGCAGCAATGGTGGCGGCATCTTCATTGATGCTGGAAATGCCACAATTTCTGCAACCGGTTCTACTCTCTGCGGCAACATTCCACAGAACATCGCAGGTGGCGGGTGGGACGATTTGGGTGGAAGTTGTGAGGCAGAGAACTGTGACGACACAGACGAAAACGGAATTCCAGATGAGTGTGAAAGTGGTTGCGAAGCCGACCTAAACAGCGACGGTTCCGTCAACATTCACGACATCTTGTTGATGGTGGGTGCGTGGAATGAAGAGAGTGGCGATATCACAGGTGATGGCACCACCAACATTCACGACTTGCTTCTCTTACTTGCTGAGTTTGGCCAGTCATGTGATTTGTGACTGTCACCAGCGAACGAAGTGAGACTGTGTATGGTGAATGCACTTTTACTACTACGATTACGTGGCTGTCACACAGAGCGAAACAAAGTTTCGCGACAGTGACAGTCACACATGAACAATTTGTTCTTCGTCTTTTAGCGAAGGCGAAGAACTTTTGTGAATCGCTTCCTAGCGGAATCGATTTGCGTTGTTGGTGAACATATGTCAAGGGATACACCTGATCCCATCCCGAACTCAGAAGTTAAGTCTTGACAGGGGGATGCTACAGCCAGCGGGAAAGTAGGTTATTGCCAACTATTTGAAGCCCCTTGCCGAAAGGCAAGGGGCTTTTCTTTTTTTATCATCCCCAGTCCTAACGGATTGGGGGTTTTCTTTTTGTATGCAGATTAATTTTGGATTGACAATCACCTTGTGATTGCTGGAATACTGTCCTAAATACTAGGACCACCTCTTATGGAATACGATATAGACCTAAGGAGCATCTCAGCCTCTCAACATGGGCGATGGACGATTACGTTGTTGCACGCACGTTAAAGAATGCAAACCGTTCAGCTTACTCTGTTGGCTGGGAAGAATTGGGGGTTCCTTTTCGATCAATCTCTGCACCACTCTACTATCGCGCCCCAAGACCAAGTCGTTTGGAGTACATCAGAACACTTGGAGAAACGCTTTTATTCAGTCAGTTGCACATCATTTCGTTAGCAATGAACACGCTCCTTTTTGCCCTTGGAGCGTACCTTATTAGTCGTGTAATGCAAAAAAAGCAGTGAATTGCTAATTATTGGTAAAAAAGCATAGATTTTATTGGACACTCGACTGGTCATCCCTGTACATTGGTTTAATCGAGAGAGAAGAATCTGCTTTTTGCACGGTGTAAAGAGCGCAGTATCACAATTTTTCAGGGAATTAGAGGAGAAGAAGAGAATGAAATCTCGTTCACTGTTAGGACTCGGACTTGTAAGTTCGCTAGTTTGTGGTTCTGCCGCAACAGCTGCTTTTCAAGGTCTTGATTATCGTGTTGTCGCGACAAATGCAGTTGACGGCAACTTCAACTGGACCGTAGAAATTTACGTTGTACTCGATCAGGGCGAACGCCTTGATGCAGTTGCGGGTGATGGTATTCAAGACAAACGTCTTGCAACATCAGGTAGTTTCTACCAAAACTCATTAGGAGGACCGACTTCAATAAATATCAACCCAGCCCTGTATCCATCTTTTCCAAGTTTGCAATACGACAGTTGGGTTACAGTTGGCTCGTACGATCTAACCGGTGCACCATTTGCTTCTAACGCACTCTTGACAATTGGTATCGATTTTGCGCCTTTTGAAGCGGGTGGAGATTTATACACAAACAATGGAACATGGTTTGTAACTCCAGATGACGCTCAGGGTGCAGCAACCTTGTTTACTAATCAAAATTGTGTTGATAAGTATGGAGTCCTCGTCGCTCGAGTCACAACTTTTGATCAAAATGCAAGCGTATTTATGGGTGCTTTGTTCCAAGGTAAAGACGCGCTTGGCGTAACTTGGCAACAAACGGGTGAAATTAATATTACATATCCAGTAATAGTTGACTGCAACAATAACGGTGTTGATGACGCGTGCGATATTGCGAATGGTACGAGTCTTGACGTAAACTTAAACGGCATTCCTGATGAATGTGAGTTTCCTGATTGTAATGGAAACGGTATTGAAGATGACATTGATATAGCAAATGGCACAAGTGCAGACTGTAACGCTAACGGTATACCTGACGAATGCGAGATGCTCACGGGCGACTGTAACGGCAATGGTATACTTGATGAATGCGAAACATTCGATGACTGTAACGGCAACGGTATTCCCGATGAATGTGAAACATTTAATGACTGTAATGGCAACGGCATACCTGACGAATGTGAAGGTCTTACTGACTGGGATAACAACGGCGTAGCTGATATTTGCGAAGGTCTAGTTGCATACAACGCTACTCAAGGTGTTGGTTATGGACATGTCGATGACGCAATCGTTGGTGCTTCAGCAGGAGATGTTGTTTGGACACAAGCAGATCATGTCAACATGTTGACTGACGTTGATTTCCGTAATCGAGGAATTGATGTTCTTGTCATGGGTGGAGATGCTGCTGGTTTCTCAGTACAACTCGCTAGTGGCGGAAGTATGAACGGTGGTGCAGATGCATCATTCAACTCAATTCGTTCCGGTTCTTCTGGAACATCGAGTGTCGGTGCTTCAAACTCACTCGCTGGAAACAGTGCAACTGTCTTTAGAGATACATCGCTCGATATTAACTCACCAAGTGCTTCGCTTGGAAACGTGACAATGCGAATGAACAGTGAGCTCGGATTTAGCAACGGTGGCAATGCATCTGGTGCATGGACTTGTGCAACTGGCTCAACCATTTATGGTGATGTTGCGATTGATGGTTCGCTTACAGGTACAGCTAACATTTATGGTAGCGTTATAAACACTGGCAATATGAGTGCTACCGATGACATCATGATTAGTACTGATTTGACTAACAACAACCTTGTTGCTATTCATCGCGGTGTCCTGTATGTTCTTGGAAATCTAACAAACAACGGTACGATACTTGGTCAAGTTGATCCAGGTCCTGGTGTTCGAGGTGGTGGTACGCCTCCAGCTGTTGGAGATGGGCTCCGTGTCATCGGCCATTATGCTGCAGGAAATGCTGCAAGTCTATTCATGCAACACGCAAACTGGCGACTCGCAGTTGGTGGGAACTTTGATGTTGCAATCGATGACAGTACTCGTTTTGATATGTCACTTGCAACGTTGGATTTAATTAGCCATACTGGTCAAGATCCTCAACTTGTTGAAGTGATGAGTGCAGATCTTGGCGGTATCGAGGAAGCATTGGCTCCAATGTATCCAGGTACATTCCCCATTGGCACAGTTCGTGTCAATGCTGGTGCAACAGTTGACCTCGTAGACAACCATGATAATGATCTTGCAGGGCAAGCACTATCTGAAGTCATCTACACTCCAAGCCTTGTTGTTGAAGCTGGTGGCACGTTACGTACCAATGGCTACATTATCTACGCTTCTAATGTAGATAATCAAGGCACCATTATTGGCGAAGGTGACATCATCATTATCAACCCACCAGTTCCTGGTGACGCTGACGGCGATGGTATTGTTGGTATTCTTGACGTTCTCGTCGTGATCGCAGACTGGGGACCATGTGATGGTTGCGGTGGTGATCAAAATGAAGATGGAGTAGCAAGTATTCTTGATATTCTCCTGATCATTGCTAACTGGTCCTAATAGTTAGTATCGAATCTTTGATTTTCGAACCGGCTCGCCTTCTGGCGGGCCGGGTTTTTAGGGTCTGGTCCGGCCCTGGTACACTTTGTACCAGGGTGGGACCCGGCCCCCTGCAATACCCACCCCCCCC
>CAYSYI010000066.1:0-3631 GCA_964435395.1 uncultured Isosphaeraceae bacterium
CTGGTTCTGCTGAAGAACTCGGCAAGGCCGTCTACGAAGCAACTGCAAATGAAGCCACGAATGCTTCTGCAGGAACCGACGGCGAATGTTGTGGCGGCGACACGTGCAGCGATGGTTCATGTTCGGATGACGTCATCGACGCTGAATACGAAGTCAACGACGAGTAACCTTCGGTATTCGTAAACCTTACTTCCCTCCCTCGGAATTAAAATTTTGATTCCTTGCAGAGCCCTGAGAAATCAGGGCTCTGTTTCTTGGGGTCTGGTACGGACCTGGTACAAAAAACGGATAAAGTGCTTTTACGAAGTTCATCTTGTACCAGGTCCGTACCAGACCCTATGGGATTAATTTTTCTTGACTCGGATACCGCTTGTTCTATAATTGACGTGTAAGCGTTTACATGAGAAATTACTCAATGAAACTGATTGCGACACTGTTTGCGGGCTTGTTTACTCTTTTTATGGGCAATGCTTCTTTTTCTCAATCAATTTCTCGAGCGGATTCTGATGCTGACGGCGTTCAAGACGAAGTTGATAATTGCTATCTGTACAATCCAGCACAAGCGGACTGCAACGGAAATGGAATCGGTGATATCTGCGATATTGCAGAAGGCGTCGCTGATGATTGCAATGAAAATAACGTGCCCGATAGTTGCGAGTTTTCCATGCCAACTGAAGTCGCGCAAATCATTGCGAGCGACGGGCAAATGTATGATTTCTTTGGTACGAGTGTTTCTATTTCGGCCGATGGCACAAGGGTTATTGTCGGGGCGCTTGCTGATGAAAATGGAACGGATTCGGGTTCGGCATATATTTATTCTCTTGTGAATAGCAAATGGATTGAAGACGCAAAACTTCTTGCGAGTGATGGAGCAACAGGTGATATGTTTGGCAGGAGTGTTTCTATCTCAAGCGATGGAACTTGGGTCGCCATTGGTGCGGCATTCACTAATGACGCAGGAAATGATTCTGGCTCAGCATACATATTTTCCCTTGTCGAAAATACTTGGGTTGAAAATACAAAGTTGGTTGCAAGCGACGCGATGGCAGGCGACTACTTTGGTTGGAGTGTTTCTATATCTGGTGATGGTTCAAAAGCAATCATTGGTGGATATAAGGGTGATGGTAACGCTGTTGACTCTGGTTCGGCGTATATCTTTTCACGTACTGGTTCTGGGTGGATAGAAGAAACCAAACTCAGTGCAAGTGATGGAATAAGCAACGCGAGTTTTGGAAGAAGCGTTTCAATGTCAGACGATGGTGCGCGTGTGGTGGTCGGAGCGTATCGCGATGATTACTTCGGCCTTGGTTCAGGTGCTGCCTATATCTACTCCTTGCAGGGCAGCATGTGGGTTGAAGAATCTAAACTTCTTGCAAGCGACGGAGGCAGTTTTGATTATTATGGGTACAGCGTTTCGATGGCGGATGATGGTTCAAGGGTCGTTGTTGGTGCATACCAAGCAGACGCAAACGTTTCGGACTGTGGTGCTGCGTACATCTATGCAAACACTAGCGGCAACTGGGTTGAAGAGACAAAAGTAACGCCAAGTGACGGCGAAAGCGGGGACGCATTTGGACACAGTGTTTCCATTGCGAGCAATGGTACAAGCGTGCTCGTTGGAGCTTCAAACAATTCGTTGGGATATGCATACTTGTTCCGATTTGATGGAACTTCGTGGGGTGGTGGTTTTCGTTTCGCTACCGATTTAGAGAGATATGATTTTGCGTATAGCGTGTCGCACAAAAGCGACACCGCTATCATTGGATCAACTGGTTCTTTTTATTCCATGGGCGCGGCGCACATCTATAACTTGGCTACTCAAGGAGCGCTCGACGAATGTCAGTGCGGTTCGGACATTAACGGCGACGGAGTTGTTGATGTGAGTGATGTGCTTGCAATAATTGCTTTCTTTGGGACAAACGAGCCATCAGCGGATTTGGATAACGACGGCATCGTGAACATTGGCGATTTGCTTATCGTTGTCGGTAATTGGGGACCATGTAGTTAGTTTTCTGGTGCGTCTTTACCTTCGATTGTAAGTCGTGCTGGATGCCCGAACCAAGCGTTCACCTCCGCCTCATCGTAATGTTGCTTGAGCACATTAACAACTTCTTCCATTGAGCCATCAGGTTGAGACCACCCATTAAAAACATCAGGAAAATCAATACTACAGTTCTCGCACTTCTTCTCGTTATCAAAACGAATGGGACACCAGAACGATTCGACGTTGCGAAGCATTTCTGATCCAAGCGACCAAACGCCAGTCATCCAATCGCAATACAAACACCAAATTAAATCGTGCCCTACTAAGTTTTTAAACTTGAATCGATTCACCCGAACCCAGTCGGATTGTTTGTATTTTGGAAAACGAATAAGCCAGACAAGCCAAGGGTAGACGAGGATTTCTGCAACGCGAACCAAAAGAAAAACAGGGACTGCAAACGCAGTAATCCAGACTGCGATAAAGTTTCGCCATGTGCCAACGAGCGCGTTTAAGAACTTGACGATTCGCAGGCCTTTTCTTGCCTTTGGATGTGCGAGTCCGTGCAATGTCGTCCAAATCATGACGGCGAGAACTTGGGCAATCACCGAGGCGGCGAGTCCAATCCAGCCGCCAAAAACTGGTCCAAGAATGAGCGGGAGTCCTGTAAAGAATCCAACGAGAAGGTCAAGACCAGGAGCAACGCACAGCCACCCCGAAAGAGTTCGCCCAGTGTTCCCAAGTCTTGGAATCAAGTGTAAAAGTCCTGCCACAACCAACAAGGAACCTAGGGTGATTCCGCCAATCCATAAACCGTTGCATATATATTCGTTCATGTGCGAGATGGTAACAGGTGTAGAATGTCACTCCATGCTTATTCTCACAGCACTTCAAGAAGAAATACCAACGCTTCATAAGGAAGCCAATGTTTTCGTGACGGGGCTAGGTAAAGTCAACGCATCTTTGCAAGCAACCAAGTTGATATTGCACCACAAGCCAAAGTTGGTGGTAAATTTTGGCACCGCGGGTTCAGTTTCTGATGAACATTCGCATGGACTTATCGAGTGCACGGGCTTTATCCAAAGGGACATGGATTGTTCACCGCTTGGTTTTGAAAAATATGTCACGCCGTATGAAGAAGGGCATTACATGATTGGCGCTCCAAAAATAGTGTGTGGCTCAGGAGACAGTTTTTTGACAGATGCTGGCGAACTTCCGAGTGCGGGAGTACACATTGTTGACATGGAGGCGTATGCAATTGCGAAAGTTTGCCGCGACCTGCATGTCCCATTCCGCTGTTTCAAATACATCAGCGACGCGGCTGACGAAAACGCAGGCGACGACTGGATCACATTTGAACACGAAAAAGCGGAAACGTTGTTTATTGAGCAAATCACAGCGATTTTTCGGCGTGCGTGAAACCGAATAAATTTCTTGCTTATGGGAATTGGATGTGCTACCATCTTGAGAAGAGAGTCGTAGTACTCGACAACATTTGAGAATGGATAGCCGGAGATTGAGAAAATGAACAAACGAACCAATAGAATCGTACTTACACTTTTAACGTGCCTTGCGTGTGCGGACGCTGTGCTCGCACAAGCACCTATCGTGAACAACGAGGAAACCAAACTGTTACCAAGCGATGGGGCA
>CAYSYI010000067.1:0-3446 GCA_964435395.1 uncultured Isosphaeraceae bacterium
GTGCTTTTGTATAGAGTTCTTCGCTTCGATTCATGTGTTATTCCTTGCGTGGAAGAAGCGGGGCGCCTGTGCGTTCTTGCACATAGTCGTATGAAACACCATCGCTGAGTTCAACGAGTTGAAATCCGTCAGGTGTAACATCAATAACTGCGAGGTCAGTATAGATACGGTTTACAACGCTAAGTCCGGTGAGTGGATATGTGCACGCCTCAACGAGTTTTGGATCGCCATGTTTGGTGCAGTGCTGTGTGAGTACATAAATTGATTTAACACCTGCAACAAGATCCATTGCGCCTCCGACTGCGGGAATTGCATGTTCTCCGCCGGTTGACCAATTCGCCAAATCACCGTTGTTTGCAACTTGCAAAGCGCCAAGTACGCACAAATCAAGATGTCCACCTCGAATCATCGAGAAACTGTCCGCGTGGTGAAAATACGCAGCACCGGGGAGCGCAGTGACTTGTCTTTTGCCTGCATTGATCAGTTCTGGGTCGCCCTTGCCTTCTTCAGGAGATGGTCCCATTCCGAGTAAACCATTTTCGGTGTGGTAGATAAACTCTCGTCCTTCAGGGACATACTTCGTAACCAATTCAGGGATGCCGATGCCTAGATTCACATATGAGCCATCTGGAATATCTTGTGCAAGGCGCTTCGCCATATCATCGCGTGATCGACCAGTCATGGGTAGGTTTCTCCTGCGGCTACAAGTGTTGATTCAAGTGCAGGGTCTGAAACTTCGACAACACGTTGTACGAAAATGCTAGGCGTGATGATAGATTCAGGGTCAAGCTTGCCAAGTGCCACAATTTTTTCTGCTTGTACAATCGTGACGTTGCCTGCCATTGCCATGATGGGTGAGAAGTTACGAGCAGTTTTGTTGTAGGTGACGTTGCCGTGGGTGTCAGCCGTTTTGGATTTGATCAGTGCAAAGTCGGCAGTAAGTCCGTATTCAAGAACGTAATCTCTGCCCTTGAATGATCGGCTTTCTTTGCCCTCGCCAAGGGGTGTACCAACAGCAGTTGGTGTGTAAAACGCAGGAATGCCTGAGCCACCTGCACGGATTCGTTCAGCTAGTGTGCCTTGGGGGACGAGTTCAAGTTCAATCTCTCCACTTTGATAGAGTTCTGGGAAAACTGTTGAGTTCGCTGTTCTTGGGTAAGAACAAATCATCTTTGCAACACGCTTTGCTTTAATCAGTGCTGCGAGACCAACTTCGCCGCTGCCTGTATTGTTGTTTACAACTGTGAGGTTCGTAGCACCTTGATCGATGAGCGCGTGGATTAATTCGATCGGGCTTCCCGCTTCGCCGAATCCGCCAATCATGACGGTTGCACCATCGAAAATATCTGCGACCGCATCGGCGGCAATTGCAACACGTTTGTCAATCATCGTTACTTCTTCACTCGCGTGTAATCAAAGAGGCCTGCTTCATCAAACAGTACACGGTCTTCGTAATCGTCAAACCAAATGGCATTAGGATTTCGTCCAACAATACAAACTTTTCCACGAAGCGGAGCGTCTGCGGCATTGCGGAGTAACTTGAAAATAACGACCCCGTTTTCGCTACCAGGGAGTCCAGGAATAGGTTCGTTAGTTACTGCGGCAACTTCAGTTTTGCCAAGGTAGTGAGTAATAGATAAGCGAGCATGTGCTTCAACGCCTGAGAGTCCTTTTTGAGAGTTATTGAGAGTTTGCCAAGCGGTTTCAATCGGAACATTGAAGTAGCGGTGTGCAATAATGTCGCGCCCACAGAAGAAGTAATGGTTTTCTGCACCAACTCTTTTCATTGCACGTTGCATGATTCGAAGGGCGTCCGAGTCATCATTAATCCCTTTGATAATTGGTGCTTGATTTTCAACACTGATCCAGCCGCGTGAGACAAGGCCTTTCATCGCTTTGTCTGTTGCTGGAATCCATTTGAAGATGCCAGATTCGTCAGGGATGTACTTGCCGTTCTCGTCCTTTGCAAGGAATTCGTCAGGGTGGTTGAAGTGGATAAGAATACGCAACCCAACTTCTGGGTACGTTTCGTGAAACTTGTCGAGCATCGCGAGGAAGGAAGTATCGAAACGGTCTGGGTAAAACGCCATTTCTTTTGTTCCGATTCGAATTGCTTCGATGCCACTTTCAGCAAGTGCAGAAAGCCAGGCAGCAATTTTTGAATTTGCGAGCACCATCGGGTCGCCGCCGGAAAGGAGAATTTCACGGAGTTTTTCGCGACCTGTTTCAGGGTGTCTACCGCCGTTCTTCGCAACAATTTCGTTGTGTTCTTTAATGTACGCAACGATGTCAGGAATTTGCGCGAGTTTCTTTTTTGCAACGGTGCCATCTTGTCGTTCAACTTCTTTGCGTGCAATCAACTCTTCTCGGTAACAGAAGCGGCAATGTGATGAACATGTCGAGATGACATACATCAAGCCCATTTCATATTTGTGAAGTAACCCGGGGACAGGGGAGTAGTCCATTTGGAAGCCAGGATCTTCTGAGCCACAGAGGTCTTCTGTTTCTTCAGGTGACGCCTTGACAATTTTTTGCACCGATGCGCTGTTCTTCGCGATGTCGAAGTAGTGGTTCGTCATTTTTACGGGCATTCGATGTTCAACATCACGGTCGGTATCTTTTAAGATGCGAAGCGCATCAATTTCACCCGATGTGTAAAAACCCTGCATGTCCTCTGGTGCTCTATCTGAGAAGAATGGATTGAGACCGTTGACAATTTCGCGTTGGTACTTAGGGCTCTCGACAGTGTCAAGAAATGCTTGTTCGCGCTCGGTGGGAGTGTATGTGTTTTTTTCAGTCATAGTGTGTTCTCTGTAGGGTTTTATCGGTCATTGCTTCTTGTGTAACAAAGTGTACAATGCAGTAGGTATAATGTAACAAATTGTGCAACGGAGTTCTAGTTTTGAGCCTAAAAAACCACATCGCAGCGGTGAATGAACAATTAACGCCAACAGAGAGGCGAATTGCTGAGGCAATTTTGGATGATCAAACATTGCTTACATTTGGGAATGTTTCGACTCTAGCAGACAAAGTCGGGACAAGTAGGGCATCCATCGTTCGATTTGCGACCAAGCTGGGTTTTGATGGGTATTCAGAATTGCAAAACAACGTTCGCGAGGAAGTTTCCGCACAACTCACGCGACCAAGTCAACGCGTGCGTAGCGATGAGCCCCTCGAGCCAATTCAATCGAAAATAGAGAGTGCTGTTCATTCAGCGTTTGAAGTGATAACGCACGAGCGGCTTATTGCGATGGCTTCACCTCTGGTCACTGCGAACAATGTTTGGGTTCTTTCTGGGGAAACGTCAAGGAGTGGTGCCATTGCGCTGACAAGTGGCCTTGCAATGATTCGGCCAAATGTGATGCTCGTTGATGAACATTCGACAGGTCGTGATTTGTGTGGTGCACAACAGAGCGATGTTGCTGTCGTCTTTGATTTTTCGAGGT
>CAYSYI010000068.1:0-3262 GCA_964435395.1 uncultured Isosphaeraceae bacterium
GCAACCCGCACAAACACTTCGGGAGTTCGTCCCAGTGCGTGGTGTAGCGAGGTGAGCGCCTTGTTTGTTTCATTTTCATGACCTTTGTGAAACCGGTAGCAGCATAGTGCAATGTGCCGGCTCCCATGCTGGCATTTACTGTATCAAGCAATGTCATTATGCGTTTATCGCGCGTTTGTTCTTCCGGCGAATCAAATAAACTGCATTGGACTGGACCGCTTGATAAATCAATAAGTTGCACGCCTGCACGTTTATATTTAAAACCACATTTCCACATTGGCTTAGCGATACTAAGAGACGCTCTAATGATGGTGTGTGTGATATTTGTTGGTGGAATAAGTTCGATAGTGGCATGTGCGTGATTTCGTGGGTCGGTACGATTAAACAAGCTTGTATGAAAAAATACATGAAGTACTTTTGCAACGAGATCTTCATTACGAAGTTTTTCTGCCGCGCGAGTTGCGTGTGATGCAATTGCCTCTGACATTTCTTGCCATGATTCGATCGGTTTTGCAAACGAACGAGAACGCAATAATGTTTTGCGTTGTTCGGGCGTTTGTTCAAGACGAAAATGCGTGTGCCCTCGCAATTCCATTGCCGTTTTCATTGCAATGCTATTGAAAGACCTTCGTATGTTTTCTGAGTCCATAGAAGCCAAATCAAACGCTGTTTTAATCCCTATGTTTCGTAATTTTTCCGACCACTTGCGCCCGATGCCCCAGACATCTTCAATTTCTACCGCTTGCAACATTTCGTCTGGCGGTTGTGGCACCCTTGCGACACCGCCCATTCTTGGGTTTTGTTTTGCGTAGTGATTTGCCAATTTTGCAAGCGTTTTAGTGCGCCCAATCCCAATTGAAACAGGAATACCTGTCCACTGCAAAATTGCAGCTCGCATTTGCCGCATGACTTCTTCGTGATTTCGTCCTTTTAACCCGTCGAGTTTAATAAACGCTTCGTCGATAGAGTAGACCTCAACGTCTGGCGAAAACAAACGAATCGTTTGCATAACCCGACGAGACATATCACCATACAACGCGAAGTTTGATGAGCGAACAATAACGTTGTGTTGGCGCACGGTATCTTTAAACTTAAAAATAGGATCTCCAACCTTAAAACCAAGCGCTTTTGCCTCCTGCGACCGAGCGATAACACATCCATCGTTGTTCGAAAGCACAACAAGCGGTTTATTTTCAAGATGCGGTTCAAAAACACGTTCGCACGAAGCGTAAAAGTTGTTGCAATCCGCTAACGCGTACATGTCGTGTCCAAACGATGCACTGACCATACAACAACACCCCAAATAGTTGCATCTGTTTCATCTCCAACTTCAATTGGAGCATACTTCCCTTGGTCAAGTTTGTTTGGTTCTGGCCTTAAAAACATGTCCACTCCTCGCTTCATTAATCGCTTCACCGTAAGACCGCCATCAATAATTGCAACGACAATACTTCCATGGCTTGGAACTACAGAACGATCAACAATTAAAAGATCACCGTCATGAATGCCTGCGCCGTCCATAGAGTGTCCGCTTGCTCGAACAAAAAATGTTGCAATTGGATTCGCAACCAATTGCTCATTCAAATCGAGCGAGCGCTCAATAAAATCATCCGCCGGCGACGGAAACCCGGCTTCTACCCTTCCACCAACCAACGGCAATCGTAATTCTTCCACCATTCTCATATCCTAACAAAACCCGTACACCAATGTGCGGTGACAGTCACCAAGCAGTGACTGTCACCACTGACGACCCCAAAAAGCAAGATTTGAGTGTTTGGTGACAGTCACCGTTTTGTGACTGTCACCAAAATAGACGGTAGAATGCGCAACATGACATATCCAACAGCAACTATTGAAACAAGCAAGGGCACCATCACCGTCGAACTTTGGAACGATGTGGCGCCAAAACACACCGAAAACTTCCAAAAACTCGCGAAAAGTGAGTTTTATGATAATTTAATTTTCCATCGAATTATCTCTGGATTCATGATTCAAGGTGGATGTCCAGATGGCACAGGCATGGGCGGTCCTGGATGGAACATCGATGCAGAGTTCAACGACCGTGAGCACGATGAAGGCGTACTTTCGATGGCGCGTTCGCAAGATCCAAACTCCGCAGGAAGTCAATTCTTCATCTGTCTAGAGCGTTGTCCACACCTCGATGGGCAATACACCGCATTCGGAAAAGTGACTGAAGGCATCGAAGTTGTTCGCGAAATCGGCGCAGTGCAAACCGCTCAAGGCGACCGTCCTGTCGAAGATGTTTCGATGACAACTGTAACTGCGTGAAAAATAATTCACGAACAAGTGTCATCTTGGTGGCACTTGGGTATTACATTGGCTTTCTTCTCTTGTGGTCACTCTCGCATGAACTTAGCGACATGCGAGCAGTTCGATATCCACTGTACTTTGCATGGGAAGCAAACATAACATTTCGGGGATGGGCGCTCCCCTTGTATTTCTCCCTCGACATCGCTGTCATTGTGTTTCCATTTCTCTTTAAGTCATGGCGCGACTCGATTGCACCAGTTGGAACTCTTTTTACACAAACCGCAATCGCAGCAATCTTCTTTGTGCTTGTACCAATCGAACCCGGCTACGAAACAACTGGTGTCTGGGGTCCGTACTTTTACGAATACTTCGGTCTCGAAAACCTATCACGTTGGAACCATGCACCGTCGCTGCACGTTTCGTATGTGTTCACCATGGCATGGGTCATCGGCAATCGGTATAGCAAGTCAGTTCTAGTAACCGCACTCATCTGGGCAGTTGCAGTCTCCATCTCCACGATGCTCGTCCATGAACACCATCTTATTTGCGTATTAGGGGGCTTCGCCCTCTTCGTATTCACAATGGTTAGCGTGTATCCTGCACTACAGAGAAAATATCATGATAACACTCCTCGCACTTTGCCTCACAGCGCCACTTGAATTCGGGCTACAAGCATTACCTAAAGATTCGCCGTACCGCGAAGAAGGATTTACCAAGTACGCTGAAGTCATAGCTCCAAACGGGAAATCAATACCAATCATCGCACAACAGGGCGTTCGTGATATTGCCGTTGCAAGATGCCGTAACCTTTTGAAGTTTTATTTAACTGATGTTCCCAATTCAACATACGGAAAAGATAAATCGGCGGTTGCAAATTTCATGGCAAACAACCACGCGATGCTCATGATGCCAGAAGGCGAACACCGCGAAGGGCACGAACCCGACATCGAAGCGCAACCGCAATACGAAAACGAAACACCCGTTGACGGTT
>CAYSYI010000069.1:0-3115 GCA_964435395.1 uncultured Isosphaeraceae bacterium
TGAACTTGATAAACTTCCTACTATTGCATTTACTATTGATTGCATATAATTATTATTAATATTATTTTTTTAAAAAGTTATTTTAATTGAATACAGTTACCAGAAACATTTGTATTATTGCAATCTCCACCACCATTATTTTCCCATCTTACACGATTGTTAGACATTAATATACAACCTTTTGGGTATGCAGTATTATTAGTTGTATGAAATTCTTCACCCAATAATTTAGCATAAGCTTTACAATCCTCCTCACTTACAATCTTAGGGTCTTTTTGTACACATGGGGTAGACGATGAACAACTATTGGTATTTGTATTTTTGTTCCATCTAATATTATTCCCGTATTTTATACAACCTGATGGCTTGTCAGTATATGTTGCTGATGGAAATGAAGAATTACACTCGGTCTCAGAAACACTCATATCTGGTTTCCCACTACTAACATCTTTATATTTTGAAAGTGGGTTCCCACTACTAACTGTTTTAAAATCTTCTTTTGTTAATGCTTTATAAATACAATTGTATCCATTGTGACCACATGATGCTGGAGAATTAATGGAAGGAGAATAACCAACAAGATTATCTTTTCGAGTACAACCTTTAGGAAATGATTCTAATTGAGTCTCGTTCTTATTCAACATACCTTCAGTATAACCTTTTCCACCAGTATTGGAATATCTGTTACAATCTTCTTCATCTAAATATCTAGGGTTTTTTTGGATGCAATTGTACCCAGTATTATCGTTACATTTTTTTCCTTTATGTTTATTCCAATATAGACTATTTCCTCTAAAATGATGAATACAACCTTCTGGTACACCAGTCCAAGTTTGTTCACTTGCTGTTTTATCATCACCATACTTAGACTTAGCAATTCTATTACATTGTTCTTTAGAAACATTCATAACGTTTTCAGAATTATTATGTACTTCTTTATAAAATGAAAGTGGTTTTCCACTACTAACTATTGTATAATCTTCTTCTTTCCATGGTCGGTGAACACATTTATATGGACTACTACATTTACTTTCTGTACTAGTATTAGTGTTAAAAAATATACCATTCTGAGTACTGTAACATCCAGATGGGTAGGCAACTCCAAAATCCCCTGATTTAAAACTTCTATTTCTGCTTCTAGAATATGCTTGGCATTGTTGTTCTGAAACAGTTCTAAAATTTTGTTTATTATTTGTGTTTCTTCTAAATTTGCTGGTGTCTATTGGTTTTAGGATGCATTGAAATTCATCACTGCATTTTCCAGTAGTATTTGTAGATGGATTAAACCCCACACTATTATTAGATTTTCTCCAGAAACACCCCTTTGGAGCACTTGAACTATTATAATTCAAATCAATTGAATCAGCTGATATTGATTTAGCATACTGTTCACATTCAAAAGGACTTACACTCTCAGGGTTTTTTTGGATACATGATATATTGTGTGTATCCTCTACACCTTCTGGTAAATCTGCGGAACATTTACCTTCAGTAGATTTTATATTATAAAATCCTTTTATTGGTTCGAAAGGCAGGTTCTCTGCGTAAAAACATCCACTTACAGCTCCTGCGTAATCAAGTTGTTTAAATCCATAACCTTTGGAATCCATATAAGTCTTACATTCCTCTTGACTCACACTTCTGTCTGGTTTCCCACTAGTAACTTTTTTATATTTTGAAGGTGGTTGTCCTACAGTAAATTTTTGAAAATGGTCTACTTTAGGTGGTTTTTGGATGCATTTATATGGGTTAATACATTCTTTATTTGAATCAGATCGGATGTTATAGTAAATAGAATTACCATTATAGTAACAACCTTGAGGGTCAGCTACACCTGTATCCATTACACCACTCCACGTTAATTCATTATCTTTAGCATAGTGTTCACATTCAAAAGGACTTACACTCATATCAGGTTTTCCTCCCTGATAATTAACAAAATTTGTAGTATCTGGTTTTTCTTGGATGCATTTAAATTGATCACTACAATCGTGTTCTGTAGATAAGTCATTATAATATGCTTTATCCCCATTAGAATGGATGAGACATCCGCTAGGTATTGCTGAAAAATCTTTTGTTTTATAATTCTTGATATTTTTTGATTCTATATATAACTTACACATTTGTTCACTTACACTCATATCTGGTTCTCCACTAGTGGTATGAACATAATCAAATGTAATGTCTGTATTAAAGTCAAAATTAGCTAAAGAATTTACATATTCTTTTCCTATAAATTTTTCTACTATTTTTAAAGAATCTTTTAAAAATATATCAATTCCTTTGGTATTATTATTTGATTCATAATCCATAAATTTTTTGAATGTATTGAATGCAATAAATTTTAATACATATTCAAACTGTTGTTCTTCAATTCCTAATTCATTGAAGAATTCTGAAAAAGAATTATACACTGTCTCATTTGGTACTCTTTTTTTGTCGGTAGAATTATATTGTAGTATTATTTTCATCATCAAATAAATATAAAAGGAGTACGTTATCATTAAGTTTCCTGTTCTTATAATGTAATTTGCAAAATCTTTGGCTTTGAATAGTTTTAAACGAGAAGGATTTTCTTTCTTTAATGATTCTACTAATTGTGGTAAAACGCTTTTTTTTGATTCAAAAGCCCTTTTAAAATTTGATGAAAACCGTTTAGATTCTATAGTTTCTTTAACATCAATATTAATATCTCCATCTTTAGTAAAAATATCTAAAGTTTTTTGAGATATTTTTTCTTTTAACATGTTGTTATACATCTCAGGATTTGCTAGAAAACTATCTAATGCTAATGCTTCCAAATTTTGTTTTCTTTCTTCGTTTAGTGTATCGTACTGATTTTGTAAATAATTTTTTTGTTCTTCTAAACTATCGTATGCTGCATCTAATGTATTGTACCTCTTTACTAAATCAGTCTTTTCGGTATTTAGTGTATCATACTGGCTTTGTAAATTAGATTTTTCTCCTACTAAAGTGTCATAATCTGATTGTAGACCAGATTTTTCTCCTACTAAAGTGTCATAATCTGATCGTAGACCAGATTTTTCTCCTACTAAAGTGTCATAATCCGATTGTAGACCAGATTTTTCTCCTACTAAAGTGTTATAATCTGATT
>CAYSYI010000070.1:0-3082 GCA_964435395.1 uncultured Isosphaeraceae bacterium
TTACACGACGCCCGTCGTTTATCTCCGGCCACCAACGGGTCCCCGACGCCCTTTTCGACCAGTCGACTGATTGTCGTTTTTATATTTCACCGGGCAACCCCATGGTTGTACGTAACTTGGTGAGACCTCTTCGCCCGCTTCAAGTTGAGTCACTGCACGCAAAATGTGTGTTTCAGCCTTATCGCCCTCTTTACCTCGGCGGTCATCGCTTAGTGCTCCCTGGTACACCAAAATGCCTTCTGTATCAATGACATACATGTGTGGTGTAGTTCGTGCACCATACGCGTGTCCAGTGGCACCATCGTAATCCATAAGCATTGGAAGTTCGTTTGGAAGTTTGAGTTCTTCTAAAAACTTTGCACCGCCCTTAAGAATGTCTTCTTCTGGTTGATTCGCCGTTGAGTTGATAGCGAGATATACAATCTCTGTCTTCTTTTCATCTAAATCAACAAGGAGTTTTGGGACAAGGCCCGACTCCCATGTTTTTTTACAGAAAGGGCACGTGTGACTGAACCATTCAAGCACAACAATCTTTCCTTTGTAGTCGGCAAGTTTGTGTTTTTTCCCAAATTGGTCTTCGAGTTCAAACGCTGGTGCTTGTTCTCCGACCTCGGCTACTACTTTTTTTTGCGACTCTGTTTCTTTGTCTCGGGGTGGGCGAGTTCCAATTGGTTGCGCTGTACTCAATGAGCTCAGTGCCACAATGCACGAAAGTGTAATGAGTTGTTTTATCATGGTTTCTTTCCTCTGTTCTTGTTTTGGTGCGACTGTGAATCTACCGTGAGTTGCACAACGTACGACGGATCGTCTGTCTTGCGTCCAAACAATAAAATACCTTCAATAATTACTATATTGCCTTCTGCTTCTGAATAATCAAGGGTGATGGGTATTGGAAGTCGAAACAAGCCGTTTTTCACAATGATTTGCGATGGTATTCCAAATTGAATTCCCTTCCGTTCAACGCCCAAAAAACGGATTGGTCGCTGTTCTGTTTCACCTGAAACATGAAGGGTGTCTCCAACGAGCACACTCGCACCACCCTCGAGGTTTTCGAGGGGCTGGGGCAAAGCTTTTACCCAACGTGAAAGTTGGATGTCTCTGTGGAAAGGTCCTTGTTGCAGTGCACTTGTTGAAACTTCAAGCGTGTTTTTCTGCTCGCCCATGACGCATATTTTTTTACACGCAAGCCAGCTTGTTGTTACCTCAAAAGACACCTGCCCATCTTGAAGAACCTTTGGCGCTGTGATTGGGATAAAAATTGCAACAGGTTTGTTGTAGCCATACGTTTGCCCTACAGCTTCCTGAAATACTGTGGGCCTAGGGAAAAGTGGGTCTCCAACAACAAAACCATCTGGAGCTGATACTTCTATTTCTGTGGGCGATCCGCTTGCACCTGCGTTTTTCCAATAGATATGCCAGCCGGGGTCGGGTGTGATGAGGACAATAATGTTGAACCCTTGCAAAGTCCCCACCCACCCCACATCTGTGCGAATAGCAATTGTTGCATGACTTGTGTCTTCATTAACCAGTTGGTCCATATTGGGGGTGGTTTCCGGCGGTAGGCCTGGTTGTCTTCCGCTCGTAACTTGAACCAAGAAACCAACCAAAACAAGGGATAGGAGAACGTGGGTTGTTGAGTAATTCAAATAAAACTCCTTTCGCGTCAGGCGGCAGTGAATCCGCAGGTCGTGTATTCTGCTGTGTATGGTAATTACCTTACGTCTATCTGTTGTGTTTCTTGCGTGTTTCTGTTGTGGTTGCAACAGTGGTATTAGTGATAAAAATCTTCGATATATCGTGCCCAGCGAGGCGGCTATTCTCGTACGAGAGGGCAACAGCGCGCTCTTGCGAAATGGAACTGTTATGATTGTCGACTCAAGGCAAACGTGGGATTTCAAGGATGCTCATATCGAAGGATCAATAAACATCCCTTTTGGGTGGCTAGGGCTGCTTTCTGGGAGGCTCAACAATAATAATGTTGGAACGATTATCGTGTCTGGAGAGACGTACAACGATTATGTCTCCATCGCGATGAGTAAACAGCTCATGAGTATGGGCTTTACCGATGTAAGAACTATGCGAGGTGGCCTCGTGGGGTGGGGTGACGCGGGGGAACCAATCGAAACAGAAGATTAAAGAGATTTTTTTCTTGCTCCCACCCCCTTTGAGTACTACTCTGCATAAGTAGTCTGTGTTGTACTCTGAGGTGTCCCCAAAGGAATAGAGTGGCTTATCGGACGAAAAAGCAACCGAAGCTACTCAGAGTACGAATAGAAAGGGCTCAGTGCCGACAAATTGGAACTGAATAGAAAATAACCCCTCAGAATGTGGATTGTGGAGAGATAAACAATGATTTCAAGAATAGTACTTACAACATCAATTGCTGGACTTTGCTTAGTCGTCGCAGGCAAAGCTGTTAAACCCAACACGCAGGCAAGACTTCAGCCGACACTTGCTCATACGGGACAAGATCCTGTATTTCGAAACCTTGGCACAACTCCGTTGGAATCAGTCCGAATTGCCAGTGGTTTAGCGAGACCTGTACAGGTTGTTGCACCAGCAGGTGATTTCAGTCGAATTTTTATCGTGGAACAAAGATCAGGAAGCACTGGTCGAATCAAAATTTACAATCTTGATTCGGGCACGTTGTACTCCACGCCATTTTTAAGCAAATCTGTAAGTACGAGTTCTGAACAGGGCTTACTTGGTCTCGCATTCCATCCAAACTATGCTCAAAACGGCTACTTCTACATCAACTACACATCGACCAGTGGTAGCACCGTTATTGAACGATTCTCCGTCTCTTCAAACCCTGATATCGCTGACGCTTCAAGTGGCACAACGATTATGACAATTTCTCAGCCCTACTCAAACCACAATGGTGGCTGGCTTGGGTTTAGTCCAATTGATGGATATTTGTACATAGGAACTGGTGATGGCGGTAGCGCAGGCGACCCATCCAACCGTGCGCAAGATATTACGAACCAAAAACTCGGCAAGATTCTTCGTATCGATGTGGATGGTGGTTCACCCTACGCAATCCCCGCATCAAACCCATTTGTTGGTGTCACTGGTGATGATG